>JAEKNN010000045.1 GCA_016464795.1 Candidatus Amunia macphersoniae | reverse complement strand
GGCGAGTCGAGGATCGCCTTCATCGGCGGGATGATGGTGACGTGGTTGCAGAACACGAAAAAGTTGCGCAGACCCTCGGCCTTGGCGCGCATCAACGTCAGCGCGGTCGACGGCGCGGTGGTCTCGAACCCGATCGCGTAGAACACCACGCGCCTGTCGGGGTTCTCGCGGGCGATCTTGAGCGCGTCCAGCGGCGAGTACACCATGCGCACGTCGGCGCCGGCGGCCTTGGCGTCGAGCAGGCTGCCGTGGCTGCCCGGCACGCGCATCAGGTCGCCGAAGCAGGTGAAGATGATGTCGTGGTCGCGAGCCAGGGCGATGCCGTCGTCGAGGCGGCCCATGGGGATGACACACACGGGACAGCCGGGGCCGTGCACCAGCTCGACGTTGCTGGGCAGGAGATCTTCGATGCCGTACTTGAAGATGGTGTGCGTATGACCGCCGCACACCTCCATGATCTTCCAGTGCTTGTCGCCGGCCTCAGCGCCGATGCGCGTCGCCAGCGACCGAGCCAGATCGGCGTCGCGAAACTCGTCGGCGAACTTCATATCTCAATCACCTGCTTGCGGTAGTCGGGACCGACGAGCTCGATCTCCATCGCCTCCGACTGGCGGATCTGCTGCAGCTCGTCGTCATAGGCGGGCCCCATCGATTCGAGGATGCGCATGGTCTCGTTGGCTTCGGCCTCGCTGATGGCGCTGAGGGCGAAACCGACGTGCACGAGCACGTAGTCACCGGGCTCAGCGGCGTCCTCGCCAACGAGCAGTGAGGTGTTGACCTGACGGCGCACGCCGCCAAGCTCCACCCTCCCGTAATTGCGATCGCCATCGACGTACTCCACGAGCTTGGCGGGAATCGCTAGGCACATGTGGGAACCTCCATGAGATGTTGCTGCACCAGCTCGAAGAGGAGGTGGTACAGCGTTGTCTGCACCTCCTGGATGCGATGGACACTTGTCGAAGGAACGATGAAGAGGTGGTCGACGACGCCGTCGGCGCGCATCCGGCCACCATCATGGCCGGCGATGCCCACGGTGAGCATTCGCAGCCGCCTGGCCTCGCGCACGGCGCGAACCAGGTTCTCTGAGTTGCCGCTGGTCGAGATCGCCAGCACCACGTCGCCGCTGCGACCGAGAGCGAGCAGCTGCCTGACGAAGACGTCGTCGTAGCTGACGTCGTTGCCGATCGCTGTGACCACGGCGATGTCGGCGGTGAGCGAGAGGGCGCCGATGGCAGGGCCCGCGCCCGATGGGCGGAGCAGCTCGGACACGATGTCCGCAGCCGAGGTGGCGCTGCCACCGTTGCCGCAGGCGAGCACGCGACCGCCACCGGCAACAGCTGTGGAGATGGCGCGTGCGCAGCTCACGATCTGGTCGGCCGATGCATCGAAGAGCTGGTGCCGTAAGGCATTGCTCTCAGCGGACTTCTGCAGCGGGGCACGCGAGAGCTGGGTGATGACCGAGGCGTCAACCGATGGTTGCTCGCGCAGCATCGGGTAGAGCAGCTGCGAGAACGGGTCGTTGGTCGAGCTCATCGACCTGCCGCCACGGTGCCACGTTGGAGAGCCACGCCGCCGTGGGCAAGCAGGTGCTCGCCGGCGACAACGTCGTCGAGCAGGTCGATGGACACCTCGCAGCCGACGCCGTCGCACGTCGCCATGGCGGTGCTGCCATCGGGGCTCACAGCGGTGACCACGACCTCGAGCAACTGGTCGGAGCAGGTGATGCACACCTGATCGCGGCAGACACTCTCGCTCATCTGCGCGCCTCTGCGATCCCGCGGTGGTTGAGCACGATGTGGGTCAGCTCCCAGAGCATGTGGTAGGTGGCGAGGTGCAGCTCCTGAGCCACCAGCGGGTCGTCGTGGTCGACATGGAAGGTGTGCGTGGCAGGCAGCTCGGATGGCGTCCCACCGGTGCTCAGCGCGATGGTCAGCATCTCGCGCTCGCGCGCGGTGCGCAGGCCACGAAGGGACGCGCCGTCATGGGGCGACGCCAGGAAGGCAAGCGCGATGTCGCCCGGCCGGCTCAGGGCCCGCAGCTGATGCGCATAGACGTCGAGCGGGTCGGGGCCTCCCAGGATCCCGGTCACGGTGCTGACATCATTGGTCAGCGACAACGCCGCCAGCGCTCGGCAGCCGGGCAGCACCGGGTGCACGTACTCCACGGAGTTGTGCTGCGCGTCGGTGGCTCCGGCTCCGGAGCCGAAGACCAGCAGGGTGGCGCCGGCGAAGAAGCGGTCGGCCATGGCGGCGGCGCAGCCGGCCAGCTCCTGCGCGATGGCGGCGAAATATTCGTCGCCCGCAGCGCAGCGTGCGGCCACCCCGTCGCGCAGGAAAGCGAGGTCGACGTCAACAGCCTCGGCGGCGCTCTTCATCACCATCATCATGATCGCTTGTGCGCGCGTTTGCGAGCGCGCGACGCCGCCACGAAGGCCTGGCCCAGGCTGACACCTCCGTCGTTGGCAGGAACTGCTCGATTGACGAACACGGAGAGGGACAGTTCGCGCAACAGCGCGGAGGTGCGAGCCAGCAGAAGAGCATTCTGAAAGACGCCGCCGCTGAGCGCGACCCGGCTGACGCCGGTCACCGACGCCAGACCCGCGCAGGCGGACGCCACCGCACCCGCCAGGCTCTCGTGGAAGACCGCGGCCACCTCCGCCACGTGCCTGCCGGCGCGACGCTGCTCGACCAGCGTCGCCACCAGGGCGGGGGTATCGAGCACCAGCGGTGTGCCGGCCTGGTGAACCGGGATGGCCGCGACCGAGCCCGAGGGACAGGTCCGTGCCAGCGCCTCCAGACGCATCGCGGCGCTGGCCTCGAAGGTGGACAGATGGGCCACTCCCAACAAGCTGGCGACGGCGTCGAAGAGGCGGCCGGCGCTGGTGCTGACCGGGGCGGCGGCGGTCCCACCCGCGGCGGCGACGCGCCCCACCAAACGCCAGCGCCGGTCGTCAGGGCCATCATCCCCAGGTGGCCACCAGGCCGGGATGTGGCCCTCGTCGAGCCCGGCTGCCTGCAGGTAGGCGATGGCCATGCGCCACCCCTCACGGGCACAGCGATCGCCGCCGGGCTGCACCACCGGGGCGAGGTGGCCGACGCGCTGGTAGTCCAGCTCGTCGCAGAGCAGGAGCTCGCCACCCCAGATGGTGCCGTCCTCCCCGAACCCGGTGCCGTCGAAGGCAACCCCGAGAATCCTGCCCTGAAGGCGGTGCTCTGCCATGACACTGGCGATGTGGGCGTGATGATGCTGCACCCGCACCGACTCAGCGCCCTCCTCCCACCACCGCTCGGCAATGTGGGTCGAGGCGTAATCGGGGTGCAGGTCAGCTGCCACCACCCCCGGAGCCGTGCGGAACAGCCGCAGGTAGGTGGCCAGCGCCTCGTCCTGATGGCGCAGGCTCTGGGGGTGATCGAGGTCACCGATGTGAGGGCCCACGAAGGCTCGACCGTCGCGGAGGATGCAGAAGGTGTTCTTGAGATGGGCACCCAGGGCGAGCACCGGCGGCGAGGTTGCGTCGGTGGAGACCGCCACCGGCAGAGGGCAGTACCCGCGGGCGCGGCGGACCACGTGCTCGACACCGTCGACGATCCTCACCACTGAGTCGTCATAGCGCGCGTAGATCTCGCGGTCATGGAGAAGGAAGGAGTCAGCGATGGCGCCCAGCCGCACGATGGCCTCGTGGTTGTCCTTGGCGATGGGCTCGTCGCTGACGTTGCCGCTGGTCATCACCAGGGGCGCCCGCACCAGGTCGAGGAGAAGGTGGTGCAGCGGGGTGCTCGGGAGCATCACTCCGATCTCGTCCAGGCCGGGTGCCACGCTGCCGGCGATGGCGCCGGCTGCACCAGCATCACGTCGCCGCAGCAGCACGATCGGCCGGGCACTGCTGACCATCGCGCCACCCTCGACTCCGTCGATGTGCGCGAACGCTCGAGCGGCGTCGACATCCAGAGTCATCACCGCCAAGGGCTTGGCAGGTCGATGCTTGCGATCCCGCAGCCGGCGGACAGCGCCCTCATCCTGGGCGAGCACCGCGAGCTGAAAACCACCCAGCCCCTTGACCGCGACGATCGAACCAGCCCGCAGGGCAGCGGCCGCGGCGGCAACGCCGTCGCCTGAGGCCTCGACGCCGGCCGCGTCGGTGAGCCAGGCGCGGGGGCCGCAGTCGGGGCACGCGTTGGGCTGCGCGTGAAAGCGACGATCGGCGGGGTCCGCATATTCGGCGGCACAAGGCCCGCACATGTCGAAGTGACGCATGGTGGTCAGCGCGCGATCGTAGGGAACGTCCTCGATGATGGTGAAGCGAGGCCCGCAGTTGGTGCAGTTGACGAAGGGATAGCGATGACGGCGGTCGGCTGGATCGAACAGCTCGCGGACGCAGTCAGAGCAGGTCGCCGCATCGGGTGAGATGGGTTGATACGCTCCCTCGACCCCGCGGCTCTCGAGGATGACGAAGTCGGCGGCGTCCTGCGGGGCGACGGCCACCATGGTCACCTCGTCGATACGCGAAAGAGGTGGGGCGAGCTCGACGAGATCGCTGGCGAACGTGTCGAGGCGCCCGCTTCCCCCCTCCACCTCGATGACCACGGCCCCCGAGGTGTTGCAGACGGTGCCGGCGAGTGCGTGCCGATAGGCAAGCGTCCATACGAACGGCCGGAAGCCGACGCCCTGCACCACGCCGTGCACTGTGTAGCGCCGTCGTTCGCTCCGATCGCCAGCGGTTGCCGACCCGCGCGAACACTCCACGCTCGTCGCTGTCACCGTCATCGATTCACCGTGTCCCGGCCGGCGTGCTACATCGTCCGCATGCGGATGTATCGCTTCAGGTCCTTGCCACTGAGCGCTGCGGCACCGGCCACGGCCACCACCACCAAGAGCAGGAGCTTCTTCATCGCGTCACCTCCACTGTGTTGACAGTTGTTCCAATCACGACCACGCCGGATGAATCGGGTTGATCACAGGCCCCCCCGCGCCGGGCCACGAGCTGTCCATCGCGCTCGAATGCGCGCTCACCATGCGCGCTCACATCGTGCGCATCCGCAGATAGCGGCGGAGATCCTTCAGTCCCAATGTCGCGCCGAGCACGATCAGGACCACGATCGCGATCAACAGCCACACCCACCAGCTCATCTCGCATTTACCTCCGTCTGACTCGGATCCAATGCGGCGGCTGCCGCGGGGATGGCGACATCGGGGAGGAGGTCTCGCACAACCCGCTCGACGGTCGCGACCGCCTCGGGAACGGCGGCGGCGACGACCGGGCTCAGCTCCATCTGTCCGATGTTCTCCGGACCGAAGGTCTCAGGCTCGCAGCCGACGACCAGGACCCGGCCCATGGTTCCGCCCATGGTGCGCACCAGGTGGAACACCGCCGCGGGTGTCATCAGATGGCCCTGGAACGCCCCTTGACCGTGGTCGGGCTCGTCCGCCAGGTCCGGCACGCTGGCATCGGGATCAGCCTCGATGACGTAGAGAGTTCCCGGCGCGTCCCCGCGCTGGGTGGCGTCGATCAGCACCACCGACTCGTGGCCTTCGAGGATCTCGTACGCGAGGTCGTAGCCGCGGATGCCGTAGTCACCGATCTTGATGTCGTCGTCGACCAGGGCGCCGCTCCGCAGCAATTCCTGAGCCACGGCAACCCCGAAGCCGTCGTCGCCGAGGAAGAGGTTGCCGATGCCGGCGACCAGCACCCGCGCCGTCACGGCGTCTCCCCGGCGGGAGCGGCGCTGGTTTCCCAGCCCGCGACGGCCTCGACATCGTTGAGCGTGAAGAAGAATCGATGCCCAGGCTGGCGAAGCATGCCGAGGTCCGCTCCCGGGTCGTCATCGATGGTCACCGCCAGGTACACCACATCCTCGTAGTCCTGCTCGATGGACTCGATGGTGGCGGTGCGGCCGCGCAGGAACATGTCCAGCGCGTCGGCATTGCCCCGCGGCGCCAGGCGGACACGATCGCCCACGCGCAGGGTCCCCTCCCCCCACCGCACCGATTCGCGGCGCGGTTGCTGGGCAAATGGATCGTCGCCGACGGCGGCCCACGGGTCGTGGTCGGTCATTGCCGGCCACCGATGCGCGGCGCCACCGGCCGCAGTGTCCCGTGCATCCGCATGAAGTCGTCCTGGGTGAGCGACTCGGTGCGGTCGAGCATGGCCCGAGCGCGCTCGTCCGCGGCACGCATCTCCGCCTTCTCGACATCGGTGAGGGTGAGGATGCGCAGCGAGAGGATCTCGTCGATCTCCGTGGAGTCGAAGAGGTCGCCTGCGGACTCTGCAGCCACCTGAGGGTGATCCTCGAGGATGATCGGCGAGGCCAGGATGGTGTCGTCTGACCCGGGGTCGCCCACCAGCACTGGCCACAGGCCGGTGTTGACACAGGCGGCCGCCAGCTCGACCGCGTCCGGAGGCGGATCGGTGACAGACAGCCAGCCGCCGCCATCGCCGGCTCCCAGAACGACGTGGGTGGACACCAGCGCATGACGCAGGGCCACCTCGCGGTTGGCCACCTGCTCATCGCTGACCGGGGTGACATTGGTGATCGACACCCGAATCCTGGCAACGTCCGGAGTCATCCGCTCAGCGGAGACGTCAGCCGAGACGCAGAGCGGTTGATGCTCGCGCACCAGGGCGCCGGCGATCAGGCCATCCGCCCCGCGCAGCCACTCCACGTCGCCCCCCGCGTCGACGGTGAGCGCCAGTGTGCGTGGGGCGCGCAGCAGCTCCCCGACGGTGCACAGGCCGGCGTCGAGCTTGCGTTCCGCAGCCTCGTCCCAGGTGCGGTGAATTCGACCGTCGAGCTCGAATGCGTCAACTCTCTGGAGCCCGGCTGTACCGTCCGCCGGTGGCTCGGGCGAGGGTGTCTCGAGACGACCGACAACCCGCGTGACCACGTGAAGGAAGCGCACGGTCACCTCGACGGTGGCATCGTCGCCGCCACGCAGCAGGCACTCCGTGGTGGCCACCCAGGGTTCGGCGCCGCGCACCGCCTCGCTGTACTCACGCGGATAGACCCCACCGAAGGTCCACCGGACCTGATTCTTCACCGAGCTCGGGCGATACGGATAGAGGAGGTAGCCCTCATACAAGGTGGCGGCCACGATACGGTCGACCACCTGGCGGTTCACGGCAGCACCTTGTCGCTGGCGTTCTCGAGCAGCTCGTCGATGATCGACTCCCACGTGGGCACTGAACGACGGGCCTTGTACCGGTAGAGCCTGTCGAAGACCTCGCGGCTGAGGCAGAGCCACGCGCCGTCCGAGTAGTGGCGCTCGATGAGCTCCCGCCACACCGCCACCGGCATGCGGAATCGGCACTCCTTGGTCCAGGGGATGCGCTCGGTCATGAGCGCCGCCTCCGCATCGCGGTAGAAGACCGTGCCGCTGAACTGAAAGGTCAAGGGCACCTCGCCACCCTCGAGGGCGAAGAAGTACTTGGTGGGGGCGAGGCTGAGGTCGAAGCTCGTCGGCACGCTCAGCTTGGCAGCTGTCGTTCCTTCGAACCCGGGGACGACCATGCTGGTGTGGGTCCAGAGCATGGTCTTGAGGGAGGTGCCCCACCTCTGCGGTGTTCCGAAGAGGTCGAGGAGCGCCTCCTGCTCATGGGGCGCGTACGGCCGCCGCACCGCCTCGATCATGATCTGGCAGCTGAGGGCGATGGTGTCGATGTCGCGACCATCGGCCTCTTCGATGTGCAGGCTGAACTCCAGCAGTGGCGTCAGCGTGCCCTCGACGGCCTTCA
Organism: Candidatus Amunia macphersoniae; assembly: GCA_016464795.1. Lineage (GTDB taxonomy): Bacteria > Chloroflexota > Dormibacteria > Aeolococcales > Aeolococcaceae > Aeolococcus > Aeolococcus macphersoniae. Next base: position 2,886 of record JAEKNN010000045.1, on the reverse strand, counting down.
CGGAGTCGACCCCGAAATCCAGGTCAGGCACGGGTGACTCCCTGGGCCGGTTTCTCACGTGCGGCACCGTGCAGCTCGTCGAAGAACCCACCGACGCGCTCCCACACATCGGTGCCACCCGACAGCCCGCGCCAGTACACGCGCAGCAGACCGACCAGCTCGTAACAGCGATCGATGGGTGCGATGAAGTAGTCGCGCCGTTCCCCGACGCGGTTGATCAGCAGCGCCTCCACGTCCGGCAGCAACGATGAGAGCACCCGGTTGGCTTCGACGAGCTCGCCCCAGCCCTCGAGCGTGAGCAGCGACTCGGTCGCTCCGGCGGGGCTCGGGTAGTAGGCATGCAGCTCCCCCGAGGGGGCGCTGGTGAGCAGGAAGGCCATGTTGACCGGCACGGCCAGGGAGTCCCACATCCAATCCGTCATCACGAAATCGGTGAGATACCAGAGCCGGCGCGGAACCCGACGAAATCGTTTCTGCGCCTCGACCGGAAACAGGAGCGCGCAGGGCGTGCAGCTGCACTGGAGCTGGCGCGCCACGGGATCAAGCAGGTGCTCATGATGGGGATGCGCGGCGATCCCGGCGGCGCACAACTCACAACGTTCGGCGGGCTCGCGTTCTCTGACGAATCGACGGAGCGACTCCAGCGATGCGTCAGTCCCGGGATTCACCATGATTCACCGCGGCCCGGACGCAGCACCTGCACGGGGCGACGCCATCTGCAGGGGAACCAGACATTCGATGACCGGGGGTCCCGGCGGCGGTGGGCTGAGACCCTCCACCTCGATCCCGGCGATCTCCGGCGCGGCCTCGTAGAGGGCTTTCTCAACCGCAGCCTTCATGGTCAGCTCCGATGACGGGCAGCCCTCACAACTGCCCTTCAGCCGCAAGCGGACCACGTCATCCTCGATGCCGAGCAATTCCACGTCGCCCTTGTGCGAATGCATGATCGGACGCACCGACTCCAGCGCCTGCTCGACGCGCATGGCGAACGAGATCGGATGCAGATCGTGAACCAGCAGCACGCTGCGCACCAGCTCGTCGGCGCCGAGTTCGCCGAACAGCGCCGCACCTCCGTCCGGCTGTTCGGCGACCAGGTCGAGCATCCGGCGAAGCGCATCACCGTGCAACTCGAGGACGGCTCCCACCAATTCCTCGACGCGCGTCCGGACGGCTGCGTCGGGGAGCTGCGTCAGCTCCCCGACGAGCTCGTCGATCCGGGCCATCCGCCCCGCGAACTCTGCGTCAGAGCCGCGGGGCGTCGGCCCGGCTGTTGCGGTTGTCAGTGGGTGCCGCCGAAGGTGGGCGAGTGCTTGCGCTCCAGCACCTTGCCGTCGCCGAGGTACATGTGCACCCCACACGGGAGGCAGGGGTCGAAGCTGCGCACGGTTCGCATGATGTCGATGCCCTTGAAGTTGTCGGGACCGTTCTCCTCGAAGATCGGCGTGTTCTGCACAGCGTCTTCGTACGGACCCGGCGTCCCGTAGCTGTCGCGCGGGGTGGCGTTCCACGGGGTTGGCGGGTACGGGTGGTAGTTGGCGATCTTGCCCTCGCGAATCACCACGTGGTGCGAGAGTACCCCACGGACGGCCTCGTGGAAACCGCATCCGATCGCCTCGTCCGGCACCTCGAAAGGGGTGAAGGTGTCGGTGCGACCCGCATGCAGCTCCTCGAACGCCTTCTCGATGAAGTGAAGCGCTGCCGCTGCCGCGTACGCCTGGAAGTAGGTTCGAGCGCGGTCACGCTCGATGGCGTTGCTCCACTTGGGCACGTGCCACTCGAACTCGACCTCGGGCTTGGTCTGCGTCTTGGGCAGGTAGATCTTGGTGCTGTGGCCGGTGGCCTTGATGTAGCCGATGTCGACGAGCCCAGCCAACGATGTCGCCAGCAGGCGGGCGAACGGGCCACCACCGGTGTCCATGGCGAGATGCTCGCCGTTGTGCAGCCAGCGCGGGCACATCACCCAGCTGTACTTGTCGTCGAAGTCGCGCTTCTGCGGCCGGGGCAGCGTGGTCTGATTCCACGGGTGGCGCTTGTCGACGGGGTTGCCAAGTGGATCCTTGGAGACGAAGGTCTCCTGCTGCTCCCAGTCGTCGTAGTAGGAGTGGCCGAGCAGGATGCGGATGTTGAGGTTGATATCGATCAGGTCGGTGGTGACCAGCTTGCCGTCAACCACGCATCCGGGGGTGACGAACATCGCCCGCCCCCACTCACCCATGCGCTTGTACGTGTAGTCGCACTCGGCGGGGTCGTTGAACGATCCCCAGCACACTGTGTCCATGCGCCGGCGGCCGACCTCCTCGTAGCCCGGAAGGGCCTCGTAGAAGAAGTCGAAGATGTCGTCGTGCAGCGGCACGACCCTCTTCATGAACTCCACGTACTTCATCAGGCGCACGAGGTAATCGGTGAAGAGCTGCTGGGTGGGAACCGTGCCCACACCGCCGGGATAGAGGGTCGATGGATGGACGTGCCGTCCCTCCATCAGGCAGAACATCTCACGGGTGTAGCGGCTGACGTGCAGCGTCTCGCGGTAGAACTCCCCGGTGAAGGGGTTGAGCGCGCGCATGATGTCGGCGATGGTCCGGTAGCCGTGGTCGCCGGCGTGGGGCGAAGGCGTGTTCTCGGCCTTGGCGAGGACGCTGGGATTGGTCTCCTTCACCATCTGCTCGCAGAAGTCGACCATCAACAGGTTGTCCTGGAAGATGTTGTGGTCGAACATGTACTCGGCAGCCTCGCCGAGGTTGACGATCCATTCCGCGATGGCGGGCGGGCGGATGCCGAATGCCATGTTCTGCGCATAGGTGGCACAGGTGGCGTGGTTGTCACCGCAGATGCCGCAGATGCGGCTGGTGATGAAGTGCGCGTCCCGCGGATCCTTGCCCTTCATGA
>JAEKNN010000066.1 GCA_016464795.1 Candidatus Amunia macphersoniae | reverse complement strand
ATTCTTCCCCATATACGAACCTAATAATCACCTTATTTTGCGGTGGACCCTAACGGCCACCATGGTCAGGGAGCGACCTTTGCGATAGCGGTTCTCAACGCGGCGACGGTGTCCATGACGGTCTTCTTTCTGTCGGTCGGGTGGTCACCCTCAGGTGGGCTCCGCCGAAGGCAAGTGGTTCCCGGTGGTTCATGCCAGGGTTCCGGCGTCGGTCGGAGAGGGCTTGTTCTGGGCGTTCGTCGGTGTGGCGTTAGCGGGCGTTGTCGACCCGCCTATTGCCGCTTTTGCCGCCGTCGGTTTCCTGGTCGCCCGTCGGCGGAGACAGGGCATGCCCTCTACCTGAAATGCTGGCCATGGTCCCGAGATGATCCGGTGGACGCATTGTGTGGCGTGACTGCCGGGTGTTGTCCCGTCTTGGGGTTTGGCGGGGTGTTGGGTTATTGCGTCGGAGCCCATTGTCGGTGGGGGCATTGTGTTGCCCGGCGCCGGGCAGCTCCACGACCGGCTACGGGCGCCAGGGTTTGTTGGACGAGGCGTAGCCGGGACCCGAGATGTCACGCTCCGTGGCCGCCGGGCCGGCTAACACGACCCCTCTTTGATTAGTGCCGCTTTTTGGGGTGTGAGCCGGTCACACAGTGGTTCGGTGAGCCTGCCGGCGAGCGAGAGGGCGTGGGTCGCCGCCAGGCGGGTTGGTGGAACGCATAGGCGCCTATGGCGCCGTGTCGCACATGACCGTCCGCGTGACGTGAGCAGGGGTTGTTAGGGGCGGGGAGGGGCCGGCAGGCGGCGTGAGCCACGTTCCGGTTTTCGGTTGTGGAGGGTTAACACCTACGTAGTAGGTGGGGCTGACGGCCAGGGGTGGCCGTGAATATGACCGCCATTCTTGGCCGTGCGTAAGAGGGTGGGGGGGGCGGGAGCGCGGGGGGGCTGTGAGTGGGGGCGCGGGGCCGGGGCCACCATACGGTGGCCCCTGGTGCGGGTGGTTGGGCTGGGTTGTGTGCTGGCCGGGCGGGGGAGTGGGCGGGCCAGTCCGGTGGACGGGCGCCTCGGTGGCCGGCGGGGGTTTAGGGGGGGGCGAGGTCGGCGGCGTGGCCGGTGCCCCCACAGCGCCCGCAGCGGACGACGGGGCCGCCGTCTGTGGGGTCGAGCCAGCCGTTGGTACAGCCGGCCGGGCAGGGATGGCTGCGGCGCAGGTCGTTGAGACGGTGGGAGCCCCGGGCGGCCCGGCCGGTCTGTTCGCTGTGGTCGACCGGTCGTCGGTTCTGGGGGGCTTTGGGGGTGGGTCTGGTCTTGGCGGTATTCGTACGGCTGCGGGCGGCGTCTTCTTGGTCGACGAGGATGTGGCGGAGGTCGTCGGGGATGATGATCCGCCACAGGTTCGACGTTCCCTGCGCTTGGGCGTCTTTGGAGATCGACCGGTTCTGCCATTGCAACCAGCCGAGACCTTTGAGGTCGTGCATCCACCGGCCCGCGGTCCGCTCCCCGCTCGTCGAGGCGTCGCCGGGGTTATCGTCGGGGTTGTCGTCGGGGTCGGTGTAGTGGTCGGTGCCGAGGACTTTGCGGGCGATGGTGGACAGTTTCGGGAAGATCGGCGCCATGGTCGCGTCGGCCATCTCACACAGCGCCAGGAGGGCGGCGGCGAGAACCTGGGACAGCACGCCTTGTTCTTGGGCCAGGGCGATGGCCCGTATCGTCCGGGTCCGCTGGTTGCGGTCGTGGCGTTCAGGGGAGCGCCCGAGCGCCCGGCGGCGCTCGTAGGAGGGGGCCCAACGCCGGTAGGGGTGATCCGGGCCGAGACGGTTCCCGCCACGACGGGAGGACCGTCTCGCTACCGGCGGGGCGGCGGTGAGAGTCACAGGCCGCCAGGCCCGGCAGCGGGCGGAACCCAGGCGTCGACGACACTGACATACCAGGCGTGGTAGTCGACCTCGGGGCCGAACCACTCGACGATCCGCTGGCGGCGCAGAGCGGCCGTGCCGCCCCAGATGCCGTAGTGGTAGCCGACAACAGCCTCGAGGGCCAGAGCCGCCCACAGACACGGCTCCGAGGCCGGACAGTCGGCGCAGAGGTCCTTCAGTCCCCGGCCGTAGAACGGGGAGGGGCCGAGGTGGGCGCAGGCAGCCCACGGCCGCCAACGAGCATCGAGGTCAGAAGGAACGGTGGTGTCGAGCGTTGAGATTGCCATCGGGGCCTCCTTGAGGCGCGTCGAAGAAAATCCAACGGCCTCAAGACTTCCCTTGGCGCCCGCCACGGGGTACGATGACCCCAATCGCTAGTTCTGTGTGACGGGCTGGGTAGGCCTGGGTCGCTGGAACGTACGCACGAGGACCGGCTCCAACCGGTCCTCGTTGCATGTCCGCCCTCGAACGAGCGGCACAAACATCGGGCGCTTCGTTAGGCGACTCCCTGTTCCTGATCGACGGTCAGGACCCACTGGTCTCCCTCGAGTCGCTGAACTCGGCCTTCCTGTGCGAGGAGAGTTAGGTGCTTGCGGGCGTTGCCAATGTGGATGCCTGCAAGGCTGGCCAGTTCGTGAGCGGAAACGGAGTAGTAGATCCCAATGATCTCTGCAGAGCGCTCGTGAGCAGACGGTCGACGGTAGGCCGGCTGCCGTCGAGTGCGCTTGTCCCAACGGATCACGGCCTCGCTCTCGATCAACCAGTGGCCTCGTACGTTCGAGGCGGAAAGCGAGCCGCGTCGTATGGCAGCTCGCACCGCATCAATGGAACGTCCGGTGAGTTTGGCGGCCTCGGTTGTGGTCACCCGATCGAGCGGTTGCATGGGACAAGCATCGCGCTTGTGGACCGCGCGGTCGCGGATGGTGCAGATCGCCGTCTGACACCGAGCGACCACCCTGCCCGAGACATCGATCTGCGTATGGGTCCGCCAGGTCTCAGGCTGCTGCGGTCAGCTCGTTGGGGTCCAAGGGGCCGGCCATGTCGATGATCAGGTCGATGTCGTGCAGCTCGTAGGTGTCGAGGCCCGTTGCGGAGAGGATGCCTTGGAGCTCTTCGTCGATGACCCATCCGAATCCGGCGGCGGTAACCTGGTCGAGGTTGAGGCGGTGGCGGACGGCGATGCTGCGGTCGCTGTTGTTCCACCGTGACCGGCTGGTGGCGCCGGTCAGAATGGCGGCCACCAACCGGGGCGGACGGCCGGCGGTGCCTCGCAGGCAGATAGCGGCGGAACGTATGACGGCGTGTCGGGCTTCGTCGATGGTGTAGAAGACATTGGGATGGCTGGTGGGCTGGGTCATCCGGTTCGGCCTCCTTGTGGCCATGGGGCGATGTCGGTCCATCTGGTTCGGCCTCCTTGTGGCCATGGGGCGATGTCGGTCCATCTGGTCTCGAGGGACCTGACCGTGGCGGCTGCGGTGTCAAGGGCGGTGGACAGACTCTTGAAGGTGTCGGCTTCGGACAGGTCGAAGACGAGCTTGCCTTTGACGGTCGACACGGTCGTGGTGGTGAGCTGGCGGCCATGACGGACACGACTGGCGACGATCAGGTGGCCGGCGGACCACAGGCACCAGCGGTCTTGAGGGAGATCCCGGACGAGCAGGAACGCGTAACGGCCAGCGTCGACGATCTTGCGGAGGGCGAGCTCGTCGAGGACGAACAGGTCGGCGGGGTCGACGTCGGGTCGTAGTCGCCTCCATCCGGGGGAGAGGGGTTGGCGTTTGGCTTTGAGCTCCAGCTCGCAGAGTCGACCGCCGGGACCGACCAGTTGGTAGTCGAGCTTGTTGAAACTGTTCGTTGAGCTTTGGAGGAGGGCAAAGGATTGGTGGACGTCGAGCGCGGCGCCTACTTGGCCCTCCAGGCCATGACGGTCTGTCAGGTCAACGATCCAGTCCGAGGGTCGACGTTCGCGCATCAGAACTCCTCCGGATCACCGAGCGGGTCGACGGCATCCAGTGTGAGCTGGGTGACGGTCTCTCGCCACGGGGCGGGAATCGGCTGATCGCACGGGGGCGTGGAGGTGAAGTACTGGTGGAGTCGCTGGAATCCGGCCAAGTCGCCGGTCACCGCAGCGGCGTCCCACAAGGCGCCCGTGTTGGCCAGGTCCCGGAGGATTCGACCGGCTGAAAGGTGGGCGGAGGGCATGTGGGAGGTGATGAGCAATAACGGTTGGGCGACACCCTGTTTGGCCAGGTACAAAGCCTTGTAGCCGAACTTGAGGACCGTGTCCTGCCGGCGCATGCCGGCCTGGGGCCGCACCGTACGGTCCGGGCTGCCATGAGCGTCAACGTAGAAGCGGGCACCGTTGAGCCCTTCGACGAGCGCATCAAGGGGATAGCCGTCCACACGGACATAACGCTCCACGATGGTGGCGCCCGCTTGTTCCAGGTAGGCGAAAGCATCAAGATCGAACTCACGTCCGTCCCGAGAGGCCCGGGCCTGGGATTCCGACACCGGATCGGTGTCCAGGTCACCCTCATACAGCGGCCCGTCCTCCGATCCATCATCGAGCGGGAACAGGTTCACGCTGACCTCCCCACCGACCGCAGCCTCACGGCTGGCATGCCTGCACCGGCGCTCTCAGCGTCGTCTGCCCCAACCTGGGCCATCAGCACCTGGGCCCGCACTCGTGCTTGCGCTGGGTTGTAGACAACCCATCCGTCGCCCGCCTCGACCCGAGCCAACGCCGCGTCGGCCGGAACGACGCTCAGTCCCGGGTCTCCACCAAGCGGCCCCCACAACACGCGGATGTCCCCAGCAGGAACCGTGAACTGTGCGATCACCGGACCGGCGGTCGCCGTATTGACCCTTGCCTCAGCGAGGTGACGGAGAAGGTCCAGGCGGACGATGTCTGCAGCGGCATAGACCCGGCGTCCCGATCGGCCTTCCCCTGGGTCGACCGAAGGACGTACCCAGCCACGCCTAGCCCAGTGGTCGCACTGCCGATACGAGATCCTGGCTGCCTGATGAGCATCGGCCGCCGAGATCCCCACCCTCCTGGTTACCTCAGACGCAGCCGATGTATTCATATCTCTGATTACACCAGAGCAGGTCTGTGGTGTCAAGCGCGCCCGTTGGAAGCTCCCACAGCACGAGACCGGCAGCTAGACCACCCCTGGAGCGCTGATACTCTGGGCTGGTGGAGCCGACGCTCACTTTCGAGGAGTTGGACAAGGCGGTCCGGGCCGCGCCTCCTCGTACCTCCGATGACGTGTCGGTCACGATGGATGGGCGTCGGTTAGACACGAAGGAAAAGGTGCTGGCCTTCCTCGCTGAAGTCGAGGCCGACCGACCTGTCGACCGGGCGGTTGTCGACCAGCTCGCCTGACCGGCCGAACCGGACGTCGCCCGGCTGGTAGAGGTTTTGGACCGACATGGCGTCGAGTATCTGGTCGTCGGCGGTGTCGCCGCCATTGCCTATGGGGCGATCCGACCGACACGGGACTTCGATTGTCTGGTGCGCCGCCTCGAAGGGAACCTGGACCGGCTGGGAGACGCTATGCGGGAGCTTGGAGCCCGACTCAGCGTCGAAGGTCTCTCCGACGCTGAAGCTGCGCTCCTGCCGGTGAAACTCGACGCCCACACACTTTCCCGCCTGGAGATCTCGACCTGGCGGACCGACGCCGGGAACATGGACGTGCTGGTGGACATGCCCGCCCGGGATGGCCGACGTCTCAGCTACGAGGACCTGACCGGGGGCGCCCAACAGATCCAGTCCGCCAACCTGTCGATCCGTGTGGCCGGCCTGGCCGACATCATCGCTTCGAAACAGTGGGCGAACCGCCCGAAAGACCGCAGGGCGCTACCCGAGCTGTACAAGCTCGCCGCCAGCCTCGAACCCGGGCCGACTGGCGGTCCCAACGCATGACAGGTCAACGCCATGGCGCACGCTGTGAAGACACTCAGACCGCCAACCGGGGACCCTGAAAGCGTTGATGGCCCCGTCTTTGACGGCTCGGTTACCAGGTTCGGGCACGGGCCATCAGGAGGGCTCAGCGAAGATGGGGGAGAGAGGCAGCTCGAGACGGAGGCGTTCGGCGTCGAGGGAGACGTCGGTCCAGACTGGTTCGTCGTCGAAGATGTTGAGCTGTTTCCCGGTAGCGTCCATCCAGGCGACGATGGCTTCCTGCCAGTCCTCCGCTGTGAGGGCGGCTCGGATTCGCTGCAGCTGGCCGTCGTCGATCTGGCCGGGACGCGACTGGGCCACGAGGTTGAAGATCACGACCCTGGTGAGGACCTGGGTGTCCTCGGCGACGCAGGCGACTCCTTCTTCGCCGAGGACCAGGGCGTAGGCGACTCGACGGGGCTGGGGGAGGGCGGGGTCGTAGACACTCATGATCGACGAGACTGCCTTCGGGCCCGGCCGTACTCGCCAAGTCGACCCAGGTCATCAGGGTCGCGAAGGCCGATCACGTCGTAGACCGGCTTGTTCTTGGTGCCGACCACCGCGGCGAGGGCCCGGCCACCAGCGCTGTTCGAGACCGGTTTTTCGGTGGTGAGCAGCACGTAGCGGGCCCCGGCCTGAGTCTCGTGGACCACGGTGGCTTTTCCGAGCGCTTTCCAAAGGGTGTCGGTGCGTTGCAGGCCCGCCCGGGTGGACGTGAACGCCCCCGACACGTCGAAGAGCCATTCGTTTCCGGCCTGGTCGTCGGCGACGAAGTTCACCTCCACCCCGGCGTCGAGTCGCTGCTTCGGTCGGATATTGATGAACTTGGACTCTTCGAGTACCCACTCGGCTAGCTCCCGGGCCCGGCGCCCTTCGCGCACCCCTCGGGCCTGGAAGTGCTCATCGGGGTCGGAGGGCTCCTTGGTGGCCGGGAGAACAGGACGGCCGAGGTAACCGTCGCGTCCGGCTTCGCTGAGAAGACGGACCCGTTCGGCCTCGACCCGGTCAAGAGCGGCGGCGACATAGTCGGCGTCGGTGTCGTAGCCGACGAAGTGACGGTCGGTTCTCAGAGCGGCGACCGCGGTGGTCCCTGATCCGATGAACGGGTCGAGGATCAGGTCACCTTGGTAGGTGTAGAGGTCGATGAGCCGCTGTGGCAGCTCGACAGGAAAGGGGGCGGGGTGTCGGACCCGGGTGGCGCTTTGCGGTGGGATCTCCCACACGTCGACGGTCGCTTCGAGGAACTCGTCTCTGAAGATCGTCGCCTTCGACGGATACCGGTCTCGTTCTCTGACCGATGGGGGGATGGCCCTGTCGAAGCGGCCCTTGGAGGCGATGATGACCCGCTCGGTCAGGTCTCGCAGGACCGGGTCGCCGGGCTTTTGGTAGGTGCCCCACGCGCAGTTCCCGGCCGCTCCTTTCGCTTTCTGCCAGATGACCTCGCCGCGTAGCAGCAACCCGAGCTCGACCTCGAGGATGCCGATCACGTCGGCGGACAGGCTCCGGTACGGTTTCCGGCCCAGGTTGGCCACGTTGACGGCGATCCGCCCGCCCGGCTCGAGCGCGGTGGCGCAGGTAGCGAACACGCTGGTGAGCATGGCCAGGAAGTCGCGGTAGGTGGCCGGGACGTGGCCTTGGCCGATGGCGGTCTCGTATTCCTTGCCGGAGTAGTACGGCGGGGAGGTGACGACCAGCGCCACCGAGTTCGGGGCGACGGTGCCGGGCTGGTCGCGGATGTCGCCGAGCAGGATCTGGTCGACGGCGGCCCGGTCATCGGGATGGCAGACGGTGTCGTCGTCGCTGATGGGCGGCGCCGCGAATCGCTGGTAGAACTCGGTGGCATCGTGGCCTTCGCGACGGCTGACACCGAACCGGGACGTCGTCGTCGGCTTGCGGGGCGGTCGGGGGAGCGGTTCGGGGGCGCTCACCGGGTTGCCGGTCACCGGGTTGCCTCCAGGTTGAGATAGCGGGCGGAGTTGTCGTCGAGGACGTTGGCTGTGCGGATGTAGCCCTCCAGGGTGTCGACGCTTTTGTGGCCGGTCTGGCGCATGATGGTCCGATCGGGGGCGCCGTTGCCGGCCGCGGTGGTGGCATGCCCGGCGCGAAGCGAGTGCCCGGCGAGGAGCAGCGGTGGTAGCCCGGCGCCCTGGGCGGCCCGTTTGACGATCAGCGCCACCGCCGACGCGGACAGCGCGTCTTTGGTGACCGTCTGGTAGCGGGTGACTTTCCGGAAGATCGGCCCGGCCGTGATCCTCGCAGCGGTCATCCACGTGTCGACGGCGGTGACGGGGCACAGCGGCGAGCCGGGAAACGCCGGGATCCCCACGCTGCGGCCCCGGCCTTCGGGGTCGTCTTTGCTCCGCACCAACGCCACCACGTACCCATCGCCCCGCCTGGCTATCTGGCTGACGGTGAGGGAGGCGAGCTCGGAGCGGCGGAACGCGCCGGCGTAGCCGACCAACAGCAGCGCCCGGTCCCGCAGACCGGCCATGGTGGCCACATCCAACGCTTCGACCATGGTGGCCAGCTGGGCGGTGGTCAGCGGATCCCGTTTGACCTGCGGTCTGCCGTGGGTTCGACGGATACCGCCCATCAGCTCCCGCACCCGGACATGACGAGCCGGGGAGGCCGAATGGCCGCTCGTTTCATGGACATAGGTGATGGCCGCCAACCGCCGCTCCAACGTGGCCACCGCATACCCAGCGGCGTTGTCATCGGCCACCAGCGCCGTCAGGTACAGGTACACGGCCTCAGGGCTGGCCGGGAGCGGGTCGAGGGCCATGGTCGAGCACCAATCCGCGAAGTGGGCAAAGTCACCCTCATACGCCCGGCGGGTATTGACCGACCGCCGGTTGGCCTGAAGCTCGAGGGCCTGGGCGGCCAGACGGCGAACCTCGGGCGGCAACCCCCGGCCACCGTTCGAATCGGCGGCCGGAACCATCGAGGTGACTGGCGGCGCAAAGATCGGCGGGTCCCGCTCGTCGTCAGAATCCATCGCAGACCTCCTGGCCCGGGTCGTGGATGGCCTGACGGTAGCTGGAGGGTGGGACCATTTGGTGGACCAAGACGCGATAACTGCCCTTCTCGCGTCTTTGTCACCTGGACGTGACCTCGTACCCGAGTTGTCAGCGGAGCTCAGCACGAAGTTGTCAGTAGTAGGTGGGGAGAGCCTGGGCGTAGGCACCGACTGGGGGCAAGCGGGCGGCGTGCCGAGGCCCACCGGCCGTGCGGACCGTGGCGGATATCCTTCGCGTGAGCCGGCGAACCGTGCTGGCGCTGGGTGGCAGCAGCACCTTTCCAGGCCATCCGCAATCGCGGCCGTCGTGGGGGTCACATGAGGAGTCGGCGGATCACCCCCTTTAGCTTAGCTTAGCTTAGCTTAGCTAAGGTTAGGTTGAGGGCCTGGCAGGTCAGTATGAGGGGGGCGCTACAGCCCGGAGAAGGTCGCGTAGCTGGCGGACCTGGTGGCTGCTGAGCTGAGCGAATGGGCCGGCGCTGGCCACCATGCCCGACCAGAAGTGGTCTCGTACCCGGCATCCTTCGTCGGTGATGACCAGCACCTTGATGCGCCGGTCGGCGGTGTCTACTTGGCGACGAACCGCCCCTCGGGCCTCGAGGCGGTCGACGAGGCCGGTCAGGTTGGACGCGTCGCAGTCGAGCCGTTCAGCCAAGGCTCGCATGGACAGCGCCGCCCCTGGGGTCACGTTGAGCAACAGCTTGGCCTGGGCGGCGGTGAGCCCGAACTGAGCGGCCATGGCCGAGAAGCCGGCCTGGAGCGTTTCGGCCAACGCCAGCATCAGCTGGGCGACCTCTTTGATGTCACGGAGATCGTCGGTGGCGGGTTCGGGCAGCGCCCCATGCTTGGTCACGAACTCAGCCTATCCGGCCCTGGTGCTGCTACATGCTGGATAGCTACCCTGGTATAGCTTGACAGGTACCCTGGTATAGCTCTATGGTGTTGATCTACTACTTGATCGGAGCCAGGCCATGGAGTTTGGACTGCAAGACCACGTTGTGCTCGTCACCGGGGCGACCTCGGGCATCGGCCGGGCCACCGCCATCGCCTTCGGTACCGAAGGAGCGAGGGTGGCGCTCACCTACCACACCAACCGTGAGGGAGCGGAGACGACCGCCAAGGAGGTCGAGGCCGCTGGCGGCCAGTCCATGGTTGTCGCCTACGACCTAGGGGACAAGGCAACCATCGACGGCGCCGTGGCGACGGTCATGGAACGTTGGGATGGCGTCGACGTGGTGGTGGCCAACGCGGTGGAGTGGGGAGCACCGACCTGGGCTCCCCCTGCGTTCGAGGATCTGGACCCGAGCGGCTGGCAACGCAGCCTGCGCACCGGTCTCGACGGGGTGTTTCACACTCTCCAGGCCACCGTAACGGTCATGCGGAACCGACCTGGGGCCCGGATCGTGCTGGTCTCCTCCGGCTCGGTCGACTACGGGATGGTCGGTGAGGCCGCTTACGGGGCGGCCAAGGCCGGCCTTCACGGGCTTGCCCGCAGCCTGGCCCGGGAGTTGGGACCGGCCGGGATCCTGGTCAACGTGGTCATGCCCGGCCTCGTGGCCACCGAACGCAACCTTCAGATGATGCCCCAAGAGGTCCGAGACACCATCGCCGGCCACAGCTGCACCGGCCGGCTGACCCGCCCCGATGAGATCGCCGCGGCCATCGTCTTTCTGGCGTCGTCGGCCAACGGCAATGTCACCGGCGAGACTCTCCACATTGCCGGGGGGATGTAGACCATGGGCAGACCAACCAGGTGAAGGTGTGGTTGGAAGGCGTGACCTTGCTAGTCGAAGACGTAACAGTCCCTGGGGTTCTATCAGCGCATCCCCGGCGCTGTGCTCGAACATCATCGTCCCGGCGAGTTCGCCCTGCTGCGCTTAGACGAAGCCCGTCTCGGCCTGCTCGGTGTCGGCGCTCCCGGCTTCCACTTAGCCTCGATACACCGATTGAACCTTCTTGGCTGAGGTCGAGGGCGGCTTGGT
>JAEKNN010000014.1 GCA_016464795.1 Candidatus Amunia macphersoniae | reverse complement strand
CTTCATGGCCGGCCAGCTTCCATACTGACTAGAGGGGCCGCGACGCCGCTGCCGGCACCGCGCGCCCCATGGTCTCGAACATGGCCGCGGCCGGCGCCAGTGACAGCACCCGCACCGTGTCGCCCGCGCACACCTCGTGAAGTGAGGACACCACTGTGGGGTCCGAGGTGCTGAGAATCACCTGGTTGGTGGCAGACAGATTCCACAGGAACCGCAGCGCCAGGGCGCGCCGATGGGGATCGGCGCTGAGCAACGGCTCGTCGAGCAGCAGCGGCACCGGTTCGCCGCCGCCACTGAGGACCTCGGCAAGGGCCAGCCGTAGGAGCAGCGACACCTGGTCGCGGGTCCCGTGCGAGAGGAGGTCGAGCGGCACCAGGTCGGGGCGGTCGTGCCCCAGCAGCGCGACCTCGAAGTGAGCAGTGTCCACGTTGACCGCGCTGTAGCGGCCGTCGGTCATGAGCGCAAGCCGTTCGGCGACCGATGACGCCAGGCGTGGGGCCAGGTCATGGTGGATGGCCCGGGTGGCGACCTCGATGAGTCCTGCCGCGCGACGCAGGGCGGCGAGTTGCTCGAGGCCACGGTCGCGCGCCGCGGCGCACGCGGCGCGCTCGTCGACGAGGTCGGCGAGGGATGGCACATTGCCGCGCATCTCTCCGAGCCGCGCCCGCAGCGCGGTCGCAGCCGTCGACGCGGCCACGGCTCCCTGACGGGCGTGCTCGGCCTCCATCTCCAGGTCCTGAAGGCGGGAGTGGTCGAGCGGTTGGGATTCCGCCACCTCAGCCGGGTCGCCTCCGCGGCTGGACAGCCGGCTCTCGAGCTCGCCGGCCAGCCGCACCAGCGAGGTTCGGTCACCGCCGAGCGCGCCACGCCGCTGCAGGTCCTTGAGACGTCGCCAGGCGAGATCGTGCCGACGCCGAGCCGAGCAGGCGCCGCGGAACACCAGAACCGCCTCGCCAGAGTCCAGCGAGGCATCGACACCGGCCCCGTCGAGAACCCGCCGGAGATGGGCGAGCGAGCTGTCGGCGATGCGGGAACGTTGCGCTGCCTCGGCGACGACCTGATCGAGGTCTCGCTCGCGTCGCTCCATCTCGGAGTCCTCGGCCTCCAGCTCGTGACGCCGCTGACCAACGCCCACGGCGCCGGCGACAGCGGCGAGCACCGCCCGCACCGTCTCCTCTGCGCCCGCCGGCCTCGACCGGGAGCGAGGCACCGGCAGATCGCATCGCTCGGCAAGCGACAGGGCCCGTCGGGCCAGCTCCTGCAGGCGGGTGTCGGCTTCCTCCACCTCGGCTGCGAGCGTCTCGACGCGAACCTCCTCGCGCTGCAGCTCTGCCAGCAGGGCACGCACCCGCGGGAGGCCCTCGGCGAGGCGCTCGAGTCCCTCCTCGTCCAGGGCCACCCCCGGGCAGAGTCGAGCCAGGCGCCGCCGCGTCTGCTCGGCTTCGCCCGCGCTCACCCGGTCGATGCCGAGCACGACGAGCGCCGCGAGCACGGTGAGGCCGGCCGCGATCACCGCAGCCAGGCTGTGATGAGAGGCCAGGGAGATGGCCGCGATCACCGCTCCACCAGGGAGGACGACGGTCGCCGCCACCCTGGACGCGCGCCGCGGTCCTCCGCGTCGCCCGGCGGTCACCAGCTCGATGGCGGCCTCGACCGACGCGGCGCTGGCACCAGCCACCCCGGTGGCGGCGATCTCCCGCCGTAGCGCATCCCGTCGTCCCATCGCGGCTGCCAGCTCGGCGGCGCGATTGCGGCCGGCCATGGTCTCGGCGAGTCGGCGGTCGACGTCGGCCGCCTCGGCAGACGCCGCCGCGTCCACCGTGGGTGTGTGGCTCAGCGCACGCAGACCGGCAGAGATCTCACTGCGGCGCCTGCGCACGTCGTTGAGCGCATGGGCAACCGCGCCGGCTCGTGCCTGGGCCTCGTCGGCAGTGCGCCGCGTCTCCTGCACCTCGGCGGAGAGCAGGATGACCCGCTCCTCGGCGTCGAGCGGGAAGGAGGCCAGGTGGGCTGTGGCCTCGACCTCGGCGGCGACCTGAGCGGCCTCTGCCGCCATTGCTTCGAGCTCGGCACGTTGAGCGGCGATGGCCGCCAGCCGTCCGAGCAGCCAGCGCCGCTCTGCCTCACGCCGGCGCTCCTCGGCGGTGGCGGCCGTGGCGTCCAGCGAGCGCAGCCGTTCCTCCTCGGACGCCAGCGCCCACAGACGCCGGCGCGCGTCATCCACCTGAACGTCGAGCTGGCGAAGGCGACCGATTGCCCGACCAAGTGGGCTGGCCGAGCGGCGCTCCGACCCGACTCGGGCAATGGCGTCGTTGATTGCAGCCAGCGCCTGCGCCGCTGTGGTCGCCTCCCCGGAATCGGCAAGACGCTCGATCGCCTCCTGCACCTCGGCCGCACGCGCGCCGGGGGTGTCCAGCGAACCAAGTCGCAGGCCATCCTCGCCAACACAGGCGCTGGCGCAGAACACCGCCTCATCGATGTGGAGGTGAGCCAGCCCCGGCGACACTGCCCGTCCGGTGCGAAGCTCGGCGGTGACGTCACCGCCACCGATCTCGGCGACCTGACAGGTGTGGTCGCGCTGCTCGAGCCGGCGCGCCACGCGCAGGCGCCGTCCACCCGCCAGCGCATAGGTGAGCACAAGCGAATATCCATCCCCGCTCCAGGGCGCCCAGCGAGCCCAATCACTGCGCTCCGTGGGCCGTCCGGGGCCTCCGGCATCCAGGCCGTACAGCGCAGCACGGAGCGCCCGCTGCACTGTGGACTTGCCTGACTCGTTTTCTCCGAGGATCACCGTCAGGCGAGGATCGAACTCGAGCTCGACATCGCGCAGCCGGCCGAACCCACCGACCTCCAGCCGCTCAAACCTCATCGCAGCCCGACCTCGGCGCCGCCCAGAGCCTGGAGGCCGTATCTGAGCGCATCGTCGAGGAGGCGCTGCTCGTCGTCCCCGGCACCCTCAGCAGCCTCGGCGACGGCCCGGGCGAAGGCGCCGCGCACGGTTGCCTCAGCGCCGATCGCCGCCACGCTCAGCGCCGGGCTGGTGAGGTCACGGACGCGGACGCCGGCGACACCGCATCCGTCGCGGACCGCAGTCTCGACGGTGAACGTGTCCGCCGGGACCGCCTGGTCGATCTGGCCGCGAAGGTCGACGCGAAGCATGGTGCGGTCCGGATCGCGACCCCCACAGGCCACCGCCGCCGCCGCGCACGCCGCCTGCAGGACGTCGCCGAGGCTGCGGGCGTCTCCGACCTCCGCGACGGCTGTGCAGGCGTGCCAGCGGTTGTCCGCGAGGGGCTCGTAGTCCACCGTGCCGTCCCCAGCGATGCTGACGATCACCGGTCCTCGCGCTTCGTCCTCGTCGAAGGTCAGCGGCTCCGGGCTGCCCGGGTAGAGCAGCCCGGACGCCTCGTCGACGCGCCGCCGGTGGTAATGACCGCAGAGCGCCGCGGCAAAGCCCCGAGCCCTGATGTCAGCGCTCCGGAATGGGCCATGGATCGACTTGCCGTCAGGCCGAGAGCCGAGCTCCGCGCCATGGAACAGCGCCAGGTGGACCCCGCCATCGCCACTGCCCGCTGGGCTCGCCAGCGGGTCGCCCTGCCAGGCGGGCTCGAGGTGAGCCAACCCCCAGACGGTGAGGCCGTCGGCAAGCTGATGGGGAGACAGCGTCTCGCTGGAGAAGAGGTGCACATTGGCCGGCCATTCCGTGCGGCTGTAGATCGACCCCGTGAGCAGCGCGTCGTGGTTGCCGGGCGCGAGCAGCACCTGCATCGGCTGCCAGGCGGCAAACGTCTCCACCAGGAACGCCGCGGTTGCTGCCCCGGCGCGGTCGTGCTCGTAGAGATCGCCACCGATGGTCACCGCCGAGCAGCCTCGCTCCAGGGCGGTCTGGCCGGCGCGGCGCAGGGCGTCGCGCAGGCCCAGCCGGCGACGAATCGCCAGCTCGCCCTGGCAACCCATGCCGGCGAAGGCGCGGTCGAGGTGCAGATCGGCGATGTGGAGAAGGCGGATGCTCATACGTGTACCGGGCACGGCGACAGGCGAACGTCAGTTCGCCATGCAACGCTATCACGCGCGCTGAGCAGCCACAAGCCTCTGCGGTCTGGTTGACGCGAAAGGACCAACGGCCGGCGACGTTTGAGGAAGATAGGGGGTGGCCGAGAGCACCCTCGCGGCCGCCGCAAAGGGGGAGATGGTGGGCAAACGCTCCGTCGGGTCAGGGCGCGCCGCCGCACTCGCCTCGGCGGTGATGCTGGCCGCGACGCTCGCCCGCTTGCTGACCCTGCCGCTTCCGGCCAACCGTTGGTGGGCCGAGCTGGGGCTGGGCCTCGCCGGGATCGCCTGTGCGGCTCTCGCATTGCGTGTGTTCGCGGCTGACACGGCCGGCAATCTGATCGCCCTGGCCCAGGCGCTGATCCCGGCAGCGATCGCCGCAGGCATGGTGACCCTGGCCGCGGGCGCGTACGACCGTCTCGACGTCCTGACCGTGCTGCTCTTCACCGCCGCTCAACTGGGTGGACCACCCAAAGTGAGCGCCTGGGCACGCGTCACCGGGACCCTCATGGTCGATGGCATCTTCGCGGCGGTCTGGCTGACCCAGCTGGACGGCGACCTGCCCACCCTGTTCGTCGCCACCGGATTCATGGCTGCCCTGCAGATGGTGGCGCTGGCCCGCGCCAGGGCCGCCGGCGGCAGCGCCGAGACACGCAGCCTGCGCAGCTCGGCGCACGCCGCCACCGCGGAGCGCGTCGGCACCGCCATCGATGTCCTCGGTGTCACCCGGGCAGTGCTGGAGACGACCCTCCACTCATATCCGATGTCCACCCACGCGGCGGTGCTCCTCCACGACCCGGCGACGGCACGGTTGCGGCCATCCCCGCTGTACCTGGGTCCCCAGGGGGTGCGCCCTCTCGAGGCTGACAACCTCGATTTCAGCCTCGCACCCGGAGAGGGGCTGGCGGGCAGGATCTTCTCGTCGAGCAGGCCCATGGTCTGGCCGACCGCGTACGACGTGCAGCTCGCCCAGGCCAACCTCAGCGAACCGGTGCGCGGACAGCTTCTCGCGCTCCGTCGCGGCGTGACCAGGTGCGCGGTCGGGGCGCCCCTGATCGTCGATGACGAGGTCATCGGCGCCTACGTGATCACTTCGAACCGTCAGGAGTTGGTGTGGTCCGAAGAGGACCTGATCGTCGTCTCCGCACTGGCCAGCGAGGCCGCCCGTGCGATCGAGCGAGCCCGCCGCTACGAGCGCGACCTCGACCAGGCGCATCTCGACAGCGTCACCGGTCTCGCCAACCATCGCCAGCTGACCCGAACGCTCGACAAGGAGGTGGCCCGTGCGCGGCGACTGACAACCTCCCTTGGGGTGGTGTTCTGTGACCTCGACCTCTTCAAGATGGTCAACGACACCTATGGTCATGCCGCGGGCGATCGCGTGCTCACCATCCTGGCGCGAGTCCTCGAGGAGTCGCTGCGCCGCGAGGACTCGGCTGCGCGCTACGGAGGCGACGAGTTCGTCTGCGTGCTTCCCGGCGCGGACCGGGAGGAGTCGGATGCCATCGGCAAACGCATCAGCTCGTCCTTCGAAGCCCGCGTCAGGGAGGATCCCGAGCTCAGGACAGCCGGTGTGACGATCTCCTGCGGGGTGGCGATCTTTCCCGACGACGGTGGCGATGTGGAGGCGCTGCTCGAACATGCCGACGCAGCCATGCGGGTGGTGAAGAGGGGCCGGAGGGCCGGCTTCACGCACGGCTGGCGGGTGCGCTGACGGCTTCTCTGCGTTCGCGAGCCGGCGTCACGGGGTATCGTGCGGGCCTGATTCACAGCTGGGACGGTCATGGCTGAGGCACCGGTGGTGCGGAGACCTGCTGCCACGCGCGGAGTTGACGACGTGACCGTCGACAAGGCCCGCAGGTTCGACTACAAGTGGGTGGCGCTGGCGGTGGTCCTCTGCGGAACCATCATGACCATCCTCGACTCCACGATCGTCAACATCGCCATCCCCACCCTGCAGCACGACCTTCACGCGGGCAGTTACACGGACATCGAGTGGGTGGTGACCGGCTACCTGCTCGCCCAGGGCGCGGTCATCCCGCTCACCGGCTGGGCCACCGATCGGTGGGGCACCAAGCGCCTCTACCTGGTCACCATCGTCATGTTCACAGTCGCCTCGATGCTCTGCGGCATCTCGCAGAACCTCGGCGAGCTGATCCTCTTCCGCGTCATCCAGGGCGTCGGCGGCGGCATGCTGATGCCGATCGGCATGACCATCATCCTCCAGGCGGTGGGGCCGCAGCAGATGGGCAAGGTGATGGGGATCTTCGGCGTCCCGATGCTGATCGCTCCGGCGGTCGGACCAGTGCTCGGCGGATGGTTCGTGCAGGACTTCAGCTGGCGGCTGATCTTCTACGTCAACGTGCCCATCGGGATCGTCGCCTTTGTCGCGGCAACCCGATTCCTGCGCGAATCACACCGCACCGCCGGCCTCCGGCTCGACCTCGGTGGTCTGCTGACCGGTGTCCCGGCGGTCCTGGCACTGATGTATGCGGTCGACCGAAGCGCCGACCTGGGCTGGTCGTCGCCGCTGGTGGAGTCGCTGATCGTGGTCAGCGTCCTCCTGATGACCGCCTTCATCGTGCGCCAGCTGAGAACCCCCGAGCCGCTGCTTCAACTGTCCCTCTTCCGCGACCGCACCTTCTCCTGGGCGATGGGCCTCAGCTTCATCGTGGTCACAGCGATGTTCGGCACCATGCTGCTGCTGCCTCTGTATCTGCAGGAGGTGCACGGCTACGGACCCCATCCAGACGGGACTGTTGCTGCTGCCCCAGGCGGCGATGGCGGCTGTCTCGATGCCGCTGGGTGGCTACCTCACTGACCGGATCGGGCCCAAGTGGGTGGTGGCCACCGGCATGGTGCTGCTCACCATCGGCAGCGTGGTGTTGGCGCAGATTCATTACGACTCGTCCAACCTGCTGGTGATCGGTGCGCTGATGCTGCGGGGCTTCGCCATGGGCTTCGCGATGATGCCGACGATGTCGGCGGCGATGGCCCGCGTCCCCCGCCGCTACACGTCGCGTGCTTCGAGCATCACCAACACCCTGCAGCGGGTGTCGTCATCGGTGGGCATCGCCATCCTGGTCACCATCCTCGCCGGCCAGTTCACCACGGCCGCGCGGCAGACGTCGTGCACCCCGCCGGTCGCGGTTGTCGCCGCAGCCGCGAGGGTGTTGCACCAGCCGCAGCTCACCGCCCAGCAGTACTGCGGCTATCTGCAGCAGAAGATCGCGGCGTCCTCAGCGCAGCAGAGCTCAGGCAGCGCTCAGCCGAGCACGGGCGTGGCGGTGCTGGATGCCTTCAATCATCAGTACTCGGGCAATGTCTTCAGCGACGCCTTCGACCGCACATTCGTGGTCATCTCGGTGCTGTCCTTCATCGGCGTGTTCCCGGCCTTCTTCTTGAAGCGCCCCGATCCCCAATCGCAGGCACGCTCGGGGGCACCCGTGGAGATCGCCGTCGCCTGAGCCCGATCAGCCGCCGGCCGCGCGGTAGCGGGCGGCGCGCCGTTGCACCAGGGTGTCGACATCGACGGTGCAGAGCTCGTCGAGGTGACGGACGATGGCACCGCGCAGTGCCGCTACGGTCACCGTCGGGTGAGCGTGAGCACCGGGCGTCGGCTCAGGGATGAGCTCGTCGACCAGGCCGATCTCGTACGCCGTGTCGACGCCTGGACGCAGAGCTGCCGCGGCGCGGGCGCGCTGGCCGGCATCGCGGTAGAGGATCGCGGCGCACGTCTCCGGTGGCGCAACCGTGTAGACGGCGTTCTCCAGGGCCAGGACGCGATCGGCGACGGCCAGGGCCAGGGCGCCCCCCGACCCCCCCTCGCTCAACACAGTGCTGACCACGGGCACGCGGAGTTGCAGCATGGTCATCAAGGTCTCGGCGATGGCCCAGGCCTGGCCGCGCTCCTCAGCGGCAACCCCGGCGTGAGCCGCCGGGGTATCGACCAGGCACACCACTGGCATGGCGAACTTCTCGGCGGTGCGCATCAAGCGCTGCGCCTTCCGATATCCCTCGGGATGGGGCATGCCGAAATTGTGGACGGCGCGACTGATGGCGTCTGTGCCCTTCTCCTGGCCGATGACCATGACCCAGCGGTTGCCGAGAAGGGCTGGGCCGCCGACCACAGCGCGGTCGTCGCCGAAGAGACGGTCGCCGCGCATCTCAGTCCACTCGGTGAACGCTTCGGAGATGACCTGCAGAGCACGTGGACGGCCCGGGTTGCGGGCCAGCTCGACGGCAGCGAAGGCTGTCCGCTCCCGTTCGGCGGTCTCGGTGCTGACGCTCATCGGGACCCCCGGAACGCGGTCAGGAGGCTGGCCACAGTGTCACGCAGCACGCCGCGTTCCACGACCGCGTCCACCATGCCGTGGGCCAGCAGGAACTCCGCGGTCTGGAAGCCGTCCGGAAGCCGGTCGTAGGTGGCCTGCTCGATGACCCGGCCGCCGGCGAAGCCGATGCGCGCGCGCGGCTCGGCCAGGATCACGTCAGCCTGGACGGCGAACGACGCAGTGACACCACCGAAGCAGGGGTCGGCGAGCACCGATATGTGCGGCAGGCCGGCGCGGGAGACCGCGACCACCCCCGCCGAGCAGCGTGCCATCTGGGCGAGGGACACAATCCCCTCCTGCATGCGCGCGCCGCCGGAGGTGCAGACGGCGACCAGACCGCGACCCTCGGCCACCGCCAGCTCGCAGCCGCGTGCGAACTGCTCGCCTGCGCCGCTGCCCAGGGAACCGCCGAGGAACCCGAAGTCCATGCAGGCGAGCACAACCGGCACCGCCGCGATGGCAGCCCGGGCGATCACGAACGTCTCCTGGAGGTGGGTGCGCTCCCGCGCTTGCGCAATCCGCGACGGGTACGGCACACCGTCGTTGAAGCCGAGCGGATCCCGGTCACCGACGTCCATGCGGACCACGCCCAGGCTGCCAGGATCGGCGAGCTGGCCCGCGCGTGTGGTGGCCGGGACGGCAGCGTGACGGCCGCAGTGGGGGCAGACGCGCAGGTGCTTCTCGAAGCGCTGTTCGCCGAAGCGGCGGCCACAGCCGCCGCATTCCACCGTGCCGGCAGGGGCCACCGGCCGGAGCTTGGGACCGGGGGCGGCGAGCGGACGAGCCACGTCCTGCCGCCGGATCACCTGGTCGGGGTTCCTGTCCATTCGAGAGCCACGCCGCCCCAGGTGATGCCACTGCCGAACGCCACGCTGACGATCCGCTGACCGGCTGCGAGCCGTCCGGCGGTGGCCGCCTCGTGGAGGGCGATCGGGATGGACGCCGCGCTGGTGTTGCCGACCCGGTCGATGTTGACGATCACGCGGTCCATGGGAACACCCAGCCGCTTGGCGACGGCCTCGATGATGCGCAGATTGGCCTGGTGGGGGATGAACCAGTCGATGTCATCGGTTGTCCAACCAGCATCCGCACACACGGTGGTAGCGATGTCGGACAGTCGCTCGACGGCTGAGCGGAACGTGCCCGGGCCTGACATCCGGATGGCCTGGCGACTGTCCTCGTCGTCGGGGCGGGCTCCGTAGTAGATCAGGTGCGCGTCAGCTCCATCAGCTGCCATCCGCAGCGCCCGGATCCCGCCACTTTCGCCGGCGCCGACCACGGCTGCCGCCGCCCCATCCCCGAACAGGACGCAGGTGGTGCGGTCGGTGTAGTCGACCAGCGGGGTGAGCGCCTCCGTGGCCACCACCAGGATGGTGCGCAGGGCACCCGAGCGAATCATGGAATCGGCGATCGAGAGTGCGTAGAGGAACCCCGAGCACGCCGCGTTGATGTCGAACGCCACCATCCCACCAAGGCCGAGACGCCGTTGGATCAGGCATGCTGTGGAGGGCAGCCTGGTCTCGGCACTGCAGGTGGCCACGATGATGGCGTCGAGGACAGGGTTGCCCGCCTGGGCGATGGCGTCCGCGGCAGCGCGGGCGCCCATCGACGATGCGGTCTCGTCCAGCCCCACGCGGTGGCGCTCGCGGATGCCGGTGCGCTCCAGGATCCAGGTGTTGGAGGTCTCCACCAGCGCCTCCATGTCCGCGTTGGTCAGCACCTCCGTGGGCACATACGAGCCGAGCGAGAGAATCTGTGCCGTCGGCATCGCCGCCGTGCCGGCGAGGGCGTCGATGGTCGCATGCGAAAAGGGGGCGGTGGCCATCGTTCGCCTACAAGCCTACGCGCCGCCGCGCCGTTACGGGATTGGCGCGCTGCCCCAGCCGGTCAGGCGTTCGTTGTATCTTTTGGTTCGATGCATCTCATCGCCACCGGCAGCGCGTTCGCGATCAACGGCTTCGCGGGGCTCACCGGAGCACAGATTCTCAGCTTCTGGCTGACCTTCCTGCTCTTCAACGCCTACGTGGTGCTGGAGGTGGCTTCGTTGTCCGCCTTCTACTTCGCCGCCCGTCCTCGACGCGGCGGTCCCAACCCCGCCGCCCTGTGGTATTTCGCCGCCTCCCTCCTGGTGGTGATCTCGTTCATCACCACCGTCTGGGCTTCGCCCGCCGAGAAGGCTTTCCTGGACAACTCCGGCACCCACCTGGCTGTGGGCAGCGCCACCATGAAGGTGTTCATCGGCCTGGCCTTCGCCGCCGTTGCGTTCATGTTCATGGTGGTCGGGGCCGTGGCGACGTCGCGGCGCAGGAAGGTCTCGCAGCATTCCCTGGTGATCTGAGGTCGGGGCGGCCAAGCCTTCCGCAGCCCGCCTCAACGCACCGCAAAGGTCAGCATCGCCGCAGGGTTGAGCAGGGCGAAGGACCGCTGGACTGTGTGGGTCTCGGCGCTCATCGACGTGATCCACAGAGCCGAGATGTTGCTGATCGGGATGAAGTCCCCAGGAAAGCGCTCGAGGTGATCTCGCAGGCTGTGCCGTGGTTCGAGATGGACGTCGCCGATCATGGAGAAGGCCTGGGTGTTGATCACCGCCGGGGTGGCCATCTTCTCGCGCCATAGGGCGGGATTCCCGTCGGTGCCATCGTCGACGGGACAGATCAGTGAGGTCGCGGCCTTGGCCACCGCCATCATCGGCTCACTGCGGCTCAGCAGGGGGTGGCTGACCGAGATTGGCTCGGCGCGACCCCGGCGCAGCTGCAGATACTCGCCGAAGCGGTTGACGGCGTCGCTGACCCGGTCAGGACGGACGATCTCCAGCTCGCCGGTGACCTTCAGGAAGGTCGAGTAGATCTCGAGGGTCCGCCAGTCGCTCATGGCGCGCTGACGGTAGCAGGGGTGGCCAGGTG
>JAEKNN010000019.1 GCA_016464795.1 Candidatus Amunia macphersoniae | reverse complement strand
GCGACATGCGCCACCACCGCCGCCTGGCCGGCTGCATATGCAGCATGCCGAGCGGCTCCGCTCACCTCTCGTGCCGCACCCATGGCATGGCCACCGGCCGCACGGGACTGAGACATCCTGATCTCGCCGCGCGTCCATGCCCGAATCTGCTCGATCGCCTGGCGGGGCCGCGGATCTGCAGGCTTCACCGACTCGAAGAGGTGCAGAACATGCTCTGCGCACACGGCCGCCCACAGGGCCAAGAGCCGATGGTCCGAGTCGGTGAGCGTCCCCCCGCGGCGGACGGTGACGAAGCGGGGGTCGCGGTCCTTGGGGAGGATCACGGATGAACCGTATGCGAGCGCACCTGCCCAACGCACGCCACGCGGACGCCTAGCCCTGTTGCGAACCGGACCAGTCGCGGTCGAGACCCCTCGAGCCAGGCGCGCAGCGCAGGTGCTCGCGGGGCTCCACGCCCGTCGGTGAAGGTTACGCGGCGGTCTTCAATGTGCAACCAGACAGCGCGAGGGCATAACCTCACGTCCATGCGTCGGCCGGCCGAACCCGCATTGATCCTGATCAATGCCGGGTTCCTCATAGTTGTGTTCGTTGCCTCCCCGCGTAGGTTCGCGCGTGGTCGGGCGGTGAAATGGCCGCACTCGCGCGAGCGTCCTGCGGTGGAACAAATGGCCAGCCTCGGTCTCGTCGCCGGTTGGGCCTTGCAAATCCGTAGCCTGGTCGGTGGGGCCGGGTCCATGCAGCGCCGTTCGACCCGAACACGCTTGGCGGCTGCCGCGCTGATCGCGACCAGCACTGCCGGAGCGGTCCTCGCTCACCATTCGCTGGGGCCGGCATGGCGGACCAGCGTTTCGGGAACCGGCTCGGCGCCTCTTGCCACCGCCGGTCCCTATCGCCTCGTACGTCATCCCGTCTACACGGCGATGCTTGGCGTGCTTCTGGGGAACGTGATCGTCGCCCGCACCCAGCGTGCGATTGTAGGGTTCGGGTTGGGCGTCGCCGCCCTCGAGCTCCAGGCCCGTGTCGTCGAGGAGCCTGCGCTGAAGGTGGCGTACAGTGATCGGTATGCAGGGTACTCCGCCGCAACCGGCCGCTTCCTGCCGGTCATCGGGCGGCGCCGCCAAGGACGTGGGCTACGCTGATTCTGCCCGCGAAGAGTCGGGCTGCGCGTCGTAGTCACGCGTGAGCCATCGGATGGTGGCCGGCTTTTGTCGTGCGCAGAGTCGCCCTGCTAACGCCGGCCTGACAGCGGGAGACAACGTCCGTGTAAACGAAAGCTACAGCTACCCTCCGGTCTTGACGTAACTCTGATTGTTGAGAAAGCCGGTGCGCGGGCAGGGATCGTTGTTGAGAGAGGCAAGGCTCAGCGTGGTTCCCTGGACGCTCCACTGGTATCGACCAACGGCTGTGTCACCGCCGGGCACGATCTTTACGCACTCGTCGGACCAGGTGCCGGGCCGCCCTGCGGAGGTGAATGATCCCTCGTGAACTTCACAAACATGGACGTCTGTGCGTCCGTCATGTCGAAGGTCTCCGTGACAGCTGCTGCCTTTCCGTCTTTGATGGTCAGGGTGTCATTCACCAGGACCCGGTCGGCGCCCGCTGCCCGAACTCGGTCTGAGGTCACCTGGAGGTTGAATGTGGCAGATTGTCCCGTCTCGACAAAGTTGCTCAGCGAATAGTGAGGGTGACTCTTGACCCTGGTTGCGAAAATCTTCTGAATGACGTTCGACCCGACGCATTTGACGGGCGAACAACCAGGGCCACCGCTCCAACTTGCGTCACTGGCGAGAAGCGCACCCGCCGCACTGGCGTCGCCGGCACCGAGACGGTCGAAGAGTTGTTGGGCAACCGATGTCGCGGTGACCGGCGAAGCAGTTGGCGCAGGTGTTGCAGCACTCGACCCACCACAGCCTGCAAGGGCCCCTGCCGCGATCACCGATGCGCCAGCAGTCCACCTGGTGGCCTTTCGTGGTCTGAGCGGGAGTAGCGCCACGGCATGACCCGAGCCACAGACCCGGCCAGTGCGACCGCCGCGCATAGACTGCGCACCCACCAGCCCACACCAGCGCGCCGCGCTACCTGGAGCCAGCCCGTGCTTCCTCTTTGCCTCCATTGCCGTCACCTCACGTGAACTCTTATGCGACTACAATCTCATTATGAGTAGTCAAGTCCCATATGTCAAGCGCGGCAGGACGGGTCAAAAGGAGCGGACCCAACTCGCGTTGATGGAAGCGGCTCGTCAGCTCATGTCCGAAGGGGCGACGCCTACCGTTGAGGATGCCGCCGCCAAGGCCGGGGTGTCGCGGGCGACCGCGTATCGGTACTTTCCTGACCAACGTGCGCTCCTGATCGCCTCGTATCCCATCATCGAGACGCCCAGCCTGCTGCCGGCCGAGCCACCAGCGGATGTCGCGGAGAGAGTGCGCCTGGTTGCTCGCGGCCTTCTCGACTCGATCGTCGCCAATGAGATGGCGCTTCGGTCTCAGCTGCGGATTTCGTTGGACGAGTCCGCGACCAGCCCCGACCTGTCCCTGCGCAAGGGCCGTCGGGTCAAGTGGTTCGAGGACGCCCTTGCCCCCGTCCGGACGGAGCTCGGCCCGCGGGCCTTCCGGCGATTGACGTTGGCGCTTGCCGCTGTCGTCTCGCTCGAGGTCCTGATCTGGCTTGTCGACCTTGCCGGCCTATCCCGCCGAGGTGCGGTCGAACAGATCGTCTGGACCACCGAGCAAATCGTGCGTTCCGCGACGACATCATCCTGACGTGCGCTGCACGCGACTGGCTGGGCTAGGAATGACCCTTTCCTGCGACGCCACGCAACGGCAGCCGGCTCGACAACCGCAAATGACAGTCATGAACCTGCGTAACTAGCCCTGTTGCGACCTGACCAGTCGCGGACGAGACCCTCGAGCCAGGCCGTTCGTACGAGCGGGTGTCAGCCGACTCGCACGCGGCGAGGGCGGGGACAGGAGGGGTGGCGGCGACGGCGAGGGCTGCGAAGCCTGTCTGAGCAGGCGCCGCCCCCCCGCCCCCCCCACGCAACGCGCAGCGACGCCTGACCCCGCTGCGTACGATGCCCCCCATGGAAGGGTGCTGCGGCGTGACCCGTCGCCAGCTGCTGCGCCTCTCGGCGCTCGGCGGCGCGTCCGCGATCCTGGCGCCACTGGTCGGCCCCGCGATGCTCCGGGCCGCGGCGGCGGCTCAGGCGGCGGGTGCGCCGGTGGGTCAGGACCTGGAGATGGTGACGGTCACCGACACCAGCTTCGTGCTCACCTGGTTCACCGGCAGCAGCCTGCAGACCACCCCGGGTGACCCGCGCCCACTCGCGGTGGCGTCGACGCGGTGGTCCGCTACGGCACCAGCCCGACCAACCTCGACCGCATGGTCAGCGGCCCGTCCGACACCGCCTACCACTACGTCGAGGTCACTGGCCTGCAGCCGGGCGTCACCTACTACTACCAGGCTCGCTCCGGCGGCATGGCGGTCCTTCCCCGGCTGGTCCCGGTGCTCGACTACTCGGCGCTGAGGAACGTCACCAATGTCGATCAGGCCAGCCCGGCGCAGCTCCAGGCCCTGGTGGCCCAGCTGCTCAGCCCCGGCCAGACGATCAATGCCGCTCCCGGGTCGGTGACCACCCTGGTGCCCCCGCCCGGCGCCCTGCTCTTCACCATCGCGCTCAGCAACGACCTGCACATCGGCGAGACCCAGAGCGGGCTGATCACCGTCGGCTACCCGCCGTCGTTCTCGCAGGCCCCCGGCGAGGCGCCGTACCCCATCGTCATGGGCGCCTCCCTCATCGCTGACGCCGGCCGTCGCGGGGCGTCCGTGCTCGTCGTCGCCGGCGACCTCACCTCGGCGGCCCACACCTCCGAGCTGACCGCCGCGCGCCAGCTGCTCGACGGCTTCGGGCCGCTGACCCTCTCCGGACAGCTGCCCAGCCCGAGCTATGTCGTCGCCCGGGGCAACCACGACCAACCCAAGACGGGCACCGACTACCAGGCCTGCACCCAGGTGTCCCCTGGCTATTACGACTGCCTGCCGGCGGTGTTCCCGCTGCCCCAGGGAAAGCTCACCAGCACCGAGCACGCCGGCCTGCGCCTGATCGGCCTCGACACCACCACCCTCAACCAGGCGGGTGGCGCCATCGACCCCGCCCAGTTCGCCGAGCTGAGCACGCTCCTGGCCGCCAACCCGGCGCAGCCGACACTGGTGTTCGGCCACCACCCGGTCACCGAGGAGTCGGCGCTGACCACCTTCTCGGGACCCACCTTCGACCTCGACCGCAGCAATGCCACAGTCCTGGAGACCCTGTACGCCGGCACCCCCGGCGTCTTCTTCCACCACGCCGGGCACACCCATCGCAACAAGCGCACCTCGTCGCCACTGGCCACCGGGGTGGAGTTCCTCGAGGTGGCGGCGATCAAGGAGTACCCGGGCGGCTTCACCCTGCTGCGCTTCTACGAGGGCGGCTACATGGTCAACTTCTACAAGTCGTCCTCGGCGCAGGCACGCGAGTGGAGCCAGACGTCCAGCGGCGAGTACCTGGGGCTCTACCCCGCGTACACGCTCGGCGGCGCGAGCGAGCGCAACCATGTCGTCGCCCGGGCATTCCCGACGCTGGGCCAGCCGTCGACGTCGCTGCCCGAGTTCGGCCTCCCAGTGGCGCTCCCGGCAGCGGCGGCAGCGCTGGGAGGTGCCGCACTGGTGGCCCGATCGCGATGTCCGCATCCGACGTCAGTGGGTCAGGATCTCGAGGCTTAGTTGAGGTGGCAGTGATCGCGTCACGCCTGGGGATGGCTGGCGCGTGACCCCGCTCGACGAGGCTCGATCGCACCACACGGTCGGCCCTCATCGTGGTGCTCACCGCCATTGTGGCCAACGCTCTGGTTTTTGCCGTCTCGTCAGCGGAGTCTGGGGCGGTGCGTCAATGCAGCGGTCCCGGTCCGGCCCCGACGAGCATGGACTACCGGCCGTTGTTTCTTCTGATCGGCGCGGGAACAGTCGCGGTCCTCGTCGTCGGGCGCTGGGCCTGCTCCGGGTGTGCGTCGCCTTGACAGCGCCTCTAACGGCATTAGATACTTTGACCCATGGTAGCCCACCCGACGCGCGATCGACGAGCTGAACGCCGTGAGGCGACCCGCGCAGAGATCCTCGACGCCGCCTGGGAGCTGGCGCGGATCCATGGGCTGGCGGGAATCTCGCTGCGCGAGGTGGCACGACGGATCGGCATCCAGCCGCCCACGCTCTACTGGTACTTCGACTCCAAGAACGCCATCTACGACGCCATGTTCGCCGAGGCCAACCGCCAGCTCCTCCAGCTCATCGCCGAGCAGGAGTGGCCAACTGAGCCGCGGGAGATGCTGCGCATGGCAGCGCGGGTGTGGGTCGCGTTCAGCACCGAGGACGTGGCCCGCTATCAGCTGATGTTCCAACGGAGCATTCCGGACTTCGAGCCATCGCCGGAGGCCTATGCGGTGGCGCTCGAGATTCTCCAGACGATGCGAGTCGACTTCGCCGCGGCGGGGATCAGCGACCCCGCCCACCTCGACCTGTGGACGGCAGTGGTGGCCGGCCTCGCCGCGCAGCAGACCTCCAACCAACCCGGCGGCGACCGCTGGCTGCGGCTCACCGACGAGGCTGCCGACATGTTTGCCGACCACGTATTGGGCACCACAACTCAGGAGAGCCAGCGATGACCACGACGACAACGCCCACCACCTCGATGACCACTCCGATGATCGACGTCGCCGCCGTCCCCAAGCTCGGTCACGCGGAGGCGATGACCCTTGCGGCGATTGAGTTCAGCCGGGTGGTCGACCTGCTTGGCGGCCTCTGCGCCGAGGAGTGGCAGCGCCAGACCGTCTGCGAGCTGTGGGACGTCCGCGCTATGGCCGCACACATGCTCGGCATGGCCGAGGCTCAGGCATCGGTCCGCCAGTTCGTCCACGACGCGCGCATCGCCCGCAAGCGCAACGGGGGCGCGATGATCGACGCCATGACCGCCACCCAGGTCCGCGAACGGGTGTCGCTCAGCACCGGCCAGCTCGTCGATCGGTTCACAGCCGTCGCCCCGCGGGCGGTCAAGGCGCGTCGCCGAGTCCCGGCGCCGATGCGCTCGGCGGTACGCCTCAAGCAGGACCCACCATTCGCCGAGCGCTGGCAGTACGGCTTCCTCGTCGACACCATCTTCACGCGCGACCCCTGGATCCACCGCGTCGACATCAGCCGCGCCATCGACCGTGACATGGTGCTGACCCCGGGGCACGACGGCCGCATCGTTGCCGATGTCGTCGCCGAGTGGGCCCGGCGGCACGCACAGCCGTTCAGCCTCGTGCTCACCGGGCCGGCGGGTGGAGCGTGGCGGTCGGGTCAGGGGGGCGAGCAGATCGAGATGGACGCTCTCGACTTTTGCTGGACCCTCGCCGGGCGCACTCCGGCGGGCGGGCTGCTCGCCACGGTGGTGCCGTTCTGACCGGGCTGACTGGTTAGCGATTCGCCCCGAGCTGAGGGCGCGGGGTCTTTAGCCGGTGATCACCACGGTGGTCCCCATGTCCGCCCACCCGTACAGCCAGGGCATCACCGAACTCTCGATGTGGACGCAGCCGTGGCTCGCGTTCGACGAATTCTGGCTGCCCGGCCCGAAGGCGCTGTCCGGCTCCCACGGGGCATCGTGGATGTAATAGCCGCCGCCGGCGAACCCCATGGCGTAGTTGGCGACCGACGGGTAGTAGTAAAAAGGTGATCCCTTGGGCCACGGCGAGATGAAGGTGAAATGCGTGGCCTTGGAGAAGATGTGGAAGGTGCCGGTCGGCGTGCGCAGCTGGTCGCGACCGGTGGTCACCAGCGACGTTCGCACCGTGCACCCGTCCTGCGAGAACACCACCCTCTGCTGACTGAGTGAGATCGTGATCACCTTGCCGCCGGCAGCCCCGCGGCCGCACCCGTTGGCCGCCGGGTCTGCATTGACTGTGCTGTCCAGCGCCGCGATGCGCGCGGCCACCGCGCCGAGCGAGGGCGAGTCGCTGGCCGCGTGGAAGGCGGCTGCGATGTCCCCGTACTGCGCCGGGAAGCTTGCCGCGTTGGTGGTGTTCAACGCCGCCGCAGCGCCGATGTCTCTCTGCAGACCCGCCAGAGCCGCGGCGACGCCGTTCTCCTGGTTGATCAGCTCGCGGAGCGTGCGCAGGGGACTCTGAAGGGCTCGGATCGCGGCCTCAGGAAAACCCCCGCCGGCCGCCGCGGCCTGGAGCGCGCTGAGCAGAGCGGGGACGTCTGGGTCGTTGAGGCCATCGGCTCGGGCAGTCGCCGCGGCGCCGTCGGCGACGCTGATGAGCTGACTGACGCTCGAGTAGGGCTGGAGCACGACGCCGTGGGCCCGGTTGACCGACGCGGTCTGCTGGACGGCGTCAACTGTGGTCGACCACGATGTGCCCAGCTTGTCGATCTCAGCGGGTGCATAAGCGGCGGCCAGCTGTGCCGGCCAGGCCGCCGCGGCGTTGGTTGCGTCGCCCGGGACGTAGCTCGCGTACTGGGTCACCACCGCCGTCCAGCGATCGAGCACAGCGCTGGCACGCTGTCTCGACGCATCGACCGCCGCGATCCAGGCGATTGTCGTTTGGTCCGTCAGAGACGTGAGCAGGCGACTGCCGCCGTTGCTGTTCCACACCGACGAGGACGCTGGCGCCGTCTGGTACGGCGACGCGGTCAGTTGCTGTCGCAGCGGCACAAGGCTCGCCGCCGGCACGCCCTGGGCCACATCCTGATCCCACGCTGCGGTCAGCTGGTGGGCTTGCGAGACGAACGAGGCCTGTCGGGTGGCGTTGTTCGCCGGCACCGTCGTCCGTGCCGCGGTCGGTGCCGACGTCGAAGCGCAGGCGGTTGCCATCACGCAGCATGCCGCCGAGAGAGCGACGAGGAGAGACCGCACCGCGCAATGGTAGCGGCGGGCGGGGGCGGTTGACACAGAGCATGGCTCCGCTGACGCCATGCGGCGGGAAAGCGTCAACCGGGAAGGGTGTCAAGGGGTCGGTGGCTGGTTCAACGACCGTCAATTTGCGAAGTTCGAGCGGATGCGACCTCTGGCAATACCGGGTATACTGACAACTGTGGCAAAGGTGATGGTCTCGCTTCCTGACGATCTTCTGCACGCCGTCGACGTTGAAGCGCGTCGTCGGGGAACCACCCGAAGTGGGCTCCTACGTGAGCTGGCGGAGGAGACGCTGCTGCGACGAAGCCTCCGCCGTCAGACACGGATGCGGGCCATCGATGGCCTCGAGGGACAGGTGTCAGGGCACGGGGGTGGCGTCGCGGAACTGGTCAAGGCGACGCGTCCCCAGCCATGAGGCTCTGGGTCGTCGACGCCAGCGTTCTGCTGGCACGCGAAGACCCCGACGACGAGCACCACGTGCCTTCTCGTCAGCTGCTCGATGGGCCCGACGCGGTGGCAACCGTCGACCTTGCTTTCTACGAGGTCATCAACGTGGCGGTTCGCTCGTGGCGGGACCCGGCGGCGGCACGCCGGCTGCGCGAGCGGGTGGTCGCTGTCGCTGATGACGGGGGTTTGGTCCGCGCAGATTCGTCCCTGCTCTCGACGGCGGCAACCGTCGCCACCGAGCACGGCATCTCGGTCTACGACGCCGCGTATGTGGCGGCAGCGCGTACGTCCGGCGGCCAGCTGGTGAGCTGTGATGTGCGCGACCTGGTGTCGCGGGGACTAGCCTGCCTCCCGCGCGACACGCTCTCCGGCCAGGCTGGTACATAGTCCCGAGTCGCAATCACACGCCGTCGACCCCGAGCATGGCTGTTGGCGCCGTCAGCCCAGGGCGGGGAGGCGAGGGATGGGGACGCGGGCGAGTTCTGCAGCAGCCGAAGGAGCGAAGAACTCCCCGGTGGGGAGTTCGCAGCGACGCCAACGGCTGCGAAGCCTGCCTGAGCCGGCGTCCCCGCCTCTCGCCTCCCCGGCCTTCTCATGACGCCCGCCACAGGCCCACATCTAGAATCGACGCACGTGATTCCCCGCTACACGCCAGTTGAGATCGCCGCGATCTTCAGCGACGAGTCGCGGCTCCAGCGCTGGCTGGACATCGAGCTGCTCGCCTCTGAGGGTTGGGCTGAGATCGGCCGCATCCCCAAGGACGTGCTCCCCGCGCTGCGCACCGCGCGCATCGATGTGGATCGCATCAACGAGCTCGAGGCCGAGCAGGGACACGACGTGGCCGCCTTCATCAGCGCCGTCCAGGAGACGATCGGCGACGAGGGGCGCTTCATCCACCTGGGGCTGACCTCGTCCGACATCGTCGACACCGCCCTGGCCACGCAGCTGCGCGACGCCGCCGCGATCATCGATGCGGACGCGGCCGAGCTCGAAACCGCGCTGCGAACCCAGGCGGAGCGACACCGCACCACGCTGATGATGGGTCGAACCCACGGTGTCCACGCCGAGCCGTTGACGCTGGGGGTCAAGCTCGCCAACCACTACGACGAGGTGCGCCGATCGCGCGAGCGTCTGCGCGCCGCCACCGCCGAGGTCGCCGTCGGCCAGATCAGTGGCGCCGTCGGCACCCACGCCAGCGTCTCACCCAAGGTCGAAGAGCACGTCTGCAAGGGCCTCGGCCTCACCGTCGCCCCCGCTGCCACCCAGGTGCTCGCCCGTGACCGGCACGCGTCCTTCGTGTCGGCGATGGCCATCCTGGGCGCGGTCCTCGAGCGTCTCGCCACCACCATCCGGCTGCTGCAGATCACCGAGGTCGACGAGGCCGAGGAGCCGTTCAGCGAGCGCCAGAAGGGCAGTTCCGCGATGCCCCACAAGCGCAATCCCATCCTCTGCGAGCGCATCTGCGGCATCGCGCGAGTGCTCCGCGGTCACGCCATGACCGCACTCGACGACGTCGCGCTCTGGCACGAGCGTGACATCTCGCACAGCTCCGCGGAGCGGGTGATCCTGCCCGACGCCTGCGCGCTCACCGCCTACGCGCTGCGCCTGTCAACCCGGGTTGTCAGCGGCCTGCGCGTCAAGCCGGAGAACATGAGCGCCCACGTCAACGCATTCGGCGGCGTCGTCTTCTCGCAGCGCATCCTCGGCGCGCTGATCGTCGAGGCGGGCTGGCCCCGCGAGCGCGCCTACCGCACGGTGCAGGCGCTGGCGCGACGCGCCCGCGACGGCGAGGGCGGCTTTCGCGACCTGGTCGTCGCCGACCCCGCGGTCAGCGCCGCGCTCGGCGAGCATCTCAGCAATGCGTTCGACCCGCAGGCGTTTCTTCGTCAGATCGACGACACCTACACGCGACTGGGACTGTCGACACAGCAAAGCACAACCCCGGCGATCGAGGCCGCACTGTCGGAGCTTGCGGTGGAAGCTGGAGTGGGAGGAGGACAACTCTGATGCCGGTGATGACCACAGCAGAAGCCGAGGGCCTCAAGGTCTTCCGTCGCGGCAAGGTGCGCGACACGTTCGAGCTCGACCACCGCACGCTGCTGATGGTGGCCACAGACCGGCTCAGCGCCTTCGACGTGGTGCTGCCCACGCCCATCCCCGACAAGGGTCGCGTGCTCACCCAGATGTCGCGGTGGTGGTTCGACAAGACACAGCGCATCGTTGCCAACCACCTGCTCCCCGACGACCCCGACGCCGTTCCTGCCCAGAACCGCGACGACTGGCTGCAGCGCTCCATGCACGTGCGCCGCGCCGAGCGCATCGACATCGAGTGCGTGGTCCGCGGCTACATCTCGGGCAGCGGCTGGAAGGAGTACAAGAAGGAAGGCACGCTGGCCAGCGAGGCGTTGCCCGCGGGCCTGCTCGAGTCCGGCAAGCTCGACCACCCACGCTTCACTCCCGCGGCGAAGAACGACAGTGGCCACGACGAGAACATCAGCCGCGCCAACCTCGCCGACGTGGTCGGCCGCGACCTCGCCGACCAGCTGGAGCGCGTTTCGCTCGGCCTGTACAACTTTGCCGCCGAGCACTGCGAGCAGCGCGGCGTCATCCTCGCCGACACCAAGTTCGAGTTCGGCCACGTCGACGGCGAGCTAACCCTCATCGACGAGATCTTCACCCCCGACTCCTCGCGCTTCTGGGAGGTCTCGGAGTGGCACGAAGGCCAGGCGGTGACGTCGATGGACAAGCAGTTCGTGCGCGACTTTCTCGAGACGCTGTCGTGGGACAAGACGCCTCCCGGCCCCGAGCTCCCCCATGACGTCGTCGAGGGCACTCAGCGCCGCTACCTGCAGGCTGCGCAGCGCATCTGTGACCTCGAGCTCGGCTGACCCGATATGGACTGGAAGATCGAGCTCATCTTCGTGCCCGTGACCGATGTCGACGTCGCCAAGGACTTCTACGCCAACAAGGCCGGCTTCCATGTCGACCACGACGTGCAGGTCTCTGACGACCTGCGCTTCGTCCAGCTGACCCCGCCTGGCTCGGCGTGCTCGATCGCCTTTGGGACCGGCATCACCACCATGGAACCGGGCAAGCAGCATGGGATCCAGGTTGTCGTCGAGGATGCCGAGGCGGCCCGGCAAGCGCTTCGCGACAAGGGCGTGGAAGCCAGCGACGTCGACCCGCAACCGTGGGGATTGTTCGTCACCTTCAACGACCCGGACGGCAATCGCTGGGTGCTGCAGCAGCTGCCGAAGCGAGGCTGAGCGTGATCTTCGACGTCGCCATCGCCGTCACCCTCAAGCCGGTGGTCAACGACCCCCAGGG
>JAEKNN010000042.1 GCA_016464795.1 Candidatus Amunia macphersoniae | reverse complement strand
GCGCGGCTGATGATCACGCTCATCGCGTAGTCCATGTAGGACGAGCGCATCTCCTGCTCGAGGTCGATGCCGCGGATCTGCCCGGGCTCGAAGATGCTCATCGCGACACCGCGCTGTCGAGCTCAGCCGGGGCTGCGGTTGCAGCGCCCAATTCCCTGGCGATGGTGCCGCTGACGTGGCGATCGGAGGCCTCGGCGGCAACGCGGATGGCGTTCATGATCGCCAGCGCATCGGAGCGCCCGTGGGCGATGACCACCTCTCCGGCCACTCCGAGCAGCAGTGCCCCGCCCGTGTGCCGGTAGTCGACGCGGTCACGCACAGCGCGCAGCCGCGGTTTGAGCAAAAACCCGCCGGCCTTGGCGCTGATGCTGCCCATGGCCTCCTTGCGGAGGGTCGCGAAGAGGTACTCGCCAACACCCTCGGCGGCCTTGAGGGCGATGTTGCCCGCGAAGCCGTCGCAGACGACCACGTCGAAGGAGCCGTTGAACAGCTCCTTGGCTTCGGCGTTGCCGACGAAGTGCAGCGCCGAAGCGGCGAGCTGCGGGTGCGCCTCCTGCACCAGCTGCGAGCCCTTGCCGGGTTCCTCGCCGTTGCTGAGCAGACCCACCCGCGGGGACGGCACACTCAGCATGGTTCGGGCGTAGACGCTGCCCATCACTGCGAACTGGACCAGCCACTCAGGCTTGCAGTCGGTGTTGGCTCCGACATCCAGCAGGAAGGTCTGCGCCGCCAAGGACGGCAGCAGCGCCCCGATGGCCGGCCGGGCGACGCCGGGGATCCGCTTGATGGTGAAGAGCGCGGCGGCCAGAACCGCTCCGCTATTGCCCGCGCTGACGGCCGCACCGGCGCGACCCTCGGCCACCAGCGCGCAGCTGCGCACCACCGAGGAGTCGCGCTTGGCTCGCACCGCGTTGGCTGGATGCTCGTCCATCTCCACCACCTCGCGCGCGTCGACGATCTCGAGGCGCGCACGGGCAACGGTCTCGGGTCCCTCGATGCTGGCAAGCTCGGTCTCGAGCAGCTCACGGCGGCCGACCAGCAGCACAGGGATGCGCAACTCCGTGGCGGCGCGCAGGGCACCGCGCACGACCGCCGCCGGGGCGTTGTCTCCCCCCATGGCGTCGACTGCGACCGGCCTGTGCTCGAGATCCATCAGATGTCGAGGTTCCGCACCGACGTCGCGTGCGTCTGGATGAACCGCTTGCGAGGCTCGACCTCCGCGCCCATCAGCCTGGCGAAGATGTCGTCGGCGCGCACCGCGTCCTCCACCTCGACCTGGAGCAGCACCCGTCGAGCCGGATCCATGGTCGTCTCCCACAACTGCTCGGGGTTCATCTCGCCCAGGCCCTTGTAGCGGCTGATCTCGACCCTGCTGCCCAGGCCCTTCGACTTGACGTCGCGCTCGTCGTCGCTGTAGGCGTACTCGACCGACTTGCCCTTGACGAGCTTGTACAGCGGCGGCTGGGCAAGGTAGAGGTACCCGGCGTGGATCAGGGGCTGCATGTGCCGCCAGAAGAAGGTGAGCAGCAGAGTGCGGATGTGCGAGCCGTCGACGTCAGCGTCGGCCATGAGCACGACCCGGTGGTAGCGAAGCCTCTCCAGGTTGAAATCCTCGCCGAAGCCAACTCCCAGCGCAGTGATCAGGTCCTTGATCTGCTCGTTGCCGAGGATCTTGTCGGCGCGAGCCTTCTCGACGTTGAGGATCTTGCCCCGAAGCGGAAGGATGGCCTGGTTCTTGCGCTCGCGGCCCTGCTTGGCGGAGCCACCCGCGCTGTCACCCTCGACGATGAACAGCTCGCACTGGGACGGGTCTTTCTCGGTGCAGTCGGTGAGCTTGCCGGGAAGCGCAGAGCCCTCGAGGAACGACTTGCGCCGCACCAGATCGCGCGCCTTGGCTGCGGCCTGGCGGGCTCGCGCGGCAGTGAGCGACTGGTCGATGATGCGGCGCCCGTCGCTGGGATTCTCGTCGAGGAATTGCATCAACGCGTCGCTGAGCACTGTCGAGACGTGGCCCGCCACCTCGCTGTTGCCCAGCTTGGTCTTGGTCTGACCCTCGAACTGCGGCTCCTGGAGCTTGACGCTGATCACTGCGGTGAGCCCATCACGAACGTCGTCACCGCTGAGGTTTGGGTCGTTGTCCTTGAGGATGCCCGCCTTGCGTGAGTACTTGTTGAGAGTGCTGGTCAGCGCGGTGCGGAAGCCGGTGAGGTGCGAGCCCCCCTCCTCGGTGTGAATGTTGTTGGCGAAGGCGAGCACGTTCTCGCTGAACACGCTGCTCTGGTACTGGATGGCAAGCTCGATCAACGTTCCCTCGATCTCACGCTCAACGTACATTGGGCGCGCGTTGACGACTGTGCGATTGGCGTTGAGATAACGCACCATCGCTTGGATGCCGCCCTCGAAGTAGAAGGTGTAGTCGCGCGCCGGGCTCTCACCGACGACGGTGATGCTCACGCCTTTGGTGAGGAACGCCACCTCGCGCAGCCGGTTGGCGACCACGTCCCAGTTGTGCTCGACGGTGTCGAACACTGTGGTGTCCGGCCACCAACGGATCATGGTGCCGTGACGGCTGGTCTGCCCGACCACCTCCATGGGAGCATCGGGCACGCCCCGGCTGAAGGTCTGGCGGTACACGCTGCCGCCCTTGTACACCTCGGCGACGAGTCGCTCGCTGAGCGCGTTGACAACAGATGCGCCAACGCCGTGCAGACCCCCCGACACCTTGTAGCCGCCGCCGCCGAACTTGCCACCGGCGTGGAGCTCTGTGAGCACCAGCTCGAGGCCGGGCTTCTTCTCGGTGGGGTGCATGTCGACGGGAATGCCGCGGCCGTTGTCGAGCACCGAGACGGATTCGTCATCGTGCAGGGTGACGACGATGGTGTCGCAGTGACCGGCAAGTGCCTCATCGATGGAGTTGTCGACGATCTCGCGGATCAGGTGGTGCAGGCCACGAGTGTCGGTCGAGCCGATGTACATGCCCGGCCGCTTTCTGACAGGTTCCAGACCCTTGAGGGCGGTCAGCTGGGCTGCGGAGTAGGAGTCCTTGGGAGCCTTGCCATCGCCGCCGACGCGGGGAGCGGGGGGTGCTTCTGTGGTGCCGCGGGCATGATCGTCGGCGCGGGCGCTCTCGTCGATCAGGGGGGACTCCAGGTGCGTTGGCCGGCGGGCGCGGCTGGGCTGTGGCTGCTCCCTGACGCCACCGCCGAGCAGCACCGGGAAGAGACGCGAAACTACAGTGAATTGTACCAGTTTCCGGCCGCGTCACCACTCCGCGGGACAGCTTCCGACATCGCTGTTCGCATGGGCATCTCGAGCCGCCGTGCAGCCGCGATGTGGCTGTCGTCTCCGCGCCGGCGCCCCGTCGTAGCAGACTGCGCACATGCCATTGGACGAATATCGCCGCAAGCGTGACTTCACGCGCACACCGGAGCCGTCCGGTGAGCCTGCGCCGGCAGCGCCAACCCAGTCGACGACCGAGCATCCGGAGTGGGCGGGCCTTCCCCACGGACGACGTTTCTG
Organism: Candidatus Amunia macphersoniae; assembly: GCA_016464795.1. GTDB lineage: Bacteria > Chloroflexota > Dormibacteria > Aeolococcales > Aeolococcaceae > Aeolococcus > Aeolococcus macphersoniae. The sequence goes on along the minus strand of JAEKNN010000042.1, from coordinate 8,824 downwards.
CGTGCAGCAGCATCGGGCAACCCGCATGCACTACGACTTTCGAATCGAGCACAACGGCGTGCTCCTGTCGTGGCCGATCCCGCGCGGGCCCACCCTCGATCCCAAGGTCAGGCGGCTGGCGGTGCACACCGAGGACCATCCCGTCGACTACGGCGACTTCGAGGGCATCATCCCGTCGGGGTACGGGGCCGGCACCGTGCTCCTGTGGGACATCGGCACCTACGAGTGGTTGCGGGAAACCGCCCACGACGTCGAGGCCAGCCTGGCCAGGGGAGACCTCAAGTTCCACCTGCTCGGCACCAAGATCTCGGGAGAGTTCGCGCTCGTCAAGATCGGGGATCGCGGACGCGCGTACGGCGGCAGCGCCGACCCCGACAAGAACTGGTTGATGATCAAGAAGCGCGACGAGCACGTCGTGGACGGTTACGAGGCCAGTCAGCACGAGGTGTCCGTCAAGACGGGCCGCACCCTGGCGGAGATCGCTGCCGATGGCGGTGGTGACCCGCGCGAGATGGCCCGAGCCGCACGGAGCGCCGGGCGGCCCACAGCGGCGCGGATGTCAGGCGACGGCCATGCGGATCGGCACGACGCCGGCGCCGGCGCTCCAAGGACCGCCGAGCAGTCATTGCCGCCACTGCCGGCGCCCATGCTGGCGACCACCGTGGAGAGGGCCTTCAGCCGCGAGGGCTGGCTGTTCGAGCTCAAGTGGGATGGGGTTCGCGCCATTGCCGCGGTGGACGGCCAGAGTCTGCGGCTGGCCGGGCGCAGCGGACGAGACGAGACGTCGCGGTACCCAGAGCTGACAGCGCTGACCGCCGCCCTGCGCGGCCACCGTGCCATCGTCGACGGCGAGATCGTGGTCCTCGACAGCGACGGCCGGCCGTCCTTCCAGCGCCTGCAGTCGCGCATCAACGTCACCCGCGACGCGGATGTCCGGCGGGCGATGCGCGACCACCCAGCGACGTTCGTGGTCTTCGATCTCCTCTGGCTCGACGGCCGCGATCTCGCAGACACCTCCTTGCGGATTCGCAAGAAGACGCTCAAGGATGTGCTCAAGGAGACAGACGGTGTGCTGTACACCGATCACGTCGAGGAGGATGGCGAAGGTTTCTTTGCCGCTGTGAGCCAGCGAGGCATCGAAGGCATGATCGGCAAGCGCGCCGACTCTACATACCAGCCGGGTCGTCGCAGTCACGACTGGGTGAAGGTGAAGGCCTGGCAAGCGCAGTCGTGCGTCATCGGCGGCTGGACAGGCGGCCGCGGACGGCGTGCCAAGCAATTGGGCGCACTGATCTTGGGGGTGCACGAGGGCGACCGGCTGCTGCACTGCGGTCAGGTGGGGACAGGGTTTGACGAGACCATGCTGCGCAGCCTGCGTGACCGCCTTGGCGGTCTGGTCACCGACCAGTGCGCGTTCTCGCCCATTCCTCGAACCAGCGAGCCGGCCAGCTGGGTACGACCCGAGCTGGTCTGTGAGGTCCGCCATGCCGGATGGACCAAGCAGGGCATCCTCCGCCATCCTGCATTCGTCGGGCTGCGTGACGACGTCCCCGCCACGAGCTGCGCGCGCGAGCGTGCGCTCACCGTCGACAGCGTGGTCGCCCAACCCCCCCCCGAGCAGCGGTCGCGGGCGGCTGGAATCGTGCCGGTCGAGCCCGCGGTCGGTGCCCCCGCCACCACTGCGGCCGACCAGCTGCTCGACCAGCTGCGCGGGCTGCGCGACACCGACAGCTTCGATGTCGAGGGCCGCCGGCTACGCCTCACCCACCTCGACAAGGTGATGTGGCCCGCTGACGGATTCACCAAGCGTGACCTGATCGGGCACTACATCCGGGTGGCGTCGGCGCTGCTGCCCTACTTGCGCGATCGACCGCTCTCGATGCAGGTCTTTCCCGACGGGATCGAGGGCAAGTCGTTCTGGCGCAAGGACAAGCCGTCGCACGCGCCGGCGTGGATGCAGTCGTGGACCTACCACGGTGAGAAGACCAAGGAGTACATCGTCGTCAACGAGCTGGCGACCCTGGTGTGGGTGGCCAACGCGGCCTCCATCGACCTGCACCCGTGGCACTCGAGGATCGACGCCCCCCAGCAGCCGGACTGGGCCGTCTTCGACCTCGACCCCGCCGAGGGCGCGTCGTTCGAGAGCGTCCTCACCATCGCCAGGTTGGTGGGCGTGGCTCTCGCCCATTACGGGCTGCGCAGCGCGCTCAAGACCACAGGGCAGACCGGCCTGCAGATCTACGTTCCGATCCGCCGCGGACCCGACTACACGGTGGTGCGCGACTGGGTGGAGGGCGTGTCTCGCGCCGTTGGCAAAATCGTGCCCGACCTGGTCAGCTGGGAGTGGTCGGTGCGGCGGCGCACCGGTCGCGTGCGCATGGACTACACGCAGAACATCATCAACAAGACGCTCACCGCGCCCTACACCGTGCGCGCGGTGCCGCGTGCCCCGGTGTCGGCGCCGATCACCTGGTCCGAGCTCGATGATCCGAAGCTGCGGTCGGACCGCTGGACGATCCGCACCATCGGGCAGCGGCTCGCCGAGGTCGGTGAGCTGTTCGCGGGTGCGCTGGCGAGCGGCCAGGAACTGCCGCCTCTCGACTGAGAGTGCGCGCGCCATCTCATCCCAATAGAATTCCGCCATGGCCGTGTTGCTGCTCAACGCCTCCATGCAACCGCTGAATGTCATCAGCCACCGGCGTCTGATCATCCTTCTCAGCAAGGAGCGGGTCGCCTTCCTCGACGAGCGCTCGGAGCTCGAGGCCGCGGCGGCGTTGAGTGGGCGCCGCCTGCCCGAGGGGGTTGTCGTCGTCCGGTTGCTGCGCACCATCCAGGTGCCCCGGCGACTGCTCCGCCCCAACCGGCGCAACCTGTTGCTGCGCGACGACCACACCTGCCAGTACTGCGGCTTCGTGGGGCCGGCCGGGGAGCTCACCGTGGACCACATAGTGCCGATGTCGCGCGGGGGAGCCGGCGACCGCTGGGAGAACCTGGTGGTGGCCTGCAAGAAGTGCAACTGGCGCAAGGCCAACCACCGTCCGGAGGAGGTGGGCATGCACCTGCGCCGTCCCCCGGGACCGCTCACCCAGGAGTACGCGCACATCATCTTCCTGCGCTATCCGGAGCTGAAGGCCGCCTACGAGAGGCTTCTGACGGTCTGACGTTCACGCGGTGGACGGCGCCCCTAGAATCGTGGCATGCCCCGATCGATGTGGCGCGGCGCGATCAGCTTCGGCATGGTCGCCATCCCCGTGCGTCTCTACCTCGCGACTGAGTCGAAGAGCGTCTCGTTCCGCATGCTCTGTCCCGACTGCCACCAGCCGATCCGCAACAAGCGCTGGTGCCCCAACGAGGACAAGGAAGTGGCCTGGAACGCAACGGTGCGCGGCTACGAGGTGGGCAAGGACGAGTTCGTGGTCGTCGATGACTCCGATCTGGAGACCCTGCCGCTGACCAGCGCCCACACCTGCGAGATCCTCGAGTTCTGCAATGACTCGGAGATCGAGGCAGGCGTGTACATCAAGAGCGCGTACTACCTCGAACCTGAGGCAGTGGGGATCAAGCCGTACTACCTCCTCAAGGCAGCGCTCGAAGAGACCGGCAAGGTGGCCATCGGCAAGATCGCCTTCCGCGACCGGGAGCACCTCTGCCGGCTGGCTCTTCATGAGAGTGGCCTGCTGCTCAACACCCTGCACTGGCCTGACGAGATCCGCGACGCCGGCGAGCTCTCTCTGCCCGAGGCGGAGGCGCGACCCGAGATCCACAAGAGGGAGCTCGACATGGCGGTGATGCTGGTGGAGAACCTGAGCGCGCACTTCGACGCCGAGCGCTACAAGGACGACTACCGCGAAGCGCTCATGGCTGTGGTCGAGTCCAAGGTCAACGACCGGCCGCTGGACACGCCCGCTCCGGAGCGCCCCTCGAAGGTGACCGATCTGATGGCGGCGCTGAAGGCATCCGTCGAGGCCGCGCAGAAGGGCGATCGCAGCCAGACCAGCAAGCCTGCCGCCAAGCCGGCCGAGCGTGAGGTCACCGCTGCCCGCCGCCGCCAGACTGACGGAGCACGGCGGCGCAAGGCCTCCTGAGCGCCACGTGAGCGCGCTGATCCAGGCGCCCCGCCGTCGCCGAGGCAGCAGCGACGCCCAGCCGCGTCTGCCGATGTCGTTCTCGGCGATGGGGTTCGCCGGCCGCGCCCAGCCCGAGCTCAGCACCCCGTGCGCGGCGCCCTTCGACGGCGACGAGTGGCTGTTCAGTGTGGAATGGGAGGGGTCACGCTGCCTGCTGATCGCTGAGGAGGACGGGTCGATGCGGCTCCAGGGGGAGGTGGGCTCGCTCGACGCGAGGTTCCCCGAGATCAGCGCCGCGTCCCCATTCCACGGGTCCCGACGGGCGGTGCTCGACGGATCGATCTGCGTGCTCGACGGGCACGGTAGGCCTGACCTGGCTGCGCTCTTCGCACGGGTCAGTGAAAGCACCCTGGAACATCCGCCGGCCATCTTCCTGGCGACCGACCTCCTCCACCTCGACGGCGAGCCGCTGATCGCGCGTCCGCTCCGGGAACGGTTGAGCGCGCTGCAGCACCTGATCGGGCAGGACTCGCGTGTCCAGCTCCCTGACCACGTCCTCGGACATGGGCGGGCGCTTGCTCAGGCGGCTGCGTCACGCGGGCTCAGCGGGTTGATCGCGCGCCGGACAGAGGCTCCCTATCGCGCCGGCGTCGCTTCGCCGGACCGGCTCCGGATCCCACTCAACGACCGCCGCGAGGCGGTGGTGGCGGGATGGTTCAGCACAGCCGCCGGGGTGAGCGTGGTCCTGGCCGATTGGGTGGGCGGACGTCTCGGACTGCTCGGCACGGCCACGGTCACGGGCGTGGCCTCCACGCGGTGGCTGGCCGGGGCGGTGGAGCTCGCGACCAACGTCGCTGCGCTGGAGGGCACGGCCGAGGCCGGCCCGGACGTGACCTGGGTGCGCCCGCGCTTGGTTGCGACCGTGGAGCCGGCGGCATCGACGGCGGTTCCCGTCGGACTCACTCACTTCAGCCTGATCGCGCTGCGCGACGACGTCAATCCGCAGTGGTGCGTCCGCCGCACCCCCGTGCAACCACCGGAGGCCGGTGCGCACCTGCCGCTGCGTCCATTCAGCCCCACTGTGCTGAACGCCCTTCCCATCGAGGGCGCCGCCTGACCCGCTCGTGACCGCGGGTCAGGACCGTATGCTCGCCGCTCGCCAGCCAGGGATTCGGAGAGTGCGTTGAGACTGTCGTTGGTGCCACGCGAGCGGCGCTTCTACCAGCTGTTCGATCAGCACGTCACCGCCACCGTCGCGGCTGCGCAATTGCTGCGCGAAGGCGTCAACGAGCCGCTGTCGATGCCCGCCAAGCAAGCCGCCATCAAGGATCTCGAGCACCAGGGTGACGAGGTGACGCACGAGCTGGTGCGCACTCTGCATCGCACCTTCGTCACCCCATTCGACCGCGAGGACATCTATGCGCTGGCGTCCGGCCTGGACGACGTCCTCGATTACATCGAGGAGATCGCCGACACGGTGGCGTTGTACAAGATCGAGACCATCTCGCCGCCTGCCCTGGAGATGGTCGACCTGATCGCGCAAGCCGTCGGAGAGCTTCAGCAGGGGGTGGCCAAGCTCGAGCAGCTCAAGGGGATCGAGAGGCACGGCATCGAGGTGCACCGGCTGGAGAACCTCGGCGACACGGCGTCGCGGCAGGCCATCGCCTCACTGTTTGCCGGAGGCCACGACGCCCTGGAGGTGATCAAGCTCAAGGAGTTCTTCACCCTTCTCGAGGACGCACTCGATCGCTGCGAGGACGTCGCCAACATCCTCGAGGCGATCACCATCAAGAATGCCTGACGGACAGGCGGTTCTCCTCGCGGTCACGGTTGCTGTTGCCCTCGGCTTCGACTTCACCAACGGCTTCCACGACACGGCCAACGCGGTGGCCACCACCATCAGCACGCGCGCGCTCGGCGCCAGGCTTGCGATCGGGCTGTCCGCGGTGCTCAATCTGGCCGGCGCGATCGTGGCCATCGAGGTGCTCCACACCAAGGTCGCCAACACCATTGGCGGGCTGGTCGCACCGGCGGGCGGGGTGTCGTTGCCGATGATCGTCGCCGCGCTGGCCGCGGCGATCACGTGGAATCTGATCACCTGGCGGGCCGGGCTGCCGTCGAGCTCCTCGCACGCATTGATCGGTGCCCTCATCGGCATGGGCCTCGCCGGCTACGGGGTGCACGCGCTCAAGTGGGGAACGGTGGTGCCGGTGATCATCGGGCTGATCACCTCGCCGGTCCTCGGCTTCTTCCTGGGCTATGTCTTCCTGCTGGCGGTCTTGCACGTCTTTCGGAACATCCATCCAGCCCGGGGCAACAGCCGGTTCCGCGTCGCCCAGATCTTCAGCGGCGGCTTCGTCTCGTTCAGCCACGGCGCCAACGACGCCCAGAAGACGATGGCGATCATCACCCTCGCCCTCCTCGCGGGCGGCCAGATCGGGACCCGCCCGGGAGGTGGTTTTCCCGCTCCCCCGCTGTGGGTGGTCATCGCGGCGGCGAGCGCGATCGGCCTGGGCACCTACGCAGGCGGCTGGCGCATCATCAGGACCATGGGCAGCCGGATCACCAGGCTCGAGCCCGTCGACGGCTTCGCAGCCCAGACCATGGCAGCCCTGGTCATCCAGACCGCCACCCAGCTGGCGATCCCGGTCAGCACCACCCACGTCGTCTCCGGTGCCGTGATGGGCGCCGGCGCCACCCGCCGCCTGGCCGCGGTGCGCTGGGGCACCGCCCGCAACATAGTGGTCGCCTGGGTGCTCACCATCCCCGCCACCGCCCTCCTGGCCGCCGCCGGCGCCCTGGTGGCACGCGCCCTGTAGCGGGCGGCGACGCGGCCGACCACCGGCTCAGCTGGACTCCCTCGGCGCTACCCCGCCTTTGTGCCATCATCCGCGGCAACCCGGAACCAGGAGCTCCCCGCGTCCGCGATCGGCCTGACCGGATGTGCGAGTGCGCGTCATGGCCATTCTGATGTGCCGCCCTGAGCACTTCGGCATCGAGTACGAGATCAACCCGTGGATGCACATTGCCGTGGAGGTCGACCACGAGCGTGCCGTCGAGCAGTGGGAGGCGCTCCACAGCCTCTACGTCGACCTCGGTGAGACGGTTGAGCTGACCACGTCGTTGGCGGGACTGCCCGACATGGTGTTCAGCGCCAACGCCGCGGTGCTGTGGCGCCGCCGCGCCGTCCTCAGCAGGTTCCACCACGCCGAACGGGCGGGCGAGGAGCGCCACTGGCGTGCAGCCTTGGAGCGCCTGGACTTCGACGTCCGAGAGGTCTCGGCGGGCCTGTCGTTCGAGGGCGCCGGTGACGCGCTCTTCGTCGGGGATCACCTGTTCTTGGCCTGGGGCTTTCGCACCGACCACGCTGCTCACGCCGAGGTGGCCCGGCTGCTCGACGTGGAGAGCACCTCCCTTGAGCTGGTCGACCCTCGCTTCTACCACCTCGACACATGCTTCTGCCCACTCGACGGCGGCACCGCGCTGATCGCGCCCCGCGCCTTCGCGCCCGAGTCCTTGGAGCTGGTGCGGGCGCGCGTGCCCCGGCTCATCGAGGTGTCCACGGAGGTGGCGGCGGGGTTCGCATGCAATGCCATGCCGCTGTCCGGCGCGGTGATCAGCTCGGCGGCGGTGAGCGAGCTGCAGCCGGAGCTGTCGGCGATCGGCTGCGACACAGTGGCGCTGCCGATGGACGAGTTCATCAAGGCTGGCGGTGGGGTTCGTTGCCTCAGCCTCCCCCTCGACCTCGGCTGATTGGACGGCCTGCACTGTGGCTAGTGTGGAAAAGCTGGGGAAAAGTCCCCGTCCCCTACGCCCTGTGGAGTAGGTTGGTGACCACTCGCTGGTAGCGCTTGGTGTCGTCGTACAGGCCGTGGCTGGCGATCGAGGCGTCGCCCTGGTAGTACGCGGCCAGCGCAGCATCGGTGTCGCCGTTGTGAACCGCGAGCAGGTGGCCGAGCAGAAGCGTGCCTGCGGTGACATTGTCCGCGGCCACGTGCAGGTTCAGGGGACGGCCGGCGAGGTACTTCGAGACCCACTCTCCGGTGTACGGCTCCACCTGCATGATGCCGATCGCCCCCGTCGGTGAGACGACGTCCTGCTGCCAGCCACTCTCCATCCAGGCGACTGCCTTGACGAGCTTGGGATCAACGCCCACCTGGTTGGCAACGTGCATCAGCAGCGCGTTGGTGCGCGCGATGCGCCCGGGCACGTGGAGGACGGCGCCGACGTGAAGCGGCGCATTGACGTTGAGCCCGTTGCTCCGGGCCAGGGCGGTGAGATCCACGCCAAAGCGGCGGGCGATGCTGATCAGCGTGTCGCGCTGGACGACGGTGTAGGTCTCTGAGTCGGCGGCGCCGACGGTGTACCCCGGGGTGCCCATGCGCGAGTCGGGGATGTTGAGCAGCTGGCCGGTGCGGATCAGGTTCGGGTCGGCGAGGCGGTTGGCCTCCACCAGCGCGCTGACAGTGGTGCCATGACGCAGGGCGATGTCGGCAAGGGTGTCACCGGGATGGACGACGTAGGTGCTGGCGATGACGCTGACCGGCATCGCCGCGACGGCGGTGGCGCCCAGGGCAGCAGCAAAACGTGTGCGGGACGGCATCGAAGGGGTTCCCTGGTGAGATGTGTGATGAGACGTGGAACCGGCTCCGCTCGGGGGGCCAGTTCAGAGTAGGGGTCGCCCCCGGAAAGGTCAATGGGCCGTATTCCCTCAACGAGAATCTGACTTTGGGCCCATCGTTCGGTCACGAAGGAAT
>JAEKNN010000029.1 GCA_016464795.1 Candidatus Amunia macphersoniae | reverse complement strand
GTCCTCAGCCGAGCTGGGCATCACGTGACAGTGCTTGACCGGGCTCATTTCCCCCGTGACAAGCCGTGCGGCGAAGGGCTGATGCCGTCAGGCGTCGCCGTCCTCCGCCGTCTCGGCATCCTTGACGCGGTGCTTGCCACGGGGGCGCCCCGGATTCGCGGCGTGAGGTACACCCACGGGGACGGCACACCCACCGCGTACGCGCCGTTTCCAATGCCCGCCGACGGTAGCGAGGCGTGGGGCTTGGGGGTGCGACGGACGGTGTTCGACGCCGTGCTCATCGAGGCCCTGCGGCGCGAGCCGCGCGTCACCCTTCTCGAGGGTGTACGTGCCAGCGGCGTGCTTCGCGGCGTGTCCGGACGGATCACCGGTGTGACCACCGAGGAGGGACCCGTTCGCGCGAACGCCGTCATAGCGGCCGACGGGCTGCACTCACCGATGCGGGCAGCGGCTGGCTGGACCGTTGCGACATCCGCCGAGGGTCGCTACGGTCTGGCGGGGCATTGGAAGCTCGATGTCCGTGGCCTCGACCGGATCACTGTGAGCTTTGGTGATCGGGAGGAGTGGTACCAGTGTCCGGTGGGTTCCGACCTCCTCCTTGTCTCGACCCTGGCAGGTCGGGCACGCATTGGCTTCACGGCACGAAACTACCAGGCGGTAGCTCGTGCAACGCTCCCCGCGCTGCGAGGCGCAGCACTCGTCAGTGGCACGCTTGCCGCCGGACAATTTCGGCAGCGTGCCCGTACGGTCGCGGCCGACGGGATGTTCCTCGTCGGGGACGCGGCAGGCTATGGAGACCCCACCACCGGCGAGGGCATCGGAATCGGCCTGCTTCTTGGCCAGCGACTAGGCGGCCATATCGCCGCCCTCCTGTCCGGCGAGGTCGACCGTAGAACCGCTGAGGTGCGCTACCGCCGCGACCACACAGAAATCTGGCGCAACCGCAGCCGCGTCACTGCCCTCGCGTTGATGATGGCGCGATACCCGCGGCTGAGCCGACGCGCCGTAGCGCGGGCGGTCGATCGGCCCGAGGCACTTGGAGCTCTGCTGGGCATCAACTGCGGCTACTGGGGTTTCGGAAAGCTCACTCCCCGGGACTGGCTGTCGCTCTCCGGCTTCTGAGTGCGCCGGCCGCGTCTTGGTACGAACCTCGGAACACCGTGGAAGGCCTCGCGGTATCCGGGCAGGCGGTCGAGCAGCGCCTCCTCTGCGCGGATGCGTGGCCAGAGGACCATGGCGTCGGCGATGGAGAGCCACACGGCCTCCTGGATTGCCCCTACTGCGACCGGCAGACACACAAACTCGAGCGCGACTGCCGTGTAGTTCGGGTGGCGCAGCCAGCGGTATGGACCCGACGTGATCACCTGCGTCGCGGGAGACACATGGGCCGTGACGTTCCAACTCTGGCCGAGCGTGTGGATCACACTCAGCCGCAGGCACTCCGCAGCGGCCAATCCCGCCAGGGCGCCGACTTCGACCGCCACGGGGATGTTGCGAGGGCGCCGCGGCCATCCGGCGGTGACGAAGAGGGCGACGTGAGCGGCCACCATGGCCGGGTAAGTGCCTGGTGACGACGGCACCCCATCGCCGCTGCGCAGGCGGTTGCGAGCTGAGTGTCGAAGCTCCGCGAGGCGCTGCGCAGCGAGAAGCGTTACGAGTGCTGTGCGTCTACGCCGGGTCAGCAGTCCCACGCGATTTCCAGGAGCTCAACGGTGAGACCGGGACCCAGACCGAGGACGAGACCGCGCCCGGACCGTGACGGCAGCGACGCGCCGAGCTCCTTGAGGACAAAGAAGATGGCTGCCGACGACGTGTTGCCCGTGCTGCGCAGCACCGACCGGGTGGCAGCGAGCTGCGCGTCACGCAGCCCGAGGCAACCCTCCACTGCGCCGACCAGCGCGCTACCACCCGGATGCAGGGCCACGGCGTCGAGCGTAGAAACAACGCCGCTCCCGCAGAAGTCGTCGACGAGCGCGGGAAGTGCTGCTGCCAGCACAGCGGGGAGCCGGCGCGACAGGATCACGCGAAACCCGTCGTCTGCGAGGTCGTAGCCCAACACGTTGACGCTGTTTGGCACCAGCACGCTGCGGACATCCCTGACGTGCAGACCGTTAGCCCGATGACCGCCATCCGCTTCAAGCACGACCGCGCCGGCGCCATCGCCGAACACCAGCGCGCTCAACAGGTTGTCGAGGGAATGGTCCCGCGGACGAAAGGTGAGCGAGGGCAACTCGACAGCTATAACCAGAGCCTGCTGGCCCGGGTGCGTGCGCGCCCAGTCGGCGGCGCGGGCGAGACCGCCGGCGCCGCCGGCACAACCCAATTGCATCACCGGCAGCCGCCACACGTCGGAGCGAAGCCTCAGCATCGGGAGAAGGTGAGCGTCGAGCCCGGGGAGGATGAAGCCGGTGCAGGACGCAACCACCAGCAGCCCGATGCTGTCCCGCCGGTCGCCCGCGGCGGCGATGGCCTCTTCCGCCGCCGCAGCTGCAAGGCGTGGCGCAGCGTCGACGTAGCGGGCGGTCTGCTCGCCGAGTGATAGCCCTTCGAGCATCTCTGCAGGCTCTCGCAACAGGTAGCGGTAACCGTTGTCGATAGGATCAATGAGCAGCGCCGTCCGTCGCGCCAGATGAGGCCAGATACGAGGCAGCACTTCCACCACGTCCTGGCGGCTTACCCGGAGCGGCGGCGTGGCCGTGCCCACCCCAGCAAGCCGGACAGAGCCGCCCAGGGCGGGCGACCTGGCGAGCAGGCCCGAGCTGCGGACAGTCGGCAGGGTGCTGGTCACACCGGCTTTCATAACAGGTCGAAGCGTGGCCCCTGCCGTTGGGAGCGACTGCACACAGTTCCCCGACCCGACGCACCTCGCCCACCCAAGGCTCGAACCGCAACTGCTCTGCATCGCGCAGCCGCAAAACGATCAACCGATAAGTGAGGACGCTGCGCTCGGCCTCCCACTCTCGCCGCCACGGCGCTCAGGTTCAGATTCGAGGTTCGAATCCTCTCTCCCCAGCCATGTCATGTCTCAGGACATTAATGACACCTGTCTCAGGACATCGTCCACAAGTCTAGGCCCGGGCCGGCGGCCGGATGGGGTGCCAAGGGGTTGGTAATCGCGGCTGGGATCAAGGACCAGAGCCCGGATGAGGCTGCCGTCGTCGGCGAGCACGCGGACGTCCTTGTTGGTCACGAGCAAGGTGATGCGCTGGTGCTTGTACGCAGCGCCGATGCCGATGTGGTGGAGGCGGCTGAGGTAGCGCAGGGTGACCCGTCCGGTTTTGTCGACGCGATCGTGGCGGACGCGGTAGTGGGCTGGGGATGAGGCAGTGAGCGGGCCGGCCTTGACCCGGGCGTGGAAGGCGTGCAGCGGCGTCTGCCCCGCTAGGGCGCGGTGCGGGCGGTGCTGGTTGTAGTAGGCGCGGAAGGTGTCGAGCTGTGCCTGCAGGACGGCGAGTGAGGAGGCCGGGACCTGCTTGGCGAGGTATTCCCTTGCGCGACTTGCCGCTGAAGACGGCACCGTTGTCGGTGAGCAGGGCGGCGGGAAACCCGTTGGCCAGCCACGCGATCGCGAAGCTCGCGACCACGTCGGCGGCCTTCACGGTGGTGAAGGCGTCGCAGACCACCGTCGGCGTTGCGGGCCTGCCGCTCGGTGAGTTCGGCGTCCATCTCGGATCGGAGACGGTCCGCCCATTCTGTCGGCAGTTGTAGACGGTCGCGATGTTCCGGCAGCTGTCATCCCAACCTGCAACAGCAACCGCCTGACGCCGGCGTCGCAACCGCTTTGACCGTAAGGCAAACGATGCAGGGGCGGCTCGCCACTGACGCAACGGACCTCCTGCATCGTCCAACTGTCCCGCATCTATCTGGACGCGCTCAAGGTCGGGCGGTGCGCTCGGTGGGTTTGCCGTGCAGAGTGGACTGGCGGCTGCCCCATCTGGAGGCGTCATGCACAAGTCGTCGATACTGCGCCGATGAAGACGCCCGCTCTCATCGCTGCCGGGTTGCTGCTCGTGGCAGTTGTCCTGGCCGACCTCACGTTCAGCCCCCGATATATGCGGCGCGTTCGGGCTGCCGTGATGTCAGGAGATCGGGCTGCACGGACCCGCATGTACCGTCTCACGGTTGTCGTGACCTGGTGGGCGGCGCTAGGCGCTATCGCGGTGATGCTTGGCGGCGGCCGGTCCGCCTCCGAGATTGGGTTCGGGCCGCCTCGGGTCGGGACACTGGAGCGGTACGCAGCGCCACTGGCCGGGGCCGTCTTGGCAATCGTGGCCGCCGGCCTCGCGGCCGTGATCGCGTCCAGGCGGGGTCGAGCCCGGGCAGTGCCGCTTGTGGGGGACGTCGACGTCATTCTCCCTCGCGGCAGAACTGAACGCCGCTGGTTCACCCTCGTGGCCATCACCGCCGGGATCACCGAAGAGGTTTTTTACCGGGCATTCGCGCTCACGTTCCTGTTGGCAGTGCTGCCCGGTGGGCGTTGGTCCGCTCTCCTCGTCGCCGCAGTGTTATTTGGAGCGGCCCACCTCTACCAGGGAGTGGGCGGGGTCGCCATCACCGCCGTGCTCGCGATCCTGCTCGGCTGGCTGTATCTGGACACGGGCAGTCTACTGCCGGGGATGGTTCTCCACATCCTCGTGGACTTGCGGGCCCTGCTGGTGCGCCAACCAACGGAGACCTCGCGGCGTGCAACCAGCAACTGACGTCGCCGATGTACGCCTATGCGGTGAGCACCAATCGTCAGAGCTGGTACGCTTCTGCCGCGCCGGTTTGTGCGCGGGGCGACGTTCGGGTGTTGTGGACTACAAAGCCCGCTTCCTTGCGCCAGTGCACGGCCACCGTCGCGCGGTCAAGGTAAGCGCGCACGAGGTTGCCGTCCCAGTGCACACGCACCTCGCGGCCAACAACATGATAGGGCACCGAATAGAAGGCAGCTCCCACTTCGATGTGGCCATCGTTGTGGACCGTCCGCGTGCCCACCTCGAACATGGAGAAACGCTCGCTCGGCAAGGGCTTGAGTGCGGGCAAGGTCACCACGAGGCTTCCTACCGCTTTGGACCCCGCCACCAGGGAGGCGGACGACAACTCAATATGGATTGAGATCGATCCCGCCGTTGGCGCTTAGTTGTCCAGATGGCCTCTGGCGCGAGATCGAGCAGGACGCCCCGGAGTTCGCAGCCAGGGTCCAGAACCTTTCCAGGCGGGGACCAACAAGACCCTGGCCACGCTGCGTCGAAACGGCTCGCCCCGGATCAGCGTTTCGGAGCTCGAGGTCAGTTCCGACGGCGAGGTCACGCTCGGGATGATGCCCGGGTCGATGAAGCTGCTCCACGTGCAACGCGACTCTCGGGTCGCACTCCACAGCACCGACCTTGGAACCGCCGAAGGACGACCCCAGCTCCGGACCCCGTGACGCCAAGATGGCCGGCTCGCTGGTAGAGATCGGCCCTCCGCTCGACAACCCCCACGACGGCGCCGGATTCTTCAGGCTGGAATCACCGAGGTGGTCCTAACCTACGTCGGAACGCCCGCGGACCACCTCGTGATCGAGTCGTGGCACCCGAGCCGGGGGTGGGAGCGAAGGACGAGGGCCTGAGCCCGCCCCGACCTTCCGATTGTCCATCGCGCACCGGATACTGGCGACAGTCAGCCGACCGACGAGGGATAACAGATGACGACGCCAGGACTCGAACTCTATACGTTGCCGGTGGGTCACCCGGCGCGGCCGGCGGCTGCCCGGACGTTGTGGGTCTCGCCAGCTCGGCAGCCTGCGCACGCCCCGAGAAGTCGATCGGGATGCCGTCGGGGTTGTGCACAGTCAGGCCAGAGCCAAAGGGCAGGTCGCTGATGCGCCGTGCGGGATGCGTTTTGCTCGTCGACGGCTGCGTCGTCGCGATCGCCGGTGCGGAGCGCGATCACCGTGCCGCTGAGCGGGGTGCGAAGACAGAGCGGCCTAACGAGCGACAATTCATCGATGTGCAAGTGGCTCGATCTGACCAGATGGATCCCCCCAACGGTCGAGTTCTCGCCGGCGATTGACTGGTCGGAGCGGTCCGACCCAACCTCATGAGCTCCGACGATGTGCCGTGGGACGGCGACCGTTACCAGGCCCGGTTCGATGATTGCGCCGCGTCCGGTGCCAACGTCCACGGTGAGGCCGACTTCGTGATGACGCTCCGCCCCCAATCCGTCCTCGACGTCGGCTGTGGCACCGGACGAGTGGCTCGGGAGCTAGCGGAGCGCGGCGTCGACGTGGTTGGAGTCGATGCCGACGCCTCGATGATCGCGACCGCCCGCCGCCTTGCTCCGACACTCAGGTGGCATGTCGCCGACATGTGCGGCGTGGCGCTCGACCAGTGTTTTGAGGTCGTCGTCATGGCCGGGAACGTTCCGCTGTTCACCCCCGCCGGCACTCAGAAGGCGCTTGTCGCCGCGTGCGCTCGCTACCTGGCGGCCAGTGGGGCGCTCGTGTGCGGCTTCCAGTGCGGCCGCGCGTATGAGGTGACCGACTACGACGATCACTGCCGTGCCGCTGGCCTGGAGCTCGCCGCCCGGTGGTCGACGTGGGAGCGGGCGCCCTTCCGTAAGGGTGCCAACTACGCCGTCTCACTGCACCGCCCGCGGTCCCGAGGCCGTGCCCGCTAGGAATCACGTTCCGCCCGGATATCTCCATACAGAGGGCGCCAAGATCGTGGGCCTCGGCGGTCGGATCGTGCTCTAACCGCAACTGCTCTGCATCGAGCAGCCGCAAAACCGATACGATAAGTGATGACGCTGCGCTCGGCCTCCCACTCTCGCCGCCACAGCGCTCAGGCTCAGATCCGGGGTTCGAATCCTCTCTCCCCAGCCAGTGTCATGTCTCAGGACATCGATTACACCTGTCTCATGTCACGTGGACAAGTCTAGGCCGGCCAGGGGGAGTTCCCAGGGCTCTGAACCGGAGAGACGCGGCCGATCGGCACGAGCTCGACGTGATGAGGTGGTGGTCACCTCCAGGTTCACCCGATAGCAATCCGACGGTGGCCATGAACGCGCGGGGTTGGTCGCTGAGCCTAACTCGGCTCGCGATCGGGAAGTTCGCGACAGCAGCAGCCTGCGCTGCCGCATCGCGTGATGACGACTCCACGATCGACCAGGCAACCGCAGTCAGCGCATTCAATCTCCACCCCATTCATGATGCGCGCTCGACCGCGGTCTCGCAGCGTCTCGGCTCGATAAAGGTCGGCCGGGTCCGCACGGCGGAGGTGATGAGGGCATGGTGGCAGAGCCGTTGGTCCAGCGTCGGGTGGGTTGCACAGGCAAGAAGCAGGGACACCAGGAGGGTGACGGACGCATTCGCGTCAGAGCCCTCCGGGCTGCGAGGACCCTGACCTGGTCTTTCGTTGGTGGCGGGGGAGGATTGACCCTACGACGGCTACCGGGTCGGACACGCGGCTGCGTCCGACGGCCTCATCACGGCGCACCGGTTTAGGCTTCCAAGGTGGCTGTGGAACTGAAGCCGATGACCCGGCGAGACCTAGCCGTCGTGCGGCCGTGGTTCGAGGACGAGGACGTGCAGCGCTTTCTCGGCGGTCCCGAGTGGCCGGCGCGGATGCTGACCCTCGCCGAAACCGTAGCGGGCACAATCTTCCGCGGGGCAACGCAGACCGCCAGTTACCGATGGATCGCTCTCGACGGCGCGCACCCCGTGGGGTACATCGACTGCGGCATCACGGACCGTTGGACGGTCTGCGATGACGACGGCACGGGCGCCCCGGTCGTCGTATCGGCAATAGACGTTCCGGCGGCCTCGGTAGCCTTGACGGTTGACCCCAGCCGGCGGGGTGCTGGCATCGGCCGTTCGATGGTCAGGGCGCTCCTGGCCGCCCCAGAAGTCCGTTCCGTGGAGCTTTTCGGCGCAGGTGTCGACCCGGACAACGTGGCCTCGCTTCGTTGCTTCGGGGCAGTCGGTTTCGTGCTCCAGACCTCCGAGCCCGACTGGGAGGGCATGCTGTATCTCATCCGAGAACGAGAACGTCGTTTTCGGCGAGGGAACCATGCTCACACTTGCCCATGACGATCCGGTCGCCGTGGAGTTGGTGCTTGCCATCCGTGGCGGTGATGTCGTCACGCTCACCCGCCTGCTCGGCGAGCACCCGGGTTTGGCCTCAGCGAGGATCGGAGGCCCCAAAGGACGCACCCCGCTGCACGTTGTGACGGACTGGCCCGGCTACTTTCCGTGCGGCCCGCAGATCGTTGCCGTGCTCATCGATGCGGGCGCCGATCCCAGCGCTCCGGCTGAACCTGACGCGCCGTCCGAGACGCCGTTGCACTGGGCAGCCAGCAGCGACGACTCCGATGTCGCAGCCGCGCTCATCGACGGTGGCGCCGATTTGGAGGCACCGGGAGCGTCAATCGCTGGCGGCCCGCCGCTGGACTGTGCGGTCGGGTACGGCTGTTGGAATGTCGCTCGTCTTCTCGTTGAGCGCGGAGCCAAGGTGGGCAGCCTGTGGCATGCCGCGGCCCTGGGCATGATCCCGCTCGTGAAGGAGTTTCAGGCGGCAGACCCTCCGCCCACAACAGATGACATCACCGCGGCGTTCTGGCAAGCCTGCCATGGCGGCCAGCGCCGGATGGCCGAATACTTGCTCAGTCGCGGGGCGGACATCAACGCCTTTCCCGACTACACCTCTGCGACTCCCCTCGACATCGCAGGAAACATTGGTACCAGACGAGACACCATGACGTCCTGGCTGCGTGAGCAGGGGGCGATCTCTGCCGAGAACCCGCCTTGTACTCCGCCCGACAAGCGCTGACCACGCACGCCCGGTAGTCGGTTGTCGTCGGCCCGCTTGGGATCGTCCTGGGAGAGAACGAGGTAGGTACTGGATCAGTCGGTCATATCGGTCACCGTGTCTGCTCCTTTCCGCTGGGTTGATGGGGGCCTGCTCGCGGTGCTGCTGTTCGCGGTTAGGACTCTGTTCGTGATCCCAACAGCGGCCGAGATCCCCATCTCCCAGGGGCTGCTCACGGCGGGCGTGGGCTGGGAGCCGCGGGCGCACTTCTGCTCACACTGCCCGCGGTCAGACGGCCCTCGATGGCGATGGTCGCCAGCTCCTTCCCCACCCGGGTGATCCTGGCCGTGGCCGGCGACGTCGCAGCCGTGGGAATGGTCAGCGCGGTCCTCGTCGTCCTGCTCCGGTAGTACCCGGGTCTGGGTTGGCGGGCGAGGGGCTTGTCCAGCGAGTCCCTCGCCCCGGGTGCGAAATTACCGGCCGCGGCGCACGATGTAGCTGCTCTGCTCGCCACTCTGCTCGACGTCGAGCAGTTCGTGGCTGGTGAGCCTGCACCAGGCGGGCAGGTCGTGCCCCACCGAGGGCTCCAGGCTCAGGATCTCGAGAGCCTGACCGACCTCGATGCCGCTCATCGCGCGCTTGATAGCGATCAGCAGGCCACTGCCGCAGTCGAGGTGACCGCCGTAACAGACGGCAGCAGCTTCCGGCCGTGGCATCCCGTCAGTAGGTCAGCGTCTGCGCGCCGGACGCCATCAGCTCAATGACCCGGGCGCCCCCAACAATCGTTGCTCCGGAGACGAGCTTGTCCTCGGTGATGCCGCGCTTCTTGGCGCAGGGGCTGCAGACCAGAATCTGGCCGCCGTTCTCGAGGAAACTGGCCATCAGCTCCTTCAGTGGAGCGAAGCCCTCCTCATGGACGCCATCGGCGACGCCGGGTTCCGCAAGGCGGACACCCTCGGTGCTGAGGAAGACCGTGGTCTCCTGCTCGGAGGCGACGGCGGCGCCCGCCAGCACGAAGCCGACGGTTGCGCGATCGGCGTCGTCGGCGCCGTGGGTGATCGAGATGAGAATCTTGCTCATGCGGTGCTCCTGGTGTCGTTGTTGGCGCGAACGCCGATGTCGAATGCTGGTCGTCCATCGGGGGCGAGGCTGGCGCTGAGGAAGCTGTGCCCGGTCATGGCGCACCAACGAGGCAGGTCGTCGGGCGCGGCCGGGTCGGTGGCGATGAGGCGCAGCACCGACCCACCCGGAAGGTGCCGTGCCTCGGAGCGGAGCTGGAGCAGAAGTTCACCGCAGCCACGATTGCCACCATCAATGACTTTCGCCGTCTCCGTCATGCCGCAACGGGGGCATAGGTGACCAACGATGGCGACGGGACGTTGTCGCCGATGTCGTCAGCGCCCCTCGGAGCGTCGCCACCCGGATCCGTTGGCGCCAGGTGGGAGCGGCTGACGGACGAAGTCACGGCCGCGACTGTACCAAGCGCGTCCTCGTGACCACTGGCTGCGCTTCGGGGGAACCACCATCCCGAGTGAGGGCGTCGGTCCAGAAATCGGGTGTTCGCGTCCTCCCCGCTCCCCCACCTGCTCGACGAAGAGCACCTGGCCCCATGTCGAGCCGACGCGTTGAACAGGTGCACCGGACGCCGCACCGCATCGCGCTAGGGCAAACGCAGTACGGGGCGGTTACCATCCCACGGAGTGAGTCGTGCTCTCAGCACCGGGGTAAACCGACCCTGGGGGGCGCGTGGTCCCAGGAGGGCGTCGTCCCAGGAGGGCGTCGATGGAGTTCCCAGTTCCACACAAGCCCGAGCCGGCGGATTCGGTAGCCGAGGACCTGCCGGCGTGGTGCGGGATCGCCGGCCATCGCCTTGAGCAGGTGGAACGGCTGCCGGAGACGGCCTGCTACTTGGTGCAGCGGGGACGCTGATGGCGACGACCCAACTCAGTCCCGATGCCGTGCTCCACGCCGGTGACCGCGATTTCGGCAACGGTCTGCTGATCGAGTTGCACACCGCCATGGCGGCCCTGGACGATGGTCACATCCTCGAGGTGCTGGCGGTGGCCCCGTCAGTGCCCGAAGACCTCGCAGCCTGGTGCGTGCTCACCGGCAATGCGCTCGTCGGGCCGCTCCAGGTGCGCAAGGGCAGTGCTGATATCGAGCCCGATCCAGTCCCACTGGGGACGCGCCTCTGGATCTACAGCAACTTCGACTGCAACCTCGCCTGCGACTACTGCTGTGCGCAGTCGTCGCCCCGTGCCGTGGCCCGACGGATGCCCGTGGCCATGGCCAGGAGCGCGGTCGCCGAATTCGTCTCAGACGGCGGCAGGGAAGTGCTCATCACCGGCGGTGAACCGTTCCTGCATCCCGAGCTCGTCCAGCTTGTCGAGGCAGCCACCGACCATGTGCCGGTCACCGTCCTCACCAATGCGATGGTCTTCCACAGCGGCAGCCGCCGCCGCATGCTGGAGATGCTGGACCGGCAACTGGTCACCCTGCAGATCTCCCTCGACTCGGCAACACCGGAACTGCACGACCGCCACCGCGGTCAGGGGTCGTTCGCTCGGGCTCGCGCAGGCATCGAACTCGCACGCTCGCTGGGTTTCAGGGTGCGCATCGCCGCCACCATCGACACCGCCGACTCTGACGAGGTGGGCGCGCTCCGCGAACTGTTTGACGCGGAAGGGATCCCGGCCGCTGACCAGGTGATCCGCCGCGTGGCACGTCAGGGCTTTGCCACCATCGGCGTCGCTCTCACCCAGAACGACCTCCACCCCGAGCCCACGATCACCGTGGACGGTGTCTGGTGGCACCCCGTCGGCGTCACCGACCCAGCGCTGAAGGTCACCAGCGAACCACTTCCCATTTGGCGGGCCATCGCGGCGATTCAGCGGACCCTCGCAGCAACATCAGCGGAGCGTGAGAACACGAGGCGTTCCTTCCGATGCGCCTGACGAGACAGCCATGACCACGCAGAAGCCCGGTGCCGACGCCAGCGCGCCGAGTACTGGGACACCGTCTACGACACCAAGGGTGAGGACGGCGTCAGCTGGTACCAGTCGACGGCCACCGTCTCCCTGGAGCTTCAACGGCCGATGGCCGCTTCACCTCGAGCCCAGGTCTCCTGCTATCGCTCACTTGTGGCGCCTCGCCAGGCCCGGACGAGCAGGGTGAGCCCACTGGCCGCCGGGAGCAGCGGGATGATGGCGTCGATGTTCCTGCCAATCGGTGCGAGGGGTGATGCGTTCGGAAGCACAGATAGCACGAACAAGAAAGCACTCACCCCGATCAAGGAGCGGCCGATGCCCCGTATTCTGCCCAGCGAGAAGCCCTGCAGCAGCAGCATCGCAGCGGCGATGGCGGCAAACACCAATCCGTAGATGTACGTCGCGGTCGCTGGCAGGAAGTCGGTGGACACGATGACCGCGCCGAGCGCGGTGAGCAGCAACCCACTCTCAGCCCATCGTCGCTGTCTCGTGATGACCCCCGGTACGAGGTACGCCACCCCCAAGGCGGCCACGACCTGGTATAGATTGTGACCCCACCCGTCCACCACGCTTGCACCCACCCCGCCTGCGAAAAGCAGTGCACCACGTGCGAAGGTGACACGGGGGCTCGGCGTCTCGTCGACGATGGTCTGAGCGACTGAGATACCCGGATGCGGCCACAGCCGAAGCTTTGCGTCCGCTCCCACAACCAGGCCGAGCACTGCGAGGCTGGCGCCGAACGTCCAGCCAGGGATGACAACACCCGAATTGGGCGGACCGAGGGCAACAATGATGAACCCAGCCGCCATGGCGAGCACCGCCAGGCTCGCCGCCCAGGCCCGGCCCGGAGCGGCCAGCCGGTCGGCGGCCATGACACTCGCGCCCAACGCGATGAAGACGGTCACGGTGAGGTGTGCCTGAAGAAACGGCACCAGCCCGGCCGCGCGGACGCTGCATCCCACCGCCAGAAACGGCAGCCCCATCGGTAGCATCCAGCGGTGCCGGGGGCTTGCCACGCCCCCCGCGACCAGCGCGAGGCCAATGCCAACGAGCGTGAGCGCGCCGTTGTCGTTGCCCACGTTGATGACCGCAGCCGCCGCTCCGCCGACAATTATGATCAGAGGGCTCCACAGCCGCACCGGACGCAAAGGGGCCACGCTGTCAGGCCGTGTGCGCGTTTTCGAACCGCGACCCCTCAGACCACGGTCAGCTGCCGTCTCACAGCGCCTCCACGATCCGGTCTGCGGGAACCTCACTGGCACTGAGACGCGACAGACGGATCGCGACCGACTCCCGGTGGGTCGCGAATCCGGCGAGGTGCGCACTCATGCTCAGCCTCCGATCAGCGGAAGTCAAGGCCACAACTCACGACGTATCCAGACCTCAGATGGCGCTGAGGTTCGTCTGAGCCCTCGACCGCCTCGACTACACCCAGTCCTGTGCTGCGCTGCCTGCGGCGGCGATGGCTTCGGCCCGATTCAGGTAGTCATCCATCCGAACGATTTGCCCGTCGCGGAGCGTGTACACCATGTAGATCTGCCCATTGCGTGGCGCCCACGGCATCTCTCGGAAGCGCGGACCCGCAAGACCCACCACCACGCGCTCACCGGCGTCGATCAGCTCCAGGCGATCAACGCCAAAGTCGTCGCGTGCAAATCCGCGTCGCACATTTTCGAGGACTTCATCGCGGTTGTGGCAGACCAGTTCGGGAAGGACGCCTTGATGAACAACGTCTGGGTCCAATTGCGATTCCAAGCGTGCAATGTCGCGTGAGCGTCTCGCGTACAGATGATCGAACACGACCTCTAGGTTCGCCTGAGTCAAGAGTGGCACCTCCGTTGCTTGATGTTGTCGGGATCGCGGAGCACCTAGGCAAGCGTCCCGTCCATCGCGCAACCTGCCGTTCTGCGCAGTCGTTCGAGTTCCTGCTTCGGCCATTCAATGTCCAGCGAGGAGCCTCGCGGCTGGACCAGTCGATGATGTAGGTGGAAGTCGGCCCTTTTCCCGTTCGGGTTGAGCCGGATCGCGTGCTCGTATTCTGATACGGCTTGCCGCAGCAGGTTGCGGGCGTGGCACTCGAGCAGATCGCCGCATTTAAGGTGAAGCTCGGAGTCGTCGGGCGCGACCAACAGCGCCCGCTCGTATTGCCTCATCGCCTCGGGAAGACCCCCGCCTCGGCGGGTGCGTCGTACTGCCCCAGAAGATCGTCTCTGTCCACGATCACGTCGCCAGACGATACTTGAGCGGCATCGCCGCGACTCGGAGCGTACCCCGCCAGGGCACCCGCTTGCACCCCAACGGATCTCGCAAACGCCTGTGGTGAATCACGCCGCAGAGCTAGCGCGCCCACGCGATGAGTTCGTCGGCGGACATTGTGTTGACCACCGACGACGACGTGGCGCCGCATTCCTCGGCCCGCAGGCACCCGTTCATCTGCCATTCCAGCTGGCCGGGCGCGTGCGCGTCGGTGTCGACCGCCAAGCAGCAGCCGAGCTCGACCGCGGCGCGCAGTAGCCGTCGCGGCGGGTCGAGCCGCTCGGGGCGTGAGTTGACCTCGACGGCGACGCCGTGATCGCGACACGCGGTAAACACCGCGTCGTGGTCGAACGTCGACTCCGGTCGCCCCCTGCCGACGACAATCCTCCCGGTGCAATGGCCGAGCACGTTGGTGTGTGGATTGGCAACCGCCGTCAGCATGCGTCGCGTCATTTCGGGCTCGGGCATGCGCAGCTTGGAGTGCACGCTCGCGACGACGAGGTCGAGCTCGCCGAGGAGTTCCGGCGTCTGGTCGAGGGCACCGTCCTCGAGTACGTCGACCTCGATTCCCGTGAGGATGCGAAACGGCGCAAGCGTCGCATTGAGCTCGGCGACGACATCGAGCTGGCGGCGGAGGCGTTCCTCAGTGAGCCCGCGGGCGACCGTGAGTCGAGGCGAATGATCCGTGAGGACGATGTACTCGTGTCCGAGGGCGCGGGCGGCAAGCGCCATCTCCGCGATGGGACTGCCGCCGTCGGACCAGTCGGAGTGTGTGTGGCAGTCGCCGCGCAGGGCCGCGCGCAGGGCGCGCGCAGCGTCGGGAACGGCCCGGGCCTCGACGGCCTCGAGCCGCCGCAGGTACTCGGGCACCTCGCCCGCGTTGGCCTCGGCGATGATGCCGGCCGTGACCGGCCCGATTCCCGGGAGCGTGCGGAGCGTGCCGGCGCGCACATGGCCCGCAAGCTCATCCGGGCCGAGGCCGCGCACCACCGCCGCGGCGTTGCGGAACGCGCGCACGCGGTATGTCGGCTCGGACTCGCGCTCCAGCAGGAACGCGATGCGGTCGAGCACACGGGCGGTGTCGACCGGCACGGACGGCTCGCCCTCAGTCAAGCAGGAGTCTCCGCATAGTGATGCGGGCCGGGTGTTTGGGAGGGTCAGCGGTAGTCATCGACGTCGGCGTCCTTCCTGTCCCCGAAGTGAGCGTCGGCGAAGAATCGGCTGGCTTGTGGCCGGGAGCCGTCGATGTCGGTGAAGCCGTAATGCGTTGCGAGAACCCCAGTAGAGAGGGCCTGTCCCGACCACCGCGCGACGTCCGCATCGGCGGCCAGGGCGACGACGGCGCGGCCGATGTAGCGTGGTGTCTCCGAGATCGCGAACCACTTGTCCTTGACGATGCCGTCGCGCCAGTTTCCTTCCGTGACTCCAAATCCTTCGAGCATCGCTTCGGAGCGCAGGAAGCCTGGGGTCAGCGACACGGACGTGATGCCGTGTGGCGTGAGCTCCTCGCTGAGCACTTTCCCCAGCCGGGTGATCGCGACCTTGACTAGGTCGAAGAACATCGAACCGCGGTAACGGGCGTTGAAGATGTCATCGCCATCAGTGATCTCGACGACGAGGCCGCGGCCACGCTCGACGAGGAGGGGGAGGAGCGTATGCAGAGTGATCAGGTGCGTCTCCAGGCCGTTTCGCACCGCACGTAGGCCGTTGTCGAGGTCGTGTTCCCAGATGGGCTTCCACTCGATCCACCCGTCTCCGCCCCAGGTGTCGTCAACGAGCACGTCGAGGCGGCCGCTCTGTTCATCGGTGATCTTCCGCGCCAGTGCCCGAACTGCGGCCGGGTCCATGTGGTCGCAGCGCACCGGAATTCCGCGTCCACCAGCCTGAGTGACGAGCTCGGCGGTCTCCTCGATCGTCTCGGGGCGATTGACCGGGCTGCGCGACTCGCGAGTGCTGCGACCGGTGACATATACGGTGGCGCCTGCCGCGCCGAGCTCGACCGCCATCCCTCTGCCTGCGCCTCGGGTTGCGCCCGTGACCAGCGCGACCTTCCCTTCCAGCGAACCGTTCATGCGGTGGTCCTCGTGCGTGCCGGCGTGTGCGTTCGCCAAGGAGGGCGATCGGTAGCCAAGCGGCAGCCGACCAGCACGACCTGGATGCGAACCGTCTCAAGGTTGCCATACAGCAGCAGCACTTTGCCCACGCCGACCAGGCTCGGCACGGCGCCGCATACTCGCCCCGTGGGTGAACCAGCCGAAGGTCGCGAATGGAAGCCTGCGACCTCGGGCAACACGGTCCGGTGGGACGGTGAGGCGGTGGTCAAGAGCTATGGCAGCAACATCGATGGATGGGCTACGGAACGGCAGTGCTGCGGTTCCGCGCCGTCAAAGGCGGAACGGGAAGAGGCCGTGACACGCCGCTTGGCCGAACTCACCGCGCGATCACGGCGAGGTCGCGGGTAGTGCCGGGTCACGCGCGATGCGGGGTCGCCAAAAGCATGGAGCGTGAAACAAAGCGCGATGAGTTCGAGGTACAAGCCGCCATCCGCGCTCTTAGCCGCCCAGGCGCCGCCCGTAGAACGCAGCGAGCCGGTCCGCAGCAGGCGCGTCGGCAGGTGCAGGTTGCTCGGGGCCGAACGCTGTGCCTCGGCCGAACTGCGCGATCAGTGGTCGACCGGTCTCCAGCAGCCGGGCTGCAAGCTGTGGATCCAGATCGGTCGACCCACCGCTTCCGCGCGCAATGTCCCAGCCGTGCAGCATCACCTCGATCGGCAGGATTTTGACAAGCATCCGCAGCGGCACTGTGCGGCCGCCGGGGCCGCGCACCTCGCGGTCCATCGCACCTGGTGCTTGGAGCGCGGCCAGCAACCGCTCCCTGGTGTTCCGCCAGGCCGCCGGCACGTCGTTCAGTGTGGCTGCATCGTCGACTGTCGCAATCCCGGTTCCGGCGGCGGCCGCTGCTCGCTCGTTGAGCCCGTTGAGGAGATGTGTCGTCACGTTCCCGACCGTCCAGCCGTCACACGGCGACGCCTTGTCGAGGTCGTCGGTGGTCACCGCCGTCATGACCGGATCGATGGCTTGAAGTGCCTCCTCGATCCCCCAAACCGCGTCGTCCATGCCGCTATTGTCGCCAGAAGGCCCGGCAACACGCCGGGTCAGGTCAGCCGCGGCGATCCACGGTAGTTGGCCTCAGGCCACGCCTCTACGGGCGGGGCCTTGAAGACCCACGCCGATGGCCCCCGCAGCTCTGCGCGCCTTACCGGTCTTGACCTGCCTCTGGTGGCGGGACTTGACAAGCAGTGGCTTGTACACAACAATTCCATTGTACAAGAACTAGCTTGTACAAGCACAAGGAGCTTTTCATGACCGACACCGCCCTCGTCGGCACCGATGCCGACTTCACCCGGACCCTCACGATCGACGCCACCCCGGCGGCGCTGCGGGCCGCGATCACCACCGACGAAGGCGTCAGTGGTTGGTGGTCGCCCACCGTCAGCCGGGGACCCGAGTTGCTGAGCGTCAGCTTCGGCAACATCGGCGTGGACCTGCGCGTCGTCGCAAGGCCTGAGCTGGTCGTCTGGGACGTCGTGAGCTGCTCCGCCGAGCCGGACTGGGTGGGGACGACCATCGAGTTCGCATCCGCGGCCGACGCCGCCGGAACCATCGAGCTCGTCTTCACACACCGCGGTTTGGCCGCTCTACCCTGCGCCGAGACCTGCTTCGCCGGCTGGACGCACTACTTGCCGAGCCTCGTGTCGTACGTCGAGAGCGGCGTCGGCAACCCCGGGCCGAGGCGATCTTGAGCGCATGACGGCCGAAGCTGCTGATCTGGTGCTGCGGGCTCTGGCTGATCCGAGCCGGCGCACGATGCTGCGTCTGGTCCGCAGCCAGGAGCTCGCAGCCGGCCAGATCGCGACGCAATTCCCCATCTCCCAGCAAGCGGTGAGCCAGCACCTGCAGGTGCTGCACCGTGCCGGCCTGGTCGCGGAGCGCCGGGAGGGAACGCGTAGGCTGTACGTACTGCAACCCGACGCCCTCGCTCCGGTGCGGGCCCTGCTGGACGATCTGTGGCCCGACGCGCTCGACCGTCTCAAGCGCATCGTCGAACAGGACAAGAGGAGCCGATCATGAACACCGACCTGGTGGTGACGACGACCATCCAGGCCAGCCCGCAGGAGGTGTTCCCGTACCTGGTGCAGCCGGAGCTGCTCGTACGCTGGCTCGCCTCCTGGGTCGACGTCGACCCCCGGCCCGGCGGGGTGTTCGCCGCAGACGTGGGTGACCCGGTGCGGGGGTCCTACGTCGCGGTCGACCCGCCGCACCGCGTGGTGTTCACCTGGGGGATCTTGGGAAGCCAGCAGCTGCCGGCAGGCTCGAGCACCGTCGAGATCGAGCTGCGGCCTGATGGTGACGCCACCGTCGTCGAGCTGACCCATCGCGACCTGCCGGTCGACCGGCGGGCCGACCACCAGCAGGGGTGGACGAAGCTCCTCGACGCTCTGGCCTCAATCCTGCAGGAGTGAGGCTGCTGGCCCAGGATCCCCGGTATATGCGATGGAAATCCGTCCTGAAGTTGACGCCGTCTTCCGCCTTCTCCCAGCTTCCCGTGATCGTGTTCCCGTCGCTTTTGTATCGACGCCTGACTGGATGGAAATCATCGGCCCGCACGGCTCAACCTACGCCGGCGCGATCACCGTGTCCTCGTCCCGCACCGCCGGCGTTGCGTCGTGCGTGAACGCTCCGTGTGCCTCGCCGCTGGCTGGCTTGGCCGGGGGCGCAGCGGATAGTGAGCTCAGCGTCCGCCGCATGTCGTCGAGGAGCAGGTCGGCCATGTCGAGGCTGAAGCCGTGCCGGACAAGAATGCGCTGCACCGCCAGATCCTCGCGCTGTGGCGGCAGCGTGTAGGCCGGCACCAGCCATCCGCGCGAGCGGAGCCGATCCGCGAAGTCGAAGAGACTGAACGAGCTCTCGTCACCCGGGACGATGCGCCAGCTCACAGCAGTGATGCCACGGCTCGGGTCGCCTCCGAACATCACGTCGAACGGCCCCATCTCTCCGACCTCGAGCGCGAGATACTGCGCCGTTTCGTATGCGGCGGCGTGCACGCTTCGGTATCCGTCGCGGCCAAGCCGGGCGAACAAGTAGTACTGCGCCACCACTTGCCCCCCGGGCCGCGAGAAGTTGAGGTTGAAGGTAGGCATTGAGCCGCCGAGATAGTTGACGTTGAAGATCAGCTCCTCGGGCAGGGCCTCACTGTCGCGCCACAGCACCCAGCCGCAGCCCAGCGGCGCCAGGCCCATCTTGTGGCCGGAGGCGTTGATCGACTTTACCCGCGGAAGCCGAAAGTCCCAAACCAGGTCGGGCTGCACGAAGGGCGCCAGGAAGCCGCCGCTGGCGGCGTCGATGTGGAGGTCGACGTCCACTCCCTTCTCGGCCTGCAGGGTGTCGAGGGCGGCGCTGATCGCCGCCACGTCCTCGTACATCCCCGTGAATGTCTGGCCGAGCGTGGCCACCACCGTGATGGTGTTCTCGTCGCAGTGCTTCACCGCCTCCTCCGGGGTCAGCAGGAAGCGCTCGCCCACCATCGGCACCTCGCGCAATTCCACGTCGAAGTAGCGAGCGAACTTCTCCCAGCACACCTGAACCGGTCCGGACACGATGTTCGGCCTCCCGCCGGCGCCGCCGCCCCGGCCGCCGCGCCGGCGCCAGCGAAACTTCGCGGCCAGGCCGGCCAGCATCGCGGCCTCACTGGAGCCAGTCGTGGAGGTGCCGCACGCCGACTCGATGTTCGGCGCCCGCCAGAGGTCGGCGAGCATCGACACGCAGCGAGCCTCGAGCGCGGCAGTCTGCGGGTACTCGTCCTTGTCAACGATGTTCTTGTCGAGACAGTCCGACATCAGCGTGCCCACCTCGGGCTCGACCCAGGTCGTGCAGAACGTCGCCAGGTTCATGCGCGACACGCCGTCGAGCAGCAGCTCGTCGTGCACGAAGTTGTAGATGCGACGCGGGTCTGACGCCCTCTGCGGGAAGCGGTCCTTGGGAAGCCGCAGCGCCCCGCTGTCCGCGGCGTATGGGTCGGCGATGGCTGCCCTGATCTCGTCAGCGGGCGACGGCGTCTGCTGGTCCGGCGGCATGGCGTCACTCCCGGTGATCGACGGTCGATGGCGCCCCAACGATATCCCCACCCACTCTGCTTCCGCCTTCAACCTCCCGGCCGAAGGACCCAGCCAGCCGCGTCCCCGACCAGCGGCCGCCCGATGTCACGGACCCCTGCCCTCAACCTCGGTCAGGATGAGCCGGTGCCAGGACTCCGCCAGCCAGTGCTCGAAGCGCCGCGGTGACCAGCCACGATCGACAGTGAGTAGCACGTAGACATCGGAACTGCTCATCACCCAGATCGTATCGGCGGCAGCCTGAATGGAAAGCCCAGGACGAAGACCGTTAGCGTCACGGATGTCGTTGATGAGCAGCCGCATGTTGTCGGCGCGTCGCTCGCTGATCTCGCCCCACACTTGCCGAGCCTCAGGTTCCGTGGAGGCCGCATCGCGCAGCGCTATGAAGAGCGGTGCCATACGCTCCTGGATGCGGCGGACCGCTCGGGCATAGATTCTCAGCTTCCTAGCCGGGTCAGGCTCTGCTCGGATCTCCCGAACGTATCGGCGCTGCTCGGCGGCCATAGGATGGTCGGTGCCGGAAATCGCCTCCTCAATGAGCTCTCGCATGAGCATCGGCTTGCGCCCGGCCAGCTGGTACACGGTGTCGACGTTCACGCTTGCTCGCGCCGCGATGGCCGCGATCGTGGTCGAACGATAGCCTTGGGCCAGGAACAGCTCCCTGGCGGCGCTCAGGATCCGACGTCTTGTCTCAGCCGAACCTTCCCGCCGTCGCTCTGAGTTGTAGCCATGCTTGACGTCGGCTCTCATCAACAGTCATGATACATCCGAGGCTACTTCGGATGAAATTGGGAGGATAAGGGCCGTGGCATATGCGTTCATGCAGGATGTGCCGATCGACGTTCCAACGTATCGCCGCATCGTCGACGGGTTGGGCTCAACCCCGCCGGAGGGACTCATTTTCCATCTGGCGGTTGAGCGCCCCGAAGGAGGTTTGCGCTACATCGACATATGGGACTCCGAGGAGCAATTCGATCGATTCGCCGAAGAGCGCCTTCACCCTGTCGTTCATCCGTTGCTCATGGAGCTCATCGGTGCCGAGCCACCCGAGCCGCCGCGCACTCCTCTCTCCGTGATTCACGTGTGGCAAGGTGAGTCGGCGGCTCAGTCGCTTCCGGGAGCCAGCTGAGGAGCCACGCACTCAGGTGCGCAGGGTGCGGACCTCTCGGAGCGCGTGTTCGAGCTCCTCCGCGGTCACGTCCACCTCGGGGCTCCGCCGTGCGCTCATGGCGCGGGCCGCGGCACGGACGGCTGCCGGACCATCGTCATTTCCGGCCACAAGGTCGGTGAACGCCCGCATCCGGCGCCCCGTGCTGGCCAGGAACAATGCGCGCTCGTGGCCCCGTGAGAGCGCATAGCCGACGCGCACAAAGGGGTTGGCGATCGCGACCCGACGGGACACCGCGTGCACGCGGAACTCCACCGCGCCGGTGTCGGGCCATTTCCACACCTCCCAATCCATCTGACCGGACTCGACGTGGCCCTTGAGCGTCCGGTAGTTCCATCCCCACACCCGCGCCTCGCGCCCGTCCTGGATAACGGTGGTGTCGTACACCTCGTTGACGCGCACGCCGACGTACAGGTGGACCAGTCCGAACGCCTGCAGCTTGAGCAGCATGTTCCGCCCCTGCAGGGGAACATCCGGGTCGTAAAACGCGCGCACGATCGATGGGTCGGCGAAGGCGTAACCGCGCATCAGCGCTCGAGCCAGCCGCCACGTGCCCCCCGGCACCGGGTCGCCGGGCGGCTCGGAGAGAAGGACCTGGCAGATGTCGTCGACCCTCCAGCCCTCCGCCGCGCCGGCCCGGCTCAGCTCGCTCGGATCGAAGTTGGGCGGAGCGGAGGCGAGCGCGGCCAGCCGCCGGCGCACCCGTGGCGGCCCGAGCATGCGCTCACGATGCGACATCGACGTCCTCGATGCGATGAGTCTCGATGTCGACGCCGCCGGTCATGCGGCCGCCGGCGACGCGGGTGACGCCCTCGAGGAACGACAGCCACATGTGCAGCTGCACCTCCTTAGCCATCCGCAGATGCTGGTAGAGAAGGTTGGACCAGAAGTCGCTGCTTCGCGCCCACGACTCGATCTCGAAGACGATGCCGTCTGCGTCCGATGCACGGAACTCGATCTGCCCTGCTTCGAGGTGGCCCCGCAGGGTTGCCAAACGAAAAGATGCCCGCCCCACATGAACGACACGGACGGGGCCGTCCCAGGGCCCCGGCATGCGCACCACGTACTCGTCGCCGACGACCAACGCCGACTGATCGCCGCGCACCTTCTGGAAGCTGGCGAACTTCGTCGGAGCTGCGCGGTTGAGGTCGGACCGCACCGCATCCATGAGCTCCTTCGCGTCCATCCGCGAACGGCGTATGAGGGTGCGGTAGTGACGGTGGTAGAGGGGCCCATGGCCATCCTCCGCCGGAAGCAGGTCGGTGGTGGCGATGGCCGGTGGGTACGGCGGCGGCAGCTCGGCGGGGTCACTGCGGTGCCCGGACAGCTCGCGTCGATGCATTGGGGTCGAGCGCCACATGTAGTCCCACGAGGTCAGGACCACACCCGTGGGCCAGCTCAGAGCGGTCAGCCAACGTCGGCGTCGGTCGAGGCGTTGGGACACGGACTGAGGCTAGTGGATTGTCCTGCATACAATGCGCGGGTGATCAGCAGACGGTTGCACGGTGCCGGCCTGCGTGCCGGGCACATGCAGGCCCTGTCGCTCGGATCCATCGGGCTGTGTATCGGCCTGTGGATCCGTGCCAAGACGGTGGACCAGGACGAGCGCGGCAACGCCGAGCGGCGTGCGCTCTTCGTTGGCCTGTGGCCACCGATGATCTGGTTGATCGGCGACAGCCTGGAACGCCACGAGTAGTCGGGACGCGTGAGTCTCAGAAGCTGGCGGCGTTCTGTTTGCCGCCCCGGAGTGGGTCTGATGGGAAGACCGCATCGAGCAGGCTTTCTCGTGCTTTCTAGTGAGCCGTGACGGCAACTTAGAAAACCTAGAATCAGCGGATGCAGCGGCGAGACAACCCGTACACCCTGGCGCCGGGCGCCGGCCACCGATGCTGGCCGGCCGCGAAGCCGACATCGACAACTTCCGCTCCCTGATCGAGCGCCTCGGAGCAGGGTCGTATGAGCGCAGCCTCATGTACAGCGGGCTGCGGGGCGTCGGCAAGACCGTGCTGCTGATGGAGTTCGACCTGTTCGCCAATGAGGCGGGTTGGGCGACCACCGACGTGCAGGAGGTGGGCTCCCAGCCCGACTTCCGCATCACCTTCGCGCGCATGGCCGCACGGCTGCTGCGCGTCATCAGTCCAAAGCAGCGCGTGCTGGACCGGGTGCGGCGTGCCCTGGGCGTGGTCACGGCCTTCAGCCTGGTGGCGCCGGCTCTGCGGTTGACAGCGAGGCAGAGGGCGAGTCCACGAAGACCTGAATCTAACGTCTTCGGCGCTTGACACTCGGCGGCCCCCGACCCGAGGATGACCGTCGAGCCGAGCCGGGTCGTCTTGATGGAGGAGGACAACATGAGTCTGAGCGCTCGGTTCCGGGTGGACGGCTTCGAACCACGACACGTCACTGGTCTCGACGTCGACTGGGTCAGTGTGCTCACCTTCGCCAAGACGTTCACCGACGGCATCCTCGGTCATGCCTCCACTCTCTTCATGTCCGCCGGCGACGAAGGTGCCAGGTCCTACGTGGCCACTGAGCGCATCACCGGCCGTACTGACGACGGGCGCCAAGGCTCGATCACTGTGCAACACGGTGGTCTGGAGTCAGACCCCGCCTCGTGGTTTGGTCACATTGTGCCGAAGACCGGCACTGATGACTTCGCGGACTGGAGTGGCTCCGCGCGGATACTCCACGACGACCAGGGGGCGTACTTCGAGATCACATTGACCTGACATCGCAGCTCGCCTCAGCGCGGTTGAGCCCGCCGCACTCCACTAGCAGCACACTGTCTCGGCATCCCGCCTCTACATGCACCGTCGCTGCTGGCGCTACGTGGTCAGCATCGAGGGGTCGTCCCTCGAGGTGCTCGGCGATGAGCACCTCCTCTGCGAGTGCGTCGTCGATCGACATGGCCGAGCGGTAGCCGTCGAGGCCTCCGAACACCACGTGAGTGATCGAGGTACCGAGCCCAAGTAGTGGCTCGATGATGGTGCGATAGAAGGTCTCGAATCCGACCCCCTCCCAGCGCAGGTTGGTGGCTGACCACCCGGCCACGCAGTGAAAATCGGCGGTGAGCTCTCGCCGAGGCAGCGTCGCCAGCGCGGCCAGTGGCAGGTCGAACTGTTGAGTCACCGCACCGCGGATCTTGATGACGGGGTGGGCAGGAATTCGCGGAGCCGGTCGGGCGAGTTGGACCCCGAAGCGCGGGAATCCATCGACCAGGTGCTGGCCGGGCGGCAGGCATCCGCCCGCTGCTCCACGCTCGTGGCTCATCTCCAGGCGCGCTCGATCTGGCGCATGAGCGCTGGGTAGACGATGAGGTGCCGGAAGGGTCCGATCAGCGCCATGTAGGGCACGCCGAGCCTGCCACGCGGCTTGACGTAGACACCCATCTGCCCGCGATAGACACCGTTGCCCTGGTCGACCCACGCCAGCTGCAGCACGGCGTGCACGGTGCTGTTGGAGATCTCCGCCGCCCACTCGTCGTCCGTCCGATAGATGGGGATGAATCTCGTCGAGCCCTTGACCGTGGGGCGCGTCGTGGTGTCTCGTAGATCCGCGGGAACGCGTTGGCTCAGGGTCGTCTCGAGGCAGCCTGGGATCGGTCGCTTGGTGGTGGCATCGTCCCACCCGAACCAGGCTCCCACGCGATAGCGCAAGGAAAAGAGCGCGCGAGTGGCGCTCGACGAGCTCCTGTTGGCTGGATCCAGAGAGGTCACGATCGCGACCAGCGTGGCGAAGTCGTTCGGCCCTCCGTCGGCGGGCAGGCCCCAGGCGTCCAGGAGTGTGAAGTCGGGAGCGATCTCGGCGATGAGCCACGGATGCCTTTCGTGCTCGGCGTTCGGGAGCCTCATCCAACCCTCCAGGCGCTGCTGGAGTACGCACGTAGCGGCGCCAATTCCGGCGCCAAGTTCGCCGGCCACCCGGTCCAGGTCACGGCGGTGAGCTTGTGTAGCATTCTGAATTCTCAGAAACTATAGCACACTCACAGAGAGAGCGGCGCGCGACGCTGATCGCGCCCGGGGCGTCGAGGTGGCGGAGCAGGCCGAGCATCCGCGGAGTCACGTCGCTGGCACAATTCAGAGCAGTGCGAAGTGACCAGCGCTACGACGCCGTCCGTGAGACCCTCCCGATGCCGGTGCGAATCGGCGGCACGGCGGTGGCGCTTCGCACCGCGGATGCTGTGAAGTGGCTGGCCCTGCGATCGCATCCTCTCTTCGGGGCCCTGGCGGCGACAACCATCCCTCGATGGGTGGAGCCCCTCGGCGCCCGAGGCGCTCTACGCGCGGCGTTGCATGCTCGACGGCGGGTACCTGCCTATCGGGAATATCTTCAGGCACATTACTGGACCGATGATCGTTCGCTCTC
The DNA here is from genome assembly GCA_016464795.1 of Candidatus Amunia macphersoniae. GTDB lineage: Bacteria > Chloroflexota > Dormibacteria > Aeolococcales > Aeolococcaceae > Aeolococcus > Aeolococcus macphersoniae. The sequence continues at coordinate 33,957 of JAEKNN010000029.1, read as the reverse complement.
GGGGTACGAGCGGCTGCTCAGGCTTCCGATCATGGACAAGCATTCCTACATCGAAAGGTACCCGTCAGCCGACCGCTGCCTGGATGGACGTATCCCCCTGCGCGGGACCGAGATGGACGAGTCCTCGGGATCCTCGGGAACGCCGTTCAACTGGTTGCGCAGCCACGGGGAGCTGCATGAGGTTCACCTGCAGCTGAGCAAGTTCGCGCGCCAGGTCATCGGTCCGGAGATCGTGACCATCAACGGTTTCTCGATGGGCGCCTGGTCCACCGGGGTCAACACCGCTGAGGCTCTCAAGCGCAATGGCCTGGTCAAGTCACCGGGGCCCGATCTCGAGAAGATCATCAGCACGCTTCGATACCTTGGGCCCGGCTACACGTATGCGATCACCGGCTATCCACCGTTTCTCCGCGAGATTCTCGAGTACGGGACCGCCGAGGGTCTCGACTGGCGGCAGTACCTCCTCTACGGTGTCGTCGGCGGCGAGGGGATGAGTGAGGCGTTGCGGGCGCGCCTGCTCAAGTCGTTCGCCGCCGTCTTCTCCGCATACGGCGCCAGCGACCTGGACATCGGCGTGGCGGCGGAGACTCCAACATCCATCTGGGTTCGCCAGCAGGCTGACCGGAACCCCGCGTTGCGCCAAGCCCTCTTTGGTGACGACTCCCGCCTGCCCATGCTCTTTCAGTACAACCCTCTGGATTACATGGTCGAGACCGTGAACGGCGAACTGGTGATCACCGTCAACCGCCTGTGCATGCTGTCTCCGCGCATCCGCTACAACATTCACGACTCCGGCAGCAGTCACAGCTATCAAACAGTCGTCGAGATCTGCCGCGGCTTCGGGATCGACATCGAAACGAGTCCCGTCGCGACTGCCTCGCCGCGATTCCGCCTTCCCTTTCTCTACATCCAGGGGCGCAGCGACAGCACCATCTCGTACATGGGATCAAACATCTATCCGGAGGACATCGAGCAGGGATTGTCCACAGTCGCGGAGTACAACGATCAGATTCGCGGCTTCGCGCTGGAATTGCGAGAGATCGGCGATGGCGCGGTGCGTCCGTGCGTCCACGTCGAGTTCAGCGATGACGCCTCCCTCGAAGTGGAGACACGACTGCGTACTGCGATCGTCGAAAGGCTGCTGACCAACAGTCGGGATTTCAGAGCGGCGGCTGCGGAGAACCCCACGGCCACGGAATTCCTGATCGAGGTGCATCGCCCGGGCACGGGACCCTTCGAGGAGAACAGCAGGCGGATCAAGCGCCGATACATCCTCCGGGGACCGAGGGCGATCGACTAACGCTGGACGACGATGTCCGCGATGTCACGCCGCTTGGACCACGCGGCATCCTGGTCGGTAAGTCCGACTCGGTAGATGGCCACCGGGTCCGCACCGTCGATCATGTCCTGGAGTTGGTGCACGGTGCTCTGATCGATGACGATGCTCATGGGATGCCAGGAGTACCCGACGGAGTTGATCAGCGTCCACGACTGGATCAGCCGCCGGCCAGCCTCGAAGAGGGAGAGAGGGTCGCGGCTCGCCGTGGTCAGAACCACCAGCGACGAACTTGCCCTGGTCAAGCGAACGTCTCGAGTGGCGTAGACGCGCGCCAACCATCCCGGAAGCCTTCCGCGCCGGAGCGCAAACTTGAGCGCAGCCTGGTCAACCTTCGACAGTTGCAGGCAATCGGTCGTCATCCCATCCGCAGAGGTGTCATCGAAGCGCGTCCATTCGTCCAGATCGCGCACGAAGCGGGAGTCCTTCCATGCGAGCACACTGGCCTTGGACACCAGTGGCGCGACGCTGATCGGGCTCACCAGCAGCTGACCCAGTGATGTGAGAGCTTCCACCAGCCCCGCGGGCAGCGGACGGCGGGCGTACTCGTGGCGATTGCATTGACGCTCGCCGATCGACAGCGCCAGAGGGTCGGGTGGGCCGTGCCGGTCCTTGAACTCGATGCTGCCAAGGCTGACTCCGTCGGCCAGCTCTTCGATCACGGGGGTGAGCTCGACGTCGCACTCATGTGCATGCGCCGACAAGCGCAGCGTTTCGTAGAACCCGCCCATGGCCATCATCCCGTCGCGGTCATCGGGGTCGGCCCGCAGCTTGTCCGCAAGGCAATACCACAACGAGTAGCTGCGCGATCCCAGAGGCGTCAGACGCCACGGCTGGGTGTTGTGCGCGGACGGGGCGCGGCTGCCCGCCTTGATCACCGTCGCGATGGTTTCAGCGGAGGGAGTGGTCGACATCTGTGTGGCCGCAGGCGCTCCTGGATCTGCTCGGGTCGCGGCGATGGCTCTGGCAGCGCACGATAGTTGATCCGCTTGCAGGCGCCGGTGGCCGCTCCGAGTCGACGCCAAGTGGTGGATGTTGACGAGCGCGTCCCCTCCGCGTAGGGTTCCGGTACCCCTCAGCGCGACTGTGAACGAACCCACGCCGCGGCGAGGCCAATGACTGTTCCGGGCGGGAGGAAAAGCGTGGCTCAGAGCGCTGTTGCAGCCCCCAGAGCTGCCGGGCAGCTCCGCCGCGACGTCGGCCTGACCGCGCTGATGTTCATCTCCCTCGGCTCGATCATCGGCTCGGGATGGCTGCTCGGTGCTCTCACCGCCGCCCAGATCGCCGGGCCCGCCTCGCTGATATCGTGGATCCTCGGCGGATCCGTGATCGCCCTGCTGGCGCTGATTCATGCTGAGCTGGGCTCGGCCTACCCGATGTCGGGTGGGACAGCCCGCTTTCCCCACATGGTCTTCGGGTCGATCGCCGGGTTCACTGCCGGATGGGCGGCCTGGTTGCAGGCCGTGAGCATTGCGCCCATCGAGGTCGAGGCCGCACTCTCGTACCTGAACAACAAGGTGCCTGGCCTGGTGTCCAGCAAGGACATCCTGACCCAGCGCGGCCTGGTCGCCAGCGTGATCCTGATGGCCGCCTTCACGTTCATCAACGTCATGGGCGTGCGCTGGCTTGCTGAGAGCAACCGAGTCACGGTGGTGTGGAAGATCGCCATCCCGGTCCTCACCGTCATCGTGTTGCTCTTCGCGTCGTTCCACAGCTCGAACTTCAGCGCCGGAGGCGGATTCGCACCGTACGGCGTGCACGGGATCTTCGCCGCCCTGCCCGCCGGGGTCGTCTTCGCTGTTCAAGGCTTCGAGCAGGCCATCCAGATCGGCGGTGAGGCCAAGAATCCGGCGCGGGACATGCCACGCGCGGTGATCGGGGCGATGATCATCGGAACCCTGATCTACCTGCTGCTCGAGGTGGCCTTCATCGGTGCGCTGTCACCCGGCAACGTTGCTCACGGATGGTCGAGCCCCATCGGTAAGGGCGACTTCGGCCCCTACGCCACCCTCGCCACCGGGTTGGGAATCGGCTGGCTCGCGACACTCCTCTACGTCGACGCGTTCATCTCACCCGCCGGAACAGGCCTGATCTACATCGGCACCTCCTCACGGTTGTCGTACGCGCTCGGGCGCAACGGCTATCTCCCCGGCGCTGTCGACAAGGTGAGCAAGCGCGGCGTGCCGTTCTTCTCGATCATCCTCGCGTTCATCGTCGGCCTGATCTTCTTCCTGCCCTTTCCGAGCTGGCAGAGCTTGGTGGGACTGGTCACCTCGGCAACCGCGATCATGTATGCGTTTGCGCCGGTATCGCTTGGAGCGCTGCGCCGATCCGATCCGGATCGCGAACGACCATACCGGCTGCCGTACGCCGCCGTGCTGGCGCCGCTCGGTTTCGTCTCTGCCGACCTGATCATTTACTGGGCAGGCTGGGAGGTGGTCTGGAAGTTGAGCCTGGCCATGGTGCTTGGACTGGCTCTCTTCGGTGTCTCGATGGCGTTCCGCCCCAGGGACAAGCGTCCCTTGGTCGATTGGAAGGCATCAGCGTGGGTCATCCCGTGGCTGGGCGGCATGGCGTTGATCACCTTTCTCGGGCAGTACGGGGGTGGTCGCTCAGTTCTTCCGGAGTGGATCGACCTGATCGTGGTCGCGATCTTCAGTCTCGCCGTCTTCTACGTCGCTGTCGCCCTGTCGCTGCCTGCCCAGACGGTTGCCACCCTGGTGAGCGTCGAGGAGCGCCAGTCGGAGCAGGCTCCCGAGCTGACCACCGCCGGATAGGAGGTCGTGCAATGACGACGACGCGCGTCGTGTGTGCCGTGGACGGTTCTCCACCATCCCGAGCGGCCGTCGGCTTTGCCCTCGACGAGGCTGAGCTGCGAGGGATTCCCCTCCAGCTGGTCGTCGCCCATGCCACGCTGTCAGCACGGTGGTCCGGTGATGCCCGTCTGGCGACCCAGCTCACCGGAGAACAGGCCCACGAGATGGAGTCCCTGGCTCATCATCTCCTCGATTCCGTCATCCAGGACCGCGGCCGCCCCAGCGGGGTACCGGCAACTGTGGAGCTGCTCAACGGCCCGCCTGCGGAGGTGATCGAGGAGCATCTGCAACCCACCGACCTCCTGGTGATCGGTTCGCGTGGCCTCGGCGGCGTCCGGCGGCTGCTGCTCGGATCGGTCAGCGGAGCGCTTGTTCAGACCGCGCCCTGCCCGGTCGTCGTGGTCCGACCCCAGCGCGACCCCGAGGCCAGCGACCCTTCGGCAAGCACTGGGCGCTATTGACCACGAGTCCAACGTGATGGCTGACGGTACCATCGCCAACGAACTTCAGCGAACGAAATCAAAGAGGACTTCGCATGGTCACCGTAGGACTGCTGGTCACATTGAAGGCCAAGCCGGGCAAGCAACAGGAGCTTGCCGATTTCCTCGCCTCGGCTCAGCCGCTCGCCGAGGCAGAGCCGGACACCACCGCCTGGTTCGCCATCAAGATGGATGACTCCACCTTCGGCATCTTCGACGTCTTCCCCGGCGACGACGGTCGCCAGGCCCACCTGAAGGGTCCCATCGCCGCTGCGCTGATGGAGAAGGCTGACGAGCTGCTCGCTTCGGCGCCGGACATCAAGCCGGTCGAGGTATTCGCCAGCAAGCTCTAGCAACGCTCACCGGTCGAGCACTCGCTTCGGCTTCTACACTGCCGCGCGATGGCCTCCTCCGTCTCGGTCACCGCGTTCGGGAGGCATGTGCTCCGCGTGCGTGCTGTGATGGCCGCTTCTCCCGCGCTGCGTGCCGCGCTGACACCCTTCCTGGCAGCCAAGATCGTCGCCTTGCTGGTTCCGGTGCTGGTGGTCTGGAGCACCAGCGACACCGCAGGCCACCCTGCATACCATGAGTTCGTCCGGGCGTTCGCCTTCTGGGACGGCGCCACCTATATCGACATTGCCGAACACGGCTACCCGGCAGGACCCCTCGACCTGACCCCCGGTCACCCCGGGCATGTCTGGGGATTCTTTCCCGGCCTTCCCCTCCTGCTCAGCGCGGGGACCTTGGTCTTCCGCGACGTGACCTCGACGGGCATCCTGATCAACGCTGGCGGCGAGCTCGTCGCCCTGTTCTTCCTCGCCCGGCTGGTGCTCCTGGAGCGGGATGGCGACACCGGGTCCGCGCGCTTCGCCTGCTGGCTGCTCGCCTTCTTTCCGGACGCGGTCTTCCTCAGCGTCGTGTACACGGACAGCGTCTTCATGGCTGCCGCGATTGCCTCGCTGTACTACATGCGCCGGGGCGACAACGGCCGGGCCTGCCTGGCCGCCGGCCTGGGCGTGGCCATGCGCGTCACCGGGCTCGTGCTGGTGCCCGTCCTGTTGGTGGAGTACCTGTGGCGACGGCGTGGCCGTCCCGGGTTTGGGCTCGGCGACATAGCCCTCACCGTTACGCCCGTCATCGCGTTCTGCTGGTTTGCCCTGCTGCAGACGGGAGACTTTCTTGCCTACAAGACAGTGCAACAATCTGTGTCGTACGGTGCGCGCGTGTTCGCCTTTCCCTGGGAGGGCCTTCAGCGCACCTGGGAATCGGCTCAGGGGGGCGGACCGTCCAGCTTCAACTTCCTCTTCCTGTCGGACGTGGTGTGGGGATTGGCAGGGCTGGTGGCGCTCTGCTACTTCGCTCTGAACTGGCGGCGCTTCCCCCCGTCGCTGACGCTCTTCTCTGCGGGCGTCTGGCTCCTGGCCACAAGCCTCAGCTACTGGCAGGGGCTGATGCGCTACGAGATCGCCTTCATCCCGGTGTACCTGGCGGCGGCCGACCTGCGACGGCGGCGACCTCAGGCGGCGACATTGCTGCTCGCGGCATCCGCCGGCTGGATGGTGTTCCAGACCTACACGTTCGCGACCGGTCGGTTCATCGTCTGACCAGCGCCGCACTGACCGCTCCTCACGACGATGTCTGGTATTGCTGGAGATGGCCCTCGCGGGCTAGAGTCCCGCCGGTGAGCCGACGCGGTTGGTGTCGAGGAGGCCGATGAGCCAGTGAGCCAGGCTGCCCTGAGCTCCGAGCGCCCCGGACTTCGCCGCGAGGCCGTGGGCCTCCGCGAGGTTCTCTTCCAGAGCGTCACGGCAATGGCGCCGGGTGCCGCCATCGCTGCGTCGATCCCAGCCGGCGCTGCATATGCGGGCGGGTCGCTGCCGCTCGCCGTGCTGTTGGCGCTGGTCGCGTGCCTCTTCACAGCCATCGCGATTGGCGAGCTGGCCCGGCACATCCCCGCAGCCGGCAGCGTCGCCACCTACACAGCACAGGGCATACATCCGGGCGCTGGGTTTCTGGTTGGCTGGGGCTATCTGTTCGTCGAGCTGCTGGTGCCGCCGCTCCTGTTCCTCCAGCTCGGCTTCACCGTCGCGGCCACGCTGAACTCGGAGTGGCCGTCGGTGTCAGCCGACCTCTGGTGGCCCTGGGTCATCCTCGGCTCGCTGATCGTGCTCCTCGCCGGCTATCGTGGGGTGCGGTTCTCAGCCAGGCTCGGCACCGTCCTGGGCAGCTTCGAGATCGCTGTCTTCGTGATCCTGTCGTTTCTCTTCATCGTCAACGCCGGCTCCCACAACGACCTCAGCGTGTTCGGCACAGGGCACACACCCGATGCCTACAAAGGTTTTACAGGCATCATCGCCGGGTCGATCTACACAGTTCTCGCGTTCAGCGGTTTCGAGGCGGCCGCCCCGCTCGCCGAGGAGACCATCAATCCCAAGCGCAACATCCGGCTGGCCGTGGTGGGAGCGACGATTGGCATCGGCATCATCTACATCTTCACCACTTACGCAATCGACATCGCCTACGGACCTGACAAGTTCACCAACTTCACCGGTGCCGGGCCGGACTCCTGGCAGGGTGTGGCCAGGGCGTCGTACGGAATCTTCTGGGTGCTGGTCTTTCTCGCCGTGGTGAACTCGACGATCGCCAATGCCAACGCCGGCTCCAACGTCTCCACCCGGATGGCGTTCGCGCTCGGTCGTATCCGCATGCTGCCGCGTTTCCTCTGCACGATCCATCCGCGCTACCGCTCGCCCTATGTCGCGGTGCTCGTCCAGTGGGTGATCGGCCTGGCGGTGCCCCTGATCCTCGGTTTCAAGTACGGCCCCACCACCGGCTTCGTGTTCGTCGCCACCATCATCGTGCTCGTCGTGGTGGCCGTGTACATCGCCTGCGACGCGGCCTGCATCGGTTACTATGTCCGACGCCGCCGTCAGGACTTCAACCCGCTGCTCCACGTGGCCGTTCCCATCCTCGGCATCGTCGCGTTCGTGCCGGCCTTCCTCGCCGCCGCCGGCATCCAGGTGTTCAGCTTCATCGCGCCGCTCACATCGCCTTCCTCGTACTCCGGGATCGTGGTGGGGGTCTGGCTGCTGATCGGCGTGGCCCTGCTCGTGTACTTCGCCTCCCAGCACCCAGCGCGGGTCGAGGAGATGTCACGGGTGCACCTCGATGAAGATCCCGTCGACAGTGAGGTGGCAGCGCGGTTGTGAGCGACCCGCCGGTGATCAGCTTCCGGCCTCAGGCAGATCAGTTCGCCTGGACGTTCGGCGGCGCCGCACCGGTGATGCGTGTGCACCCGGGGACGATTCTCGAGCTCTGGACCGAAGACTGTTTCGCCGGCAGGGTCCGGTCGCGCAACGACCTCGTCTCGGTGGTGTGTGAGTTTCCCTTCCTCAATCCCCAGACCGGCCCCTTCTACATCGAGGGCGCGGAGCCGGGCGACACCCTGGCGGTGCACTTCATCTCGATCGAGCCCAGCCGCGACTGGGCGGCGTCGACGACGGTGCCTCTGTTCGGGGCGCTGACCAGCACCCACCTGACCGCCACCCTCCAGGAGGCTCTCCCCGAGATCGTGTGGATGTGGCAGCTCGACCGCGCAGCCCGCCTGTGCCATTTCGAGGCCGGCCAGAGTGACTTCACAGTCGACCTGCCGATGGTGCCCATGCACGGAACCGTCGGGGTTGCTCCGGCCAATCTCGAGGTCAGGTCAGCGCTTGTTCCTGACGCCTATGGCGGCAACATGGACACCCCCGAGATGCAGGCCGGGGTCACCTGCTTTCTCGGTGTCAACGTCGAGGGCGCGCTGTTCTCGATCGGGGACGGGCATGCGCGCCAGGGCGAGGGCGAGACCTGTGGGGTGGCCATCGAGTGCGCCATGGACACAGTCCTCACTGTCGACCTCATCAAGGGCCGTGCCACCCCGTGGCCGCGGCTGGAGTCCGACACCCACATCATGTCGACGGGATCAGCGCGGCCTCTCGAGGACGCCTTCCGCATCGCGCAGACCGACCTCATCAACTGGCTGGTGTCGGACCATGGGCTGGCGGCCATGGATGCCTACCAGCTGATCAGCCAGGCGGTGGAGTCGCCGCTGGCCAACGTCTGCGACATCAACTACACGTCTCTCGCCAAGATCCGCAAGCAGTGGCTCCCGCCGCGCCAGGGCCCGCTCGCCGACGTCCATCAACGACTTCGCGAGGTGGGCCGGGCCTACCTCGCGGCCAGGTGACGACAGCCCGCGAGCTCGCCGGCGACCTGCTCCGCCTGGGTGTCGTCGCCGGGGAGGTGGTCATGGTCCATGCCTCACTGCGACGCATCGGGCCGGTGGAGGATGGGGCCACGGGCGTGATCGAGGCCTTGGACCTGGCGGTGGGTCCCGGCGGCACCCTGTTGATGACACTGGGTGACCGCGACGATTGGGCATGGGTGAACCAGCTTCCACCAACAGAGCGAGCCGGTTCGCTCGCCGAGGCCCTCCCCTTCGACTGCCTGCGAGCTCCGGCTGATCCGGACGTGGGCGTGCTCGGCGAGGTGTTCCGTCAGTGTCCGGGCACCCTTGTCAGCGATCATCCCGAAGGGCGATTCGGCGCCCGCGGCCATCTGGCACACCAGCTGACCAGCGACGTCCCCTGGGACGACTATTACGGTTCCGGCTCGCCGCTGGAACGGCTGTGTCAGGCCCACGGCAAGGTGCTGCGGCTCGGCGCCGACCCCGATACCGTGACCCTCCTGCACTACGCTGAGTACCTGGCCCCGCTGTCGTCCAAGCGGCGGGTGGTGAGGCATCGCCGCGTCCTGGGGTCCGACGGACCGGAGATCCGGACCATCACCTGCCTGGACGACACCAACGGCGTCGCCGACCACCCGGGAGAGGACTACTTCGCCCTCATCCTCGGGGCCTACCTGCGCACCGGGCGTGGCCGAGGCGGGGTGGTCGGGCGGGCTCGGAGCGAGTTGATCGACGCCGCCGACCTGGTCGACTTCGGCGTGGCCTGGATGGCCGAGAACCTGGCACCCGGCGCGTGAGCTCGGTGACGACTCCGGTGGCAGCCACGGACTTGGCCCCGCTGCCCCCAACCTCTGGCGCGATTGGCGTAGAGTCGGGCGACTCGGCGACGCGGCTGGTGGACAGCGCTCGCCCCGCGCCCAGGGGGAGGGATGTCAATGGCGGAGGTAACCCACAGCAGACTGCGCCGCGGCATGGCCGCCGTCGTCCTCGGGGCGGCGCTCGCCGCCGGTGCCGGGATGGTCACCGGGTCCCAGCATGCCAGTGCGCAGTCCATTCCCAACAAGACATGCACGGGCACCGGAACGAAGGACATGGCGAAGTCACCCGACCTCGTCACCTGCACCGTCTTCGCGACTGGAGTGGTCGAGGACGGCACTGCAATCGCGGTCAAGCCGACTGCGCCAACCGGGTCGGTCATCCGCCAGTGCACCGGGGTCACAAACGAAGCCGGCCCTCCGGTGTACTCGACGACGGTAACCCCAAACGCTGACGGCAGCTGCACTTTCACGATCAAGACCGTGGCGGCGATCCCCGTTCCAGGGGTGCCCGGTCCTCCCGAGTTGGGGAACGTCAAGCTGGGAACAGAGGTCATATCGATCCCCTCGGGCGTCCCGGACGGAACCTCCGTAGCCCAACAGGCTCAGGAGTGCCCCCCTCCACTTGCTGTTCCTGGCCTTCCTTGCAGCCCATTCCTACCGATGGGCACCAGCGGTCCGGGCTCCTGCATTGGCGGCACCGCGCTCCCCATCGTTGGTGGGTGCACGCCAGCACTCCCAATAACGTTGCCGGCGAGCGGCACGCCGACGCCCACCGGAGTTGGCACCACCACCGGCAACAACTCCGCGTCGCCCAGCGGCGCGGCTCAGGCGGCCAACTCCACGCCATTCACGAGCGGGCCTGATCACCCCCTGCCCGTCGCCGCGATCCTGGTCGCGGTCGGTGGGGCACTGCTCGTGGTCCTGGGAGCCGGGCCCCTGTTGCTCCGTCGCCGCCGCAGCCGGTAAGCCCCGTCGATGGCTGAGCGGCAGCGCCCCGAGATCGAATGGCGCTTCGGACCCGGGTCCAAGCGCCCACCCGTCTGGGTGCGGTGGACCAGACGCGTGGCCACGCTCGGCGGCCTCGCCGGGATCGTGACCGGCATCGTGCTGGCGATCCAGTTCATGCAGACGCCGGCGATATTGCTCGACCAGCCGTCCGCTCCCATCTCCGCCTACGCGGCAGCCCATTCGGCCTCGTCATCCCCCAACGCAGCGCCCCGTACCGGCCTGTGGATAGAGGTCCCCTCCCTCAGCATCGCGCTGCCCATCAAACCCGGGGACGGGTCGAACAACATCCCTGACTGGGTTGCGCTCCAGTACCCGGGGACGGCTGCGCCGGGCAACTCCGGCAACAGCTATCTGTACGCGCACGGGCTGCGCGGCATGTTCGGCACGCTGCTTTTCGCCAAGGGCGGAGAGGCGATCATCCTCCACAACTACACAACCGGATCGCTGCAGACCCTGCACATCTCGCGGGTGGTCGGGCGCACCCGCTGGGACGACGCGTCGTGGATCGGCCAGTTCGCGCCTGTCCCGATGTTGACCCTGCAGACGTGCGTGGGCGCCGACATCCACTCGGACCGCTGGATCGTGCAGGCCACGTAAGAACCTCTCAGCGCAGCAGCCGCCTGATGGCCTCGCGGCGGTAATCGAAGATGCGCTCGAGGTCCCGCCGGACCATCACCCTGTTGACCAGGTCGCCGAGCGATCCAAACGGGAGCGCGCTGCCACCCGCCGCTCCCAGGTGACATCGGCCGGCCCCGGCTCCTATCATCGACGCCCTGCCCGCGGGAGGGTTCCGGCGACGAGAACAGGAGGAAACCATGAGGACGTGGTGTCGGCTGCTTTTCTTGGGCACTGCCGCGGCGACGGCATTGAGCGTGGTGGTGACCGGCGCTCCAGCCAGCGCAGCGTCCGGATCCTCCCCGCTCTGGGTGACACACGTGCAGAAATACCCTGGGGGGATCACTGCCGGAGTTCGTGCGTACGCCTCGCAGGAAGTGGCCCAAGCCCAGGCCAACCGCACCAAGACTGCTTGGAGCGCTGACACAGCCTCATCGTCGTCCGGCGGGCTCCACAACGTCCAGATGGACACCAACAGCAATCCGCCGCTGCCCCAGAACGAGACCAACGTCGCGGTGAGCCAGGACAACCCCAACGTCGCAGTCGCCGGGTCCAACGACTACGTCTCAGGCGGCGTCACTGTCATGTACACATCCGATGGTGGCAACAGGTGGGGGACCATTCGCGTCAACCCAGAATTCGCGGGAACCGGTGACTACTGCAATGGTGGCGATCCCTGGTTCGCGTACAGCGTGCGTGATCGCGCCTTCTACTTCGTCCAGCTCTGCTTCTTCAGGTCGTCGCCGGCGTCGGAGGTTCAGCTGTACAAGTCGACCGACAACGGCCACACCTGGACTCCGGGGCGCCAGTCAGGCCTGGTCGCCTCCAACTTCGACTACAACACCGGCAGTCTCGATGGCTCGATCTTCCACGACAACGACCAGATCACCGTCGACAACACACCCACCAGCCCCCATTACGGCCGCATCTACATCACCCACATCAAGTTCCACATGCTGCCGAATGCGTTCAGCGACTACTGCCCAGTGCAGCTCGACTACACGGATGACGTGCCCACATTCAACCCGCGTCTCACCGTGTTCCAGCACACCAACGTCGTGCCCGATCAACCAAAGGGTCCTGGCACCGGCCTCTCGGCCAACCAGTGGGCACGCCCGCAGGTGGAGACCAACGGCAGCCTGGACATCTCCTACGCGCTCGAGGACTGCAACAGCGGCCTCGACCGCCACTTCGAGTTGCAGAAGTCGACCAACGGCGGCAGGACAGTTCTGAAGCACCCAGTGCAGATCGATCATCCGGGTGAGTACCAGGACAACCCAGACCTCGGTGACGTGCTGGCGCCGACCAAGTTCCGGGCCCCGGACTCCACAGGCTTCCGGTTCAACGCTGCCACCGGCCAGCTGGGCTTCGCCTACCAGAACAACCGCGACCGGAAGACCTCGGGCGCCAACATCTCCTTCGAGCAGTCGTCCGACGGCGGCCTGACCTGGACGCCGATGCGCTACATCAGCGTGAGCTCATCCGGACAACCCGCGCGCAACGACCAGTTCTTCCCGTCACTGACATCGCTCGCCGATGGCAGGTGGGTGGCGATCTGGTACGACCGCAGGAACGATCCCAGGAACAACAACATCGAGACCTTCCAGGGGATGTCGAGGGACGGCGTCCAATGGTCCAACCAGGACATCAGCACCACCTCGTGGGATCCCAATCTCAGCTTCTTCAAGAGCGGCGCCTTCATCGGTGACTACATCGGTGTCGACGCGTCGACCACCCACATCTACCCGACCTGGGCAGACGGGCGGACCACTCAGATCAGGCGGACGGGGATCGGCAACACCGACATCTTCACCAACGTCGAGGTGGTGAAGTAAGGGGCAGTTGACCCGGGGGCAGATGGGCGGCGTTCGTGCCTTCCCATCTGCCCCGTCGCCCTTCTTGTGACCGACCGGAACGAGCGCGACGATTCCATCAAGGCGGAGCAGTCGGCGAGCAACTCGAGGAGGAGTGAGATGCCGGTGAAAGCATGGACTGCCAAGCGGGACCGTCAGTACGAGCACATCAAGGAGGGGCTCGAGGAGCGCGGGACGCCCGACGACAAAGCTGAGGAGATAGCCGCTCGAACCGTCAACAAGGAGCGCGCTCGGGCGGGTGAGGCGAAGGAAGCCAGCCGCACGTCGATCAACGACATCTCGTCGGGACGCCGCGGTGGTCTGCGCTCCCACAGTGGTTCGGGTGGACGAACCTATGCCCAGCTTCGCAACGAGGCCGCCGACCGTGGCATCAAGGGACGCTCGAAGATGAACAAGCAACAGCTGGAACGCGCCCTGTCGCGCTAGACGCGACATGAGCGAGCCCACGCAGCCCGACATCGACAGCATCCTGCGCGTCCGCACGCACCCGACGTCCGCCTCCTATGAGTGCGCCATCCGGTGGCCGCCAGGGACACTGAGCACGCGGACCCAGCGGAGGTCAGAAGATGATGGTTCGCTTGATTGTCGGATCGACGACGCCCACCGTCACCTCGCCGCACCAGTGGCAGACGAAACGGAGCACCCTCAGCCCTTCCTGGGTGACGCATGCGCTCGGCCACCCGCAACGACCACACGCGACACTCTGCACGTGCCGGTCTCCGCGGGTGGGTGGCGTCTGGCCAGGACCCGCCGGCCCCGTAATCTCATCCCACGGAGAGGATGCCATGTCGGTCCTCAGATCTAGAGTGATCCAGCCATCCAGCATAGTCCTTTCGAGCGACCCCGCTGGCACGAACCGGTCACGGCTCGCTCACGCTGTCCCCCCGCTGCTGGCGGGCCGGAGGCTGCCCTGACCCGGACCTCGCCGCTATCGTGATCGCGGTGAGCTCGGACGTGGTCATCGTCGGTGGCGGCCACAACGGGCTGATCGCCGCCTGTTACCTGGCTCGGGCCGGCCGGCAGGTCGTGGTCCTCGAGGGGCTCGACCGTCCCGGCGGAGGGTCGCGCACCGAGGAGGTCATCCCGCACCACCGGTTCGACCTGCACTCCGCCGCGCACAACATGATCAACATGACCAGCATCCCCGCCGAGCTGCGGCTGCGCGAGGCCGGGCTGGAGTACGTGGAGATGAATCCCTTCTCCGTCGCCATCCACCAGGATGGCCGGCGGGTGCGCTTCTGGCGCTCCGTGCAGGCCACCATCGACTCGATCGCGGAGTGCGACCGCGCCGAGGCGGACGCGTACGCGAGGTTCATCGAGCTCGCCTTCCCGGTGGTCGACGCGGTGATCCCGGCGATCCGCGGCGAGGTGGCGTGGCGGGAGGCGCCCCACCGCCTGGCTGCGGCCGTGCGGATCCTCCGGCGGGGACCGATGGTGGCGATGGGTGACCTGCTCGCGCCCTACGACACGCTGCTGCGCCGCCATCTGCGCAGCGACCTCACCCGGGGACCCGTGGCCGCGTTCGCCGCCCACGCCGCGGTGAGCCCGGCGCTTCCCGGCGGGGCCATGTACGCCTTCTGGCAGGCCGCGTACCACCGTTACGGCCAGTGGCATGCCCGCGGCGGGGCTCAGGGGCTCACCGATGCGCTGATGGTGCGATTGCGCAGCCTTGGCGGGGTGGTGCGCTGCTCGGCGCGCGTTGCCCGCATCGACGTCGGCGGCGGTGGCGTCCGCGGCGTGCGCCTCGACGACGGCGAGCGTGTCGACACCTCCACGGTGATCGCTGCAATCAACCCGCAGACTGCCCTGCTCGATCTGCTCGATCCACCGCTGGGCGGCCGGGCTGGACGCGAGCTTGCGGCAGTGCGCCGCGGCAACGTGGTCCAGTCGTTGATCCACGTCGCCACCGATCGACTGCCCGAGTATCCGCACGCCCGCGCCGGTGACTGGAACGGGCTGCAGAGCTATGTGGACCGTCTCGATGACCTGACCAGTGCGTGGAACGCCGCTGAGGCACAGCACCTGCCCGACCCGCTGCCGCTGTACGCGTTCACGTCCTCGGCCATCGACGACGGCCTCGCGCCGCCCGGCCATCACACCGTCTACCTGGCATGTCCCGCGGCGCCGTCGGTGGTGCGTGGCGGGTGGGCGGCGCGACAGCAGGAGTTCGTGGAGCGCGCATTCGACGTGGTCGAGAGCCGAGCTCCCGGATTCCGGGACTCGGTGGTCGCCTGGAAGGCCTGGACCCCTGACGACATGGAGCGCGAGGAGCGGTGGCCCGGAGGGCATCCGATGCACATCGACATCGCGCTCGACCAGCTGGGCCCGATGCGGCCGACCCACCAGCTGGCCCGGCATCGCACGCCGGTGGCCGGCCTGTACATCTCCGGCGCTGGCACCAGCCCCGCCGGGGGCATCGCCGGAACCCCGGGGAAGCGCGCCGCGAGGGCTGTCATCCGCGACCAGCGCGCGCGCGGCTGACGCCTGCCTCAGCCGGCTGGCGAGCGGTGCACAGCGAGCCTGCGCGACCATGGACGGATGTCGCGCATTCGCCCCACCGCCGAGCAGGTGGTCGCCATCATCTACGTGACCGCCATGTTCATGAGCATCATGGACACCACCATCGTCAACGTTGGGCTGCCGGCGTTTGCACGCGACTTCCACGTCAGCCCGCCCGCCACCGACGGCGTGGTGGTGGGCTACCTGGTGAGCCTGGCGGTCTGGATCCCCGCCTCGGGATGGATCGGGGATCGTTACGGCACCAAGCGCACCTTCCTGTTCGCGCTCGGGCTGTTCACCGCCGCCTCGATCGCGTGCGGCCTCTCCCAGTCGGTGCTGCAGCTGGTGATCTCCCGCGTCATCCAGGGAATCGGTGGCGGCATGCTGACCCCAACCGGCACGGCGATGCTGTTTCGCGCGTTCCCGCCCGCGCGGCGCGCACGGGCCGCGCGCATCCTGGTGATCCCGACGGTGATGGCCCCGGCCCTCGGGCCGGTCATCGGAGGCGCGCTCGTCGACAACCTCTCGTGGCGCTGGGTGTTCTTCGTCAACGTCCCCATCGGCATGGCCGCGTTCGGATTTGGGCTGTTGGCTCTGACCGAGCACCGCGAGCGCGCTCGGGAGCCCTTCGACGTGTTCGGATTCCTGCTCGCCGGGAGCGGCTTCGGTCTGCTGCTGTTCGCCCTCAGCGAGGCCGCCGCGGACGGCTGGACCTCGTTGCTCGTCGTCGCCACCGGTGCGTCGGGCGTTGCCCTGGTGGTCACCCTGGTCGCCGTCGAGCTGCGCAGGAGCGCGCCGATGATCGACTTCCGCATCCTCAGGCACCGGCTGTTCGGCGTCATCAACCTGGCGTCGCTGTTCGCCGCCAGCGGATTCATCGGCCTGCTCTTCATCACCACCATCTACCTGCAGGCCGCCCGCGGATTCTCAGCGCTGGCCGCGGGCTCGAGCACGGCCCCGGAGGCGATCGGTGTGCTGGTGGCGTCCCAGCTGGTGGGTCGCATCTACCCGCGCATCGGGCCCCGCCGGCTGATGGTGTCAGGGATGGCGCTGGTTGCCGCGGCGACGGTGCTGCTCAGCGCGGTGATGACCGGCGACCTCTGGGTGTTCCGGGCTGTGATGTTCCTGATCGGCATCGGCTGGGCATTTGTGGTGATCCCGATGAACGCGGGCGCGTTCGCAGAGATCTCCCCGCGCGACACCGGCCGCGCGTCCGCCCTCTACAACGCGCAGCGCCAGCTGGCGGCCGCCCTGGGGGTGGCGACGCTGGCCACCATCGTCGGCAGCCAGCTGAACAGCGGTGCGATCACCGGCAACGTCGGCGTCTTCCGCGAGGCTTTTCTGGTGGCGGCAGCCTTCGCGCTGGCCGGAGCGGTGGTGGCGCTCGGCATCCGCGACAGCGATGCAGCCTCGACCATGCGGCTGGCGCGGCCAGAGCCGACGCCGGTCTCGGTGGCCTGAGCGTCCCGAGAGCGTCCCGTGGCGTATGGTCGAAGCCAGCACATCGTTCGAGGAGAGTTCCGTGACCACCGACACTCAGACAGCTGCGCAGACCGGTTCCCAGACGGACAGCCAGCGCCGCATCGACAACGACCTCGACGCCCTCGCCAAGCACAAGGACGAGTGGGCTCGGCTGCCGGTCGCAAGCAAGATCGAGCACCTGCGCACGCTGGCGAGCAACACCTCCGCGCAGGCGGAACGGTGGGTGGCGGCAGCCTGCGACGCCAAGGGCCTCGACAGGACGTCGCCACTGGCTGGCGAGGAGTGGACCTCGGGCCCGTGGGCGCTGCTCTTCGGGATCAACCGCCTGATCGAGACGCTGACCGCCATCGAGACGACGGGGACGCCGCGGTTGCGCCCAAAAAGTGTGCACACCAGGCGCGACGGCCAGGTGGTTGTCGATGTGTTTCCGCAGAGCGGTTGGGACAGGCTGCTGCTGAGCGGGATCAGCGCGGAGGTCTGGATGCAGCCCGGGGTCACGCGGGACAACCTCGCCGACACCATGGCGGTGTTCTACAAGCAGCGCTCCCCACACGGGGCGGTGGCGCTGGTCCTCGGGGCCGGCAACATCGCCAGCATCCCGCCGCTCGACGTCCTCTACAAGATGGTCGCCGAGGGTCGCGTCTGCCTGCTCAAGATGAACCCAGTCAACGAGTATCTCGGCCCGGTCTTCGAGGACGTCTTCGCCGACCTGGTTGCCGCCGGTTTCCTGCGGGTCGCATACGGTGGCTCAGATGTTGGCGACTATCTCGCCAATCACCGGGGCGTCGACGAGATCCACATCACCGGCAGCAATCGCACTCACGACGCCATCGTCTTCGGTGCCGGAAAGGAGGGCGCCGCGCGCAAGCGACGCGGTGAGCCAGTCAACACCAAGCGGATGACCAGCGAGCTCGGCAACGTCAGCCCCACCATCGTGGTGCCGGGCCCGTGGTCAGAACGTGATCTGCGCTTCCAGGCCGCCCACATCGCCACCCAGAAGCTGCACAACGCCGGCTTCAACTGCATCGCCTCGCAGGTGTTGATCACTGCCCGGAGATGGTCGCTGACCGAGCCGCTGCTCGCGGAGGTGGCGTCGGTGATGTCGCGAGCGCCGCGGCGCCCCGCGTACTACCCGGGCGCCGCCCAGCGCCAGCGCGCCCTGGCGCAGGCACATCCCGCTGCCAGGATGCTCGGTGGCGACGACGCCTCGCCGACCACCCTGATCACCGATGTCGACAGCACGGATGGCACCGAGATGTGCTTCCGCGACGAAGCGTTCGCCGGTGTGTTGACGGCGACCAGTTTGCCTGCGCGCAGCATGGACGAATACCTCGATCGCGCTGTCGACTTCTGCAACGACAGCCTGTGGGGCACGCTCGGCGCCAACATCATCATTCACCCGGCGACGGCACGTCGCCACGCCGAAGCGCTGGACAGGGCAATCGCGCGCCTGCGCTACGGGTGCATCGGGGTCAACGC
Source organism: Candidatus Amunia macphersoniae (assembly GCA_016464795.1). Classification (GTDB taxonomy): domain Bacteria; phylum Chloroflexota; class Dormibacteria; order Aeolococcales; family Aeolococcaceae; genus Aeolococcus; species Aeolococcus macphersoniae. The sequence goes on along the minus strand of JAEKNN010000029.1, from coordinate 15,323 downwards.
CTGGACCGGGGTTGGCTTCCTGCTGGCCCAGGCCAGCTGGGGCGCTTTCCCGGGCCACACCGCCGACGACATCCAGAGCGGGATCGGTGTGGTTCACAACAGCCTGCTCTTCGACAGGCCACAGAAGAGCGTGGTGCGGGCTCCATTCCATCCCTACCCACGCAGCCTCGCCCACGGCCAGCCCACCCTGCTGCCCACCCCGCCGTGGTTCGTCACCCACCGCCACGCCCACCAGGTGAACGAGCGGCTGACCAGGTTCGAGGCGGATCATGCGGTGGCACGCGTTCCTGGCATCTTCCTCGCCGCTCTGCGCAGCTGATCGCCCGCCGCCCGCCAGATGCGATGCTCGGGTCCGATGACTGACGAGATCACCCCTGGGCAGCGCTTTCACGCGCCCACGGCGTGGGAGACGGCTGACCTCGAGGGCCCGCACATCTGGCGGACCCTGAAGTACCGGCGCACCGGCTGGCAGCCGGGCTCGACCGCCATCGAATGGACTGCCACACCCGACTACTGCTTCCCGACGGCCGCCGGACCGGTGGTGCAGGGCGGCCTGGTCACCGCCCTGCTCGATGCCGCCATGGGCGGAGCCTGCTGGACTGTGCTCGACAACGACCAGGTGTTCCTCACCGCCGACCTGCGGGTGGAGTTCTTGCGCCCCTCGCGCCCGGGCATCCTCCGCGCCACCGGCACAGTGGTGCGTCACACCCGCCGGGTGGTGTTCTGTGCGGCCGAGCTGCACGACCAGGACGATCGGCTCCTGGCCACCAGTCGCTGCACCCAGGTGGTACTCCCCAACGCCGAGCCCTTCGGTCGTCATCTGCCTGCGGACGGCAGCGGGGCTCCCCCTGAGGACGCACGTGGCTGACCCTCACAACCTCGCCGTCCTGGCCGAGAGGGGGCAGGCGCGCCGCGGCGACCACGACGCGCTGCTCTTCGAAGGTCAGACGTTCCGCGCGGCCGGGCTCGCTGAACGCGCCCGCCGCGCCGCTGGAGGCCTCGCCGAGCTGGGGGTCGGCCCGGGCGACCGGGTGGTGGTGTTGATGGCCAACTGCCCCGAGGTGATGATCACCTACAACGCGATCTGGCGGGCGGGCGCGGTGGTGACGCCGGTGGTGTTCCTGGTCACGCCGATCGAGCTGCATCACATCCTGGTCGACTCCGGCGCGGTCATCGTGGTCACCACCGGTGAGCTGCTCGACACCGTCCTCTCCGCCGCCAAGGACGCCCCCGCACTGGGCCACGTCGTGGTCGCCGGCGTCCAGCCGTCGCCGGAGAAGCACCCTGCGGCTCCGATCATCGCCTTCGCTGACCTGGAGGCGGCCGAGCAGCGAGGGGTGGTGGAGCGGGGTGGCCACCAGCTCGCCGCGCTGATGTACACCGGGGGCACCACCGGGCGCGCCAAGGGAGTTGCTCTCAGCCACGACAACCTGTGGTCGTGTGGAAAGAGCGCTTGGGACACCGCCAATGTGCCCGGGCTGACCCGGACCATCGTGCCGCTGCCGCTCTCACACGCCTACGGGATGATCGTGACGGTAGCCGGCATGCATTCGGCGGAGCCCGGCTTCACCATCATCCAGCGCTGGTTCAATGCCGGGGAATGGATGGCGCTGTCCGAGCGGTGGCGCCCCGAGCGATCGGTATTGGTGCCGGCGATGGTGCAGATGCTTCTCGCCGAGGCGCTCGAGGACGCTGACCTCAGCTCATTGCGCTACGTGGGCTGCGGCGCGGCACCGCTGTCGGTGGATGTGCTGCGTGAGTTCGAGCGTCGCATCCCATCGCTGGAGGTCCTCGAGGGGTACGGCTGCACGGAGACAGCGGCGGTGATCTCCAGCAACCCTCCCGGGCGCCGGCGAGTGGGCAGTGTGGGACTCCCGATCGCGGGGTGCTCCGTGCGGGTGCTGGGCGAGGGCGATGCTCCGTTGCCGCAGGGAGAGGACGGCGAGATCTGCGTGCGCAGCCCCTTTGTGATGACGGGGTACTGGAACGCCGACAGGGAGACGGCCGAGGTGCTGCGGGGCGGTTGGCTGCACACGGGCGACATCGGCCATCTCGACAGCGACGGATACCTCTACGTGGTGGATCGCAAGAAGGACCTCATCCTTCGCGGTGGGTTCAACGTGTTTCCTCGCGACGTCGAGGACGTCCTGCTCGCCCATCCGGACGTCTCCATGGCGGGCGTGGTGGGACGACCGGACCCGCGGCTGGGGGAGGAGGTGGTCGCATTCGTCAGCCTCCGCGCCGGAGCAACTGTTGACGCCTCCCAGCTGATCGCCTACGCGCGCACCCAGCTGGCGGCGACCAAGTGCCCGCGGGAGATCGTGCTGGTCGAAAGCATCCCGCTCACCAGCGTGGGCAAGCTGGATCGCAAGGCGCTGCGCAGGCTGATCGCGGCCGAGCGCTGAGCTGCAACCGGCATGAGGTACGCTGCGCCGCCGTGGATCTGAGCCTGACGCCGGCGGAGCTGGAGTTCCGCGACGAGCTGCGCGAGTGGCTCGCGGCCAACCGACCCGGCCCTGAACCGGGCGACACCGAGGCGGCCATCGACCACCGCCTCGCCTGGCAGCGGACGCTTTTCGACGCCGGCTACTCGGGCATTGCCTGGCCGCGTGAGCACGGGGGCCGCGGTGCCACCCAGATGGAGCAGGCCATCTTCAACGAGGAGATGGTTCGAGCCAGGGCCCCCGCCCCGGCCAACATCATCGGCCTGGTGATGGGTGGGCCGGTGGTCATCACGCGCGGCAGCGATGAGCAGCGGGCCCGTTTCCTGGCGCCCATCCTGAGTGGCGAGGAGATCTGGTGCCAGGGATTCAGCGAGCCCAATGCCGGCAGTGATCTGGCCGCGCTCACCACGTCTGCGGTGCAGGCCGAGGGGGGCTGGGTGGTCAACGGCCAGAAGGTGTGGACCTCGTTCGCCCACCGCGCCAGGTGGTGCATGCTGCTGGCCAAGACCGGCGACGACCAGCGCCATCGCAACCTCACGTTCTTCATCCTCGACATGAAGCAACCCGGGGTGGAGGTGCGACCGCTCCGCCAGGCCACCGGTGACTCCGAGTTCAATGAGATCTTCTTCGACAATGCGTTCGTCCCCGACGAGAACGTCGTCGGCGCGGTGGGTGACGGCTGGAATGTGGGTATCACCACGCTGATGTTCGAACGAGCCGGGCTGAGCGCCGCCTCGGCGCTGGCCATCCAGCTGAAGCTCGACGACCTGGCCGCGCTGATCCGAGACCGCGGCCTGCAGGACGACCGCTCGCTCAGCCGCCGTTTGGCGGCCCTGGTCATCGCCACCGAGACCATGCGCCTCAACGGCTATCGGGGCCTGACGCGGATCATCGAGCACGGGGTGCCCGGCCCGGAGGGTTCGATCGCCAAGATCCAGTGGGCCGACATCAACCAGAGGGTCGGTGAGCTGGCCATGGACGTGCTCGGGGGCGCGGCGCTGCTGGCCGACCCTGTCTGGACGCGCTGGATGCTGCGCGCGCGTGCCAACTCGATCGAGGGAGGCACGTCGGAGATCCAGCGCAACATCCTCGCCGAACGCGTCCTCAACCTGCCACGGATGCGCTAGGCAGCAGATGCGCTTCGACCTCGACGACGATCAGCGCGCGGTCCGCGACGGCATCGACAGCCTGTGCCGCTCCGCCTGGAGCCCGGCGTCGGCACGCCGCCACGGCGCCGGCGACGACGACGCCGCAGCGCTCTGGCGCGAGCTGGTCGCGGCAGGATGGCCGGGGATCGCGGTGGCGCAGGCGTACGGCGGCCAGGGCCTGGGCACCGTCGAGCTCACCCTGGTGTGCGAGACCATGGGTCGGGCGCTGGCACCCGGCATGTTCTTCGGCAACGCCGCCGTCGCTGCGCTCGTGGAGGGCGCGGGCGACGACGACCAGCGCCAGCGCTGGCTTCCGGGCTTCGCCAGCGGGGAGGCTCGCGGTGCGCTCGGCAGCCTGCAGCCCGACGGCACCGGGCTGGCGCTCGACGCCGAGGGTGCGGCGGCCCTGGTGCTGGTCGGCGGCGGCCGCGCCATGCTCGTCGCCGCCGGCGATTGCCAGCTGGAGCCGGCGGCAGGGGTCGACCTCACCCGCCGGCTCTCCTCGGTCACGCTCACTGGGGGGACGGACGAGCTGCGTGGTGACCTGGGCACAGCCCTCGAGCGCGTCGAGGTGGCGCTCAGCGCGGAGCTCGTCGGTGTCGCCCAGCGGGCCCTGGACCTGGCGCTCGATCAGGCGCGCTCCCGGCAGCAGTTCGGACGCCCCATCGGCGCCTACCAGGCGGTCTCACATCGATGTGCTGACATGTTGCTCGACGTGGAGAGCGCGCGCTCGGCAGTGCTGGCGGCGGCGTGGACTGCTGACCACAGTCCACAGGCGCTGCCGTTCGCGGCCTCGGTCGCCAAGGTGAGCGCCGCCCAGGGCGCCTGGCGGGTGACCACGGCATCCCTGCAGGTGCACGGCGGCATCGGCTTCACCTGGGAGCACGACTGTCACCTCCTGCTCCGGCGCGCCGTGGCATCCGGTCACCTGCTGGGGAGCCCGGAGGCGCACCTCGACCGGGTGGCCGCCGCCCGCGGGCTGGGCGGCGCAGCCGCTGTGCCCACTGCGCAGTAGTCAACCACCACCACCCCCCACGCCGCTGCCGCCGCGGTGACACAATGTGCGCCCGATCACACCTGTTAGGGGGGAGCAATGACCGACAGCAGCTGGGACGACTACGTGGGCACCACACCGGATCAGAGCGCGACCGATCCCACGGCGGGCGATCCCTCGGCCGCCGACGCGAGCGCAACCGCCGACAGCTCCGCGACTCTCGACGACGCCGGGTCCGACCTCAGCGATGCCGGCACCGACCTCGGCGATGCCGCCGGATCGCAGAGCTGGGCCTCGTGGGATCAGGCCACCGCCGACGACCAGAGCGCCAGCGCGCAGAGCTACCTCGACGCCGCCAACACCGACATGGCCGGCGGCAGCCCAGACCTGGCGGCGCAGGACCTGGCCGACGCGGGCATGTACGGTGACGCCGCGGCGTCCAGCCAGGCCAGCGCCGACAACTACTCGTCGTCCACCGACGCCAGCCTCAGCGACGCCTCCGGCGACCTCGGCGACGCCTCCGCAGACCTCAGCTCCGTCGACACGTCGGCGTCGGACGCCTCCGAGTAGCCGGACCCAGACGGAAGGGCAGTGCCCTCGATCTTCCTCGACTTCGAGCGTTCCATTGCGACGCCCGCGCACACGGTGCGCGCCGCCATGGAGTCGACGCTGCACGAGCTCGGCTTCGAGCTGACCACCTCCCAGGTGACCCTCATCGAGGGTAAGCGCGGGCACCCGGTGGTGGGCTCGTTGCTGGGCTCGAGCAGCATGCCGGTGCAGGTCACCGCCACCATCACCCCCGAGCAGGGGCGCACCCACGTGAGCGTGCGTCTCGGCGACCACCTGGCCTCGTTGGGACGGACTTGGGGGGCGAACAGCGCCTACCAGAAGGTGTTCGCCGGCATCCAGGAGCGCATCGACGCTGCTCTGGCGCGCCTCGACCCGGCGTCGAGCCAGGAGTTCGCGGCACCACAGTTCACCGCCAAGAGCGGCAGCATCGCCGTGCTGGAGAGCACCAACAGGGTGACCACCAACTTCACAGGTGGCGTCGCCGGCAAGGTCAACCAGATGCTCTCCGGGGGCCCGCGAACCCGTGTGCCGGACGGCTGGAAGGAGCTCGACACAGTGGTGCTGGCCTCGGATGAGGGCGCCGCCCGGCTGCGTCTCGAGGAGTTGCAGGCGCACCTGGCCGTGGCCATGCTGATCTCATCTCAGCCGGGATCGCTGCCCCCCGCGCTGACCAGCCAGGTGGAGGCCTTCGCCACCCGTGTCGAGGAGGCGCTCAACAACGCCGGCGAGAACAGGTACCTCGAGCTGCCCATCTCCGATGAGGAGGAGCCGGTGGTGGAGTTCCTCCATCAGCAGACCAGGATGCGCGAGCAGTTCGCCGTGCGCACCCTGCACCGCTGCCGCACCTGCAAGTTCGAGAAGATCACCAACCCGGACTTCGAGCGCCTGCAGAAGCGCAACCAGCGGCTCCGGGCGCTCGGCGGCAGCGTCGGTGCCTCGTTCGGCAAGTCCGGCGTCAGCCCCTTCATCCTGGTGGGCACGCTGTTCCGCTTCGCCAAGTTGGATCCCGACTACGTGTGCCCCAGGTGCCAGGGAATCGATGCCGACGCCATGGTGGTGACCTTCTGTCCCGACTGCGGCAGCCTCCGCCAGGAGGCGGCGTTGCGGTTCTGTGCCAAGTGCCACGTCGACATGCGCACCAAGGTCACTGTCGACCAGGTGTGGCAGCCCTACCCGGCGCCGGCGGAGCTGTCGGCCCTGCCGGTCGCGGTCGGCCCCGCCACGGCTTGGCCGGAGCCGCCGCCCCCGCCGCCGCCGCCCCCCCCGCCCCCGCCGGCGGCGCCGTACTAGAGCAGCTGGCTGTGCGGCAGTGCCACGGTCACCGTGGTGCCGCGACCTGCCTGGCTGGCGATCGTCACCAGCCCACCGTGGGCCTCGACGATGTCGCGCACGATGGCCAGCCCCAGCCCTGAACCGTCGGAGGCCGGTCCCTTCGCGAACCTGTCGAAGACGCGGGGCAGCAGGGCGGCGTCGATGCCGTCACCGTCGTCGCGGACGCGGAGATGCACCTCGTGCCCGCGCTCAGCCGCCTCCACCGTCACCGTGCCTCCTCGGCCGGTGTGGCGCAGCGCATTGCGAACCAGATTGGCGAGCACGCTGCGCAGCCGGACGGCGTCGGCGTCGACGGTCAGCTCCGGCGGTTCGACGACCCAGGCCAGGCGCACGCCCTGAGCGGCCGCCGGGTCGCGGTAGGCGTCGACTGTGTCGTTCACCAGGACACCGACGTCGACCTGCTCGCGATGCAGCTGCAGAGCACCGGCCTCGGCCAGGCCGAGCGTGCGCAGGTCGTCGACCAGGACCTCGAGCGTCCGGGTGGCGGCGAGAACCGGCCGCATCTGCTCGGGAGCGGCCGGGTACACGCCGTCGACGATCCCCTCGGCCTGGGCTCGGATGACGGTGATCGGGGTGCGCAGCTCGTGGGCGACGTCGGCGAGCACCGATCGGCGCCGTGCCTGGTCAGCCTCGAGCCGTCCGCTCATGGCGTTGAACGCGCGGGCCAGTGAACGCAGCTCGCTGGGTCCGCGGACTGGGACCCGGGCCGAGTAGTCGCCGCTCTCGATGCGACCCGCTGCCTCCACGATGCGGCCGGCGGGTGCGGTCAGGCGGCGCAGCGCCACAGCGGCGGCGATGACCGCGCCGATCCCCAGGAGCAGTCCCGCGCCGGCGATGACGCGGGCCACAGGAGCGGACCCGACCACCCCGGTGACGCTGAGCAGCAACCACACCAGCGCGGTTCCGCTGCCCGCCAGGACCATCAGCAGCAGCCCGGCGGCACATCCCAGCCGCCGCGCCATGTGCCCGCCCTGCCGCCGCCAATCGCCCCCGCGAGGCGGCCGTGGTCGATCCTCGGGCCACCATGGCGGCCGACCGACAGGATGGCCCGAGTGTCGCCCGCCAGGGTGTGGCCGGCTCATCCGGGGCCGTCGGCGAGCCGGTAGCCGACGCCGAACACCGTCTGCAGGTGGCGCGGTGCGTGTGGGTCGGGCTCGATCTTGCGGCGGATGTTCTTGACGTGCGCGTCGATGGCCCGCTCGTACGACTCCACGGCCACGCCATGGACCGCGTCGAGCAGCTGCGCGCGCGTGAACACCCGACCGGGTTGCCGAGCCATGAGCAGGAGCAGCTGAAACTCGGTGGCGGTGAGGTCGACTCGCCGGCCGTCCACCAGCACCTCCATGCGGGGAACGTCGATTTCGATGCTGTCGCCGACCGTGAGCACGTCGGCGGAAGCCTGCTGTGCCTCGCTGCGACGCAGCACCGCGCGAACCCGCGCCACCAGCTCGCGGGGGCTGAATGGCTTGGTGACGTAATCGTCGGCGCCGAGCTCCAGCCCGGCGACCCTGTCGCTCTCCTCGGTGCGAGCCGTGAGCATGATGATCGGCACCTCCGCCTCACGCCGCAGGGTTCGCGCCACGTCGAGCCCGTCGAGGCTGGGAAGGCTGAGGTCGAGCACCACCAGGTCCGGCTTGTGCCGTCGGGCGGCAACCACAGCAGCCGCGCCGTCGGCCGCGGTCAACACGTTGAACCCGGCCCGCTCCAGGTAGTCCCGAAGGATGCGCACGATCTCGGGTTCGTCGTCAACGACAAGCACGGTCCTCACGTGAGGGCATCCTAGACCCGCCTGTCGCAGCCCGGCCGGGATCGCGTGATCCCGGCCGCGGCGTGGCTCAGGCAGTCGCCGGCGTGGTCGTCGGCGTGGTCGTCGAGGTTGTCGAGTTTGTCGAGGCATCCTGGGTGCGCCGGCGACCGCACTGGGCATGGTCACCCCAGCCAAAGCGTGCCAGACCGTGGTGCCGGTGGCCGCCGATGCCGAGGATGCGCGGCAGCGTCAGGGTGCCGACGAATGTCAGCGCGGTGAACCCGGCGTCGTGGGTGGTCACCCCCACGGCGGTGGCGGCCGCCACGGCGGCGAGTCCGATGAGCCGGCGGCGAAGTGGGCGGTTGTACATGACGTTCTCCTCGAGAGTGTCGGTTGATCTGTCGAGCAGAATGGCCGGCAGGTGTGGAGACCGTGTGAACGCTGTGCGGAGGTGTGTCGAGGAGAGCTACTGCTGTTGTTGCTGCTGCTGCTGCCAGTGCACAGCTGCGGTCAGCGGTACCCTCTCCACCTCCTGGTGCGAGAGTCTGCTCACCCGCACGCTGACCTCGGGCGCGGCGCCCGCCGCGGTGCCGTAGAAGAGCCCGCGGTGCGGGGCCACGTCGCGATAGTCGCGTCCCACCGCCAGTCGGAGATGATGCGGGCCGGTGAGCTGACCGTGGGTGGGGTCGAGGCCCACCCAGCGCCCGTCGGCGCCCCCCACCTCGACCCACGCGTGTGACTGGCCCTCCATCGTCTCCGCGTCACCGGCGGGGCCCACGTACCCACTGACGTACCGGGCCGGCCAGCCGGCGCCGCGAACCATCGCCAAGAAGAGGTGGGTGAAGTCCTGGCAGACCCCGGCGCCACCCTCGAGCAGGTCCTTGATGCTGGATTCCACAGTGGTCGCGCCGGTGACGTAGCGCAGCTCCCTGGGGATGCGCTGCGCCGTCGCCAGGACGGCGTCGTAGCTGTGGTCGTCACCGTTCCATTCCCGCCAGAGGTCGTCGGTGATCGGGTCGATCACCCGCGGGCTGGGCAGCGCGTACTCCAGGCCCGGGTCCCTGGCGAGAGTCTCCTTCGCCCACTCCGGAAGACGCCGGCGCCGCGGTTCGCTGTTCTCGACGACCGCCTCGACGGTCAGCTCCAGCACATCGTGCCTGGTGGTGACGTCGACGCGATGAACGTAGTTGCCGAAGTAGTCGACGCGACTGCGCGGCGCCGCGGCCGGGACGCGCTCGACACCGCCATGCTCACCACCTACGGCCGTGCCCCGTTGACCGCCATGCGTGTCGCCGCCGAGGAGGTCAGCGCGGCGCCCTGGTCCAGCGCCGACCCGCCGGTGCTGGGCAGCTTCGCCGAGTCGTTGCGGTGACGTTGCAGCTCGGGCTCGGCTTCAGCGGCGCCGATGATCAGGACATGGGTGACAACATCACAGTCCTCGACACCACAGGGGTCGACTGGAGCCGGGTGCGCCGCAGCGCCTATGCGATCCACCAGACGATCACCTACGAGTACGAGGGCCCGGTGCGGCGGTTGCGCCAGCGGCTCATGGTCCAGCCCCGCGAGCAGCATGGCGATCAACGGCGCGTCGCCCGACACGTTCGGGTTGTCGACGCGACCCCGCGACGGGTGCGCAGCAGCGCCGACGATTTCGGCAACCACGTGGTCGACATCGACGTCCCCTATGTTGCTGACAGGGTCAGCTTCATCTCGTGGAGCGTGGTCGAGCGCCACACCGGACTGCCGCACCTGGCGGCGGCGGCCTCCCTTGTCGACCCGCGGCTGCTCGAACCGACCCGGCTGACCGCCCCCGACGAGGCGCTCTGTGAGCTGGCTGCGGACCTGCGCCGCACCTGCCCTCTGGGCGAGGACCTTGCTGTCGAGGCCTGCGCGCGCGTGTTCTCGCTGATGGCCTACGCGGCCAACGTCACCGGTGTCCGCACCACCGCCGCGGAGGCCTTCGCCCAACGCAGCGGGGTGTGCCAGGACTTCGCGCACGTCCTGCTCGCCATCACCAGGTGTCTCGGCCTGCCGTCGCGCTACGTCTCGGGACAGATGCTCGGCGTCGGCGGCTCCCATGCGTGGGTGGAGGTGCTGGTGCCCACAGGCGACGGCCACGCTCGAGTGCTCTCCCTCGATCCCACTCACGGCCGCCGCACCGGGATGACCTACGTCACCATCGCCGTCGGTCGCGACTACGCCCATGTGGCACCGCTGTCGGGGACCTACGTCGCCTCGCACGCGGGTGTGCTCTCGATCAGCAAGCGGGTAACGGTGATGAGCATCGACAGCGACGGGTTGACCGACGTGAGCTCATCGGCAGGCGAGGAGCGCCTGGCCGGCTGAGGCCGCCTCAGCCGAGCAGGTCGAGCGTCACCGCCGAGTACAGCTCCACCGTGAGGCGCAGCGACTCCTGGTCGACACGCTCGTCGTTGCCGTGGAACATGGCGCTGTATTGGGCGAGAGTCATCGCCCGGCTGTATAGGCCCATGCCGTAGGCGGGGATGCCCAATGAGCGAAAGAAGCGTGCATCGGTGCCGCCGGTCAGCATCGATGGGATGCACGTCGCCTCCGGGTACACGTCGGTGGCGGCGCGGTTGATGGCATCCCACAGCGGGGTGTCCACCTCCGACTCGGTGGGCTCGTCGCACTGGAGAACCTCCACCTCGACGTCACCGCGCAGTGAGCCGAGGGCGGTGTCGATGGTCTCGAGGACTTCCTCGTCGCTCTGCCCCGGCACCTTGCGGATGTCGACCTCGAGGTCGACCCGTCCCGGGATCACGTTGGTCTTGCCGCCCCCGCTGATCACGTTGGGGCTCAGCGTCAGGTGGGTGAGAGCATGGGCGGTCGGCGCCAGCTCGGCGGGCAGCTGTTCGATGGCCTCCCAGATGCGAGCAGGGTCGATCAGGGCGGCCGCCATCTGCGGCTCGAAGCCCATGCCCGCCACCCAGCGCTCCCACGCCTGGGTGATGTGCGCGGTGGGCCGGAACCCGGCCAGCCGGGTGACCACCTCGGCGGCCTTGACCAGCGCGTTGTCAGCCCCGTACGGGCGCGAGCCGTGCCCCGGGGTGCCGTGCACCACCAGCCGGCACCAGCAGATGCCCTTCTCTCCCACCGTGATGCCGATGCGCTCACCCGCCGGCGTGGGCTGCAGCACCCCCCCGTTCTCGGTGATGACGTAGTCGCACGCCATGGCCTCCCGGGCGTGTTTCATCAGCCAGCCGGCGCCGTACGCGCCGCCCGCCTCCTCATCCGCCACCCCCAGGAAAAGGAGCGTTCCGCGCGGCCGCCGTCCTGACGCCGCCAGCCGGCGCGTGGCCACGGCCATCGACGCTGTGAGGTTGAGCATGTCGATGGCCCCGCGGCCCCAGACCACACCGTCGACCAGCTCGCCACCCAGTGGATCGTGCCGCCATCCCTCAGGGGCCGCCGGCACCACGTCGGTGTGACCCATGAGCATCAGCGTCGGCGCCGCCGGGTCGGTGCCCTCGATCCGCGCCAGCAGAGAGGCGCGGCCGGGATGCGACTCGTAGGTGGTCAGCTCCGCGCCCGATCCGCGCAGGTGGTCGGCGAGCAACTCCGCATTGCGCAGCTCCTGCCCGGAGTCGGCGGTGCCGTCGTTGACGCAACCGTTGCGGATCAGTCGCTGGAGAAGGTCGGTGACCTCGGCGACGATCTCACTCATCCGCGCTCGATGCTAGCCGACAGGCTCGTCCGGGCAGCCGATGACAAACGTCATCAGGACCTGCATACGCCCGTGACTGGTCGCCGGTTCCGCCGGCGCCTAGCCTCAGCGACATGACAGTCACACCTCTGATCCACCCCGGCGCACCCTTTTCCGACGCCTCCGCCGCCTCCGACGCCTCCGACGCCTCCGCCGCCCCCGGTGACGCGATCACCCTGACCGCGGTCTCGAAGTCCTTCGGCGCAGTCCACGCTGTCGATGACCTCACCCTGCGCGTCCGCCAGGGCGAGAGTGTGGCGCTGCTCGGCCCCAACGGGGCCGGCAAGTCGACAACCATCAGCATGCTGCTCGGGCTGGCCGCACCCGACCGCGGGCGCGTCGAGCTGTTCGGCGCCGATCCGGCCGCGGCGGTGGCGTCGGGCCGCGTCGGGGCGATGCTCCAGGAGGGCGGTCTGATGCGCGGGGTCCGCATCCGTGAGCTGCTCGAGATGCTCGGCTCGCTCTACCCGTCTCCGATGACCGTCGAACGCGCCTGCTCACTGGCCCAGCTGGAGGGGCTGGAAAATCGTCTCGTCGACCGCCTCTCCGGGGGCCAGACCCAGAGGCTGCGCGTCGCCGTGGCGCTGGTCGGCAACCCCGAGCTGCTGGTCCTCGACGAGCCGACCGCCGCCATGGACGTCGAGGCGCGGCGCACCTTCTGGAAGGACATGGACGAGCAGGCCGCGTCCGGACGCACCATCCTCTTCTCCACCCACTACCTCGATGAGGCGGACGAGCATTGCGATCGCGTGGTGGTGATCGGTGGTGGCCGCTTGCTCGCCGACGGCACCCCAGCGTCCATCAAGGCGTCGGTGGGCCTGCGCGCGCTCCGCTTCTCCGTCAACGGCGGCACCAACGGCTTCGATCGGCTGCCCAGCGTGCGGTCGGTGGAGGTTCGCGGCCGACGCGTCGAGCTGCTCTGCAGCGACACGGATGCCGCGGTGCGTGAGCTGGTCTCACAGCGTTCCGATGCGTACGACATCGAGGTCACCGGCGTCGGCCTCGAGGACGCCTTCGTGGCTCTCACCAACCCCGCACGCGCCGCCTAGGCAGGGAGAACTCACATGTTCGGTTACCTCACGCTCGAGCTGCGCCGCTCACTGCGCGACCGCCGCTTCCTGTTGCTTGTGATCGGCTGGCCGGTGGGCGCCTACCTGCTCTTCTCGTCGGTGTTCGGAAACGAGCCAGGCTCTCAGGGACTCACCGCCAACACCGAGATGATGGTGGCGATGGCCGCCTTCGGCGCCTTCGGCGCCGTGCTCACCGCCACCGGCCCGCGCCTGGCCAACGAGCGCCAGAGCGGCTGGCTGCGCCAGCTGCGGCTCACCCCTCTGGGAGCGGGGCGCGTGCTCGCCGCCCGCGTGCTGGCGGCACTGGCTCTGACCTTCCCGGCAATCTGCTTGACGTTCGCCACCGCCGCCGCGGTCAGGGGCGTCCGCCTCGAGGTGTGGCAGTGGCCGGCCCTCGCGCTGTTGCTCTGCGCCGGCTGCATTCCCTTCGCCGCCATCGGCATGGTGATCGGTCAGGTCGGCGACGGCGACAGCGCTCAGGGACTCACCATGGTGGTGTACCTGGCGATGTCAGCACTGGGCGGGGTGTGGATGCCTGTCACCATCCTGCCCTCGGCGCTGCAGACCGTTGCCCATGCACTGCCGTCGAACCGCATGGCCGAGCTGGGCTGGCAGGTGGCCGGGGGCCACGCCCCGACGCTGACCGCGGTTGCGGTCCTGGGCGCCTGGTTGGTCGGGGCGGCACTCGTCGCTCGGCTGCTGTCGCGCCGGATCGCTGCACGCGGCTGACCCGAGAGCAAACCGCGGCTGACCCGAGAGCAAACCGCGGCTAGGATGGCCAGTGCGATGACCACGACGCAGGCGCCGCCCAGCAAAACCGGTGCCGTGCGGCGCTCGCCGGACGCGCTCGACAGGCTGCTGCGACGCAGCCGGCACGGCGGCCTCGGTGTGCTGGGACGGGGGATGTGGGCGGCGGTGTGGCTGGCATTCCTTGCCTACCCGATCGGCGACATCCTCTCCGGGCGCTACTCCACCACCAAGGCTGCACTTGCCTGGGCAGCCCTTGCCGTCTTCGTGGTCCTCTACCTGCGCACCATCTGGGTCGGCTTCGCTGTCGACCCGCGGTTGCCGCGCGCCGCCGATCTCCGACCCTAACCTGGCGCTGATGGTGCTCTCGATCCCGCTGGTGCCAATCTTTGGCGGTCAGTGGGGTGGGCTGCTCATCTACCTCGGAGTCGCCACCGGAGTGACCTTGGAGCTGCGCACGGCGATCGTGGTGCTGGCGCTGCTGGTGGGGTTCGACATTCTCGGGCTCACCCAGGGCCACACGCTGTCGGACGTCGCTTTCGGAGCGTTTCTCACCGGGGGCTGGGGATCAGCATGTTCCTCGTCCGCCGGCTGTTGCTCCTCCTCGTCGACCTGCGCACCGCCCGTGAGGAGGTCGCTCGCCTCGCCGTGTCGGAGGAGCGCCTGCGGTTCTCCCGGGACCTGCACGACGTGCTCGGGCACAGCCTGTCGGTGATCGCACTGAAGACGCAGGTGGCGCGACGGCTGATGGGTCCTGATCCGCAAGCCGCCGAGGCCGCGCTGAGCGACGTCGAGCGGGTGGCTCACGAGTCACTGGCCTCGGTGAGGGAGATGGTGACCGGGTACCGTCAGCGCTCCCTGGACGACGAGCTGCGCAGCGCCGAGGAGGTGCTCGGTGCGGCGGGCATCACGCTCGAGATCGCGGGTGGCTCGACGACACTGGCCGCCGAGAGCGACGGTCTGCTCGCATGGGCAGTGCGTGAAGGTGTCACCAATGTGCTCCGCCACAGCCGCGCGCACCACTGTCGGATTGCCATCGTGCTCGATGACTCAGCCGTGCGGCTCGACATGTCGGACGACGGCGTCGGCGCCGATGGGCACACGGGAGGCACTGGGCTGCGCGGCCTGCGCGAGCGCATGGCTGAGGCCGGCGGGGCCCTCGACACCGGCCCAGGACCTGACGGTGGTGGCTTTGCGCTTCGCGTCCGGCTGCCTGCGGCGGTCGCGTGATCCGCCTGCTGATCGCGGAGGACCAGAACATGGTCCGCGGGGCCCTGGCGACGCTGCTCGACCTCGAACCGGACATCGAGGTGGTCGGGCAGGTGGGGCGAGGGGACGCGGTGATGGCGGCCGCCGCACAGTTGCGGCCGGACGCCGCGCTGCTCGACATCGAGATGCCGGGGATGGACGGGTTGGCGGCGGCGGCCACCTTGCATGCTGCCCAACCGGGGTGCGCGATCATCATCCTGACCACGTTCGGACGCCCAGGGTACCTGCGCCGCGCCATGGAGGCCGGCGCGTCGGGATTCTTGGTGAAGGACGGGCCG
>JAEKNN010000044.1 GCA_016464795.1 Candidatus Amunia macphersoniae | reverse complement strand
ATGAAACCATCAGAGAAACTTACCGAGCTTGTTGCCATGACCGGTTGAGTCCGCCAAGGCATAGGCCGCGGTCGTCGCGTATCGCCGGCGTCAGCCCCGCTTCGCGCGCCGGTATGAGACCACCTGCACTCGCTCGGTAATGACCATCCCTTCCTCGATCATCTCGTCCAATTGTGGCAGGACACGGTCAATGTTCTCCACGGTATCGACCATCTCGACGATGATGGGAAGGTCTTCGCTCAGCCTGAGGATGCGCGCCGTGTGGAGGTGAGATTTTGCGCCGAAGCCTTCGAGCCCGCGCAACACAGTAGCGCCAGCAATGCCTTCGCGACGCACCAAAGCCACAATCTCTCCGTACAGCGGCTTGCCGTGCCAGCGATCACTCTCCCCGATGAAGATGCGTAGCAATTTACCCTCGCCTTCAAGTCTTGTCACACCAATCTCCCGATGAAGATGCCAGCGAAAACGGCAACCATTCCGACCGCCAATCCACCCAATGAATTTAGCAATGCCGTCGCATATGCTCCTTGTTGAATGAGTTGGGCTGTCTCCAAGGTGAGCGTCGAGAATGTCGTGTAGGCACCCAGGAAGCCAATGGTCACCGACGAGCGCACCCAGGGTTGGACATTCAACCGTTCGGTGAAGATGGTGAACAGCAGACCGAGGACAAAGGCTCCCGAGATGTTGATGGCAAAGGTGCCCCAGGGAAAGAGGCCGCTCACGCGGCTGCTAATGAACCCGTCCAGTTGGTATCGCGCGGCGGCGCCGACAGCACCAGCAATTGCAACGCCGAGAAGGATGGGCATGCATCTACTCCCGTGAGTAGGAGCCATCAGCCTCGCGCGGCGGATTGGGCGAGCCCCATCGCCCTACCTCCTGAACAGAGGCATGCAGAGATTACAGAGGTCGGCCGCTGTGGCGCACGCCGTGGCCGGAGACGAGCCAGACTGTGACCGTGAGGATCGGGCTATTGCCGATCGTCGGCTAACCGCGCCTGCGTCCGTTTTCCTCCCACCACCTTTGCTGGCGATCGTGGCGATTTGTGGTCCGCGTGGAGCGCCGTAGGATCTTTGTGGCGTCCCGTGGGATCAGCGTGGATCCCCATGGAAGTTGGGGGTAAGTAGTTGTCCGTGGCCAACATAAAGTCCGCACCTGTGGCCAACAGAACTCCGCACCCTCTCGGCTGATCTGAGCACTGGGGTACGCCCCCGAGGAAGCTTGGTGGAGACATCACTCACCACCTTGCTCACCTCGGAGGACGCACCCCACATTGAAGAGCACGAGGGAACAGTTGGACATCATCACCGCGTATCAGGAGCTCGGCAGCTACCGGGCCGCCGCCAAGCTGTGTGGCACCACCGACAAGACGGTGAAGCAGGTCGTGGAGCGGCAGCAGCAGGGCGAGCTCACATACCGCACGCCGCCGCGGCCGGCGCACAACACGGACGCAGTCCGGGATCTCATCCATCAGCGCGTGGCCGCAACAGGCGGGCGGATCACGGCCAAGCGTTTGCTGCCCCGCGCTCGGACGATGGGCTACACGGGATCGGCCCGCAACTTCCGGCGGGCGGTGGCGGCGGTGAAGGCGCAGTGGAAGCAGCATCGCCGGGTGTATCGGCCGTGGGTGCCGAACGCCGGCGAGCACCTGGCCATCGACTGGGGCGAGGAGGGTCCGCTGCGCATCTTCTGTGCGGTGCTGGCTTGGAGTCGATACCGGTTCGTGCGCTTCGCCAGCAACCAACGGCGCGAGACCACGCTGCGGCTGTTGGCGGAGTGCTTCGAGGAAATGGGTGGTGTCCCGGCGGTGGTGCTGGCAGACCGGATGGGCTGCCTGAAGGCGGGCACCGTGGCCAACGTGGTGGTGCCGCACCCGGAGTACGTGCGCTTCGCCGCGCACTTCGGTTTTCGCCCCGACTTCTGCGAGGCGGCGGACCCGGAGTCCAAGGGCGTGGTGGAGAACCTCGTGGGCTACGCCAAGCGTGATCTCGTGGTCCCAGCAGACGGATGGTCCTCGCCCGAGGCTGGCAACGGCGACGCCGCAGCATGGTGTGCTGAGGTGAACGGGGCCGTCCACTCTGAGATCCAGGCGGTGCCGGCACTGCGTCTTGTGGCCGAGAAGGAGCTGCTGCGCCCGCTGCCCTCACTGCGTCCGGCGTTGCGGGCCGGCGAGATCCGTACCGTGGATCGGCTCTCGACGGTGCGGTTCGGATCGGCACGGTACTCGGTGCCAGTGCGTCTGGTCCGAGCGCACGTCGACGTCAGTGCCGAGGGCCACGACGTGGTGATCCGCTTCGAGGGTGAGGAGGTGGCCCGGCACGCGGTGGTGCCACCTGGTGCTGTCGCCGTGACCGATGACCATTACGGCGGTGTGGCCCGGCGTCCTTCGCGCGCGGTGCGCCCCCGCAGCCCTGCCGAGCACGCCTTCCTCGCCATTGGGCCAGTGGCCGAACGGTTTCTTCGCGACGCTGCTGCAGCGGGAACCTCGCGGCTGGAAGGATCGCTGACCGAGATCCTCGACCTGGGCGCGGCCTTCGGCCGTGAGCAGCTGGTGGCCGCTCTGGAACGGGCGGTGACGTATCGCCGCTTCCGGCCCGGTGATGTGCGCGCCATCCTCGAGGCGGGGGCTGGCGTTTCGACGCCGGTGGCAGCAGGGGCAGCCCTGCAGCTCGGGTTGCCGGTGGTGCCGACGCGGCCGCTGAGCGCGTATGCGCTCGAGGAGCTGCGATGAGCGCCCCAGCCCCGGAGCTCGCCGCCGATCTGGTGGCTGGGCTGCGCCGACTCAAGCTGGCCAGGGTCCGCTCCCTGGCACCGGAAGTTCTCCAGACAGCCAAGGTGCAGCGTTGGAGCCCCGAGGAATTGTTGCGCACCCTGGTGGAAGCGGAGATCGCCGCCCGTGACGAGTCCAACAGCCGCGCTCGGTTGAAGGCGGCCGGGTTCCCAGTGCAGAAGGCGCTCGATGAGTTCAAGGTGGCGCAGTCCTCGGTGCCGCAAGCCACCTTCGATTACCTGGCCAGCCTGGAATGGATTCGCGCCGCGGAGAATCTCTGCCTGGTGGGCCCCGCCGGCACGGGCAAATCCCAATTTGTTGGTGGGGCTGGGCCACGCCGCGGTGGCTGCTGGATTCCGGGTCCGCTACTTCGCGGCCGCCGATCTCGTGGAGACGCTGTACCGCGGCCTCGCCGACAACTCTGTTGGCAAGCTCATCGACTCCCTGCTGCGCAGTGACGTGATCCTCGTTGATGAGCTTGGCTTTGCTCCTCTCGACGCAGTGGGCAGCCAGCTGCTCTTCCGCTTCGTTGCCGCCGCGTACGAGCGCCGCAGCCTCGGTGTGGGTAGCCACCGTCCCTTCGACGAGTGGGGCACTTTCCTCCCTGAACACACCAACGCCGTGTCTCTCCTCGACCGCCTCCTGCACCACGCTGTGGTGGTGGTTACCGAGGGCGAATCCTTTCGTATGAAGGAAGCGAAGTCGAGAGGAGGTGGGCGCTCACCGAACACCTGAGAGCACCGACGTCATGGCCAAGGGTGCGGATTTCTGCTTGGCCATAAGTGCGGAGTTCCGGTTGGCCATTGACAGTAGTCGTCTGGAGGCTGGTTTCGGTGGGCGTGACCCGCTTTGACGGACACTTTTCTTAGCCCGCGCACACAGCCATGTGGCGGGATTCGTAGGCTGCCGGACAGTTGGGGTGGCGCTGACGTCCGCCATCAACCCGGCGGCCGGACGCTGGATTCGGCGGCACGGCTGCCGGTGGCAGGCAAGCACGGTGGGTGCGCCAGTTTATTGGCCCGGCGGCACATCGTCGAATTTGGCGACGGTCATGATCGCCACTCCTTCAAAGGTGCCGAGAGCAAGCAGGTCGGCGTCGCCAGTGACGATCACATCGGCTCGCCCGACCACGGCAATGGCGAGCACCTGGTTGTCATCGCGATCTCGGCACACGTCTGGTACCTCGGCCGAAGACACGGTATCGGCAAGTGCCTCGAGCTCACCGCGCACGGCGGCGGCACGCGCCGCATCCCACGCGAAGGTCTCGACCAGCACCGCTTCAAGCTCACTGAGGATCGCCGGTCCGATCACGAGCCGATGGCCGCCGCGGAGAACTGACTCAAAGACGCGTCGGGGCCGGCCCCCGAAGTGCAGCGCCGACACCAGGACGTTGGTGTCGAGGACCACTCGCACTCAGTGGACAGCCCGACCACGAGCGCGTCGGCGCTTCTTGACCGCCTCCATCGCAGACTCTTCAGTGAGAGAGGTCGCGCCCACGCGGGCCTCGCCGTATGCAAAGGCCTGATCCCAGCGGCGCCGGCGCTCCGCGTACTGTCGGAATGCCTGCCGCAAGAGCTCGCTGCGGGTCATCCCTTCCGCATCGGCAAGACGATCCACCTCGGAGGCAAGGTCGGGCGGCAGGGAGATCGTCACCGTTCCAGTGGTTCGCATAGATCAAGGATAACACCAAGTCTTACTGATCAGCCTGGTCACCATCGTCACCAGTCAGGTCGGTGCGCTCTCGGCACCCATGTCGCCGGCCGAGCCATCTCCGGCAAGGGCACCGAAGTACCGGTAGGTCCACTCCTCGGCAAAGCGCCGCGAACCGGCGAAGATGATCGGTACCTCCGGGTAACGCGCAGCCAGACGCCCGAGTATGTCCGCCAGCCAAGAGCCACGGCCCGGTTGGGTCCGGAAGAGATCCGGATAGCTGGCCTCGACGACGACCGCGGCGTGTCCGGCCTCGCCGAGTCGTTGCAACTGGAAGACCAAGCTGCCGTCCGAGAGCGAGGTCGCGAGGTTCTCCATCGTCTTGCGTTCGACCACGCCGAGAATCACCCCGTCGGCCATCGCAGCGTAGTCCCCCGCCGGCAGCGCGCGGCGCTCGAGCTCCACAGACCGTCCCGCAAACCGCCAGCCGTACTTCTCGCGTGTATCGACAGCAATCAACAACCGCCCGGCGCCCGGCCGCGCGGCACGCGCGCGCCGGGATTGGCCGCCTGCACGGTCTTCGGCGTCTGCCACCACACCGCCGGGCGGCCACGTGCGGTGGTGAAGATGAACTGGGAGCGAGCCAGTTGGGGTCGGTCGAGCACGAGGTCGATGGCAATACCACGGCGGCG
Organism: Candidatus Amunia macphersoniae; assembly: GCA_016464795.1. GTDB lineage: Bacteria > Chloroflexota > Dormibacteria > Aeolococcales > Aeolococcaceae > Aeolococcus > Aeolococcus macphersoniae. The sequence goes on along the minus strand of JAEKNN010000044.1, from coordinate 8,054 downwards.
GCAGAGCAGGACCGCCGCCTCATCCACGAGCCCAGCGGTCTCCGTCCAGGCGCCGCCGTCCTCCGCGCAGAAGACACGCGCCGCTTGCGGCCACGGCTCCCGGGCTTTCAGAACCACGCCACCCTCGAGCGGCAGCCAGACCAGGTATGGCAGGCGGCTGGCGTCGTCGGGATTGCGGGCGACCCGGAAGCGTGCCTCCATCCAGGTCATTTTGAGGCGGTGGCTGAACCCCAGCCGGCGATCCCGTTTGCCGATTTCTCGTGGTCACCGTGGAGCGCCGTGGGGTCTGTTTGGCGCCCGGTGGGATCGCCGTGGACGCCCGTGGAAGTTGGGGGTAAGTAGTCGTCTTGAGGCCCATTTCGACCACTCGCGAATACAAAACAGAGCCACTACCTTGCTAAGGTAAGGGTCGAGGGTTCGAACCCCTTCTCCCGCTCCAGTACGAAATCACGCCGCCGCGGTCCGTCTCGTTCCCCAGGCCTTTCGCCGAAAGGACCGGTCGAGGAATCCCCAGACGCACTGCCTGGGCAAAGTGTGCCTACGGCCCGCGGCAGCCGCAAGGAACGCCGCGTTGGCCAGCTGGTACACGAGGGTGCTCGAGGGCCATGGCAGAACGTGGGGTCAGATTGGACCGCGGTAGGATCAACGTGGAACCCCGTGGTCTTGCCGATAGTAGCCGCCTAGTAGTCCCTAGACGCAAAGCGTGCTTAAGGCCCGCGAGCGGTTGGCGGGCAACCCGAATCCCGACACGACCACCGGGGCTGTGGGCTTGCCCGCAGCCGGTTCTACGTCCGAGTGGCGATGGACTGACGGCTCGACGCGAGGGGCCGCAGGAGCGCAGCGACAACCTCCTCGACTGTCGCCGACTCCGCGTCGCGCACCACCAGCTTGGCGGCGCCGCCAAGCTGCGCGCGGGCTTCCGCTTCTGCGCCGGCGGATTGGGCGACCTCGTCGGGCACGAACAGGGGTGCGGCCAGATCGTCGCGCCGACGCGCTAGCAGTCAGTGTCAGTAAGGCCCGATTCGCTCGGCCCTCGACGGCGTCGAGCGCGGCGAGAACCTCCAGGCAGTCCAGCTGGCCCTCATCGAAATCGAGGTCGGAATACAGCTGCAATGCCTCCCTCGCCAGCTCGCGCGCGCTCTGATGCGCGCCCTGCCGGCGGGCGAGGATAGCGAGATTGGTCAGCGCAGCGGCGAGGCCTCGGCTGTTTCCGCCCAGGCGGTAACCGTCACGAGCGCCGGCGAAGAGCTCCGCGGCCCGGCCTGGTTCCCCGAGGTTCCGCGCGATGATGCCGAGGTTGTTGCGAGAGTTGGCCAGCCCCTGCGCGTCGCCGAGGCGCAGGATCAACTCCAGGCTCTGCTCGCCGTGCCAGCGAGCGGCCTCCAGGTCGCCGCTCATCATCGCGGTGATACAGAGGTTGTTGAGCGTTGCCGCCACCCCCCGGTCGTCATCGAGAGCGCGGAAAATCTCGAGCGACTGACTGCCCAGATCGATGGCCTCGGCGAAGTCGCCCATGATGCGCGCCGTCGCGGCAGCGCCGCGGAGAGCCAGCGCACGGTCCGCGGTGGCTTCAGCCGGGGTGGCCGCGAGAGCACGATGAAACCACAGGCGGCCCTCGCCGAGCAGCCCGCGCATGTACCAGAACCACCACAGTTGTCCCACCATCTCCAGCGCACGCGCCGGTTTCCACCCATCGCCCAGATACCAGCTGAGAGCCGCGCGGACATTCGCTACCTCGCGTCCGAGCGTTTCGATCCACGCCGCCTGGTCTGGACCAGTCCATTCGGGCACACTCGGGATGAGCTGGCGGTACCAGGCCGCATGGCGGCCACGCGCCTCTGCTTCCTCGCCGCTCTCCACCAGGCGCCCGGCGGCGTACTGGCGCACCACCTCGAACATCCGGTAGCGAGTACGCTCCTCACGCGGTTCAGCGGTGAGCAGGGACTTGTCAGCCAGGCGGTTGCAGACATCAAGGATGTCCACCTCGCCGGTCAAAGGTGCCCAGTCGTCGCCCATCGCGTGCGTCGCCTTCGACTCGAACCCGCTCGCGAAGACACTGAGTCGACGGAAAAGCGCCTGCTCGGGCTCGTCGAGAAGGTCGTAGCTCCCCTCGATGGTGGCGCGCATCGTTCGATGCCGCGCCCGTACGGTCCCGGTTTCGGCGAGCAGGTTGGGGCGAGCCGCGAGCCAGGCGGCCAGCTCAGCAACGCTGTTGTTGCGCAGCCGCACTGCCGCCAGCTCGATGGCCAGGGGCAGCCCGTCGAGCATCGTGCATAGGATGGCCGCGGTGGCGAGCTCATTGCGCGCGAGTGCAAAGCCGGGGCGCGCCGCCGCGGCGCGGTCGACGAGAAGCCTCACCGCGTCCGCCGCTTCGATCAGCGCGGCGGGATCCCCGGGGTGGGGAACACGCAGCCCTGCGACGGCGAAGCAGACCTCACCGGGGATGCCGAGCGGCTCGCGGCTGGTGGCGAGCACGCGCAATCCAGGTGCCGCCAAGAGCAGCGACGTACAGAGTTCCGCACAGCTGTCCAGCAGGTGGTCGCAGTTGTCGAGCACGAGGAGACAGCGACGGGGGCGGAGCCACGCGGCCAGCAGCCCCGCCAGGGTGATGCCCTGACGCTCGCGCAGCCCAAGAACGGACGCCACCTCGCGACCCACCGAGGCGGTTGCGGTGAGCGGCGCCAGGTCGACGATGTGCACGCCTCCGGGCTGGGCCGGCACCGCTGCGCGAGCCAGCTCTATCGCCAGCCGCGTCTTGCCGCTGCCACCGGGCCCGGTGAGGGTGAGCAACCGGTTGCTCTGCAGGAGCATGGTCGCTTGATCCAGCTCCGCATCGCGCCCCACGAAACGGCTCGCCGAGCCGGGCAACGACGCAGCGCCGGGCATGGCCAGGGTCGGGTCCCCACGATGGATTGCCCGGTTCAACGCCGTCAGCTCTTCGCCGGGGTCGACGCCGAGCTTGTTCTCGAGCGTCAGGCAGACCGTTTGGTAGGTGGAGAGTGCGTCAGCACTGCGGCCACAGCGGTGGAGCGCGAGCATGAGCTGTCCGACGAGCCGTTCCCGCGCCGGATTCGCAACGACGAGGCCGGTCAGCTCGGCAATGAGTTCCGACTGCATCCCCATCGCCAGGTCGGCCTCAACACGATCCTCTGTGGCGGACAGGCGCAGCTCCTCGAGGCGAGCCCCGGCGGCGGCGGCAGTGCGCCCGACCGGGAGGCCACCAAACACGGGACCGCTCCACATGGACAGGGCGCTGCGGAGCGCAGAAGCAGTAGCGCGAGGGTCCGGTGGGTCGTCCCGCGCAGCGGTGACGGCGGCCTCGAAGCGTGTGGAGTCGACCTCCTCTGGCGACGCCACCAGCATGTAGCCGTTCGGCTGTCGGCGCAGCCTGGTGCCCAGCACTCGCCGAAGGATGGCCAGGTGAACGTTGAGGGTGTCCTGGGCGGTCGGCGGCGGGTCCTCCCCCCAGAGGTCGTCGACGAGCCGATCGCGTGGAACGGTGTTGCCAGCCTCGGCGAGGAGGTGGGCCAGGAGGGCGCTCGGTTTGGGGCCACCCAAGGGCATGGCTCTGCCGTCCTCGACGACCTCGATGGTGCCCAGCACCCTGAACTGCATCACTCTCAACCTCGCTGTGCGCACCCTCCCGGGGCAAGCGTAGGGGCGCTGCCGACGCCGTGCACACGCCGACGGTCTCACAAGGTGTTCTTTAGAGCACTTGTCGACACTGCCGAAGGGAGGCCCCGGCCTCGCGGCCCGTCGAAGGAGGCGACGCTCGATGATTCGACGCACGCCGACCACGGTTGAGCTATCGAGCTCGACCGCCTCGTCGACACTCACCTGCGGGCTGAGCGCGAGGCGGACGTCGAGGCGATTCTCGGCGACATGGCCGACGATGTTGAGCACGATGTGGTCGGCAGACTCAGCCCTCGGGTCCGGGGCAAGGATGCGGTGCGCGCGCGCTGCCGCGAACGCTTCGCCAACACGGTTTCCGAGCGGCACATCCCAACTTCGGCGGCTGTACGGCGACGGGTTCGTGGTTGACAACGTAATGTGGGAAGGCCGCGTCACGGGCCATCTCGGCGCGTGGGCCGGGCGTGGCCGGCGGCTCTGCCACCGCAACCTCGTGATCTTCGAGGTGCGCGGCGGGCTCATCTGCACCGAGACGATCTATCCCGACTTCGCATCGATCGCACGAGCGCTGGCATGACCTTTCGTGGCCACCATCACGGTGCACGTGGAACTCGGGGAGCCTTTCGGCTTATTCTGCAATACCCCCGACGGCGGGACCTCGTACGCGTGCCCGTTCCAGGTCCCACCGGCGCTCACACGGTGTTTGACGGTGGCAGCCAAGCGGACTGCACCGACGGCAGCACAACCTACGGGTTTGGCGGGACAACACTTGCGACTACGTGGTCGATGCGGGGCGCCCGTCCATCAACATCGACGCCATGACGAGCGGTGGCTCGGGCATCGCCGTCTTCGGTCAGTGGACCGGGTGCGACGCGGTCATCGGCGCCCGTTGCGCGGTGAGCGCGACCGGCGACAGCACGGTGAGGGCCACGTTCTCGACCTAGTCCATCGAGCGCCAGATTGCGATTGCTCGCGGGCGTACCGTTGCACGTTTTGCTAGGAAGTCGGCGATTCAAGGAACAGCCAACATGCGACGGCGTGTGACCCACGTCGACGTCGCACCAAGGGAGGACGGCTATGGCAAGACAAAGAGTGGTCGGTAAGCCGGGAGGTGGCCAGGAAGCGGCGCCGCCGGAACCGGCGCATCACATGCGCACCCGCGCCAAGATTCTCACCGCCGGCGTCGCCAGTCTGGCGGCCATCGCGGCGGCTGCGCCTGGCTTGGCTCTGGCGAGTAGGGCTGCTGATTCAACCAAGACCGTCCCGGCGCCGCATACACCCACTGTGACAGTGATTGCGAGCGGTCTGAACAACCCACACGGTCTCGCGTTCGATGGAGATGGGCACTTGTGGGTAGCCGAAGCCGGTACCGGTGGCAGGGAGTGCTTGCCCACGCCCGGCGCACCGACAAACCCGACGTGCTTTGGGACCACCGGTTCGATCGGCAAGATCGACGACGGTAAAGTCAATCGCGTCTTTACCGGACTCGTGTCGCATGCCGCGCAGGACGGTAGTTCCGCTGAAGGTGCCAGTGGGATCTCGATTCGCGGCGACCATCTCTACACCGTGTTCGGCGATTCAGACTTCGTTGTGCCTCAAGGACTGTCGCCTGATCTGTCAACGCAAGCGTTTGACCAAGTAGGTCGTTTGATGCGCGGCGGTATCGAAGGCGATCACGCGCTGGTCAGCGTCGCCAACGTGGGCGCGTTCGACTTCGCGTGGTCGAACCAGCACAAGTCGATCAACCCACAGTATCCAGACGCCAACCCCTACGTGGTTTTGGCCCGTCCGCACGTCACCTACGTTGTCGACGCAGGATCGAACACTCTCGACTCGATTGACGACCACGGCAAGATCACGATCCTTGCGGTTTTTCCCAAGCCGATCTCGGGTATCAGTGACGCGGTCCCGACCTGTGTCGCGCGCGGCGAAGATGGCGCCCTGTATATCGGTCAATTGACCGGCGTCGGCAACAACGGCACCGCTGCCGACGTGTTCCGATTCACGCCCAAGAACGGTCTCACCGTGTGGCAGACTGGCTTTTCCGCCATAACCGGTTGCGGCTTCGGCTCGGATGGCGCCTTTTACGTGACCGAGTTCGACAAGGTCGGCTTCCCGCCCTCGGGGCCGCCCGGCGGTGACGTGATACGCATTGCCGAAAACGGGACCCGGACGGTGCTCGGCGCCGGCAAGCTCTTCTTCCCGAACGGCTTTGCCGCTGGACCAGACGGTGCGATCTACGTATCCAACTGGTCGATCCTGCCGGGCACGGCTCCAAGTGGGATGCCGACCGGCCAGGTCGTCCGCATCGGCTGAAAGGCGCTACGACCATGCCTGCCCTGACGTTGGGCAGGCATGGTCACGCCCGCCACTAGAATTCCGCCCGATGGCCACGGCCACCACCCGCAACGGCGCCTCCTGGCCGACCCCTACGAGGCGACCAGCGAATGCAACAGGTGCTCGCTCTGTCAGAGCCCGCGGCTGCAGGTGGGACCGCCGCATCGCGATAGTCCCCCATCATCGTCGCCCGCGAAACGTCGAGGCCTGCGTGCGGGTCGACGGCCTCAACCCTCCGGCCTGCGAAGCGGTGCGGCCACGCTGCGAAGACCTCGGGACCGCTGCCGGCTGCTGTGGACCAGCACCACGCTCGTCGGGCCAGCGTCGGTCATCCGGTGATTCTGGCAAGCTCCCGCTAATGGCCAACACGGTTCGCGATTCCCCAAGTGCCGTCGCCATCCGGTCGGCTGCGGTCGCCAACATCGATGATGTGCTGCGGGTTTGGAACAATCCGAGACCCGTCCCACGGTCACCGACGATGCGGCTGGCCTGACCCAGCTCCTTGCCGACGCCCCCGGTGCACTCCTCGTCGCCGAGGAGGGCGGCGAGATCGTCGGCACCGTGATCGCCGGCTGGAACGGCTGGCGGGGCAGCATCTACCGGATCGCGGTGGCGCCGTTGCACCACGATCTTCCGGCGAATCGCATTCATGCGGTGGGACACTGGCTGTTGGGACACAGTTCGGACCGCAACCCGGCCAAGCTTGGAATCGCGCTTCTATCGGTTGGCCCCTGCGACCAGGATCTCGACGTCCTCGCGCCGTTCGCCGCGCATGACGAGTTCACTCTGTACGCTGTCGTGGCTGCCGCCAACGTGGCCCCTGACCCTGCCCAGTTCATCTTCAGGGCGGCGATGAGCGTCCACGGCTGGGGCCGAATTCATGCGGTCAAACGTCTCGCTGGATCGACCGATCCGGCTATCAAGTCGTGGATGCTCCGGACCGGATTTGAGAACGGTGTCATGAATGAGTACCTCGCCTTCACGGCCGCCACAACAGGGGACCTGGCCTCGGCCTTACGTAACACTTGTCCAAGCACTGGGACGGCATCCTGGCCATGGAATATGGTTGATCCGCCTCTCGCTCCAGAGCCCCGTGATCCGGAATCGATGGCTGACCTTGCTTGCATGGAGAAGTGGCCACGCGACGTATGGACTAGTGAAATCAGGGGCCTCCTCGAAGACCTGGCCGCCGTTGAGCCTCAGCAGAAGACGCGCGACAAGGTTCGGGAGCTCCTTGGCTCAGCTCCGGAATAGTCTTACGGTCATGTGTATATACCCGTGATGTATACTGAGTGCTCGTGGGACCGGGACGCCACGCGATTTGGGACCAGAACAACCGTAAGCATCTTTTCGTCGATCACGCCGACCGTGGCATCACGGAGGCTCAGGTGTCGTACGTGGTGGAGAATGCCAGCGATGACAACGTTGCACCAGATCCGAAGCATGGGACGACCATCGCGCTGTGTCGCGTCGGACGGAGAGTTTTGTCCGTGGCGTGGGTCGCCCGATCACGAGGCGGTTGCTACCCGGTTCACGCTCACTGGGCTGGCAGGCGCGAGAGGAAGAGCCTGAAATGAGGAGCAGCCGCTTTCCCGACCCATACGAGGGCATGTCTTCTGACGAGCTCGACCGTCACTTTACGACCGTCCTTACCGACCACCGTGAGCGCCAGCAAGCGATCTCCATCCGTTTCCCCGCGGAGCTTCTGACGGCGATCCGCAGCTTGGCGCGCGAGTATGGGGTTGCGTACCAGACACTGATCAAGCAACTCCTGGAGCGCGACGTTGAGCATCTGCGGGCGCGCCACCCTGCACCTCGACGGACACCCGGAACGCACGCGACAAGCAACCGGAGACGGACGACGGGCAAGCCACCGACCTCAGCCGACCGGCCCAGCTCGCCGTCAGCCACAGGACCATCTCGAACCGGCAAGCGAAAGGTGGGCGTGTAGATCCGCAAGCCCTGTGCGGCCGTGGGACGATTCAGGCGAGGAGCAGCGCCATGAGTGGACATCACCCCTTTCACGCTCTGACGGCGAAGCTGACTGCCACGTCAGAGGGACGCGCCGCAGTTGACCAATGGCGCCG
>JAEKNN010000070.1 GCA_016464795.1 Candidatus Amunia macphersoniae | reverse complement strand
ACCAGGCGGTCATGGCGCACGCCGACTGGATCATCGACCTCGGCCCCGGCGCCGGTCACGAGGGTGGCCGGATCGTCTTCGAGGGCACACCCGGCGAGCTCGTCGCCGCCCGCCCCACCCTCACCGGCGAGCACCTCGCGGCCTACGCCGCCAGCTGACCGAGGCCCTCGCGGACCGGTGAGAGGGGTGCTCCCATCCGATTGAACTCGCCGTATTTGGCTGGCAGGCGCGGGAGTGGACAAGCCGGGAGTCGCCGCCCTCAGGTGGACCGCCGAACTCCACTTGTCAGGGGCACTGTGGTACCGGCCTGTACAGTGGAGGTGATGCAGCAGACCGTTCCTCCCGCCGCTCCTGACCCCAGCACCCCAGGCGCAGCTCCGCCAGCCGCTCCCAGCCCGGCGGCTGAGCCCGGAAAGGTTGTGGCCCGCGCCTCCAACGTGACCAGGTTGGTGATCGCTGCGGCGGTGGTGGCGGCGGTGGTCCTGACCATCTTCTGCGCCCAGAACACTCAGGCGGCCACTGTCAAGTTCCTCGGGTTCAGCTGGCCTGGGGCGCCTCTGTTCGTGGTCATCCTCGCCTCTGTCGGCCTGGGCATCGTCATCGGCGGGGTGTTCGTCTGGTTGCGCCTGGCGCGATACTCCGCCCAGCGGCGCATCCTCGGCAGGCATCAGCGCCGACCCTGACGCTTCAGCCGGCGCAGCCAACCGAGCGGTAGCTGCCCTTGCCCAGCGATGCATCGGGGCGGCCCACGATGGTGACGTCGGCGGCGCGGGCCGGCTCCGGGCAGCCGGCGGCCAGAACCACGAACACACTGCGCGCGCCGGCCTGCACGTAGCCCTGGCAGACGCGGATGTCGCAGGAGTAGGGCTCCCAGGTGCCATGCAGGGTTGCGCTACCGTCGGCAGCGACGGATTGGACCGGCGAGCCGGTGAGGCCGCGAACTCCCACGACCGTGGCGGCGATGATCGCCATCGCGGCCAGCACGAAGATGATCAGACCGCGCCTGGAGATCCGCCTGGTGGCGTGCTCGGGTGCCAGCGGTGTCGTCGCCATTCCCGTAGTACGGTAGCCGACCCCAAAGACGGAGTGCCCCCGTGAGCTCATCCCTGCAACGCCGCTTCGGTTCCCTCACCCCTGAGGAGGCCTCCCGACTCGACACCGCTGCGGTGGAGCTGGGCGTCGACATCGCACAGCTCATGGAGATCGCCGGTTTCCAGGTGGCCCGCTGCGCCTGGCGGATGCTCGGCCGCCGCCCAGGCAGCCTCCACGTTGTTGCCGGTCGTGGCCACAACGGCGGCGACGGCCTGGTGGCTGCTCGTCACCTCGCAGGCTGGGGCTGTCGGGTGACCGCCGCGGTCCTCGGCGAGCCGCACGCTCTCGATCCGCTGATGTCGCGCCAGGCTGCGGCCGCTGCGGGCGCGGGCGTGAGGCTGCACGTCTCCCCGAGCGCGATCCGCACGGTGCGCGGCGTGGACAGCGCCGACATCGTGGTCGACGCGCTGCTCGGGACCGGCCTGCACGACCCACCCCGCCCCGCCCAGGCGGAGGCGATCGGGGCTCTGCGCGGCACCATCCTCAGCATCGACGTCCCCAGCGGGCTCGACGCTGCCACCGGCACTGCTCGCGGCGCCGCGATCCGCGCGCACACAACCTGCACGCTGGCGGCCATGAAGCGCGGCCTCTGGAACCCCGCCGCGCGCGCCCATACCGGCGAGATGGTGGTCGCCGACATCGGCATGCCGGAGCAGGCATGGTTGCGCTGCGGTCTGACCGCGCCGACGTCGCTTCGCGGCGGCCGGATGGTCACGCTGCGCCGCTGAGCGCAGGTGCTGCACTACTGGACGCAGCTGGTGGCGTCGGCCGCGCCCAAGAGGTTCTTTGTGTCGCCGCAGTATGTGTCGACGGCACGCCAGCTACCGTTGCTCTGACGCTTGAACAGCACCACCAGGGTCTCGTGGCGGTTCGACGGGAAGGACAGCTGCACCTGGACCGCGGCCATGCTCTGGTCACCCTGGTTTCCCAACGGGAGCAACTTGTCATCCTGCTGGACGAAGGTTGAGTCGTAGCTCCCCAGGCAGCGGCAGAGAGGTGCCGGCGGGGTGGGGCCGTGGTTGTTGCGCCACTGGCCGGCTGCGTTGGTGAGGTCCTGGGTGACCGGGCAGCCCCCGTAGTCGCCGTTGAAACCACACTCCACGCCGGCCGGATAGAGCTGCAGAGCTGCCCGTTCGGCAGGCGTGGTCGATGTGGGCGGCGACGTCGCCGGCGGCGCGGTCGAAGCGCGCGTGGGCGTCGCGGTGGGGGGCGTCGTGGTCGGCGTCGGAGCCGAGCTGTCGGTGATGGAGGACGAGGGGCTGACCGATGCGGTGGCGGACGGCGTGGCGATCCCCAGCGGCGCCGGTGACCGAGGCGGCCGCGTCACCAGCACCACCGCGAGCGCCACCACCGCGATTGTCAGCAGCAGCAATCCAAGTCCAGCCCACTGCCACCAGGGACGGCGTTCGGGCACGAGCACCTCGCCCGGCCCGGAGCCATCACCGCCGACCAGCGGGGGCGATCCCGGAGGAGGGGGAGGCGGCGGCGCACCGTCGCCGAGGGGGGGTCCCATCACCACGAGGCTACCGCCTCGGGGTGGGTTGCGGCCACTCCGTTGTCAAGCACCAAGGAATCTGACCCTGGGCTGATCGTTCCCTCACCA
>JAEKNN010000069.1 GCA_016464795.1 Candidatus Amunia macphersoniae | reverse complement strand
GCGCGGATGCACGACTACCGCTTCAAGCAGATGGAGTACACGCTCCCCGAGGAGTACCAGGACGAGGCCGAGCTGCTCCGCCAGCGGCGCATCCACGACAGCCTGATCACCACCGGCCTCGAGCTGATCAGCGACAGCTACACGGACGTCCTCCGCTACCGCTGCCTGGAGCGCGAGCTGCCCTTCGAGGCGCGGATGCGCGACGGGCGCAACTGGGAGGAGCTGGTCGCCGACATCGATGAGAGCGCCGATGTCGACCTGGTGGTGATGGGCGCGCTCGGCACCGGGGCCGTCAAGGAGTCACAGCTGGGCAGCGTCACCGACCGGGTGGCCCGGCGCATCCGCCGCGACCTGTTGATCATCCGGACCACCGGCGATGCGGCTCGCGAGGGCGACATCCTCGTGGCCATCGACGGCTCACCGCAGTCGTTCGCCGGACTGCGCACCGCGCTGGCCCTGGGCAAGGCGCTCGGCAAGCGCGTCGAGGCGGTCGCGGTGTACGACCCCTACCTGCACTACGCGGTGTTCAACGGCATCGTCGACGTGCTCTCGGAGAAGGCCTCGAAGATCTTCCGCTTCAAGGAGCAGGAGGCCCTGCACGAGGAGATCATCGACACCGGTCTGGCCAAGATCTACGAGTCGCACCTGCGCGTGGCTCGCGCCACGGCCGCTGAGGAGGGCGTCGATCTCCCCATCACCCTGCTGGACGGCAAGGCCTTCGAACGGGTGCTACGGCATGCCCGGGAGACACGACCCTGGCTGCTGGTGCTGGGGCGCATCGGGGTGCACTCCGATTCAGCGATGGACCTCGGCAGCAACACCGAGCAGCTGCTCCGGCTGGCACCCTGCAACGTTCTGGTCAGCAGTGGCAGCTTCACCCCACCCATCGACGTCCGCGCCGATGCGTCGATGGTGTGGACGCCCGAGGCCGAGGATCGCATGGCCTCCGTTCCCGGCGGCGCCCGCGGGCTGGCCAGGACCGCAGTGTTGCGCTGGGCGATGGAGCGGGGGCACAGCGTGGTCTCCTCGGGCGACGTGGCCACCGCGCTCGACGAGCTGATGCCGTTCGCGCGCACCATGCGCACCATCGCAGAGACGGCCGCGGCGGTCGGCGAGGCAGAGCGCGCCATGCTCGACGAGCCGGTCGTCGAGGAGGCGCGCGCAGTGTGCCGCACCTGCGGCTACGCGGCGCGCAGCGAGACACCACAGTGCTGTCCGGTGTGCGGCGGGGACGCCGCCGGTTTCGAGCGGCTCGACAGTGACGCCATCCGCCTGGCCGCGGCGGGCGAGGGTGACGCCGCGCAGACCGCCTTCGACGGCGCCAAGCTTGGCTGGACCGTCGAAGCACGGCGGGTGCTCCAGCAGCTGCCGGCCGGCTACCTGCGGCGTCGCGTCAAGGCGATCGTCGAGAAGCACGCTCGGACCAGGCGCCTGCCCGCGATCACCGCGGACCTCGCCGAGCCATTCGTTCTTCCGGAGCTGGACGCGCTCGACCAGAACGCCGGCCCCCATCGGGCCCCGATCGGTGTCGAGCGGCACACCGGCCCCCAGGTGGACCAGCGCCGCCGGCTGCCGTGGACTGACGAGGCCGACGACCGGATCGAGCGCATCCCCGCCGGTTTCCTGCGCAACCTGGCGACCGAGCAGATCGAAAGGCTGGCGATCGCGCTCGGCGCTCCGGTGGTGGGGGTGCTCCATGTGGAGGCGGGGATCGCCGAGGCCCGAGCGCGGATGCAGCGTGACGTTGGTGGGGAGCCCGAGTCCGCCGGTTGCCCGGTGACCGGGCAACCGCGGGAGGCGGCGGCTGGGTGTCCGGCGCACAGCGACCCGGCGCGGACGGCCCACGCCACACTCACCGGCAGCGCCCGCCCTGGGGGTGGGCTCAACGAGATCACTGCGCCGGTCGTGGACGATCTCGGCCGGAGGATGACCGCGCCGCTCCGAGACGGCTGAGATGCTCGGCCTGCAGGTCACCACCCCCGACTTCCCAGGCATCGGCAACAACGTGCCGGTGGGCATCCTCTTCCTCTTCCACATCGCCGTCGCCGAGTTCAGCCTGGGGGCGATCACCCTGGCGATCGTCGCCGAGTGGCATCACGTGCGCACCGGTGATCCACGCACCGCGCGGTACGCGCGCAGCCTGGCCAACAGCTACTACCTGGTGTTCAGCCTCGGGGCCACCTTTGCGGTGTTCGCGGTGGTGCTGCTGACCGGTCTGTGGGCCAACGAGTTCGGTCAGCTGGTCAACAAGTTCCTCTGGCTGGTGGCGGTTGCCTTCGGGCTCTTCTTCCTGATCACGCCGCTGCTGGTCTGGTACCGGTACTCGTTCGCGTCCATGGCGCCGCGACGTCACGCCACCCTCGGCTCGGTCCTGGCGGTGCTGCAGACGCTGTTCATGGTGCTGATAGTGGGCATGGACTCGTACCTGATCAACCCGGTTCACGCCGGCCTCACCGAGCCGGTGCTCAACCCGGTGTACTGGCCGCTCCTGCTGCACCGGCTCGGCGGCAACGTCAGCTGGACCGCGCTGCTGTGCGCCGGCTACGCGGCGCTGCGCTTGCGGCGGTCGCGCGACAACCCTGAGGAACGCTCATTCCAGTCGTGGGCGGCTCGGGTCAACCTTCGCGTCGGTCTGATCCTGGCCCTGGTGATGCCGATCGACGGGTTCCTGCTGGTTGAGTTGATCAAGCAGAATCAGCCAGGGTATTTCGACAACCTTGTCGCCGGTGTCACCGCCTCCTTCATGGTCGCCCAGGAGTGCCTGGTCGGGGCCATCTTCATCGGTGGCAACATCGCCCTGGCGAGCGAGGACGGCGGCCCCCGTGAGTGGTCGATGAGTAGCCGGCTGGCGATCGCGGTGTCGTTGGCGGGCATGACCCTGGCGGCGCTGCCCAGCGCCATCCTCGGCGCCACCCTGAACCCGGTCCGTTACGTCGGCCTCGCCGGGGCCATGCTGGCCACCGCAGCCAACCTGGGCGTGCGGATGCGCGGGCGCAGGCAGCGGCAGGACGACTCGCTGCGGGTCACCGGGTCGGCGTCGCGGATCGGCCGCGGCGCGCTGGTCACAGTCGGCACGGTGTCGATCGCCACCACCCTGCTGATGGGCTACATCAAGGAGCATGCGCGCGGCGATTACGCCATCTACGGAGAGCTGCGCCAGGTCGACGCGCACCAGCAGTACAACCCGCCTCCGGGCCTGTACCCGTGAGCCACGCCATCGTCGCCCGCGCCGCCCAGTTCCAGGCCGCCTGGTACTTCTCGCTGCTGCTGTTCGCGATCCTGCTGGTGGTGTTCCTCGGCGCCGGCTACGCGCTGGCCGGGATCCGCCGCCTCTGGCGCAGTGGTGAGCACGGCCCAGCCGCTGTCCTGGCGGGAGCGGTGACCGTGAGCCTGCTCACCTTCATCGGCATGTACGCCACCGCGATCGCCGGTCTGTTCGCCATCCAGGGAGGCCGCGGCCTGTGAAGAAGATGTCTCGCCGCGAGGTGCTGATACGGGGCACCGGGCTCGGCATGGGCCTGATCGGGGTCATGCTCAGCGTTCCGGCCGTGGGCTTCCTGCTCAGCCCGCTGTTCACCAAGCAGAAGCTGACCTGGATCACCGTCGGCCCCATCGACGAGGTGCCGGTCAATCAGCCGACGGCGATGATTGCCGAGGTGCCGGTGGGCACCGGCTACCCGACGCCACCTGTCAAGCGCATCGTCTACGTGGTCAAGAAGAGAGACGGCCCGACTCTGGCGCTGAGCAACATCTGCACCCACATGCAGTGCGACGTGCACTGGGACCCCAGCCTCGGCAACTTCCTCTGTCCGTGCCATGGCGGGCTGTACGACATCGACGGCAACAACACAGGTGGGCCGCCGCCGCAACCGCTGGCCCAATGGGTGCACCGGACCCACACCGACGCCCAGGGGCGAACCATCCTCGAGATCCAGAACCAGCTGGACGAGCACATCTAGCCATGATCGTCAGCCGCTGGCTCACCCGGCCGTTCAAGGCTCGCATGCGCGGCAGCGCCGCCTGGTTCGAGGACCGCACCGGTGCCACAGAGCTGCTGCACAAAGGGCTGTACGAAGCGGTTCCCAAGAAGGGTGGCTGGGCCTACGCGCTGGGCAGCGCCACCCTGGCGCTGATCCTGCTGCAACTCTTCAGCGGCATCTTCCTGCTGCTCGACTACGTGCCCTCGGTGACCGACGCCTTCACCAGCCTCGACTATCTGCGCACCAGCGACGGGTTCGGAGCGTGGGTGCGAGGGCTGCACCTGTGGGGCTCGTACACGCTGATCTTCGTGATCGGCCTGCACATGGTCCGCACCTTCCTGTCGGCCAGCTACAAGCGGCCTCGCGAGCTCAACTGGGTCACCGGGGCCCTGCTCTTCTTCCTGGTGCTCGGCCTGGCGATCACCGGTGCGATGCTGCCCTGGGACCAGGCGGCCTACTGGACCACGGTGGTGGTCACCAACATCCCGCACTACCTCCCGTTCATCGGCGACGGCATCCGCACACTGTGGCGGGGAGGGGAATTCGTGGGCCCGATCACCCTCACCCGGACGTTCGCGATCCACATCTGGGTGCTGCCGTTCCTGATGTTCAGCCTGATCGGGGCCCACCTCTACCTGCTCCGCAGGCACGGCGAGTTCGGCGCCTGGGTCAACTACTCCACCGATCCCAACGAGGACGAGGAGAAGCAGATCGGTGAGCGGATCCGGCGCGCGGAGCCGCCCTACCCGACCAAGCGCATCGCACGCAGGTATTCGGCTCCGCGGGAGACTGTGCCCTTCTTCCCCGACCAGCTCATCAAAGACGTGGTCATGAGCGCCGTGCTGATCGCTGTCATCTTCGTCATGGGGCTGATCTCCGGGGCGCCGCTCGACGAACCGTCCAACCCGGCAACGCTCAGCTACGTGCCCACCCCTGAGTGGTTCTTCCTGCCGCTCGACCAGTTCCTGGTGGTGGCGCCCACCAATCCGCTGATCGCCATCGGAGTCTTCGGGGTGCTCGGGATCGGGGCCGCGCTGATGATCTTCCTGCCATTCATCGACCGATCCCCTGAGCGCCGACCGCTGCGCCGGCCCGAGGTGATCATCCCCGCGCTCTTCATGGCCTTCACCGTGATCGTCTTCGCCATTCTGGGCATCAGCCGGCTCTACAACCTGTGAACCTGCGGATCCTGCTCAGCTCGCTCCAACCGGTCGGTGGCAGCGTGCTCACCAATGGGGTGGTCGTCGCCATCGTCATCCTCCTGCACATCCAGATCGCCACCTACATAACCGGCTCGTCGACGCTGGCCATCGTCTCCGAGGCGATCTCGATGGCCCGCAAGGACGAACGCCACGGACGCCTGGCCTACATGATGGTCAAGTCGCAGGTGCAGATCTTCGCCTTCGGGTCGGCGACGGCGATCCTCTTCGTTCTCTTCCTTCTCACCGGTCTCTGGGCCATCTTCTGGACGGCGCTGCAGCAGATCACCTTCTGGGTGATGGTCTTCGAAGCTGCCTTCTTCCTGGTGGAGATCGTGCTCCTGTACAGCATCTACGCCAACTGGGAACGGCTGGGCAACCACCGCCGCGCGCGCCTGGGGATGATGGTGCTGCTCAACATCACGCTGTGGTGGCAGATGTTCCTGATCGATGTCGTCGCGTCGTTCATGCTCACCCCCAACGCGGGCGATGTGAGCATCCTCAACCAGATCCTCAACCCCACAGCACTTCCCCTGACCATCCATCGGACCATCGGCAACCTGGCGTGGGCAGGCGCGGTCATCGCGGTCATCGGCGCCTTCAACTATCTGCGTCTCACCCGCCATTCCCGCGTGCCCACGCCGGATGCCCCGGCGGGGCTGCGCCCGCTGCGCTCGATCGGCGCCATGGCCGTCGGTCATCTCGAGACTGAGGCCAAGCGAGCCGAGATCCTCCACTGGGAATGGGTGGCCCAGTGGGGCGTGATCTGGGCGGTGGCGCTCAGCCTCCTGCAGCCCTGGGTGGGCTACTCCTACGCCAAGGAGATCCAGCTCCACGCCTACGGCGCCTGGTACACGCTGATGTTCGGTTCGCTGTCCAACGTGTTCCTGATCCAGATCTTCCTGCTCGGCATGATCTTCATCCTCGGGTCACTGTTCTTCTGGCGGCGAATGGTCCGCTCAGGTGCGCCCGGTGCCGGACGTCAGCTGGCCCTGATGGTGGCGCTGATCCTGCTCACGCTGCTGGCGATTCAGCCGGCATGGTTCGCCGGTTCGTACGCCGATGCGGTCGCGGCCGGTGGCAACCATCCGTGGTGGCAGGGCGGCCTGCTCAACCCGATCGGCAACTTCATCCCCTTCAAGGTGGCGGCCCTGATCGGGATGGTGATCTTCGGATTGTGGTCGGTGACCTCCTACGCCACCGCGCTCTCGCGCGGGCACATCGTGCCCGGTGGCAGCAGCCGCGGCGCCCAACGGACGGCGCTGATCCTTGGCGTGACGGTCAGCCTGATGATGATGGTGATGGGAGTGTTGCGTGAGCACTCCCGCCAGCCGTACACCATCAACGGTGAGATCACCCTCCACCAGCAGATCACCAACAATGCCCCGTCGTCCTCCTCGGTGGACCAGGGGCAGCCGTGAAGATTCCCACCGGGGCCGTGGCCCTGCGGATCCCCATCTTCCAGGCTGCGCACGCGGAGCTTCGCGATGCCATCGAACCGCCCTGGCCGCGCTGGATGCGCGACCTGTACGAGCTCGATCAGGCGCAGGACGAGGACATCGACATCGACGCTGAGCAGACGACGCTGCCCGCCGCGCTCGGTGCGCTGTCGGAGCACCTGCACCATCGCCTGCAGTTGATCGCGTTCGTCGCCGGCGGCCTGCTACGCGAAGGCTGGGAGCTGCACCTCGATGGCGACGCCCTGGTGGCGACCCGCGTGGCCAATCCTCAGCACGCCCTGGAGATGCTCGACGCCGATGGCCTGGCGGGAACGCTCTGCGCGGTGGCGGAGCTGGACAGCACCGGTTGGCCGCGCCTGTACCCGGGCCTGGCGTCGAGCGCATGAGCGCCGCTGTCCTGATCGCCGAGGACGAGCCGATGATCGGTCTCATCCTCTCCCAGAAGATGACCCGCGAGGGCCATGCGGTGGTGCGAGTGGCCACCGTCGCCGGGCTCGCCGGCGCGCTGGCCGCATGCGACGTGGCCCTGGTCGACGTCACGCTCGACAGCGACGGCATCGAAGCCATGCGAGGGCTCGGCACGGCGGGAGCTCGGCCGCGCGCCGGCTGGTTCGCGATGGTCGAGGCCCGCGACGCGACCGAGGGAGCGCGTGCGGTCGAGGCCGGCGCCGCCGGGGTGATCCTCAAGCCCTTCAAGCCAACCGCGGTGGCCGCCCAGGTGACCACTCTCTTGGAGGCGGTGGCGCGATGAGCGCCGTCGCCTCCCCCCAGGCAGTGGGTTTGCTCACCACCCCGCCTGCGGCGACCGCCGCGGTGCGCGCCGACGGCGTGGTTCGTCGGTATCGCAATGGTCGCGGCGTCGGCCCGGTGGACCTGGCGGTTGGCCCCGGCGAGACGATGGCACTGATGGGCCGCAACGGCTGCGGCAAGACCACCCTGTTGCGCCTGCTCGCCACCGTGTCGCGGCCGCAGCGCGGCGAGGTCTCCTGGTTCGACGGCCCTGCCGCCCCGGCCCGTGCCCACATCGGCCTGGCGCTGGACGGCGCTCTCGAGGACGGCGGCCTCACCGGCAGGCAGGCGACGTATTTCTGGTGCGCCCAGTGGATCTCCGCACGCGACGAGGTTCGCACCCGGACCGACGGGCTGCTCGACAGGCTGGGGCTGGCCGCCGCCGCCGATGCCGCGGTGGGGTCCTACTCGTTCGGGATGCGACGTCGCCTGGCACTGGTCGCCGCCCTGGTGCACGACCCCCTCCTGGCGCTGCTCGACGAGCCCACCGCCGGCCTCGATCCGGCTGGGTGCGCCGAGCTGGCGGTGATCCTCGCCGAGCGCCGGGAACGGGCGCGCAGCACCATCGTCGCCAGCAACGACCCAGGGTTCGTCGAAGCGGTCGCCGGCCAAGTCACGTTCCTCGACGAGGGCTTGGTGGTGCGCTGCGCCACGCCCCAGGAGCTTCTCGACTCACTTCCCCGCGGCAGGGTGGCGGAGCTGGTCACGCACGGGCGCTGCGACGCTGCCGGACTTCGCCGGGTTGCCGGCGTCGTCGACGTGGCCGTCGCCGGCAGCAGCGCGATGGTGCGCTTCGACGGGGACAGCACCATCGCCGCCCTGGTGGCCGCGGCGGACGCGCCCGGCGGGCGGCTCCGCGAGCTCCGCCTGCGCCGCCCCGACCTCGGTGACTGCTTCCGTGAGCTGACCGGGCAGATGCTGGAGGACGGTCATTGGTCGGCAACCACCCCAGCCTGACGGTCTCGCCGCCACGGGCCAGGCTGATGCCGCGCACCGTGGCGGCGCGCGAGCTCGCCATCGTGGTCAGCCGGCGGCGCGCGCTGGCCATCAAGGCCGGCCTGCCGCTGCTGCTGGCGATCGCGCTGGTGGCCGGTCATGCGCCCACCTTCTGGGCCGGGATGCTGCTGACGGTCCTGGTCGCCATGGTCGGCGCCGTGGGCACGGCGGTCACGGTGAGCCGCGCCCGCGAGGCCGGCTTCTTGACACGACTGGCAGCAACTCCCGGATCTCGCCCGCGCCTGCTCGGCGGCTGGGTGCTGGCGGCCGCGGCTGTCGACGTGGTGCAGCTCCTCCCGGTCGCCGTTGCGGCCACCGTCACCGGCGCTGGCTCGGCGCAATCCCTGGCGGTGCTGGCGGTGGCTCTGGCGGGCGCTCTGATCGTCACCAACGTGCTCGGGTGCGTGATCACGCTGGCCGCGGCCAACGCCGCCGAGGTGCTCCTCGATGTGGTGGTGGTGCTGGCACCGCTGCTGTACCTGGGTGGGCTGTTCACCGGGGTGCCGGCTTCGGGCTGGCGTGCCGCCGCTGCCGCGGCCGATCCGTTCAGCCACCTCCATTCCGCGTTCATCGGTGCCCTGGGGGGAACACCGACCTACTCTCCGGCTGTCGACGTGGTCGCCATCGCCGCCGCCGCCGCGGTCGCCGTGGCGGCGCTGGTGATCCTCAGCCGCCGCATCCTGGAGCGCGATTGAGCGCGTGGGACGCGTGCGAGCCGCCGTCGTCGCGGCGCTGATGACGGTGGCGGTGGCGGTGGCCGGGTGTGGTTCTGGGACGGCGTTCGACGCCACGGCTCTCGGACTGCCGCTGAGCCCCACCCCGCACCCGCTGGCCACGGCCACCGTGGCCACCAGCCCCGACGGCGGCATCTACAAGAACCCGGACCACCTCGAGGTGCTGCTGGTGGAGCGTCACAGCGTCGATCTCGTCGCCGCCAAGCTGGGCACCTCGGCATCCGGGTGGTCGCAACTGCGCAGTCTCGGCGACTTCACGCTGGTGGGCCTGCGCCTCCGGGACGACGGCAAGGTGAGCTCGGACCCGCAGTTGGGGGATCTCCAGATGGCCAGCGACTACGCACCTGCCGGGACCGGGACCGGCTCACTGCGCCACTTCTACCATCCAACCTATCCGCTGGCGGTGGTCGCCGATTCCACCCCCGGCAGCGACTGCAGCATCCACCTCGATCCCGGTCACTCCGGAGTGGTGATCCTGGTCTACCCACCGGTCAACCTGCCGTCGACGATGGTCTGGGGACGGCTTGGCGACTTCGTGCTCAGGGTGCCGGTGGGAGGCGCGATGCCGTCGCTCGACGGGGGCCTGCATGCGCTCGCGTGCACGCCGCCGGCGGCGCCGCCCTCGTGAGCGCGCGCACCCGGGCCAAGCGCAGGCCCCGCCTCGAACTGCCCAGCGCGGGCGTCACCGCCGTGTCGTTCCTGCTGCGCCGCGTCGACGAGGGTGGCCCCTGGCCGCTGACCCGCGTGCTCACCTCCCTGGCCGCCTTCGACGTGGAGCGGCTGGGGGTGGCACGCGCCCTGGGCGACCGACACGGGATTCCGCTGGTGCATTCTCAGGAGCTCCGCTGGGGACGGCACCAGGT
Organism: Candidatus Amunia macphersoniae; assembly: GCA_016464795.1. Taxonomy (GTDB): domain Bacteria; phylum Chloroflexota; class Dormibacteria; order Aeolococcales; family Aeolococcaceae; genus Aeolococcus; species Aeolococcus macphersoniae. The sequence continues at coordinate 3,677 of JAEKNN010000069.1, read as the reverse complement.
GTTCCTCGAAGCCCGGCATGGCCCCGACGGCATCGACGAGCTGAGCTGCGAGCTGCCCCCGTGGGATGACCTCGCCGGCACCGTCGACGGAGACGTGGTCTGGGACTTCGTCGACGCCGTGGCGATGGCGGCCGATGCCCAGTTCGGGTCGATCGGGGATGGCGAACCAGCGGAGACGGCGCTGCCCACCGGTGCCGCAGCCCTCAGCGCGCAGCTGCGGCGCCACCTGGCCCTGCTGCTTCCGGAGTGGATCAGCGATGACGTCGCCGAGGCCGGCGCGACGATCGCGCGCACCCTGGACGGCAGCGGCCTGCTGGTGGTCACGGGATGAGCATTCACGCGCGGCTCGGCGTCGCCGTGGTGGTGGTCGCCGTGGTGGGCGCGATCCTGGCGCTGGTCGCGCGAGCACGGCCGCAGGCCTTCCCGACAGTGCGCGTGTTCGTGCGGCTGTGCGGTGCGGCCGCGGCGGTGCAGGTTGTGATCGGGCTGGTGCTGCTGGCCATGGGCGATCGGCCCGCGCAGGGCATCCACCTGTTCTACGGCGCCGCCACGTTCGTGCCGATCCCTCTGGCCGAGGTCTACGCCAAGCGCTTCCCTGCCCGCGACGAGACCATGCTGCTGCTCGCCGGCGCGGTAGCCACCGCTCTCTTCGGGTTCCGGGCGATCACCACCGGGAGCGCTTGAACCGGACGCACGGAGTCAGCCCGGCTGCGCTGCCGGCGCGGCGCCCGGCAGCGCCGGCGAGTCCTCGATGACCAGGTGGTGGCGGCGTTGCAGGCGCACCAGGGCGCCGAGGACCGGGGCACCCAGGAGCAGCACCAGCAGGGCATTGCCGGCGGCGCGGAAGCCGTCGTACACGAGCGATGTCGCCAGGTAGAAGTGGCCAAACCGCGAGGCCGTTGCCGCCGCGCCCAGGCCGGGCAGGTAGCCGACGTCAGCGGCTCCGCGGAAGAACGTCCAGTCCCAGATGTCCATCACCGCCCCGTAGGCGAAGCCGCAGGCCACTCCAACCACAGCCAGTAGGAGAACGTCGCGACGCTGCGGCGTGCGGCCGCGGCGGTGGGCGCCGGCCAGGCCCGCGGCAGCCCCGACCCACCCGGTGGCGATCATCTCGTAGGGCAGCCACGGTCCCACGCCCGCGGTGACCAGCGCCGACACCAGCAGCGCGGTGGCCCCGCACACGAACCCGAACTCGGCGCCCATGGCGTAACCGGCGCACAGCACCAGCAGGAAGATCGGCGAGAACCCGCCGATGCCGCTGACCAGCGCCAGCCGCAGCGCGGAGTCGACAGCGGCGATGGCTGCGATCAGGGCGAGACCGCGGCTGTCGAGGCGCCGGCTCATCGTCTCCACGGCCAGCAGCGCCAGCACGCAGCCACTGCTCACTGCAGCGGCTGCGGCCAGCCCCGGACCACCGAGCCCGGTGAACGGCCACAGGAACAGCGCAGCGCCGGCAACGGTGACCGCCGCCAGCCTCACGCGCAGGCCGTCCCGGCCCGCGCTCGCAGAGCTGCGGCGACAGCCTCGACGGTGACCGGGCCGGGCGAGGCGAACAACCGGCCGAGTTGGCTGGCGAACCGCTGGCGGCCGCTCAACGCGTGCGCCGGCGACCCGGCGTCGCGGACTTGGCCGTCGGCGATGATGAAGACCCGATCGGCGATGCTGGCGGCCAGGTCGCTGTCGTGGGTGGCGACCACCACCGACGCCCCGGCGGCGGCGAGATTGCGCACCGCCGCGGCCAGGCCGTCGCGGGCGGCTCCGTCCATCCCCCTGGTCGGTTCGTCGAGGAGCGCGATCTCGGGTGCACCGCAGAGGACGGCTGCGATGGCGGCGCGCTGCCGCTGCCCGCTGCTCAGGTCGCGCGGGTCGCACCCGGCGATCGCGGTGACCCCGAGCAGGTCCATGAATGCCCGATGGGCACCGTCCGCAGGGTGGCGGCCGCGACGCAGGGTCGAGTCGAGCTCGGCGGCGACCGTCTGCCGATGCAGCAGGGCCGCGGGGTTCTGCGGCAGGTAGGCGATCCTGCCCTGGCGCCGCCAGACAGTCCCACTGCGGGCCGGGATGAGGCCCGCCAGGACCCGCAACAGCGTGGTCTTGCCGGCGCCGTTGTCGCCCATGACCACGATCACCTCGCCTTTGCGGCCGCAGACACTCACGCCGCCGAGGAGATCCTGGAAGCCGGTGGACACGTCATCGAGGTGCCAGACGACCTCCGACGACACCGGTGCGGGGATGACCGGCGCCTCGACCGCGGCGTCCCCGTCGGGAAGCCTCATGGTCACGGCGTCCAGCAGTGGCGGTGACCAGCCCATGGCCCGCGAGAGCCTGACCAGCTGCGGCGCGCTGTCCAGCGAGTCGGCACCGAGTGCCGGTGAGCACGGCCGCTGGACGCGCCCCTTGCCGACCATGACAAGCGAGTCGGCGGATGGCAGCACCGCGTCCAGGCGATGCTCTGACAGGACCACGGCGGTGCCGGCGCTGCGCAGCTCGCCACACAGCTCGAGCAGGGCGTCCACGCCGCCGCTGTCGAGCTGTGAGAGCGGCTCGTCGAGCACCAGCAGACGGGGACGGAGCACCAGCGCGCCCGCCACCGCGACACGCTGGCGTTCGCCACCGCTGAGCGTCGCCATGGTGCGGTCGCGCAGGGGGGTGATGCGCAGCCTGTCCATGATGTCGTCCACCCGCACATGCATCTCCACGGCCGGGACCCCGAGGTTCTCCAGGCCGAAGGCGATGTCGCGCTCGACTGTGGTGTGCACCGCCTGCCGCTCCGCGTCCTGGAAGACAAATCCCACCGATGTCGCCATGCGCCGTGGGGGAGTGCGCAGCACGTCGCGACCGTCGACGACGGCCCGGCCTGAGATTCGTCCTCCGTGCATGTGTGGCACCAGGCCGTTGAGCAGTCGCAGCAGCGTCGACTTGCCACCACCCGAGGGCCCGGCGACGGCGACCAAGCCGCCGTCCAAGCGCAGCTGGACGCCGTCGAGCGCCGCCTGGGCTTGCTGCGGGTACTGGTAGCGCAGCCCCGCGATGTCTACCAGCGGTGCCATGCGACCAGCGGCATGCCGAGCAGCAGACACGCCACCACCGGGAGCACGGCGATGTCCGGCACCACGGCGACGGGGAAGGGGTACCAGTCGGGCAGGGAACCGGTGACGCGGGCGACGACGGTGACCACGATCGCGGCCGTCGAGGACATGATCACTAAGACCGCCGCACGATCGATGCGCGCGCCGGAGTAGCGGCTGCGCGGGCCGCCTCCGAACCCACGCGACTCCATCGCCTCGGCAAGCTGCAGGGAGTCGTCGAGAGCGGAGAGCACCACCGGCGCAGCCACGCCGCGCCAGTCGCGCAGCCGCGGCCCAGCGGCCCCGCGCAGGCGCTGCGCCTCGCTGATCGCCACCGCGTTGCGCCCCACCGCGGGGACGAGATTGATCGCCGCCCCGGTGACAGCCGCGGTGCGCTGCAGTGGGCGCGGGAAGGCATCGAGGAGGTCGTGGGGATGAAGCACACGACTCAGCGGGGCGACACAGAGGACAGCCGCCGCGATCCCGAGTGCGACATCAACCCCGTAGACGGCGGCCTCGGCGGTGATCCGACCCCCGAGCCCCGCAAGAAGGGCCGGCACTGTGAAGAGCACGTGGTCGCCGGTGTGGCTGCGCGCTGTGTTGAGGGCG
>JAEKNN010000015.1 GCA_016464795.1 Candidatus Amunia macphersoniae | reverse complement strand
GGGGCCGCTACTGGGGCTGGGATCCCAAGGAGACGTTCAGCTTCATCGTCTGGGTGGTGTTCGCGATCTACCTGCACGCGCGGGTGACGTACGGATGGCGCGGCTCGCGCGCCGCGCTGATCACGGTGATCGGGTTCGTGGCCATCTTTGCCGACCTGTACGCGGTGAACCTCTGGATCGCGGGCCTGCACTCGTATGCACGGGCGTAGCGCGCGCCACACGTCCTGACACGGTCGGGAGGACTCCCCGTCCTCTCGTTGGGTGCGCGAGACAGTCCCAGCACGAGCTCTACTTCATTACCCCCGCGACACAGCGCATCGCAGACGCTGGGGCGACCTCAACGGATGCCTGACGCCGCGGCCAGGCCGAGGCTGGAGACGCTGACCAGCACCCACAACGCCGCACCGAGGATCAGCGGTCGTGGACCCGTCCGCCGCAAACCGGCGACGTCGGTCGACAGCCCGATGGCGGCCAGCGCCACCGTGATCAGGAACAGCGCCACCGCGCTCAATGCGCCGCGCACGTTCGCCGGCGGGGACGCGATGCTGACGACCGCTGTGCACACCACGAATGCCACCAGGAACCATGGGACCAAGCGGGTGAGGCGGACCCTGCCTGACGTGCTGTCAACGCGACGGGAACGACCGCGCCAGAGCGCAAGCACGAGGCAGATGGGAATGATGAACAGAGTGCGCGTCAGCTTGACGACCACGGCGTCGTGGCCAGCGTCGGCGCCGAAGGCGAGGCCGGCTGCGACGACCGACGAGGTGTCGTTGACGGCAGTGCCGGCGAAGAGCCCGAAGGCGGGCTGCGACAGTGACAGGGCGTGGCCGATGAGCGGGAAGACGACCACCGCCACCGCGTTGAACACGAAGACAGTCGACAGCGAGTAGGCCACGTCCTCGGCCGCCGCGTCGATCACCGGGGTGACCGCGGCGATGGCGCTGGCCCCGCAGATGGCCGTGCCCACGCCGACCAGGGTGCGCAGGCTGGAGGGGACGCGCAGCAGCCGGCCGAGGATGGCCGCTGCGACCAGGCAGATCACCAGCGTGCCGAGAAGCACAGGCAGCGACCTGATCCCCGCGGACAGCGTCTGCGCCAGGGTCAGCTGCAGGCCCAGGCTGGCCACCGCCGCCTGCAGCACCCTCCGGCTGCAGAAGGACACACCGCGAGCCACTCCAGCGGTCGGGCGCCGTACCTGGCTCACCGCCAGACCGATGAGCAGGCCGACCACTGGCGCCCCGACGATCGGCACCAGCCGTCCAGCGCCGGTGGCCACCAGCGCCACCACAGCGCAGAGCCCGACACCGGCCAGGCTGCCGGAGGCAGCCCTGTGGATCACCTCTGGCACGCGCCCAGCCTAGGCCTCGGCAACGATTGACGTTCCCGGCAACGCGCTGCATGGGAAGCTGGCGTACGATCGTGGCATGGCACAGCGCACAGCGCACGGCGTTCGCTTCCGGCCCGGAGTGGTCGTGAGCCCTGGCGAGTACCGCAACGTGGAGACAGGCTCCACCCGATATTTCGACGGCAGCTCACCGATCCCCGGCGGCGTCAACTCGTCCGCCTGGGAGCAGATCTCCGATCACCACCGCCCCAACACCGGCCGGGGCCGGCCGGCGCTGCGCAGCGAGCCCGACCGTCCGTCCGCCCACGGCATTCGATTTCCGGCCGGCACCCTGGTCAGCGCCGGTGAATACCGCAACGTCGACACGGGATCGGTCCGCTTTTTCGACGGCAACAGCCCGCTGCCAGGGGGAGCCAACGCGGCCAGCTGGCAGCAGGTCTCCGACCACCACCATCCCGAGACGCGTCGCGGCAGCGCGGGCACCCGCAGTGACCCGGCCTCGCCGTCGTCCACGGGTGTGCGCTTCACCGCCGGCACCGTGGTCAGCGCCGGCGAGTACCGCAACGCGGAGACCGGCGCCATCCGCTTCTTCGACGGCAACACCCCGCTGCCTGGCGGCGCCAACGCGGCCAGCTGGCAGCAGATCTCTGACCACTTCCACGCCCCAACACGCTGATGAGCGTGGCGCTGGCCTCGCCGTCGCCGATGCGCGACGGCGAGGTGGCGCTGCGGCCGGTCAGCTCCAGCGTGGCCGCCCTGGTGGTCGCCGCATCGCACGACCCGGAGATCACCCGCTGGACGCAGGTGCCCGATGGCCTGACCATCGTGGACGCGGCGCTGATCACGGCCGGCTGGGCAATGCCGAGCACGCGGACGGCGCGGTACCAGGTGCTCCTCCCCGAGCTCGGCCCGGCAGGGATGGTGACCGTCTGGATGAACCCCGCCGACGAAGCCGAGGTGGGCTACTGGCTGCTGCCGAGCGCGCGGGGTCGTGGGGTCGCCCGCCGGGCGGTGGGCCTGCTCTGCACCTGGGCGTTCGACGAGTGCGGGCTGGAGCAACTGCAGCTGACCACGCTGCCCGGCAACCTGGCCTCGGAGAAGGTCGCCCAGGCCTGTGGCTTCCATCGCCGCGGCACCCTGCCGCGCGACATCAAGGGGGTGCGGTGCACCCTGGACGTCTGGGTTCGCGGCGCCGGGGCTGTCGCCGAGCCCGTCAGCGCTCGCTGAGCGGCACGTAGGGCCGCGGCGGGGCGCCGACGTACTCGCTGTCCGGACGGATCAGGCGATTGTCGCGGTGCTGCTCGATGATGTTGGCAGTCCAGCCGGCCATGCGCGACACCGCGAAGATCGGCGTGAACAGTCGCTGCGGGAAGCCCAGGGACGTGTAGACCGAGGCGGAGTAGAGGTCGACGTTCGGGTACAGCCCCTTGAGCTGGTGCACTGACTTCTCGACCGCGACGGTCAGCTCGTACCACCGCGTGTCACCGTGGCGCTCACCGAGATCACGGCTGTGGCGGCGCAGGATGGTGGCACGGGGATCCTCGGTACGGTACACGCGGTGGCCAAAGCCCATCACCCGTTTGCGGTTGGCGAGGAGCTGCTCGATGTGGGCGCGGGTGCCGTCCACGTCGGGAAGCTGGCGCAGCAGCTCCATGACGCGCTCGTTGGCGCCGCCGTGCAACGGCCCCTTGAGAGTGCCGATGGCGCTGACCACAGCCGAATGGATGTCACTGAGCGTGGCCGCGGTGACCCGAGCCGCGAAGGTCGAGGCGTTCATGCCATGTTCGGCATGAAGTATCAGGCAGACATCGACCGCCCTCACGTCCTGCTCGTCGGGCTCGTCGCCGTGGAGCAGGTGCAGGAGGTTCCAGGCGATGCTCCTGGTCGGGTCGGGGTCGACGGGGCGCAGCCCGGTTCGGATGCGCTCGCTGGTGGCCACCAGGACCCCGCTCTGTGCGACCAGCCGGATCGCCTTGGCATGGTCGGCGTGCTCTCCGTTGTCGGCGCAGTCGGGGTCGGACATCCCGAGCAGGGAGACCTGGGTGCGGAGCAGGTCCATCGGGTCGGCGCACTCGGGTGCATCGGCGGCGACATCCCAGACGGTGGCGCGAGGCTCGAGGTTGGCCCCGAGCGCCTGCGCGAGCGTGGCCAGCTCCGGCTGGGTGGGGAGCTCGCCGTGCCAGAGCAGCCAGCACGTCTCCTCGAAGGAGGAATGCTCGGCGAGGTCGGCGATGTCGTAGCCGGCATAGAGGAGCTTGCCGGTCTCGCCGTCGATCTCGCAGAGCGCGCTGCGCCCGGCGATGATGCCCTCGAGGCCGCCCTTGGGCGCCAATGGAGCCACCGCCATCAGCGAGGCACTGTCGCGAACGTCCAGGTCTCGCCGCCACAGTGCGGGCAGGCGTTGGGCCGGCGCAGCCCGACCACGGTGGTGCTGCACCAATCGCATGTCCAGTGGGTGTGACGCACGTGACGGAGCAGGTCGGCGCGGCTGAGAATGCCCACCAGGCGGCCGTCGCGGGTCACCGGGAGGCGCCGGATTCGTCGCGTCAGCATGGTCTCCGCGGCTGAATCCAGGGTGGTGTCCTCGGTGGTGGTGACGACATCGGTGGTCATCACCTCATCCACTGTCTGGCCGCGCTTGCCGAGGATGTCGGACTCGGCGACGATGCCCAGGATGCGGTGGTCCGCGTCGACCACCGGAGCGCCGGTGATCACGCTGTCGACGATCAGACGGACAGCATCGTCGACACTGTCGCCGGAGTGGACCACCAGCACGTTGCTGACCATCACGTCCCCAACCGTGATCGACGCCGGATCCCGGGTCCTGCCTTCGCCGCTCATCGCCACGAGTGTATGCGGCCGCTCCTGGCGCCGGCGGCATGCGCCGTGAGGCTGCAACCGGGGGCCGCAGCCCTGCAGCGCAGGGCCTACGGAGCAGTCTGATGGGGGGTGCCCGAGCCCCGCTAGGATTGGGGCAGATGATCGACCAGGAAGGCGCAGACAGCGCCGAGGGCGGCGGCTTCGATCCCATCCCGCTGCTGCCTCGAGGCGCCCTGGTGTTCGAGAGCATCCCGCTGCGGGCGATCGTGGTGGAGGCGCTCACCCCCGCCATCGGCGACGGCACCCTGGTGGTGCGCGACGGCGAGCGTGGCGCGGTCATCCTGGTACGGGGCGGGACGGTCCTCGAGGCGCACATCCTCGATGGCGACGGTTCGCGCACCGGCTCGGGCCTCCTCCGCGAGATCCAGACGTGGGGCGACGCCTCGGTGTGGGCCGAACGCCTGGGCAGCAGCCTCGTCGACCTCTGCGGCACCCTGCTCCACGGCGACACTCTGTACGACGACCTCCGCCTCTCGTGGACCCACTGGCCGTCGCTGCTCGCCGACCTGGGTCGCCGCCGCGGCGCCTATGTGGTGGAGATCACCACCCCGGTGGGCCGCGGGGTGACCTGCATGGCCGACGGACGGCAGGCGCTCTCCTACACCGACATCCACCCGTCGCTTGGTGACCCGGCGCTGCTGGAGGCGATGGCCTCCAACAAGGAGGGCATGGTGCGGGTGCGGCGGGTTGCGGCCGACCAATTCCAGGTCGAGCTCGAGCTCGACGGCGCGGCCCAAGGCCATGCCGGTCGCGACGGCGCCGGTCCTCGCCCGGCAGCGCCGACGGGTGCGCCCGCCACCGATGGCAGCACCCCGCCCGTCCCACGGGCCACCGACACCGAGGAGCGGTCCGTTCCATCCCGCCAATGGCCCTCGACCACGTGGAACCGGACCGACCCTGCCGGCGAGGCTGATGAGGCTGCGGAGGCCGACCTCACAGCCGATGCCACCGAGGCCGGAGCGCTCACCGACGTGGCCTGGGTGCCCCCGTGGGAGGCGAGGTGGCGCGACGCTCCCGAGCCCACTGCCGAGCCCGCGACCACCGCGCCCACCTACGCGCAATGGAAGGTCAACACCGTCGCAGTGCCCAGCGGGCCGGTCACGGTGGGGGAGGTGCTCGACCACCTGCGCCGGATCGCCCAGCGCCGCCTCCAGAGGTCGGCCTCGCGGGTGGAGACCGTGCTCGACGAGGGAGCGCAGGAGCAGCGACCGGTGGGCCCGGTCCTCGATGAGATCAGGGCCATGAGCATCCGTGGCGTGATGCCCGCGACCGTTGCCGACATGGTCGACGAGATGATCGCCGCGGTGGAGCAGCGCCCCGGCTGACGGCTGCTTGTCAGGACTCTTTCTGCGGGCGGCGCACCATGTCGCTGAGGCCTCGGTCGAGATACCACGGCCGCAGCCTCACGATGGTCGGCGGCTTGCCGCGGTAGAGGACGATGCCCGTGCCGTCGGGGAGCTGACGCAATGGGTCGGGCGTCTTGCGGGGATTATGCACTTGACACAGCCTAGGCGCCGGCGTACCGTGCCCGCTGATGCCCATCCGGCGGAAGGCACAAATAGCCTTTGCACAGATTCGCCTCGCGACGTCTGCGGAAGAGGGGGTCGTCCAGACGTCCCTCTTTGCGGCTGATCCGGTGGAGGCGTTGCGCCTATCGCTCGTGCCCGGCACTCAGCGTGAGCGATACGGGCGGGTATGGCGGATGGGACAGTTCCGGGAGAGTGACGGGTTCTTCACGGGGCGGATTGGCTTCGAAGAACTGCGCCCAACCGAAAGGTGGAGCCCCGGGAAGGTCGACTTTGAGGTCACGCAGATGGTCAACGGCCAGACGTCGCCGTTTGCGATTGAGGTACGAACTCTCCGCATGGCTTTCCAACTACGCAGCGGCACGATCAGAACCACCACCTTTACCGAAGCCTTCCGGTCGCTGATAAAGGCTCAACTGGGGATCGATTGGACAATTAGCCCCTTGGCCGAGGGTGAATCGTGGGACGAATGGCGCGCCCGCGTTGAACGGATCACAGAACTGCACGTCACCGTCCGTGAGCCGAACCCAACGTACAACTTTGATGAGCCGAGAGAACTAATCGAGGGCGCGAATGCGAAGTGGCTTTCATTCGTGGCCCAGGCGAAACCCGAAGATGTGCGCGGCCTGAACGTCGAGGGATGGCTGTCGGGCGTTCTAAGTCACGCGACAGACTACGGTCACACCTCAGCGAAGGGCCAGACCCCGGACGGCACTGAAACTGAGTGGTCAGACAAAGGAGCGGGTAAGCCTAAGCGCGTGAGCGTCGACGAGGTGGATTCGGTGACGACGGAGGTGCGGACGACCCACTTGGAGCGCGAGCTTCGCGAGATGGACGAGATGGACGATGGCTAAGGTCGCCGCCTGGACGCGCGGCTACGCGGACGCAGCCACGGCTCTCTGCGTGATGGGCGGCGTCTTTACCCTTACGCGGTTCTTCCCGACCGTTCTAGAGGGCGGCATCACGGTCCTTGGGGCGGAGATCACCATCGGCATCGGTGTGATGGGGGTGGTGCTAGCGTCGATGGCGATTCTCGTTGCCTTGATGGGCAACGAGTACCTGATAGTCATCCGCGCGACACGTGGGGGAATGAAACGCGCGCTCCGCCCCTACACAGTTGTTGCTCTAGCCGGGGGCGTCGGAGGACTCGTCGCGTTGCTCGCAACCGTCGCTTACCCGGCAATGCCGGGTATCGGGCGTTGCCTGTGTTTGTCGCTGTCCACCAGCATTAGCAGTTACGCGTTGGTTGGTCTGGTGCAACTTGTCGCCATCACCGCTGGACACGGGGCGATGAGAGCCCAACTACTAGAAAGAATGAGCGGATGGGAAGCTGCCGTGCGTGAGGCTCGTGAGGCAGAACCGCACGAGTCGAATCATTGATCTGCCTGGATGAGGCGCTTGTAGGGGAGTGCTTCCGCCGCTATGAGGCGCGCCAGCGTGTCGCGGAACAGGTATGGATTCTCTCGGTTGTTGAACCGCCATTCGAACTCAGCGAGGTAAGCTGGCAAGTGCTTCGCGCTCAGCTTATGGTGCGCGCCGATGACCGCCCGGTCGAACAGGCTCCACGCGCTTTCCATCGTGTTCGTGTGGACGACGCCGCCAACATACTCGCCCGTCCGATGGTTGACGGAATCGTCGATCGTGTGCTCGTCGCCAACCCAGTTGTAGGTGCGGAACTCGTCGATGAAGATGGCTTCGGCGTTGTCGGCGATGACCTCGCCGAAGAACTCCTTGACTGCTCCCTTGCGGTTGGTCTGCGCCATGCGGACGCCGAGATTGCGACCGCGCTCGACAGCGCCGAGGACGATAACCTTGTTCCGCATCCGGACGCGCGAGGCGGCACGTCGGCCATCCTCGGGGCTGTAACGCGGCTTGCAGCCGTGCACGTTGCTCAACTTACCGCCCAGGTACGTCTCGTCAGCCTCGACCAGGCCGGTAAGTGGAGCGGGGTGCGTGTCCACCATAGCGGCGCGGATGCGATGGCAAAGGTACCACGCGGTCCGGTAGCTGCCGATGCCGAGCATCTGCTTCAGGGAGTTGGCGCTGATCCCCTTGCGGGACTCGGTCATCAGGTAGACCGCCACGAACCACTTGCGGAGCGGAAGATGGGAGTCGTGGAAGATCGTCCCTGCGGTGACAGAGAACTGGTAGCCGCATGACTTCGAGCTGCACTCGAACCCGCGCCCGCCGATGCGCGAAACCGTGGCGCCCTCGCACTTCGGGCAACGCACCCCAAACGGCCACCGGAGTTCCTCAAGAATCTCGCGGCACCGACCCTCGCTGCCGTAGGCGTCCATGAGGCCCAGGAGGTGCAACGATGGCTGAGAAACGCCGGAAGCCCGCTCCGAAGATGACGAGCGACGAGATTGCCCGGCACGTGTTCCCGCCGGGGCTCCACGAGCATTTGAAGCAGGCCGCGAACCCCAACGCCGAGCCGGGACAGCAGCGCCGCCGCGCTCATGCGAACCCCTCGAAATCTCCATGACCGTATGGTACATCGGGCGCTGTCCCGCCGTGCATAATCCCGGTTTTGTGAGTTGTGTGTGTGGTCTCCAGGCTTCACGATCGCACCTTGGTCACCGCGAACGAGTGACCGTCGCTGTTCCGCCGGGAGTACACTGAAGGCTGTTTAGAAATCCTGACTCCGACCAACCTGTCCGATGCTTTCGATGCCGGCCAAGAGGCCGGCCGAACAAGCCCGCAGCGATGCCGAGCTTCGCCTGCTCCGCGCTCATCGCATTGACCCCGTTGCCAGCGGACCCTTGCGTCAGCTCGTGCCGCGCCTTCCGCCGGATGGATGGAAACACCTCCAGGGTCCGGCACTGGTCGCGATGGACAACCGCGTGGCCGCGGAATCCTCCTTCGCTCTTGCGAGGACCTCGCGGAGCGTGGCATCGGCTCGCCCATGCCCACTGCAGCGACCTTCGGGATGAGTTGGCACCCGCTCAGTCATCGGCTCGCCCATGCCCACTGCAGCGACCTTCGGGATGAGTTGGCACCCGCTCAGTCATCGGCTGAGCCGTCGAGATCAGACGCTCGATGAGGACCTAACACCGACAGCTACCGCACGGTCATCAGCGCCAACCTGCGCCGTCTGGGCAGGGCGGGAGTCGACCGGGTCACCGACCCCTCCGTGCCTGCCCAGCTGGCGACCCAGGCCCGCGACACCGCGGCTGGCATCGTGTCCACGTGGAACAGCGACCTTGCGGTCGAGGTGGGCAACTCCTGGCTCCAACTGAGCGCCAGCCGGGGACGTAGAGGAATCGGCAGTGGCTCGACGACGCGGTCGCAGCGTGGTCGAGTGACCATGCCGGCGACAAGGCCCCAAGTCGCCACCACCGATGCCACGCGGGCAGCCAACCACGCTCAGGCGGCCTGGCCTGGCCAACAACCCCGGCACCGCCCCGCAGGGCCCGCGTCGCCCCCGACAGCGCCAGTGCTGAGCGTTTAGGACCTCATCGACGAGTTCGCCGACTGGACCGACGACGTCAACGGTGCACTCGCCGCCGCGGAGGTTTGCCCGCGCCTCCGGGCTGTCGCTCATGCCGTCGAGCTGGCCGGTGGCACTGTCGCGACAGCACCGAGTCTCACGAGCTCTGAGCCTACCTTGAACGCAGGGATGCCATCATCAGTCGAATCAGTTGATCATCTGATCCGCGGATTCCCGCACCACGCTCTGTACCGACTATCTGAAAACAGTTGCCTGCGACCAACACGCCTGCGGTCAAGGTAGTCAACCCGTCGCCGCGGGCTGCGTACAGAGTTGTCTGCTCTCCGTTGATGGTGATCGGCGATGTTCCGGTGACGGTTTCACCGCCGCTCGGTCGCGCATCAGAAGAGCAGGTCGTGCTGCTCGACCCCGTGCCACCCACATCGACGCCAAGGGTGCGGCCCTCGTCGCCCGAGCGGGACAGGAGGTAGTGACCCGTGCCGGTTGGGCCGGTGCGGACCCAGCCCGCTGGAGCACCGAGCGTGCAGCAACCAGGGACTACCAGCGTCTGGGGCAGCGCCGGGGGGGACACCGACGCGGATGCCGTTGGGACGAGGGGGGTGGCGCCACCGTCTGGAGCTGTGGAAGTCCCCAACGAGGACGAGCCGGTGGGTGACCGCAGGATAGCGCTAGGTGCATCTGAAGCTACGGGTCCTGTCGGCGGCCGGTCGATCATCGCGACGGCGGCGACGATCGCCACAATGACGATCACGCCAGTCAAAGCGAACGCTACTAACCGGTGGGGGTGTCTCAAAGTTTTCTCATCACGAGGTTGGACGGGCAGGATGATCCGCGACAGCCCGGCCCACGATCACATTCACCGCGAGCGATTCTGCATCGGCGTATTCTGCACGAACGCCCAGTGGCGCACCGCTCGCAAGCGCGTTGTGCCGTCGTAGATGAGGCGGGTCCTCATTGGGCGAGCACGACCTGCCAGGGACGATGACCGTTCGCGCCCGGCGAAGGTATCATGGGCCGGACACGAGCTAGCTAGACTAGGCGCGTAGCAAGGTGGTCGCGCTCGCCGTGGATCGGGCCGTACACGATCACCATCTGAAAAATGATGCTCTCGAAAGCCACCCGTACCGAACCTTACCGGCCTCTCGCTTGACGTAACCCGCAGGCCCCCCACTGCCGCCCATCCCACAGTCCTCACCATCAAAAGATGAGCTAAGGGCTAGCGCTTAAAATAGTGAGCCAAAGCTGGCGAACACGTGTACCATGAGGACCCGTGGTTGATGCAGCCGCGCTGGCAGGGGTCAAGCAGCGCTACGACGCGTTGTCCGGCCACCTCCATGAGCGCAAACGTCGGCTCATAGTGGCGGCGGAAGCGGTGGCGCTGGGACGAGGAAGCCTCTCTGCGGTATCGCGAACGACAGGCGTGGCGCGCACCACCATCATGCGCGGCATCGCCTAACTCCAGCAGCCGGAGCCGATCGCTGACGGCCGCGTCCGACGACAGGGCGCCGGGCGCAAGCGAGCGGTCGACAAAGATCCGACCCTGCGCGCCGATCTTGAGCGCCTGGTGGAATCCGGAAGCCGCGGTGACCCAGAGTCCCCACCCCGCTGGACGTGCAAGAGCACCCGCAAGTTGGCTGCCCAGCTGACCGAGACGGGGCACCAGATCGGTGCCAGCCTGGTTCGTCGACTGCTTCACGAGATGGGTACAGCTTGCAGGCAAATCGCAAGGTCTTGGAGGGCAGCAGTCATCCCGACCGCAACGCGCAGTTCGAACACATCAACGCTGCCTCGATCGCGCACTTGGCGGCGGCCGAGCCGGTCATTTCGGTGGACACCAAGAAGACGGAGTTGGTGGGACCGTTCAAGAATGGCAGCAAGGAGTTGCGCCCCACCGGCAATCCGGAGCCCGTTCTGGTCAACGACTTCATCAGCGAGCTCGGCCGCGTCACCCCTACGGCGTGTACGACGTCGCCCACAACGCCGGATGGGTGAGCGTCGGCGTCGACCACGACACGGCTGCCTTCGCCGTCGAAAGCATCCGACGCTGGTGGACGACCATGGGCCAAGCCGTCTACGCCAACGCCACCACGCTGCTGATCACCGCCGATGGAGGAGGCAGCAACGGATACCGGGTTCGGCTCTGGAAGTTCGAGCTCCAGAGGCTGGCGGACCAGACCGGCCTGGCACTGACCGTCTGCCATTTCCCGCCCGGCACCAGCAAGTGGAACAAGATCGAGCATCGGCTCTTCTCGTGCATCAGCCAGAACTGGCGCGGCAAACCCCTGATCACCTACCAGGTGATCGTTGAACTCATCGTTGGCACCACGACCACCAAAGGGCTCACCGTGCGCAGCGCTCTCGACGAGAACAAGTACGAGAAAGGCCGAACCGTCTCCGACGCCGACATGGCGACGCTCAACATCACCCCTGACACCTTCCACGGAGAGTGGAACTACACGATCCGCCCGCGACCCTCAGATTGAGTCGATTGTTGGCGTGCGGGCCCTCAGATAGCCAGCTCTGCGTAATTTCCGACCTGAGGGCGAGCAAGGGGCCACCGCGATGACCATGACGATCGCTCCGCCGCCGCCGCTCTCGGAAGAGCATACTGCGCCCGTGAGCAGAGCACGACGACATGATCCAGAGCTCAGACTCTCAACACGCCCTGCAGGATGTATCGACTATGAGCGCATGCACACGGCGTAAACGCGATACAGACGGTGCGGGAGGGTGGACATGGGCTTGACTGTGGCGGCTGGAAGGAATAGGTTCACCCACGAATCGTACCCAAGGGGAAAGGCGCGTAGACGCGTCATCGCCGTAGTCACCCTTGTCTGGCTCTCTTTTCCCGTGCTGGCGGCGACCGCGCCTGCAGCTCATGCGTTCGTGAACGGCGCTGGCTCAACTTACTGTTCTGCGCACGACTCGAGCGGCAACTTCTACGCGGGCGGATCGGGCAATTACAACTTGAGCGCGAGCGTTAACAACGTGTACGCGTGCGGCCCGATACCAACAGGCTCGGGCGGGTGGCAGTGCACGGAGTACTCTGCGCGGTACTTCCAGAGCGTGATAGGGAAGTCCGCTGACGGTATACCAACGGGCATGTCGTTTGCCAGCAAGATCAACTCGAGGTACCCGCAGTTTCCCCTGATGCAGCCTGCTCCGAACGTTTTGCCGGCCAGTGGCGACATCGTCAGTATGTCGGGCCCACAAGATAACTCCATCGGGCATACGGGTGTCATCGCTGACGTGACTGGGGTCGACGCAAACGGAAACGGCACTATCAAGTTTGTCGCTGAAAACGGAAACAGCAACGGCGGGGACACAATTCGCCTCGCCGGCTGGATTTGGACGTCGGGGCCGACGAGCACGACAGCGTACTATCACTTCGATTCGTTCAATTGGGTACAGCTAGGCACAGCGCCGTCGCCTCAACCACAGCCGTCGCCTCAACCACAGCCGCCGCCTCAACCACAATCAAACGGTCGTCAGATCTCGGTCGCTAGGTACTCGGACGGCGTTCGTAATGACTTTGCAATACGTGGAACGACCGACTCCTCGGGCGTTGGCCTGGCGTACCATGGGCTGGCGTTTGACGGCACGACATTGTCGCGACCGTGGGAGTCCCTGAACGTCGGCATGCTCGGTACACCAGCACTCGTTTGGAATTCGGCGGGCACACGCTTGGATGTGTACGCGATAGGTACTGACAGCGCGCCGTACCATATGGAGTATGTCGTCGGAGGACAATGGTCAGCATGGTCTCAAATACCCGGTGTTGTTTCGGCATCCGGGGGGGCGGAAAACATCACCGCTACGCAGGGATCGTCCGCGGGCCGTGTGGACCTGTTTGTCCGGGGCGCTAACGGGGATGCATTTCACACCCATAGTAACGACGGCTCCGTATTTGGATCTTGGGAAGATCTAGGCGGTCACCTACTCGGGTCCCCGAGTGGCGCATGGAATGCCGCGGGAACGAAGTTGGACGTGTACGCCATCGGACTCAATCATCAGCCCTATTACACGCAGTACGTCGCAGGGGCTGGCTGGACCAATACTTGGGTCGGCCTGTCTGGGGTTTCGGGAACGGCGGCGTCGGAGCAGGTAAACGCGACGCGCTACCCAAACAGCGATCGCGTAGACCTATTCTTGCGCGGTCAAAGCGGCGAGGCCTTCCATGCACATGCCGATGATGGAACATCCTTCGGAGGTTGGGAGGATCTGCAGGGGCACCTGTTGGGCGCTCCCACCGGGTCGTGGAATGCCGCCGGTACCGTTTTGGACGTCTTCGTCATAGGGAACAACCAGGCTCCTTACTTCACACAGTCCACATCCGGCCAGGGTTGGAACGGCTGGACTTCAATGCCTGGTTTGGCCGGATAGATCGCAAGCGAAACGCGTCTGTCACTCGCCGCGATCCTAATTCACAGGGGTAAAGGGCGCGGATGATCAAGTCTGCTCGACGACCCGGCGGCGGCCCCGACCCTACCGAGCGTTGTTGAGTACTGTTGGACTGGCGCCGCCGTTCGAGCCACGAGTGACCCTCGTCCGCCGCAGACCATCGGTCACAGGTGCCAGATACAGGACTGCATGTCGTCTTGGCGCGGGCCTTGACAGTGAACAGCCGGCGGCCCTCCGCGCCGGGGCACTCCCCCGGCAGTAGCCCGTGTTGCCCCGCACCTGCGCACCGTGCGGTCCCAAGCGGTAAGGCGCATACCAGAGCCGACTCAGCGAGGTCAAGCTTTACGTTGCATTGGTTTCGTTGTTCAAGGCGCTGGAAGGGCTTGATGACGCGGCGTCACGTAGACCTGAGTGGACATCCGCAGTAACTGGTGTCGTCGTAAAGCGACGTCTCTCATCGATGCGTTCCGAGGAGCACCGTCCGTCCGTGGCGTCGCTGCCTCGACGCGTCGTGCTCGCGGCTAAAGGACAAAGCAGCCGGCGCATACCGACGCCTCGAACCGCCTCACAACTGACCCTCCGTGCGGCCCGATGTGGCCGCCACCACGCGTACGACGGTGCTCCCTCCACTGCGGCCGGCACTGCCCGGCACTCCGCTCCACTCGCGCCGTGCTGTGACCGCGAGCGTCCACTGGGATGATCCTGAGCTATGTGGACAAGTAGTCGTAGTAGCCGGGGATGAGGG
>JAEKNN010000049.1 GCA_016464795.1 Candidatus Amunia macphersoniae | reverse complement strand
TCCTTGGTGAGGGAACGATCAGCCCAGGGTCAGATTCCTTGGTGCTTGACAACGGTTCAAGGCTCGCCCCCGGCTACGAGCGTCCGGCTACTCGACTAGACCAGGCGCCGCCCGGCGAACGCCCGTGCCACCGTCACCTCGTCGGCATACTGGAGATCCGCCCCCGCCGGCAGGCCATGGGCCAAGCGCGAGACCACCACTTCTCTCGAAGCCAGCCGTTCCCCCAGATAGTGCGCGGTCGCCTCTCCCTCGACATCCGGGTCGGTGGCGATCACGACCTCGCTCACCTCACCGTCATCGAGCCGACGCTCGAGAGCCTCGATCCGAAGCTGGTCTGGCCCGACCCCGTCGATCGGCGACAGAGCCCCACCGAGCACGTGGTACACGCCGCCGAACTCGCCGCTGCGTTCTACCGCGAGAACGTCGAGCGGCTCCTCCACGACGCACAGCAGCGTCCGGTCGCGGCGAGGATTGGAGCAGACGGCGCACAGCTCGTCATCTGCGATGAAGAAACAGCGACGGCATGCCCGAACCCCGTCGTGCAGGTCGCGCAACGCCCCTGCCAGGCGCTGAGTGCTCTCCGGCGTGGCGCTCATGCAGTGGAAGGTGAGCCGCTGAGCGGTCTTCGGGCCGATGCCTGGCAGCCGACCGAACTCCGCAGCCAGCCGCTCCACCGCCGCCGGGATCAGTCCCATCGAGTCAGATGAGGCCCGGTGGCAGTCCCAGCCCGGCGGTCAGCTGACCCATGTGCTGTCCCGCCACCTCGCGCGCCTTGTCGAGAGCGTCGTTGGTGGCCGCAAGCACCATGTCGGCCAGGAGCTCCGCTCCCTCCTCGAGGGTCTCCGGCTCGATGGCGACAGAGAGGATCTTCTGGTGCCCGTTGGCGGTGACGGTCACCGCCCCGCCGCCGGCGGTGCCGGTGACGGTCATCTCACCGAGCTCACCCTGCAGCTTGGCCATCTTGGACTGCATCTGCTGGAGCTGCTTCATCATGTTGGGATTCACGGAGGTCTCCTCGGGTTTCTGTGGGGGGCAGTCTACGCAGCGCCGCCGCGGCCGCGACGCGCCGCGTCGTCGCGAAGCCTCGTCGAGGTGACGCGGCTGCCGGCGAAGGCGTCAAGCACCGCCTGGGTTGCCTCGCCTGTCGCACCGAACCGTGGCGCCGGCGCGGCGCCCTCACCCACATACCTCGTGGCCACCGTGCGCGGGGACCCGGCGACCTCGGTTGCAGCGTCGGTCAGAAGGGCCAGCCGGGAGCGGTCGTTGAGCTTCTCCAGATGAAAGTTGTAGGGCGCCCCGACGGTGAGGGACGCCTCGTCGGCCGCCACAGCCCGACAGTCCCTCAGGACGCCCGCCAGAGCGCGGTCGCGTCGATTGACTGCCTCGAGCAGGACACCCCAGTGTTGCTCCCACGCGGCGACGCTCTCGAGGACGAGGCCCGGCGGCTGGTCACCCGGCAGTGGGCCCGGCAGCCTGGTTGCGGGGGGCAGGGGTGCCTCCGCGCCGAGCGCAGCGGCTGTCTCTCGGATGGGGGCCGCGGTGCCCGGGGTCACGTCCGCCACCGCGGTCGCGCCCGCAGATGGAGGCGCTGCCGCGCTCCTGACCGCCGGCACCGTCGGCGAGGGTGCTGTGGCGAGGGGCACGGGACCTAGAGGTGCTCCTTCCAAGCGCGCGATCCGAGTTTCCAGAGCTGCGACCTGCGCCTGGCCGAGCGCCGTCTCGCGGACCAGGCGCATCACGCAGAGCTCCACCTGGAGGCGTGCGTCGACGGGCTGGCGCAGCTCGAGCTCAGCTGCCTGCAGCAGTTCCAGCGCACGCAGCCAGAATCCGGCAGGCGCCACCCGAGCCAGCAGCGTGGCGAGCTCCACCTCCTCGCCCGAGACGTCGGCTCCGGCCGTTTGGCCAAGCGCCGCGAACTCCGCGGCCCGCGCCAGCCTCGACGCTTCGCGCAGCAGCTGCCGCGGGTCGGCACCCGAGGCGAACGCCGCCGCAACAGCGCGCAGCGCACCCGCCCCGTCTCCACCGGCGAGGGCCTGCAGCAGAGAATGGAGCGTGCCCGGGTCGGCAACGCCGAGAGCCTGGCGGACGTTGTCGGCTGTGAGCGGTCGCTCGCCACCGGCAAGCGCCTGGTCGAGCATCGACAGAGCATCACGGACGCTGCCCTGGGCTGCGCGGGCGAGAAGCGCAAGGGCATCCGGCTCCGCATCGATCACCTCGGCCTCGAGGATGCGAGCGAGGTGACCGCCGATATCGTCGACCGACACGCGCCGAAAGTCGAATCGCTGCACCCGTGAGCGCACCGTTTCAGGCACCTTGTGCGGCTCGGTGGTAGCCAGCACGAACAGCACGTGCCCCGGCGGCTCCTCGAGGGTCTTGAGGAACGCGTTCCAGGCCTCGGTGGTGAGCATGTGCGCCTCGTCGATGATGTACACCTTGCGCCGGAGAGCCGCCGGCAGGTACTTCACCTTCTCGCGCAGGTCACGCATCTCGTCGATCCCGCGGTTGCTCGCGGCGTCGATCTCGAGCACATCGACCGAGCTCCCGTCGGTGATCTCCAGGCAGGCGCTGCAGGCGTTGCAAGGCTCCCCATCGCGGAGGTCCAGGCAGTTGACGGCGCGGGCGAGGATCCGCGCCGTCGACGTCTTCCCAGTGCCGCGGATGCCGGTGAGCAGGTACGCATGTGCCAGGGAGTCTGCCCGGACCTCGTTCCGAAGCGTGGTGGCGATGACATCCTGGCCAACCAGGTCGGCAAAGCGCGCCGATCGATAACGCCGGTACAGAGCGGTGGCCACCAACCCACGATAGCGCGGCCGAGAGGGCAACCGCCCGGCGCGGAGTCGCGCCGAGGGTGCGGGGTGAGCGTGGTCGACTTCATGTCGACCATGCGAGGGGGCGGGATCTGCCCGCCTCCTGAAGAAGAAACCGGGGACCCCACGCGGCCTTGCCGCGTGGGGCGATCGCGCACCCCACGTCGTTGGCGTGACGCCGGCGCTCACCCGATCGTCCAGCTCGGACCAGGTTGGCTACGGCACCCCCGGGGGACCGTTTACCGCTGCTTCCTTCCGGACCTGACGGG
>JAEKNN010000071.1 GCA_016464795.1 Candidatus Amunia macphersoniae | reverse complement strand
CCGCTCAGCACCTCCAATCGTGATCCAACCACCTTGATGAAAGATCTGGGCTAGGTGGACCGGCGGCTGCATGAGAGTGTTCCCCCGTGGCGGATTGACGCCCCCAGCCAAGCAGGGGCTGCGTCCTCCTCCCGTACTTCTTGCGAACGAGTCGATCGGCTCGTTCGATCAGCGCTCGAATGGTGGTGCGGCCAGGGCGGTGCGCGGCGAGAGGGCCCCCGGACGACCGGAATCTCGCGGCACGCGCAAAGCCCGGGGACCTCATGAGTGGGAGCGTTCCAGCGGCTTGTAGCAGCGCCCAGCGGCCTGCGCGGCCCGACTATCTCGTCGGGACGCATGGCGGGAGGGTGGCCGCCGGTGGACGGCCCAGAGGTGCGCAGAGCGCCGCGGAAGGCGGAGCCGGGCCGCCACCCCAGTCATCCCACGCCAACGGGCAGCGGGTGTCATGCAGGGCAAATCCTCGGTCAGCACCCATTCCTCATGCCTGCCGCAGCCATCTCCGCCTATCCAGCCCTGCGCGCCATCGCCGAGCGATGTTTGTCTCTCCGCTGCAGCAACGCCATCCGTACCCTTTCTCACAGCGCGCTTGACTATCGGGTACGCGGCGAATGACGCGTCACCCCTGACCGATGGGGGCGGTACTGCCAAGCCCGGACGGCTGGTGCCGCCGGTGCGCTACGCTGTCGCGCGACGACGCGAGGCCCGCGGCGCACTGCCTGACGGCTGGTGGGCGAGCTGATCACCCAAGGCCGTGACGTAGCGCTGCACCGTCGACAAACGGGGATCCACCTCGCCGCTCTCCATCCTCGCCAGCGCCGACTGGGTCGTGCCCATCCGCGCCGCAATCACCCTCTGGCTGAGCCGCAGCTCCTGCCGACGCCGAGCCAGGTCGCGGAGCAGACGGCGCACCTCGGCGGCCGCGTCGACCATCGCCGCGAAGTCCGGAGAGGTCGCGCTTCGCTCGGCGATGATTTCGTCGAGGAAGTCAGGCTGGTCGGTGACGGCGGGCTGATCCATTGCCCCTCAAGTATAGCGGATCTGCTATAGATTTCCAGGGTGCTGGGCTCGGCTCCGCCAGTCACGCAGCCGTTTCTCAGCGAGCACGATCAGTCGCGGCGGGGTCGCCGGGGACTTCTTGGAGAAGGCTTCCAGAGCGAGCAGAACGTGGGACCACCGGCCCTCGGCTGAGAAGAGCACCCGGTACGTCGCATGCTCCGCGTCGGCACGAACCTCGTAGATGTCGCCGCGCAGATGCCGCGCCGCACTCGGCCCCTCTGCACGCACGTCCTTCATGGCCGCCGCGACTGCGACGGCATCGGCCACCGACAGACCCGCGATGAACTTGTGCACCGGTCGCTGACCGCCAGCGGTTCGGTAGTCACGCCACTGTCGCCGCGTCTCTGTCATGGGGGCGCCATCGTAGATTTGCAGCGCCGCGGCCAGCGCCAAGCGGGGGATTTCCGCCGTCTTTGTGTCCGGCCGGCCCTCTGCTGCGTAGGGGTCGATGGTTGTGACCACGGCCACCGCACTCCTGGCAACTCTCTCCGGCCAGGGTCCAGCCAGCATGACAACCTGCTGTGCGAGAGAGCTTCGAGGGCGTCATGACCCGAGCTGATCTCGATTAGGGGTTCTACGACGGCGCGTACACTCGCACGGCAGAGGTCGGGGGTTCGAGTCCCCCCCGCTCCACGTCGCGCAGGGAGGGGGAGCTCACCCCGGCTCGCTGCCCGTCGCTGCGCGACGTGTTCGCAGTGATTGACAGGGGCGCGCAGATCCCGCTCCCTCGCACGGTCGGAATGAATCCGACCATGCACACCCCCGCTCTCGGCGCGTCGCGCGCCGACATCAACTGGGCGGTCGCGACCGAGATGATTGCCGAGCATCACACCCAATGGCTCGCCAGTGGCACCACTCAGGAGGCACAGCCGTGAGCGAGAGCAGCAGCGCAGCTCTGGAGACAGCGTTGGCGTACTACCGAGCGTGGACGAGTCATGATTTCGAACAGGCCATGACCCATATCGCCGCGGACATCGTCTGCGAGGCGCCGGCGGGGCGGTTGGATGGCGCTGACGCCTTCCGCGGCTTCATGGGACCGTTCGCGCAGATTGTCACTCGCTCCGAGGTGCTGGCTGCGTTCGGCGACGAGAGGACGGCGGTCCTCGTCTACGACACCGTCACGGTTCCGGTCAAGAACGCCCCCGGCGCGGAGTGCCTCACCGTCGAAGGCGGCAAGATCACCCACATGAGGATCATCTTCGACAGGGCGCCGTTCGAGGCAGCCCGCCGCGCCGCGCCAACGGGCTGAGACCCCACCCTCGAGTTCGATCCTCGCTGATGGCAAGCCTGCGTCTGGCGCTGATCGGGTACGGGCTGCGGGACGCGCGTTCCACGGGTGGTTGCTCCCGAGCGCGCTGGGGACGGTTGATGCGCGGTGACGACGTTGAGTCGGTGCCGAGCGAGCCGGGGCGTTGGAATCACTTCTACCCGGCCGTTGAACGTGCCCTACGACTGGGAGAACCACCTCCCGTCGGCGGCGGCGATGCGGTCGCCGCCCTTGAGGTGCTCGATGCCCTGCGCAGCAGCAAGTCGGCGATCTGACGACGTCATCGGAGGATCTAGAGTCCGCACTCGAGGGTTTGACCGATGACCGACATTCCGCCACCACCATCCCCGCCGGAGCAACCGGCCTCTGCTGCGCTCCGCAAGAGCCATCTCTGGCGCAACCTGGGGATCGGTGCCGGTGCGGCAATCGCAATCGCCGTGCTCGTCACCATCCTGGTGGCGCGCCAGGCAGGTATCGCGCAACCCGGCAACCAGAATTGCTCGCCTCCTCCGTGCGGCGACGACGGCAGTGGCTTTCAGATCCATGTCGACGCCATCAACCGCAACCTTCCGCCGGATACGTTCGCGCAGCCGGAGGCTGGAAATCACTTCGTCCAGGTGACCGTCAGGTTGACCAACAACGCCAACGGACCAAGGGATGCCGACACCAACCAGCTCTTGCTTCAAGATTCGGCGGGAGTCAGGCGGAGCGCCACCCTCAGTTTCGGATCCCAGTGTGCTGCCTTCGACTCGGTGACCCTGGCCAAGGGATCCTCGCTGGGGCCGAAGCTGATCTGCTTCGACGCCGGCGGTGATGTCAACGGCAAGCTTTCCTTGATCTGGACACCCGGCTCGCACGACATCGACATCGATCTCGCCAACGCGAGTCCCGCCGCCACCCCTTAGGGCCCGCGCTCCAACAATCGACTCATTTGGTAGGTCGGGGGCAGATGGTG
>JAEKNN010000039.1:16208-16528 GCA_016464795.1 Candidatus Amunia macphersoniae | reverse complement strand
GTCGGCAGTACCGCACCACCGCATCACCAAACGCGACCAGATCGCTGGATGTGGGCCCGAGAGTCATGCCCTGAGCATAGCGAACATGCGTTCGCTGTGCAAGGGAAAAAGCCTGATGCAGCAAGGGTTTTACAGCACTGTTACAATAGCGCCCCAGGCTGTGGAGAACTCCCCGTCCGTGCCACTGACACACTGGATGGGTACCTCCGGCTGGCCCTCACAGCATCGGAAGCGACCGCGCGTCCGCCGCATTCGAGGTCCACGGCTCACGTCGACCGCGTCGCCCAGCGTGCCGGTCTCCTCACGAAACCGCGTCGCCC
>JAEKNN010000039.1:0-16198 GCA_016464795.1 Candidatus Amunia macphersoniae | reverse complement strand
CTCACGTCGACCGCGTCGCCCAGCGTGCCGGTCTCCTCACGAAACCGCGTCGCCCTGCGTGCCGCATCTCCTCACGTCGACCGCGTCGCCCAGCGTGCCGGTCTCCTCACGAAACCGCGTCGCCCTGCGTGCTGCATCGGCGTCGCCCAGCGTGCTGCATATCCTCACGTCGACCGCGTCGCCCTGCGTGCCGCCGTCTCCGAACATCGACCGCGTCGCCCCCACCTCGCGTCTGCAGGTCATCGACCGCCTGGCGCCCGCGCAAGCTCCACGGGCCGCCGGGCTCAGCCCCACAAGCCCACCCCAGCCCCTTCCGACAATGGCCGGCTCATGGCTGTGGCACTGCGCCGCCTGTCGCGGCGGAATCCGCGCGCCCTGGCGGTCATCTGCGCCGTCGGCGCCGTCGCGCCCCCCGGTCCGACACCAGCAGTCCGGACACCGTGCCCCCAGCCCAGGCACACGCGGGCGCGCCCGGCTCAGTCCTCGTTCTGCTCCACGTACTTCGCAGGATCCTTGTCGCGACTCACGATCCCCCCGGCGTGGGCCGCCTCGAACGCCGCGAACTGCACTGCCAGGTCGTGCCGCACCTGCAGGCTCGCGTTCTTGCGGAAGTCGGCGAGGCCCTCCCGCTCCTCCTCGGCCATGTGATCACCGTTGGCCTCGTTGGCGCCGTTCACGCCCTGCCACCATTCCTCGCTGCCCACGGGGTGCTGGCGCGCAGCGGTGATCGCATCGCGGATCTCGTTGTGGTCGTGGATGGCGTCCTTGGTCTCGTCCTCGGCGCTGTCGCTGCCACCGGCGCCCTTGCCGACGTGCAGCAGGCGCGGATAGAAGAGCTCCTCCTCTGCCTGCGCATGCACCTCGAGCAAGATGGCCAGCCGGGTCCACACGGGCTCCAGCTTGGAGGCATCGTCGCCGATCTCCTCCAGCATCGCGAACATCCGCCGCTGCTCGTGGTGGTCGCTGAGGATCATTTCGGTGATGTCCACTGGTTTCCCTTCGTGAGCGTGCGGATCATCACTTGATTGTGTGGAAGCGGGACCCGATGACGCAGTGGACACGCTCGGCGCCCGTCTCGTGTCAATCCGGCCCGCCCCTACTCTGCGAGATGAGATGGGGAGGGAGAGGCGAACCGCCACCTGAGGTGGCAGCCGCCTGGTCCCCCCTGCGTGCTGAGAACGCACGCCCATCCGAGGGCCCCGGCGCGGCGATCGCGCCGGGGTTGCCTCGGGCCATACCCCTCCCTGTCAGCTAGGGAGAAATGCCTGCCGACGACGACTGGCTGCGAGGAGCAGCCCGCCACCGAAGAGAAGCAGGAGCGCAGGCAGGAACGGAACGCCAGCGCCCGTCGCCGGGACTGTCGTCGCGTTCACCACCGTCAACGCTGCCAAGACCGCGCCGGCTGGAGTGCTCCCGCCGGCTGCCGCACCGCCAGGAAGGTTCCTGCCGGTACCAGAGACGCCACCCGCGGGGGTGGTACCGGGATCAGTGATCCCGGCCACCGAGCCAGCTGGGCCGCACGAGGTCGGCGAGGTTGTGCCGTTGGTGGTTGCCGACGAGCAGTTGAAGGCGTTGCCACTGCCCATGGACGACTGGGTGGAGTTGCCACCCTTGCCGCCCGTGGCGGCGCTGGTGGCGCCGCCCGAGTTGCCGGCGTTGGCGGTGCAGGAGCTGCTGCCGCCACTGCCGCTGGAGGTGCACGAAGCACTCCCGTCGTTGGATGCGGAGGCGACGCTGAAGGCGCCGCCGCCGTTGGAGGCGTTCTCCTGCGACTGCTCGAACTCGCTGTGCGAGCTGCTGTTGTTGGTCGCGTCGGACGAGGAGTCGGCCGACGAGTCGCCCGACGAGTCGCCCGAGGTGCTGCTGTTGGACGAGTTGCCGCTGCCCGACGCGGACTGACTGGAGTTGCCAGCCGATCCACCCGTGGCCGAGCTGTCCGCCGGGCCCGAGTTGCCAGCGTTGGCGGCCGATGAGCTGCTGCCCGAGCCACTGTTGCTGTCTGACGAGCTGGCGCCGCCGGAGTTGGATGCGGAGCCCACGCTGAGTGCACCGCCGCCGTTGGAGGAGTCCTCCTGGGACTGCTCGAAATTGCTGCTCGAGCTGCTGTTGTTGGTCGCTTCGGACTGGGAGCTCGCCGACTGTCTCTTCAACGAATTTTGGGGTGGCCTCTGGCCAGCTTGGACGCCCTCCGGGCTCGGTTGCTTGACAGGTCAATGAAGCTTCCGAGCCCGGATCAACTCCCGACCGCGCTGACGACTGAGGAGCACCAGTTGTGGCAGAGCCTGCGCGCCGTCATCCTGGTCGGCCTCCCCGAGGTCGAGCGCGGTTTCCGCCGCTTCGGTCTGGTCCAGCTCGACTACGACATGCTGGTGCGCCTGTTCACCCACCCCGCCGGTCTGCGCCTCTCGGACCTTGCGGCGAGCCTCAAGGTGTCGCCGAGCAGGCTGAGCCATCGCCTCGAGAAGCTGGCTGGAAGCGCTGTGATGACGTTGGAGACAAGCGAGTCCGATGGCAGGGTCACGATCGCACGCATCACCGCGACGGGCCGCGTCCTTGTCGAGCGCCTGGCCTTGCGACACGAGGCTGACCTGCGCCGGCTGCTCCTCGCCCCGCTACGCGCCGACCAGAAGACTGCCTTGGCTGACGCCCTCTCGACGATTGCCGCGCATCTGCCGACCGAGTCGGCCGTCGAGCTTCAGGGGTCGCCAAGACGCAGGTCGCTCCTTAACAAGGAGTCGCCGGTTGGAGGAGACCCAAGAGAAAGAGTGGATTCCCAGGAGTAAGGAGTCCGAGTAGAGAATGAGTGGCTCCCCTCTAAGAGCAGGACTCTCCGAGAGGCCACTGGAAGCCGGTCAGCCCTCCACGGCGGTGTACAGGGCCGCCGCGGTCATCTCACCGACGACCGAGTAGGGGTTGCTTGCGCGACAGCGTGCGGCGAAGCCCAACCGACACACGATCCGGTGGGCCGAGCACCGCCAACCGGTCCGCGATCAGCGTGCGGAGCGTCCGCTCCAACGTGCCTGTCGACGCCGGCTCGGCGTGGGTGCGTATCGATCAGCCGCTGCAACGTCCAGGCCAGGCACATCTTGAGAGGATCCTACGGCAACGGTCGGAGACGGGTCGCGCGGCTCGTAGCGCCTCCCAGGCGTCGGCCACCAGCTGTCCCTCGGGTTGTGCGAGGCGATGGATCTGCCGATGGCTGATGCCGACACCGAAGAGGTGATCCGTGCTCCCCAAGGACTTCGCGTACGAGCTGTCGGCGGCCAGCCACTGTCACATCATCTGGTCGTCGTCACGCAGCCACTCCCGCAGCAGCCCGCTGTTCACTGTCCAGAGCTTGCCATCACGAGCGATGAGATCCCGCGTCTCCAGGGCGCGTGCAGCCTTGGTGGCAGCGTGGTTGCTGACGCCAAGCGATGCAATCGTCTGCTTGCCAGCGATCTCAGTCACCTCCTCGCGGGCCACCAGCTTCAAGAGAAGCTGCTGGCTGGGTGCGAGCGCGTCGAAGGTGTTTTGGAAGTCGTCCGACTGGTCGCCCACGGCTGCGCGCACCGCCTCATCGACATCGCTTGATGAGATCTCGGCTCGTTCGGGGTGCTGAGTTGCTTCCTGGTACGCACGAAAAGCGATCAGCTGCACGTCGTTGGGAATCCCGGAGGCCGCCGCATAGATGCGCCTGGCGGTGTCCTCTGACATGGATGTGCCGCCGCCGCCGGCACGAGCACGGAGGTAGTCAACGAAGTCAGTCTCAGCGATCTTCTGGAGGTACAGCTTCGTCCCCACGTTGTACAGGGCTCCGTGCGCTCTGTCGTTGACCATCTGATCCATGAGGTGCCGCTTGGATCCCGCGAAGACGAGGCTGACATCGGGAACGTCGTCGACCAGGTCCTTGAACACATCGGGCAGGTCCGGCTCGATCTCCTTCGCCTTTTGAAACTCGTCGATGACCAGGGAAACCGGGTGCCGGTCCTCGTTGAGGTCGTTGAGGAGGTGAACCACATCCTCGATCACTCCACGCCAGTTGGCATTGGGGTGAGGCACGCTGAACTTCACGCTGGCGCCTCCCGTCGCGGGATCGAAGGTGAACTCGGGCGCGACGCGCATGTTGCGGAAGCGGCGGGCGAATTCGGTTGCGTGGCCGCGCAGCGGACCCATCGGGCCTCGAGCGACGCCCCTCATGAGCACCTCGGCCACCTCCTGCGTGGTGGAGCACTTCATGAGGCTGACCCGCCCAGTCCGTCCCCCCTGCTGATGGACGGTGGCCATCGCGCGGTAGAGGAGGGAGGTCTTCCCATACCGCCGTGGCGCAACCAGGATCACGTTTTGGTGGTTGATCATGTGGGAGGTCAGCGTCGTCAACTCTTTGGCGCGGTCGGTGAAGTACACCGCGCTCTTGACGCGGGAGCCGAAGTGGTAGGGGTTGGGCGTGAGCTGACCTGTCATGGCGTGGAGTATACCCTACGGTCCTATACGGTCTGGTCCTATACCCTACGGTCCCACGGTCGCGTCTGGATGTGAAACGCCGGCAGCGCCGCGAGGCGCATGGGTCGGCCATGAGTACGACTATGCTGCGACGGGCAGCGGGGCCCGCCGCGCGGCGGTCGCTCGCGAGGGATGGGAAAGGGAAGGGGACACAGTGCACACACACCTCGCACGTCGCATCGCGACGGTCGGCGCCATCGCCGCGGCGGCGTTCGTGTCCACCGGCATCCAGCCGGTGCACGCAGTTGCGCCGCTCGCGTTCGGTCCGCGAGTCGCCCTCCCGCAGGCTGACGGCGGCACCGAGCCGCGCGCCGCGGTCACGCCCGACGGCCACCACTTCGTGGTCAGCAATTCGGCCGGCACCATGACCGTGTACGAGTCGGATGACGGGCTCACCAACTGGCACAAGACGTCCGCGACCCCCGTCGGACAGATGAACCCCACCATCGACGTCGACATCATCGCGACCTCGACGGGACGGTTGGTGGTCAGCGAGCTGGACTTCGGCGGGGTCAACTTCCGCACCTCCTACAGCGACGACCAGGGCGCCACCTGGACCGCCAGCACCGGGATCCTGCCCTTCAGCGGCACCGGCGCCGTCGACCAGGACCGGCAGTGGCTCGCCGCCGGGCCCAACAACCGCGTCTACCTGCTCTTCCATAACCTGGCCTCGGGGACGATCACCCACAACATGTTCGTGATCACGTCCACCGACAACGGGGCCACCTTCGGGTTCCCCATCCCGATCACCAACCCGGCCACATCGAGCCCGTCGACACCTGGTTCGCAGGCCTGGCAGGATCTCCAGTGCGCGGACTCCGGCGGGCCCAGCGACCTCTTCGTCAACCCCCGCGACGGTCGCGTCTACGCGGTCTGGGGCACCCGCAGCGCCCAGACGCCACTGCCCGTCGGCGCCGGCGGCGGCTGCACCGCGTCGGTCACGGGCAACCAGGAGGTCAATGTCGTGGCGGCCACGCGCGTGTGGGTGGCCACAGCCCCGGCGAGCGGGACCACGGATGCCACCCAGTGGACCAACTCGCTGGCAGTCGACGACAACCCCACCGGGCAGATCGTCGGCATGCAGCTCGCCCCAGGCGCCATCGACAGCGCCGACAACGTCTACATCCTCTACCCCGAATCCGTGCGCCAGTACCCCGACTACAGCGGCGCGGCCATCAAGTACGTGCACGCCTCACAGACGGGCATCGTCGCCAACCCCTACGGGCTGACCCAGACAGGCACCAACCCCTGGTCGACGTCGACGACAGTGGCCGCCCCGAACAGGGCGATCACTGCCGGCCAGCCGGGCGACGCCGGCCACCTGCTGCCGCATATCGCCGCGGCCGGTCCCGGCCAGCTCGACATGGCGTACTTCACGGGTGACACGGTCGCGGGCAAGGGTCCGTCGTGGTACATCACCGCGGCCCAGACGCTCAACGCGCTCGATGCCCACCCGGCCATCCAGGCGCTGCGCGTCTCCGATGTGCCCACGTACACCAACCAGACGGCCAGCCAGATGATGGGCGCCTGCACCCCGAGTGGCATCGTCAACGGCGTCGCCTGCGGACGGTCCACGGACGTCTGGGGCGTGGCCATCGACAACAACGGCAACTTCCTGATCACCTGGCCGGGCGTGAAGCCCAACTCCGGGACGTTCGTGACCACCCAGATTGCCGGTCTCACGGCCAACGTCGCCGAGACGCCGTGGGCAGCGCTGCTCCTGCTCCCCGGCGCAGCCATCGCCACCATCGTGGCGACCCGCCGCAGGAGTCCCCGCCAGGCGCCGGGGTAGGCCGCGCGCCGAGGTCGGCTCGTCCCGCGCGCTGACGCCACCCGGCCGCCTTGCCAACCAGGCCCCGCCCCGGGCGCGCGCGACCAGGCATCCGGCTCACGCTCGGCCGAGGTGAGGGCCTTCGACTTGCCGCCACCAGCTTCGGCCGCTGCACCGACTCGCGAACAGCTGTCTCGGTCAGGTCGAGGTCGCGGCTGACCTCCCCCTCCCCTGGTACACTCCGGCGGCGTCCTCGCGTTGGCAGGGTGCCCGCAGCACCTGGATCGGGGCCGCGGGAGAGGTGCGTGCTGTGAGACGGCAGCTATTGCGTTATCTGCTCGCGGCCATGCTCGCGCTCACGGTCTCGGGGCCACTGGCGTGGCATGCGCATCCGGCTCAGGCTGCGTCGACGCCACCGCAGACCTACTTCGGACAGGACGACCAACGCAACTACAGCGACCTGCGCTACGCCGGCTACCGGAGCGCCCTCGTGGCGATCTCCCTCCTTGCCCCCGGGGCCGGACCGTTCATCGGCCCCATACCCAACTCCTCGTTCTTCGGGGGCAACCTCTCCCACTGGCTGGGCGGCAGCGGAACGCCGGAGTTCTTTGACGCCAACAACTCGATCAGTCGGGAACTGCGCCAGGACCCCGGGGTCCTGGAATACTTTGCGTCGGGCAGGACCGCTGGAAACGCCAAATGGCGCCAGGCCATGGAGACGTTCGTGGCCGGCCAGGCGGCTGCCTTCCCATGTCCCGGGGCGGGTACCATCCAGGTCACCGCGCCGATCACCTACGAGGCGGCCCGCGATGGCATTGGACTCGCCTTCGGCAAGATCAATGGCGTGTACGGCGTCGGCAAGCCGTACAAGGCGGCGTCCGACGTCACCTTCACGATCACGCTCAACAGCGACGGCTCGATGTCGTACACGGGCTCTGGGCACGTCACCCTCGACAAGAACTGGGGGTGGGTCTACCCTGACCACGACGACTACAGCAAATGGCCATCCAAGGACATCAACTTCGGGGCCTGGTACGTGGAATACTACGGTGGGGCGCGGACCTTCCATCTCACCATGGATCTGGGCCAGTTCGATTGGACAGGTTACATCCCGCCGCCGCCCGGAAAGCCGTGCCAGGCCAACGGTGGGTCGCCTCTGGAATTCGCGCCGGTGCAACTCACCCCCGGGGCCACCACCAGCCTGGCTCAGGCCATCAGTCCCAACGGAACCTACATCGATGGTACCTACGGTTACGGTGGCTCCTCCTGGCTGGTCGCCAATAGAGGCCTGCCGCAGGGACTGCCGATCGGGGTGGATCGCAGTTCGGTGAACAACGCGGGGACGGTGGTGGGGTCCGTTGGCGGCCGCATTGCCACGGTCTCACCGAACGGCGGAACCCAATTCCTGCCCACCGTGGCTGATCCCAACTCGCCCACCGGCCAATTCCCCGACGACGCCAACTTTGGAGTCTTCCTGGACCGCAACGGAGATGTGGCCGGCACCTCGCATTGCCCCCCAACCGTCTCCCCCTGCAGCAGCAGCCAACTGCGGGCATTCCTCTATCCGGCCGGTATCGACGGGAACACCCCGGCCCGCGACCTCGGCACGTTGGGTGGGGGCACGTCCCCGGCCAGCCTGGGCGACGCGGTGGGCGGGACTGGGTCCGTGGTCGGCACCACCACCCGCGACACCGGCGCCAACCAGGGCACGACGGTGGAGACCGTGGACTTTCTCGCCCCCGGCGGCGCCTCCATGACCATGATCGGGCCTGCGCCCGCGCCTTCCGGTTCGGTGCCCAACCCGGTCGCCATCAACGACAACGGTCTGATTGTCGGCAACACCTTCCTGACCGGTGGCCACAACTCCGACGCCTTTAAGTCGGCCAACGGGGCAGGCTACGTCGACCTGGGTGGCCTGGGCACCATCCCCAACAGTCAGTACTGCGGCACCGGTAAACCTGGTGGAGGGTACAAGGTCAGTGCCGCCAACGCCGTCAACAACGTCGGCACCATCGTCGGGTCGTCCGCCGTTCCCGGTGGCCCCTTCTATTACAGCTGCGGGACCGACCACGCCACCATCTGGCCGGCGGGCTCGACCAGTCCCATCGACCTCAACAGCACCATCCCCGCCGGCTCGGGATGGACGCTCTCGGAGGCCACCGGCATCGACGACACTGGCGACATCATCGGCAACGGGACCTTTCTCGGAAGCCAGCAGGCGTTCATCCTGGTGGCGCCGAGCAACGTGGTGAGCGGGGTGGTCGGGGCGTCCGACCAATCGCCAACCTCGGGGCTGACGGTGACTGCCACTGATGCGAACGGCGCGACGGTGGGCAGCGCCACCACCGATGCGCAGGGTGGATGGACGATGTCGCTGCGGCCGGGCAGGTACACGGTCACGGTGACCGGCTACCCGGCAGGGGATGTCGTCAAGGAGGGAGCCGAGACCGTCGTGGTGGGCGCCGAGGGCGCGGTGGCCAACTTTGACCTGCTGGTTCCTGCTCCGGCCTGCGATGCCAACGCTAATTGCGACGCGGGTCAGATTCCCGAGCCGCTCCCCGATGGCTCGAATGCCGCACCGCCGGCGCCCGCGGGGAGCAGCGACCCGGCCGGCGGGACGTCCAACGACCCCTACGCCGTGACCACGGTTGCCAACGGTAATCTCACCGCCACCGGGCATGGAGCGGGCGGGATCACCCTCGCCCACTACGCGCAGGATCCGGTCAAGCTGCCGCCGCCCCTCGCCAACCCCGCCTACTTCGACCTTCGTGCAGCCGGCCATCTCGTGGGGGCGCAGGTGCACGTCTGCAACCTTCCCGCCGGCACCGACAGTCTGGAATGGTTCGATGGCACGGGATGGAACACCGCGGTGCGGACGGTGATCTCCGCTGGGTGTCTGGACGCCGAGGTCACGTCGACAACCTCGCCTTCGCTCTACTGGTTGACTGGTACGCCCTTTGCGGTGGGGAAGTTCCAGAAGCCCGCGGCGACGGGCACGCCGACCCCCCTTCCGTCCCCGAGCGC
Source organism: Candidatus Amunia macphersoniae (assembly GCA_016464795.1). GTDB lineage: Bacteria > Chloroflexota > Dormibacteria > Aeolococcales > Aeolococcaceae > Aeolococcus > Aeolococcus macphersoniae. Next base: position 6,921 of record JAEKNN010000039.1, on the reverse strand, counting down.
CCCGACCACCACGCCCCCCACGGCGGGCGGGCCCGCGGCAACCCCGGCTACCTCGGCGGCAGGGGCGACCAGCCCGCCGACTCCATCCACGGGCGCTTCATTGGGCGGCTCGACGGGCATGGGCCTCCTCGTGCTGCTCGCGGGTCAGGCGCTCATCTTCGCGCGCCTCGGCATGCGCCGCCGCGAGGCCACCACGCCCAGGGCCCCACCGTCGCGACCACTCGACCAGTTTCCTGCTGGCCACGCACGCTGAGCTCGGCCTCATCAGCTGCTAGGAGTGGGAGTTGGAGAACATGCGCCAGCGGAGCCGCGGTTCCTCACCGGTTCAGCTGACCGACGCGCTCGACTGGAGCCGCTAGGGTGCGCGGGAGGCGACGCCGGCGTCTTCTGGTCAGCAACCAGAGCCCCGCACCAGCGACGAGCGTGGCGTACGCGAGCGGGCTGCTGGCCAGCTGCGACATCGTTGGCAGGGTCGAGAGCACGGGCACGGGAGTGACGCCGCGCGGCATGATGTTGGTGAACAGGACCTCGTGCTTGCCATCCCTGGCCTGGTCCAGGCCGGCGGCGACCCACAGGGGATGCACGGCGGTGTTGTCGGCGGTGAGCCCGTTGTAGTCACCCACGAACTGGCCCTGGAAGTCAGCGTTGAGTGGATCGCTGAGCTGGCCGGGAGCGAGACTGACGTTGGGGCGGAAGGTGGTGCCGCCGTCGAGCGATTCCGTGTAGTAGGGATGGTAGAAGCCCTTGGTGGGATCGTCGCGCTGATCGATGGGCCAGTCAGCGGCCAGGAACCCGTCCGGAGCGACGGCGAGACCCGGGAAGACATGGTCCGCCGCCACGTTGTCGGGGTTGTCGTCATTCAACTTCTTGGGCTTCGCCCAGCTGGCGCCCCCATTCGTCGAGGAGGTGAAGCGAATGTCAGCGTGCTTGTCCTTGGCGTCGGTCCAGGCTATGTAGACGCGTCCCGAGTACGGACTGGTGGCACTGCTGTCGACGACCAACGTCGGGAAGCTGTTGTCGCGGCCGACGCCGTGCTGAATCTGTCCGCTGACCGGATGGTCGTCGGCAGCGTTGATCGGGGCGGAGAAGCTGGCGCCCCCATCCCTTGACACCTGGACGTCGATCTCGCTGACGCCGGTCCCGGAGAGGTTTTTGGTGTCGTTCTCGTAGGCCACGTAGACCTCGCCGTTGGGACCGACGCCCGCCGACGTGCCACTGGCCGACGCTTGCCCGAGATTCGTGATGGTCCGTGGCTGCGTGAAGGTGCGCCCTTGGTCGGAGGACTGGCTCTCGAGGATGAGTGTTCCCGTCAAGGCGAGGAACTTGGTGTAGAAGACGTACACCTTCCCGCTGGATGGCTTTCCCACGGTCGGGTCGACGGTGATCGACGGCTTGTCGTTGAAGAGGACGGGAGTGAAGCCGGTGTCGATGCGGACTGGCCGATTGAAGCCGAATGTCCCCTTCAGCGCGGTGGACGCGAAGATGCTGCCGTCATCCTCTGGGCGGTTGGCAGTGAGGCAGACGTAGTACGCGTTGCCCTGGGCGTCGAAGCCGACGCCGGGATCACCGCTGAGGTCATATCGCGAGTGCACCTGGGGACTGACGCCTGTGCCTGTTGGAAGCGGCTGGGGCAGGGTGGCGTCCACGCTGAACTGGTGACCGGGCAGGATCGAGTCCGCCCAGCTCCTGCCACCGTCGCGCGACCAGTACACCCCGCAGCTGGAGTCGCCGACTATGTAGTCGTTGGCGCTGCCGAGAACAGTGTTCGGGTTGGTCGGGTCGACGGCGATGCTGGTTTCATTGCGGGGGCGGTCGCCGAAACCCTGGCCGCCGTTCACTGTGACCAGCACGGGTGCCGATATCGATGTCACCCCAGAACCCACCGTCCCGGCGGCGGCGGACGCTGTCATCTGGGTCGCCAACAGGGCACCGCTCAGCGTCGCCAGCGTCAGAAGCACCCGGCTCATGGCATCCCCCTTCCTGGTCCTGCGCAGCGCACATCGAGTGCTGTCAGCGGCGGCTGATCACCGTGCGCCAGGCAGACCCTAGCACCTCCGGGCAGGCCTCACCTTCTCGACCTGATCGCCGCGGTCACCGGACAGCGCTTCCAACGCCTCAGTCCGCGTCGACAACCCCACCACGGCGCCGGCGCAACACCAGCGCGGGCACAGCCAGCATGCTGGCACAGGGCGTACACTCCGCGGTAATGGAAAAGGCGACGTTTCGCCTCCCGGAGTGGGAGTTGGAGAGCATGCGCGAGAGGAGCCGCGAGGAGCGCCGGTCTCTGAACGCGGTTGTCGCCGACGTCATCGCTCGCGGCCTGGGCACCGCGGCGGAAGGAGGCGAGCGGTCCGACGCCGCACGTGCGCTTGGACCACTTCTCGTCCGGCCGGCCAAAACGGCGTACTCGGTCCGGCAGCGCGGTTCCTCACCGGTTCAGCTGACCGACGCGCTCGAGTGGAGCCGAGGTGAGGAGTAGTGGCGACGTACGTCGACACCAGCGCTGTGTTGCGCCTTGTCGAGCGCCGGGGCGACGTCAGTCCGGTTGAGTCCGCGATGGCGGCGCAGCCACTGTGCTCGTCGCTCGGCGAGCTCGAGTGCTGGTCGGCAATCCACAAGAAGTGGCACGACGCCGAGGTGACGCTGGTCCAGCGCGACCAGCTGCTGAGCAGCGTTCAAGAGCTCCTTGACGCTGTCAACATCATGGCCCTTGACGACGACGTCCTCGAGGAGGCTCGCACTCTGTGCCGCCGCTATCCGCTCCGAACCCTTGACGGCATCCACCTGGCCACCGCCAGCCGCGCCGACAGTCGCCTTGCCGGTCGCTCGGTGACGCTGCGCTTCTGCACGGCGGATCGACGCCAGGCCGAGGCTGCCCGCCAGCATTTCGGACAGGACCGCGTCGACTTCGTTCCGTCGTGGAGGTAGCTGCGGAGTGGGACGGCGTGATCGACCACCACATCAAGGTCTTCCACTCCTCGGACGATGAAGGCTGGTATAGCGGCGCTATACTAGGGCGTACATGAACGAGCCGTTGAGCACACAGGTGAACACCCGCATGACGGCTCGCGACAAGACTGAGCTGGAGATGGCCGCGGCGGCGAGGCGTCTGGAGCCGCTGGTGTTGGCGCGTGTGCTTCTCCGTGAGGGGATTCGGCGGGAGAGGCACCCGGCCATCACCTTTCGAGACGGCGGCGCCGGTCGGCGAGCGGCTTTGGAAGGACATCGCCTCGACGTCTGGCAGGTGATGGAGACCCTGTGGAACTCCGATGGCGACGTTGAGCAGGCGGCCGAGTACCTCGGTGTCCGGCAGGCTGCAGTCCGAGCGGCGCTGGCCTACTGCGCCGACTACCCGGATGAGGTGGATGCGATGGTTCAGCACAACCGCGAGACCGCTGACCGTGCCGAGGCCCAGTTTCGCCGCGAGCGCCAAGCGCTGCGTCGGTGAGGTTGATCTTGGATGAGATGTTGGCCGGAACCATCGCCGAACAATTGCGTACGCACGGTCGAGACGTCGAGGCAGTCGCCCACCACGCGCATCTGAGGAATCTCGACGATGCCGAGCTTCTCGACGTGCTCCAATCGACGGCGCAGGCCCTTGTGACCGACAACGCGGCCGACTTTGTTCCGCTCCACGCCGACTTCCTTGCACGGGAACGCCATCATGCCGGCATCGTCCTCTGCAAGCTGCCCCGGTCCAAGGCGACCATTGGGCTCTGGGTCGCGGCGTTGGACGATCTCTTCGAAACGATCGGCGCTCAGGCAAGTCTGGAAGACAGGTGTGTTTGGATTTGACACGCGGTGGCAGACGCCCGGTGCTGCAGAGGCTCCGTGCTAGCGGTCTGCTACGTAGCGGATCGACCGAACCTACCGCTGCCGAGAGGCACCCAACGCCCGCCGCGTTTGACCGGAACACGCCAATGGCACTACGTGGTCACCTCGACGCCTGGTTGCGGCGGGATCTGCTACTGGCGCTCATCGAACGACCGCGGCTCGTTCCAGCTGACCTCGACCAAAGGGAGGGGGAGTAGACTCCGAGCTCGACTTCCTGCCCAATGGTCAGCTGATCTCCGCGAACCTGGCCATCAAACTCGGTCATGCACTACTCCACGGACTTCGGCGCCACGTTCAACAGCGCCGGCACCGCGGGCACTGAGCAGGACCGCAGTGGCTGGCGCACTCCCCCGTCGGGGAGATCGTGTACCTCGTGTACCACGACTTCGCCGACCAGGTCGTGGCCGGCGCCATCGTGGACCGGCTGCTCCACAACGCCACCGTCGTCAACGTCCGCGCCCACAGCTACCGGACCAGGAACTGCGTCGACGCCCAGAAGGCGAAAGGATGTGCTGCTGCTACAGTCCGCTGACTGAGTGGCGAACTTTCGTGATCACAACTGGCGACTTTTCGTGCTCGCCTACATCTACATGCCACCGACGGCTCCGACGGCACCCACTTCCATCGGTACCACACGTATTCGTCCGACCACGGGGCACACTTCAGTGCCCCGGTCAAGCTCGACACCCTCGGGCTCAACGTGGGGTCTGCTCTCTGCGCGACCGGTGCCGCCGGCGCGCCGGGGTGTGCTCGACGTGGCGTACTTCCCTAGATCTGTTGGCGGCTGCCTACTCGTCCAGCCCGTCGAGTAGTTGAGTCATGCATCGCCGGCCATACCGATGTGCTCGTCGATCATGGTTTGATGGCCTCAACGAAGAAGCTCTCTTCCCGATTTTCGATCCGGTGAAGGTCCGGTAGGCTCCCTGCTCGGAACCCGCACTCGGTTATAGCGACGAAGCCAGCGTCTTGCAACATCAAACTGACCAAGTCTGTTGTCGGCTGCCAGCGGTGGTGACTCGCCCCAGCCTGCGAGATCAATCGCTGCAGGCCCTTAGGGCGGGCCAGTGGGTACGAGTTGAGGTCCCTGGTAAAGGTCAGGCCGTCAGTTTCGCCGGCGACCAGGCGCCGAGCGAATTCGTGTACGTCGGGCAGCGCGAGGCGGATAATTCCACCGGGCCGCAACACCCTATGAGAGTGGGCGAGCACGCGGTTAGCATCATCAAAGTAGAGATGCTCTAACGCGTGCGATGAATACACCGCGTCCACGCTGGACTCGGGGTACGGGAGGCCTTTGACGACGTCGACGCGGCGAATCTGACGTGACCAATGGGCCGCGTGGCCAGAACTCAGTACGCCGACTCCGATCAGAAAGCTCTTCAGAGCGGGCAGACGATCTAAGGGAATATTGGGTGATCGGTCAAGGTTTTCCCAGCCCTCGGCCGCGGTCGGGCCTGAACCGAGATTTAGTCGGAGCATTTGCACCATCCGGGGAACTACTGCGTGCGAACAGGGTACAGATTTGGCGGCCCCGCGCGCACCAACCCTCGGAAACGGCTCCGCACTTGCTATTGACCCCACCGAATTCCGCCCGACCAACTGCGACCTGGAGCGGGCATCGCGCGCTTGACGTAGATGACTGTCATTCGCGGGGCTAGTGACGGGTCTAGCCAGGGGAAGAGCCGGCTTGGGTACTTGCCGTGTACTCGGAGAGGGTCGGACTCATGGGCGAACGCGGTCCGCGGGGGACTCCGCAAGCGATCTCCCGGTTTGATGGGCCGCCTGCCGGATGTATTTTGGCCCGGTACTTGGTCACGGTCTCAGCTGAGTGGTTGCGCACGGCATGGCTGGAGCGATGGAACACGTCGGTGCGCTATTCGTCGGTCGCATACGCCTCGAGCTCGTTCCACGGCCGGAAGCGGGCGCGAATCGGACTGCCGGCGGTCGTCGAGGAAGGCCTATAGCTCGCGCGCCAAGCCCGGCCCTGCAGCCTCAGATCCGCGTCGGCCAGCGGAGTAGCGCCCTGCGCGGAGTGTGCCTTGTCGGACCGCCCGAACGTGCGACAGGCGCCTCACCCCACCTTACGGCAGTTCCTTCGACGCGGCGATTATTGAGTGCGCGGTGTGACCGAGCCCGGGCGAGGCGACGCCGCCGCCCGCTGCGGACCGCGGCGTCGATGTCAGCCGGATGCGCAGGTCAGCTCGACCGGGGGGAGGCCGCCCGGGCGTTGTCGTCCTCCTGTGTCGGTGGGGTCCCGCTGGTGCCGCTCAGGTAGCTGAGCTTGCCGGTCGCCTTGACCACCACGTACCAGTTGCTGGCGGTGTAGGTGGTGCAGTTCGCGTTGTGCGTGATCGTCGCGTGGTACTCCTGGCTGACGGTTCCCACACCCGGGTCGTTGAAGTACTCATGACCCGAGTACGTCCCGTCCTGAACGGTGTTGTGGTCCTTGTAGGTGCCGTTGAAGTCGAACTCGGTGGGCGGTGCTGGGGCGGTGGGCTTGTACGACCAGGTCCCCTGCTCGTCGCGAGTGCGATCACAATTCTGTCGGCGCACCTCATGGCCGCCGTCATACGACCTCTGGCACCCGAACTGGTTCTCATTTCCGGAGTCCATCCGCGTCTGGCCGGTGTTCGACCCGCTGTCATATGGGGGCTGGCACAACACCGCATGGTGGACGGGACCGCGGTAGATCACGGGGCTGTTGTCACCGTCGTTCCCGCCCGCGCCACTACCGTCGCTGGAGGCCCGCCCGACCACGCCGGTGGCGCCGAGCACCCCTGCGACGGTGATGGCCGCGCTGAGCAACGCAATCCGACGAACGTTGAAGCGGCGGTTTGCGACGGGGCCTGGAACCTCCGGCGCCGGCGCGTGCTCTACGTTTCTCACCATGTCAACTCCCTGAGCAACTGGTACCGCACTCGGGTAGCAGCTAATGTCTGGGCAGGGGTAGGCGCCCGCACCGCCCAATGCAAACCCGGCCCTACTTGTGCAAAGGATGGGAGTAGGCGACCCCAACAGTACGGGCATTAACCTGCTTGGGGGTATCCATGTAACCGGAGTAAACTTTGGTAGGTGGACCACCCTCGTGCC
>JAEKNN010000020.1 GCA_016464795.1 Candidatus Amunia macphersoniae | reverse complement strand
GACGTGGGACGCTGCTGCTCGCCCATCCGGGCGCTGGCGATGAGGATCGCGCCGGTGAGAGCTGGGATCGCGTACTGCAGCATCTTCAGCTGGCGCTGAGCAGCGGCAACGTCCGCGGGCGTCGCGGAAGCGGGGGTGACCCCATCCTCGACCGGGACATCGCCTGCGTTCATGATCTTCTGTCCGAGGATGCGCGAGTACCCGGTGGCCGCCAGGGCGCCGGCGGTGAGCACACCCTTCCCGATGGTCCATCCGAGAACGCCGCTCTGGCCGGTCAGCCGTCCCTTGTTGTTGGCGATCAGCAGGACACCGCCGACGCTGTGGATGGCGATGGCGGCCGCGTTGACGGGCGTCCATGCCGCCCACGCGGCGTTGGCGACCCGGGCGCGTTGGTCGGGCGACGTGACGGCGGCGGCGGACTTGTTGACGCCCACGACCCCCATCAGCGAGCCACCGAACCAGGCCGCGAGACCCACGTCATGAAGGGATCGAGCGAAGGTGTTGGTCTCGGCCATCAGGATTCTCCTTGTTAGGGGCACTGTCAAGAAACTACAGCGTGAAGGATACCCATTTTCGCTGCATCCGATGTTGAGCGATTCGCGCGGACCCGCCTGGGCGCTCTCATGATTCGCGGGCTGGACGTCGCTGGGGCGGCAAAGCCACTCACCCCTGCCGCGCCGAGGAAGAGCCCGGCCACGACAGCCGTGACCGGGCTCCGAACAGGGGGGAGGGGCGTATCAGCTGGTCAGGAGCACCCCGAGGTGGCTCCGCAGTTGTGGCACTTATAGCAAGCGCCGCTGCGCACCATGAGGCTGCCGCAATCACTGCACGATGGCGCGTCGCCCTGGTTCACGAAGGGCGCGGGCATGCCGTCGGCGATGGGCGCCGCGCTCATCGCGCGCACGGCGGCAAAGCCACTCACCCCTGCCCTCGCCGAGGCGGTGCTGAGAGCGGCCGGCGCGGTGGTGGCCACCTCCTCCCCGTCGCGGCGGATGATGCCGAGCCTGTCCCGATCGTCCTGGGGCATGAAGCGCGATGCCATCCAGCGGAAGATGTAGTCCATCAGCGACTTGGCGATCGGCACTTCGGGGTTCTTGGTGAAGCCCTGGGGATCGAACCGCGTGTGCGAGAGCTTGTCCACGAGCGCCTGCAGTGGGACGCCGTACTGCAGGGCGAGCGACACCGCGGTCGCGAAGGCGTCCATGAGCCCGCTGACCGTGGAGCCCTCCTTGGCCATCTTCAGGAAGATCTCGCCGGGCTGACCGTCGTCGTAGAGGCCGACGGTGATGTAGCCCTCGTGGCCACCCACCTCGAAGCGATGGGTCAGCGCCTTGCGCTCCGCGGGGAGTCGCTTGCGCAGCGGGCGCTCGACGATCTGCACGGTGCGGCCGGTGGTCTTGTCCATCGACGTGGCCATCGGCTGGCTGCGCTTGCTGCCGTCACGGTAGATCGCCAGTGCCTTGAGCCCCAGCTTCCAGCCGTCGATGTAGGCCTGCTCGATCTCGTCGACGGTGGCCTCGTTGGGCATGTTGACGGTCTTGCTGATCGCACCTGACAGGAACGGCTGCACCGCCGACATCATCCGCACGTGGCCCTGCCACACGATCGAGCGGGTGCCGTTCTGCGGGGTGAAGGCGCAATCGAACACGGGCAGGTCGTCGTCACGCAAGGACGGTGACCCCTCGATGGTGTCGTTTCTGTCGATGTGGGCACAAACGTCTGCCACCGCGGTGTCGCCGTAGCCCAGGCGCTGCAGGGCCAACGGCACCGTCTGGTTGACGATCTTGAGCATGCCGCCGCCGACCAGCTTCTTGTACTTGACCAGGGCGATGTCAGGCTCGACGCCGGTGGTGTCGCAGTCCATCATGAAGCCGATGGTGCCGGTGGGCGCGAGCACGGTGGACTGGGCGTTCCGGTATCCGTGCTTGGCGCCGAGCTCGTGGGCCTCGTCCCAGGCGTGGCGGGCGGCGGTCACCAGGTCGGCCTCGACGTTGTCGTTGGGGATGTTGTACGCCGCCTCGCGATGCTTGGCGATCACCCGCAGCATCGGTTGGCGATTGCCAGAGAATCCCTTGAATGGGCCCACCTCGCGCGCCATCCGTGCCGACTGTGCGTAGGCCTCGCCGGTCATGATCGCGGTGACGCACGCCGCCAGGTCACGCCCCTGGGGCGAGTCGTAGGGAACGCCGCGGGCCATCAGCAGAGCGCCGAGGTTGGCGTAGCCGAGGCCGAGCGGGCGAAAGTCCTCGCTGTTCTTGGTGATTCGCTCGGTGGGATAGGACGCGTTGCCGACCAGGATCTCCTGCGCGGTGATGGTCATGTGCACCGCGTGGCGGTAGTCCTCGACGTGGAAGGTGCCGTCGTTGCTGAGGAACTTCATCAGGTTGAGCGACGCCAGGTTGCACGCGGTGTCATCGAGAAAAACGAATTCGGAGCACGGATTGCTGGCGTTGATCCGACCGCTGTTCGCCGACGTGTGCCAGTCGTTGATGGTGGTGTCGTACTGGATCCCGGGATCCCCGCATTGCCACGCTGACTCCGCCATCAGCCGGAGCAGATCGCGAGCGCGCATCGTCTTGACCACGCGGTTGGGATCGATCACGGCGCGCAGGTGCCAGTCGCGATCGTCCGCGATGGCGCGCATGAACTCATCGGTGACACGCACTGAGTTGTTGCTGTTCTGGAAGAACACCGAGGCGTAGGCTTCGCCGGTGAAGGAGGAGTCGTAACCGGCCTCGATCAGGGCCCAGGCCTTCTTCTCCTCGTTCACCTTGCAGGTGACGAATTCATCGATGTCCGGGTGATCGGCGTTGAGGATCACCATCTTGGCCGCGCGCCGAGTGGTGCCGCCGCTCTTGATGACACCGGCGAACGCATCGAAGCCCTTCATGAACGAGACGGGGCCGCTGGCGGTGCCGCCACCTCCCAGCTGCTCGTTGGAGCTGCGCAGCGGAGAGAGGTTGGTGCCGGTGCCGCTCCCATACTTGAAGAGCATCCCCTCGGTCTTGGCCAGGGTGAGGATCGACTCCATGGTGTCCTCGACCGAGTTGATGAAGCACGCCGACGCCTGCGGCCGGCCCCCGGGAACGCCAACGTTGAACCACACAGGGCTGTTGAAGCTCATCTTCTGGTGCAGCACCAGGTGGGTCAGCTCGTCCTGGAACGTCTGCGCGTCGTCCTCGCTGGCGAAGTAGCCACCCTCACGGCCCCAGGTGGCGATGGTGTCGCAGACTCGCGAGATCATCTGCTTGACGCTGGTCTCGCGTCGCGGTGTGCCCAGCGGGCCACGGAAGTACTTGCTCACCACCACGTTGGTGGCCATCTGCGACCAGGACGCCGGAATTTCCACATCCTGCTGCTCGAACACCGCCTCGCCGCGCTCGTTGCCGATCACCGCCGCACGCTTCTCCCACCGCACCTCGTCGAAGGGGTGGACGCCATCGCGCGTGAAGCGGCGGGTGACCTTGAGCCCGGCCGCCTCCCCGGACAGCTCGACCTTGGCGGTCGAGCTTGCGCTCCTGCGTGTCTTTGGGCCCTGGGCGGCAGGTTGCGCCTTGGTGCTGGTGGTGTCGGTGAGAGGTCGGTCCACAATGTTCCCTCGTCAAAGATCCCGGCCGGGCGCTGGTCCTGGTGCGGCGTTGGATGGGACGGCGCCCCGGGTCGAGTCTCCCCGACCTGGCCGGTGTGATCCACGATTATCCCACATCTTGGGGGTCAAACGTCCCGCGGCCCCCATATGTTGGTCCCTGACGCCCAGGACGTCAAGGGGTTGTGGCACCCGGATGCGGCCAACTCCGCCAGGCCCATGCGCCGCCGAGTGCGCCTACTGGGCCACCAGGATCGCTCGGTGGAGATCGGGCACGTCGACGCGGATCTCGCAGCGACGCCGACCCGCCAGGAGCAGGAACTCGCCCCGTGGGGCGTGCTCGACGAACCGGCGCTGCGCCTCGGTGAGCCCGAACGCCCTCTCCATGTGGGCCGCCTCGGCAGCCCGGTGCCCGCCCAACAGCACAGTGGCGCAGTTGGTGGCCACCACTGAGCCCTCCTCGCTGCGCAGCAGGTCCTCGACGTTCTGCGTCGCCACCACCAACGATGCGCCGTACTTGCGGCATCGGCGGGCCAGCTGGACGAGCAGGTCGCGCAGCGGGGGATGCACGCAGAGCGCGCCCACCTCGTCGAGGACGATGTGCCGGCGGCGGGGCTCGCGCCGCACCCGCGTCCACAGCCACTGAGCGATCAGCAGCGTCGCGGCCGGGACGAACTCGTGGGGGAGATCGCGCAGCGAGATGGCGCACAGCTCGCCCTCGAGGTCGATGTCGCTGGGGGCGTTGAAGATCGACCCGAGGGCGCCGCCGCAGACGCGGCGCAACACCGTGGCCGCGCGCGGCGCTTTGTGCTCCAGCGCGGCAACGCAGTCGCCGAGCAGGGGCATTCGCCCGGCCGCCGCGGCGCTGACCACCGCCCCATGCAGGGCGGCGTCCACCCGGGCCCGCTCCACCTCTCCGAGAACGCTGCCGCAGAGCACGTTGATGAGGTCCACGGCCACCGGGATGGCCTCCTCGGCGGTTGGCGCCGCGTCGAAGACGTTGAGCGCACCGGCGGCGCGCCGGCCCAGGCGCAGGTACTGACCGCCGCTGGCGTGCATCAGCCGCTGGTACTCGCCCTCGGGATCGACGATCAGCGAGCCCACCCCATGGGCGGCCGCCTCGAGCACCAGCGCGCCGAGCGTGAAGCTCTTGCCGTGGCCGCTGGTCGCGAAGACCGCGGTGTTGGCGTTGCTGTGCTTGGAGCTGTCGAAGACATCCACCACCACGGGCACACCCGAACGCCGGCCCACTCCGAGGCGGTATCCCCCCGGGTCGTCGCACAGCGTCTCAGTCAGTGGCAGGCAGGTCGCTGCGGCGGCTGAGTCGACCAGCTTGCCGGCGTCGACAGGCTCGCCGAGGGGATGGGTGCCGCGAAGCGCCGCCGCGTGTCGGAGGTGCGCGTGCCGCAGGCGCAGGCCGCCGGCCGCCGCCGCCGCGCGGATGACCTCAGCGGCATGGCGCGCGGCGGGCTGGTCGCGTCCATGGGCGGCGACCACGATGGAGAGACGCACGGGGCGCACCTCGTTGCGCGCCAGCCGGTCGCGCAAGGCCTCCGCGGCCTCCAGGCCGACGTCCACGGCCGGGTCACCGATGCGTCCGCGATCCAGCTCGAGAAGCCGATCAGCCGTCAGGCTGCGCAGCCGGCGCTCCACAGCGCGGTGCGCGGCTGCGGCGTCCACGGGGATGAGGTGGATGGCCGCATCGAACTCCGCAGCAGCTGCCAGCACCGTGTGCAACCAGCCGAGGCCGACAGAACGACCGGGAAGCCGTTCCAGCTCCAGCCCGCAGCGGGTGCCCCCGGCCACCCCGACCGCCCGCACCCTCTCCACCCAGCCGACAGGGTCGAGGTCGGCGGGCCCGCCCAGTGCGTCGCCCGGCACCACCTGACAGCGAACGCCAACGCCGCGAAGCATCTCGATGACCATGCCCAACTGGCGCTGAAGCGCTCCCTGGTCCCCATCGGCGCGGCGGATCACGGCGGTCACCTCCGAGCGGAACGCGGGCAGGCTGGCGAGCATCTGCGCCTGATGGGCGCGCATCGCGGCGTCGAGCTCGGCGGCGACGCGGTCCGCCCGATCCACGCCGCTGGAGCTGGGCGGCGAGGCCCGACGCCGTCGCACCACGAACTGCAGCGGGACCTCCAGCGCGCACAGCAATCGCCCCATGCTGTCGGTGCACGCGGCCTGTGCGGCGGGCTCCAGGGCGGTCAGGTCGAGCGGTTCGAGCGCGATGGCGGCGACGGTCACGGCGCCCTCAGCCGCCGTCCGGCGGAGCGCATGAGCCCCGCTCAGCCCGCATGGGATCCCCATCGTGACCCGATGCCAGGGCGGCTGCCCGGGATCCGCTCCTGGATGTGGTCGGCAAGCTTGGCAAGTGCAGCCAGGCACGGCGTGGGTCCGCCCAGCGCGGCGACTCGGTGGCTGTTCTCAGCATCGACAAAGGCATCGGCGAGCGGGATCTCGGCAACGATGTCTCCACCCAGATCGGCCATCTGCTCGTGCATGTCGACGGGGCCTCCGCAGCGGTTGACGACGTAGTCGAGACGGTCGCGAAGCCCGAGCCGGCGCAGCACGGCGGTGCTGCGATACGCGTCGAGCACGCCGCCGGCGGTGGGGGTGACGGTGATGTGCACCCGGTCACACCTGCCCAGCGCCTCGATGCAGAGGGCGCTCAGGTCGCAATCGACGTCGACGATGATCACGTCCGCCCCGCCCTGCTCCACCTCGCCGATCAGAGTTCGTGCCCACCGCGCTGTGGCCTCGCCGGAGGGAAGGTCCGGGACGGGCCCAGGAAACACCGTCGCACCGGTGGGGTGGGTGACCATCCGGGCCTGCTCAGCCCTGGTAGAGGGAACCGGGATGCCCAACCGCAACCCCACCGCCGGGCTGCGCGTGGTGAGGTCGAGCAGGGCCACCCGCATGCCCGCTGTACCTGTGGCCCTGTCGGCGGTCCCTCGAACGGCCATGAGCGCGGCGAGCTCCACCGCCAGCGCCGTGCGCCCGCTGCCACCGTTCAGCGAGAAGAATGCTTCCACCTGGGGACGCCGGGGGGCCGCCTCCTGGCGGCGCCCGCTGCCGGTCACGGCCGGCTGTGCGCCTGCCCCGCCAGCCGAGGCGTTCGATGGCGCCCGGTGACGCCGCAGGGCAAGCGGCATCAGCGCGGCGCCTGCCTGCGACCCGCCGCGACGGCCGACCAGCGACGAGGTCGTCGCCAGCAGTGTCCGCAACCCTGGCGGCGCCGGAACTCGCCCGGAGCTGCCTGGCCACCGAACCCGGTTGCGGGCCAGGAACCGGACCAGCAGCACCGTCCATTCCAGCAACGACCGCCCCGACACGCGACCCCAGGCCAGTGCCGCCCCGGTCCCGGCGATCAGCCCCGCCAGCGACCACTCGAGCACTCCGGGCAGGCCGCTGCGAAGAGCCGCATACGCAGTCAACAACGCCAGGACGAAGACAGCCACCTCAGCAGCGCCCAGACCGAAGGCGACGGTCTCGCGCCCGTCCAGGCCGTCGTTCATGGAGACCTGTTCCATCGTCACCCCCGAACTCGAGCATCCCCGGCAAGTCGACTCACGCTATGGGTGCCCCCAGGACAGCCCACGGACATCAGCCGGTCGCCGCTGAGGACACGCCCGGCCCGGGGGCGCGGCTACTGACCCAGGCCGCTGCCCACGTTCGAGTAGAGGTTCTGGGTCCTCTTGCCGAGAACTGTGAGGACGAGGATGACGAGCACGGCGATGAGGACCAGGATCAGTGCGTACTCGGTCATGCCCTGGCCGCCCTCGTCGGCCCCACCCACGGCGGTGACGGCGGCTTCGCGGCAGCGCAGGAAGCGATCAGTGAGCAAGAGTTCGGGTCCTTTTCTTGGAGGGTTGGCGTGATCGTCTGGCCCCCCCTTTTGTGGTTATCAAGTTGCGGCGACGATCGCCTCGGGAAGGAGCTCCTGCACAGCCTGGCCGAGGCCGGTGAGGTTGAAGGGCTTGCAGATGACCCGGTCAGCGCCGGCGTCCCGCGCCGCCTCCAGCTCGGCGGTGTCGCTGAGCGCGGTGAAGACGATGATCGGGAGCGAGTCACCGCCGGGCATCGCTCGAATCTGTCTGCAGAGGGTGATGCCATCGACGCCGGGCATCATCACGTCGACGATCACCAGGTGGGGGAGGCCGCGTCTCAGCTGCTCCAGGGCCAGCGTGGCGTCGGCTGCCGAGCTCACCTCGAACTGCTGCACCTGGAGATAGAGCGAGACGATGTGGACCAGGCGGGCGTCGTCGTCGACGAGGAGCACGCGCGGGCGGGGCGGCCGGGTGGGCATGGTCGGATTCTCCCCCGCATTCCCGACGGGCGGGAGCGCCGTGCCCGGATCGCACCCTGCTGTTGCAGATCCTTGACCCGGCTGTGAGCGCGTCGACTCCCGGTCGCCCGTATGGGGCCGCCCGCGGCCGGCGTCGCCGCATAATCGAGACCCCGTCAACAGGAGGTGGCAGCGTGGCGACCATCGTTCGGCCCGAGCTGGCGACGTACCAGCAGTACATCGACGGCGAGTGGACCGCATCCCAGGACGGTGCCACCTTCGAGGTCGAGAACCCCTCCACCGAGGAGGTCGTGGCGCTCGCTCCTGCCGGCGGCCGCGATGATGTGCGGCGGGCGGTCGCGGCGGCACGGCGCTCGTTCGAGTCCGGAGAGTGGCGCAACAAGACCCAGCTGCAGCGGAGCCGGATCATGTTCGAGATCGCCGAGCACCTCGCAGAGCGGAGCACGGAGTGGGCGTTGCTGGAGGCGCAGACGGCGGGCGCCACCATCCGCAAGGCCTCAGTGGTCGATGCTCCGATCGCCGTCGAGACGTTCCGCTCGATGGCCGAGCAGGCCCTGCAGATCCCCTGGTACGAGCCCCTCCCGTGGATCGACATCCCTCATGTCAGCTGGAACTTCGTGCAGCGCGAGGCGATCGGGGTGTGTGCCGGCATCGTCCCCTTCAACTATCCACTGATCATCGCCATGTGGAAGCTAGCGCCGGCGCTGGCGATGGGCAACAGCATCGTGCTCAAGCCGTCGCCGTCCACCCCGTTGACCCTGCTCGAGGTGGCGCGGGCGATCGACGAGACCGGCCTGCTCCCACGGGGCGTTCTCAACGTCGTCACCGGCCCGGGCAACGACGTCGGCGAGGAGCTGGTGACAAATCCCGAGGTCGACAAGGTGGCGTTCACCGGCAGCACCGCCGTGGGCCGCCGGATCCTCGAGATGGCGGCCCCCACCATCAAGAAGGTCACCCTCGAGCTCGGCGGCAAGTCGGCCAACATCGTCTGTGCCGACGCCGACCTCGACATCGCAGTCGACGGCACCCTCTTCGGCAGCTTCTTCCACCAGGGGCAGATGTGCGAGTCCGGGACTCGGCTGTTCGTCCATGACGACATCTACGACGCCTTCATGGAGCGCCTCGTCGACACCGCCGCCAAGCTGCGCGTCGGTGACGCGTCCGACTACGACACCCAGGTTGGGCCGGTCATCTCCCGCCGCCAATACGACACCATCCTCTCGGCCATCGACCGGGCGCAGCGCGAGGGAGCCACCGTCCTGGCCGGCGGCGGTCGTGCAGATGGCGTCGGTGACAGGGGCCACTTCATCCAGCCAACCGTGCTGACCGACGTCGCCGCCACCTCGCACGTCGCCACCGAGGAGGTGTTCGGCCCGGTTCTGGCGGTGCAGCGTTGGAATGATCCGGGGGAGGTGATCAGGCGCGCCAACAGCTCGATCTACGGCCTGGCCGGGGGCATCTGGTCGCGCGACACACGCACCGCCATCGAGATGGCCAAGCAGCTGCGCACCGGAACTGTGTGGATCAACGACTGGCACCTGCTCAACCCGCTGGCGCCGTTCGGCGGCTACAAGCAGAGCGGCACGGGTCGCGAGCTCGGCACCTACGGGCTCCGCGAGTACACCCAGGTCAAGCACATCCACGTCGACCAGAACGTGCCGCGCAGGGATCGGTACTTCTACGACGTCATCCTCGGCTGACCGGCCCCACACGTGCGCGCGGGCTAAGGAGGACGATCGCTGGCTGCCATCCAGTCATACCTGCAGGAGGTGCTCGGCGACGTTCAACCGATCGTGGTGGCCAATCGTGCCCCGCTGACACTGGAACTTGCCGACGCCTATCGGAACACGCCCGAGCGTCTGGTCAGGGGTGCGGGGGGGCTGGTCACGGCGCTGAGCTCCCTGGCGGCGTCGACCAGGGCGCTCTGGGTCGCGGTCGCCCGTGACGACCCCGACCGCATCCTGGCCGCCCGTGGGGATCCCGCGGAGCTGGTCACCGACGATGGCACCAGCTATCGAGTCGCCTTCGTGCAGCCACGACCCGACTCCTACGAGCTCTACTACAACACCATCAGCAACCCGCTGCTGTGGTTCATCCAGCACTATCTCTGGGACCTCGCCCGCGAGCCCATCGTCGACACAGCCACTCGGCACGCGTGGCAGGAGGGCTACGTGCGGGTCAACCAGCTCGTCGCCGACCGCGTCGTGGCCGAGGCGAAGGCGTCGAGCCAGCCGCCGTTGGTCTTCGTTCAGGACTACCAGCTGTACTGCGTGCCCGGCATGGTTCGTGCCCAGCTCCCCGATGTGCGCATCCAGCACTTCGTGCACATCCCCTGGCCGACGCCCATGTCCTGGACGGTCCTTCCCAAGCAGATCAGGGATGCCATCGTCCAGGGCCTGCTCGGGGCCGACCTGGTGGGCTTCCAGACCCGGCGTGACGTGCGCAACTTCCTGCTCACCTGCGAGGAGAACCTCGGCCTGACTGTCGACTTCCGTGAGCGGACGGTCTTCTTCGAGGGACGCGTGGTCTGGGTGCGCAACTATCCGATCAGCGTCGACGTCGGTGGGCTGCTGCAGCAGGCGGAGGGTGAGGACGTGCGCATCGAGGAGGAACGGCTGCTGACCTGGCGGCCCGAGAAGCTGATCCTGCGCGTGGATCGCACTGACCTCAGCAAGAACATCGTGCGTGGCTTCCTCGCCTATGAGCGCATGCTCGAGGATCACCACGAGCTGCACGGTGCCGTGCAGTTCTGGGCGTACCTCCAACCGAGCCGGCAGGACATCGACGACTACCGCGCCTACCTCGGCAGCGTGCTCAGTGTTGCCGCCGGCATCAACAGGAAGTTCAGCAGCGGGGGGTGGACGCCGATCCGTGTCGAGATCGACGACGTGATGGCTCGGGCGCTGGCCGGCTACCGTCAGTTCGACGTTCTCCTCGTCAACCCCATCTACGACGGCATGAACCTGGTTGCCAAGGAGGGAGTGCTGTGCAACCGGCGTGATGGGGTCATGGTCCTCAGCGAGAACGCCGGCTCACACGAGGAGCTCGGCGACTTTGCCCTCACCGTCAATCCCTTCGACATCGACGAGACCGCTGAGGCCCTCTACCTGGGCCTGATGATGGATGCCCCCCAGAAGCGGGCGCGTGCGGAGAGGATCTGTGAGACGGTGCGATCGGCCGACATCAACCGCTGGATCGCCCTGCAGCTGCAGGACCTCCGCGACCTGCTCAAGGTCTGACCCGCTCGGATGAGACCAACGGGCCCTGAGGGTCAGCGGGCCAGGGTGGTGAAGCCAACCACGAAGATCCAACTGACCACAGCGCCCACGGTCACCCAGAGCGCGGCCAAGCCGCGGTCACCGAGCCGCCGGCGCTGGCTGCGGCGGCGCAGGTAGCGCTCGCGGACCCGCAGGGAATCGATTCCTGACGGGACGCCGGCGAGGGAACGCGACTTGCGGAGCGTGTTGGTCTCTGGCATGGTCTGCAGCGTGGTACGCCACCAGGGGGGAGACGGTTACGCCGCAGCTGCCTGGTTGCCGAGTCAACCGAGGGTAGAGGCGGGTACGATCGGCGGCACCGATGCCGCCGGATGACCATCGCCGCCTGCCCGCCGTCGAGGGCCCGATGAGCGCCACCGTGCCGGCAGCGGCCGCTCGCCTGGCGCTCGACAAGCCGATCTACACCATCAGCGTGGCGGCGGAGATCCTGGCCACGCATCCTCGCACCCTGATGATGTACGAGCATCTCCAGCTGGTCGTTCCGCAGCGCACCAGCACCAACCGGCGTCGCTATTCCCAGCGGGATGTGCTCACGCTACAGGCGATCCAGCGTCTGACCCGCGAGCACGGCCTCAACCTCAACGGCGCCCGTTACGTGATCCAGCTGCTCCGGATGCTGGGTGAGAACCAGATCGCCCGGCCCGAGCACCTCGCCGACATCGATGTCTCCCACGTCCGCCTCTGACACGAAAGGCGTCGGGACGGCTATCACAACAGGTTGGTGGTGGTAGGGGGCGTATACTCCGCACCATCGGCCAGCCGTGAGCCGGCCTGTCCGGGAAGTGGAGGTCGAGGTGAGCGCCGACGACGACCAGGTGATCGACGTTCTCCTGATCGAGGACGACCGGGAGACTCTCGAGATGTACAAGCTCAAGCTCGAGAAGGACGGTTACCGAGTCCACGTCGCCATGGACGGCGAAGAGGGTGTCCGCCGGGCCACCGAGCTCACCCCGGACATCGTCTTCCTCGACATCCGCCTGCCCAAGAAGGATGGCTTCACTGTTCTCGAGGAGCTTCGCGGCCAGGACACCACAGCGGACATCCCGGTGATCATCCTCAGCAACTACGGCGAGAGGGAGCTGGTCGACCGGGGGCTGAAGCTGGGTGCCATGGAGTTCCTGGTCAAGGCCCAGACCTCGCCCATCGTCCTTTCAGAGGGAATCGACGAGTGGCTGAAGGAGTAGGCCGTCAGCAACGTGCCGCAGTCCCCGCCGGCCAGCCGGGGCTCGACAAGCCCATCTACACCATCAGCGTGGCCTCGGAGATCCTCGAAACCCACCCGCGAACACTGATGATGTACGAGAACATGGGCTTGGTCGTGCCTCAGCGCACCACCACCAACCGGCGGCGCTACTCGCAACGCGACATCTTCAAGCTCCAGACCATTCAGAATCTCACCCGCAACCACGGTGTCAACCTCACAGGAGTGCGTTACGTCTTGTCGCTGATGAAGCTTCTCTACCAGCACGGGGTCCAACCCCCCGAAGGGCTGCGTGACGTCGACGTCTCGCAGTTGGAGCCGTGAGGATGCCCGAGGGGGATCGAGACGACAGCATCCCTGGCATCGTCCGCGAGGCCGTTGACGACGCGGTGCGTCTCGCCAAGGCGGAGATCGAGTTCGCCAAGGCTGAGGCAATTGCCACTGTCAAGAGGTTCGCCGTCGCCGTCGGGCTGTTCGTGGGCGCTGCCGTCCTGGCCTTGTTCTTCGCCATCTTCGCCCTGGCCGCCATTCCCACAGCGCTGGCGGGCCATCTCTTCTCGGGCTGGCTGTGGTGGCTGCTGATGGCCCTGGTGTTTGCTCTGCTCGCCGGTCTCGTGGGCCTTCTCGGGTTGCGCTCGCTGCGCCGTGGCATCGGCGGCGGCAAGGAATTGGTTGGCTCGGTCAAGGAGGACGTGGCGTGGCTCAAGCGATTGACCAAGCGGAACGCGAGCGACAGCTGACCAAGCAGGCGCTGGCCAGGACCATCGACAAGCTCGAGGCCCGGATCCGCGCGGAGCTCGACTGGAAGGCGCGGCTGCAGCGCGACGGGCCCAGGTACGCGATCGTGGGCGGCATCGTGCTTGTGGCCACGGTGGCGGTGCTGGTGCTTGGCCGGGTCCTCCGCGGCAAGCCGGAACCCGCCCACGCGCCCACCAACTTCCAGGAGATGGCGGCGGAGCTTGCCGCCATCCGCAAGCAGCTGGACGGCGCCAAGATCTCGGCAGACGAGGGGCCGCTGTGGCAGAAGGTGGCCATCCGCGGGGTCTCGGCAGCCGCTGCCGCGGGCGGGACCTACGCGGCCAAGCGCTACATGACCCGCCAGGGCGAGCAGTCCGCAGAGCCTGCCAAGCCGGGCTGATCGGTGGCCGATCCAACCGGGTCGCGGTCGCCGCGACCGCGGCGAGGCCGGCGTCGCTCTGGGACGGCGGCACCACGACCAGCCGGGGGGCGCTGGCGACTGAACACCCGCTGGAAGAAGGCGCTGGCCGTCGGCGTGGCCCTGTTCCTGGTCGGCATCCTGTCTGTCGGCGGGCTGGTCGCGTACTCGGCGGCGACCCTTCCCGACATCAACGCCATCGGCCAGGCGACCGGCACCATCAAGATCCTCGATTCGCACGGCACCCTGCTCGCTGAGATCGGTCACAAGAGGGAGAGCCGTCGCAGCGTCCCCATCGACCAGATCGCGCCCCTCTTGCAGCAGGCGACGATCGCTGCCGAGGATCGCACCTTCTACAGCGAGGGGGCATTCAACCCGACGCGCGTCCTCAAGGCGTTGGTCGACGACCTCATCCTGCGCCGCGCTGCGTACGGCGCCAGCACCATCACCCAGCAGCTGGCCAAGCAGGCGTTCTTCGGAGGGGGCGCGTCGAAGTCGCCACTGCGCAAGGTGCAGGAGGCACTGCTCGCCAACCAGATCGACAGCAAGTTCACCAAGCAGGAAATCCTCGATCAGTACCTCAACATCACCTACTACGGTGAGAACGCGTACGGCATCGAGTCGGCCTCGCAGCGCTATTTCGGCAAGCACGCCAAAGATCTCACCCTTCCGGAGGCAGCGCTGCTCGCCGGCCTCCCCCAGGCGCCGTCGTTCAACGATCCATACCAGAACCCCGACGCCGCCTACTCACGGATGCACTACGTGCTCGGCAGCCTGGTTGCCGTCGGGCAGGTCAAGCAGGCTGATGCTGACGCCGTCGATCCGCTCGTCGGCGGCAGGAACGCCAACAGCGAGCAGCAGGCTCAGCAGCAGACCAACCGCCAGAGCCTGACCGCCGACCTCGCCAACGGCCAGTCGGCCAACAACTCCGGGCCCGCACCCCACTTCGTGCAGTACATCCAGGATCAGCTGCCGGACATCTTCGGCCAGGACCCGCAGTATCTTCAGGGCGATCTCACGGTCAACACAACGCTCGACCTCAACCTCCAGAACCAGGCCAACAAGGCGGTGGTGGACGGCGTCAACGGGCTCAAGCCCAGAGGCGCCACCAACGGAGCGCTGCTGATGATCGACAGCCGCACCGGGAACATCCAGGCGATGGTGGGGTCCGCGAACTTCAACGACAGGTCGATCTCGGGTCAGTACAACATCGTGACCGCGTCGCGGCGACCGGGCTCGTCATTCAAGCCGTACGTCTACGAGGAGGGCTTCAAGAGCGGCATCTTCAAGCCCGACAGCATCCTCCAGGACACGCGTTCGGAGTCGCAGAAGCTGGGCGGCGTTCCCGACTTCGACGGCAACTTCTTGGGGCCGCTTCCGGCCTCTCGCGCGCTGGTGCTGTCTCGCAACGTTGCCACTGAGCAGGCCATGCAGATGGCTGGCGTCCAGAACGTCATCAACTTCGCCTACGGCATGGGCATCTGCACCTGCACACCGCAGGAAGCCAACCTGAGCACGGGGATCGGCACCTCGGCGGTGCGGATGATCGACCACACCTCCGCGTATGCCGCCTTCGCCAACGGCGGCCACAAGGTGGTGGCGCGCGGCATCCTCAAGATCACCGATGGCACCGGTGCGGTGCTGCGTGACTTCACTCAGGCACCCGGCTATGGCGACACCATGACGCCTGCCCAGGCGTGGGCGATGACGGCGATCCTGCGCAACTACGCCAAGCAGTGGAATCTCAAGTTCAAGTACGACACCGCCGGCAAGTCGGGGACAACCGACAACTATGTCGACGCCTATTACATGACCTACACCCCGGACTGGGTGGTGGCCAGCTGGACCGGACACACCAGCACCCAGCAGGGTGAGGAGGGGATGGACCAGGTGTTCGGCACCAGCACGGGTGCGGCGATCGCGGTGCCGTTCGTCAACGGCCTGTCCAAACCGAGCGCGTTCCAGCCGGTGAATGGACCTCTGACCGGCTGCTCAGCAGGTGATACGGGGCAGAGCAGCGCGTCTGGCTGCCCTTCCTCCTCTCCCAGCGCTTCCTCCACCCCGACTCCAACGGATACCCCGAGCGCACCCCCATCCCAATCCGCGTCGGCGCCGCCGGTCAGCTTTTCACCAGGCCCGACGCCGATCCTGCCAACGCCCACCCCCAGGCCGACGCCCAGCCCCAAGCCGACGCCGTCACCCACGGTAGCCGCTGGAGCGAGTCCTGCCAACCTCAGCGCCAACGGGTCGACGGGGCAGCAGCCGAGCCGACGGCGCACAGCCAGCCGCGGCTCCTAGGCGAGCCGAGGCTCAGTGGCGGTCGAGAAGCTCGCGAAATCCGCCCTGGTGGGCCGAGAGAATGTCACGAAGGTCGAGAAGCTCGTCCGAGCTGATCGGGTCCGGCACCGGCGGGATGCCCTCGCTGATCGTGGCCACCTTCTGACCCTCGTTCTCGATGGGCTCGCCCTCGGTCTGGAAGATGATCTGGAGGAGGTTCTCGTCGTCACACGAGGCGCAGGTGACTCTCACCAGAGCACGATTCCCCTGCTGGGTGATGACCTTGATTCCGCAGTCGGCCATGTTGATGTTGCAGACAGCGCACCGGTAGCGCTTGGCCTGCGAGCGGAGCAGCTCAGGAAGATCCACGGATTTCAGTATAGACCCGTGACCCTGGGGCCAAACTCCGGGTGAGCTCGCCTCAGCGAGTCATTGTGTGCGATCGGGCCGTCCCAGCTCGGCCTTTCCTGGGGCGCGCAGCGACGGCTCGGGTAGACTGCTCCCCCGCCGCTGGGGAGTGGCCAAGTGGTAAGGCAGCTGATTCTGGATCAGCCAATCAGAGGTTCGAATCCTCTCTCCCCAGCCAGCGGTCCTGAGATCAGGAACAGCCGATGGCGCGGCTATCGGGTGGTGCCACAGCGCTGCTACAGCCGATAACGCCCTTCGGTGGCGCTCAAGGTCAGGGCGTGACCGAGATCGCCCGGAAGGGGTCCTAGTTCGGCGTGTACGCTGGCGCCGCGTTGGCCGCCGAAGCCGTCGAGGATGTATCCGGCCGCCGGGCTGCTCTGGTAGACGGAGACCGAACGACGGGTCTGGCAGGATTCCCGCGTGGCCCGTCTGTCAGTTTGGATCGCGGCGACTAGGCCCTCAGCGTCGCCGGATGCGGGGATGCTCGCTTAAATGATGCGAGCCTAGGTACTCAAGCTCTCGCGATTCTGGACAAGAACAACGTCCGGCAAGACTTCGTGACAGCGCCGGTCGGGCGTCTTGCCTTACTCGCCGGCCCCGAGCTCGGCCAGTGCCCCGTCGAGGAGC
>JAEKNN010000063.1 GCA_016464795.1 Candidatus Amunia macphersoniae | reverse complement strand
CGGTCGCCGGCACGATCTTCCCGTTGCGGGCGCCCGCGGGAGCCCGACGCGCACGAGAGCCTGCGTGGTTGCTGACAGGCTGAGTGAGCGGGCGCGGATGCTGCGGGTGAGGGTGAGCACAGCGCAGAAGGCGGACGCCGCGGGTGACGGTGAGCTCTTCCACGCGCGCCTGCTTCGTGGAGGGCCGTCAATGCCAGTGGTATCGTCAGATCATGGGGTGGCTCCGCAACTATCGGGGGGCGTTGGACCAGTTCGGTTTGCGCGACCCGCATTTCGAGCGGGACGCCGCCGCCTGGACACAGTGGGCATCCGAGCACGGCTGGACCTACCAGGCGGAGGCCCCCGAGCTCGTGGGGCGGTACAAACCCGTGTACAGGTTTGGCGCCGAGGTGTGCCGGCACCTGCTCACCACTCAGCTGCACGGGCTGCACACGATCGCCTTCGAGCACCGTCGGTACGCCCACGGTGGGAACAGTGGAGAGGGGATCAACAGCCTCGTGGCTGTCATCGTGCTGCAGCTCCCCGGCCTACCACCGGAGGAGTTCGTCAAGATGGGGGCCGCAAAGACCGTGCGGAAGCTGGGCGGCAGCGTCCCGCACAACTACGATCTCGACCTGGTCGGCGATGAGCTCGTGGCCCGCCGGGCGAGCCGGCTGGATTCGAAATGGCTTCAGACCGATGCCGAGCTGCTGGCTCTGCAGATCGCCGCCGTCCCAGGGTCGTTCTGGCGGCCTGTGAGTGAGCGCCTGACGACACCATGACCACACACGAGAACCGGCCGAACACCGCGCTGCTCGTCGTCGACGTGCAGAACGGCGTCGTCCAGCGGGCTCATCAGCGCGACGCGGTCGTGGCCAACGTCGGCAGCCTCGTCGAGAAGGCGCGGCGGGAACGGGTCCCGTTGTCTGGGTCCAGCACTCGGACGAGCAGCTCGCCAGGGGGAGCGACAACTGGCGGATCGTCCCCGAGCTGACTCCTGGCGACGCCGAGCCCCTCGTCGAGAAGCACTACGGCGACTCCTTCGAGGACACCCCCCTCGAGACCGTGCTGTCGGGCCTCGGCGTCGGGCGACTCGTCCTGGTCGGCGCACAGACCGATGCGTGCATACGCTCGACGCTCCACGGCGCGTTCGTCAGGGGGTACGACGCGACCCTTGTCAGCGACGCCCACACGACGGAGGACCACACGGAATGGGGGGCGCCGCCCCCGGACCAGGTCATTGCGCACACCAACCTGTACTGGAGGTACCAAACAGCGCCGGGGCGGACGGCCGGGTCGGTCGAGACCAAGGATGTCGCCTTCGGCGCGGCTGAGGTCCAGCGGCTGTAGGACCGGCGGCTGTAGGACCGGCGGGTATAGGACCGGCGGGTATAGGACCGCCTGGTATAGGACCGCCTGGTGTCCTGACCCCTCATGGCCGGCCAGCTCTCCGGCCTCAACGATCGGCGGCTCTCCCGGACCTCCGCCGGTCCTTCCTGCGCGATCGCGGATCCTGCCCGGGCACATCGCGGTCCTTCCTGGACAATCCCGCTACACTTCCCGGCCACAGTTCGCAGGTGCGTTGATCAGGCCATCGGGCCGGCTCAGGAAGGGACGGAATGAACGGCAGGAACATGTCACTTCGTCGTGTGGTGGTGGCCGCGGTCATGGCGTCGGCCCTGCTCGGGACCGCCGCGGCCTCCTCCCAGCTCACCGGCCAGACCGCGCAGACGCCGACGACCGCGGCCACCGTGGCCCGGGCCGGGGCCTGCGACAAGGGCACCACCGCGATCAGCGCTGGGCTGCCCAACGCTCCCGCGGTCTGCGAGCCGCTCGGCCAGCCCGAGACCTTCGCCGACCTCCAGTCGCGGGCCAACAGCTTCCGCTCGCGGGACACCGCCCCCTTCGGCACGGTCAAGGCCGGCGCCTATCAGGCGGCGCTGGCTCAGCGGGCTCAGCTGGCGCCGGCCGGCACCCTCGCGGGCAGCGGGGGCAACTGGGGGCCGTACGCCACCGCGCCAGAGTGCGCCGCCCCCTCGTCGGCCCCCGGCGGCCCGTGCCCCATGGCCAGCAGCGCCAACGGCAACTACAGCAATGTCGGCCAGCTCGGCTTCCGCGCCCTCTCCGGCCGGATCAGCAGCTTCGCCTACGACCCCGGCAACGGCGGCCGCTTCTTCGCCTCCCCGGTCGCCGGTGGGCTCTTTGAGAGCAGCGACGGTGCCCACTGGGCCTCGATCGGCGACGGGCTGCCCACCCAGGTGGTCGGCGCCATCGCCTACGACGTCCCGTTGCGCAGGCTGCTTGTTGGCTCAGGTGACAACTCGTTCGGCGGTGACGGCATCAGCGGCCACGGCTTCTTCACCTCCAGCAACGACGGAGCCACCTGGACCACCGCCGCCGGCTTCCCGGACCTGGCCCTGAGCTTCCGGGTCGTGGTCTCCCCTGCCGATGCCGCTGGCGCCACCGTCTACGTGGCCAGCAGCAAGGGCCTCTACAAGTCGACCGACGGCGGGGCCAGCTTCGTCAACGAGAACCTGCCCACAACGCCCACCGGCTACTCACCGAACTGCGCGGGCAACACCACCAACTCGCTCTGCTTCTTCGCCAGCATCGTCACTGACGTGGTGGTCAAGGGTGGCAGCTCGGTGAACGCGGCTGCCGGCTCGGTCATGGCGGTGGTGGGCTGGCGCGCCGGTCAGAAGGTGGACAAGAACCCTGACGGCAGCACCAACATGCGCTGCAGGCTCAATGGCGCGGCGACAGCGTGTCTGCAGGCGCCGGGCGACGGCCTGTACATCTCGACGAAGAATGGCGAGCCGAACAGCTTCATCTACCAGGACCAGAGCGCCAGGTCGACAGGCTTCGCCGCCAACAACGTCGTCGGCCGCACCGCGCTGGGCATCGCCCACGGCGCCGGTCAGGACAACGACGCCGTGTACGCGATCGTCGAGGACGCCACCAAGTTCAACGGCTGCCCCGACGTGCTCGACACCGGCATCAACCCGGCCCCGACGTGCAACGGCACCGCGGTGGGCCTGGGGCTGGCGACCTACCTCGATGGCATGTACGCCACCTACAACTTCGGCACAACGTGGACCAAGGTCATGGACTACAGCCAGACCAAGTTCCTCAACACCAACAGCGCCCTGGTCGGCCAGGCCGGGTACAGCCCAGGGATCCAGAGCTGGTACAACCTCTGGATCGAGCCCGATCCGTCGTTCTCGGACAAGAACGGTGACCCGCAGCGCGTTGCCTTCGGCCTCGAGGAGATCTGGCAGAACAACCAGTACTACACGCCTCCCGCGGGAGTGCCGGCGGCCCTCAACGTCCCCAACCCCATCCTCCACGACCCCTACACGGCGCACCTGACTCCGGGCCCGGGGATCGATCCGTGGGTGGTGATCGGCCGCTACTGGAACGCGTGCGCCGCGCTCAACACCGGGGTGCCGTGCAATCCGAGCACGCAGTCGGTTTTCCCCGGCACCACCACCCACCCCGACCAGCACGCGGCGATGTTCATCCCCGACGGCAAGGGCGGGGTGACCCTGTTCGCCGGCAGTGACGGTGGCGTTTTTTCACAGCATGTGGCCAAGGGCGGGGACTTCAACAACAACAACTGGGGCGACGGCAACAACCTGGGCCTGTACACGCAGCAGCCGTATGACGCCGAGATGGCGGTGGACGGCACCGTCGTGGCCGGGCTCCAGGACAACGGTGAGGACAAGATCACCTCCGCCGGCAAGCAGGCCGAGATCTACGGCGGCGATGGGTTCTTCACCACCATCGATCCGAACCACAGCAACAACATCATCGAGGAGTACACCTACGGCGTCGCCAACCTCAGCAACGACGGTGGGTCCACCTGGACCGCGCTCACCCTGAACAGCTGCGGGGGGCCGACGAGCGCTCTCTTCTCGACGCCGATCGAGCAGGACCCGACCAAGGCTGGCCACGTGGTCATCGGTTGCACCCAGCTCCAGGAGTCCACCGACGCCTACGGCACCGCCACCTTCACCACCGCCTTCGACCTCAACAGCCAGCCGGGACGGCCGTCGACCATCAACAACGTCCCCTCAGCCCTTGGAGTGATGGGCTCTCACATCTACGCCGGCTTCTGTGGCTACTGCGATGTGGTCACCGGGGGTCTGCCCTTCCGCAGCGGCATCGCCACCAACGTCGGCGGCAGCTGGCACTTCGCCAGCGCCAACTGCACAGGCTGCGGCGCCGCCGGCAAGCTGCCCCAGCGCTACATCAACTCCGTGCAGATGGACCCGAGCGACAGCACTGGCAACACCGTGTACGTGACCATGGGCGGCTACGGCCGTCGCTGGATCCCGCCCGGCGCGCTCGGCGACGACACCAGCCTGGTGGGCAACGGCCACGTGTTCAAGTCCACCGATGGCGGTGCCAACTTCACCGACATCAGCGGCAACCTGCCCGACACGCCCGCCAACTGGACGCTGATCCACAACGGCCAGCTAGTGGTGGCGACCGACCTGGGGGTGTTCGAGTCGGCCGACAGCAACGGCGGCCAGTTCGGCGTCCTCGGTTCCGGCCTGCCAACCACGCCGGTGTTCACGTTGCGGCTGTCGCCGAACCCGACGACGCCCGACCTGATGATCGCGGCGACCTTCGGGCGCGGGGTCTACAAGTACACGTTCGCGCAGCCCAGCCCGTCCGTGCCCGAGGTTCTGCTGGCGCCACTGCTGCCGTTGGCGGGGGTGTCGATGGTGGCTCTGGTGCTGTGGCGACGGCGGCGGGATCACAGGGGGCTGTCACCGGCGTCGAGGTGAGGTTGCGCCATCGGGTGCTGGTGGCGGGTGGTCGAGGCGGGTGCGGCGCGCCGAAGCATTCCCGGCGGACTGCGCTTGTGTGGGAGAAGCAGTGATACTCACACCATGACCCGCACTGTTCGCGATCTGATGACCCCGTACCCGACGACCGTGCCTGCGGGCACCAGCCTCGCCGACGCCGCCAGGATGATGCGAGACCAGGACATCGGGGCGCTCATCGTCGCCACCGATTCGGGCCCGGCGATCCTCACCGACCGCGACATGGTGGTGCGCGCCGTCGCCGACGGCGAGAACACCAGCGTGACCTCGGTGGAATCGATCTGCAGCCGTGATGTGGTCAGCGTCTCGCCCGACGACGATGCGGACCAAGCGGTGGCGATGATGCGCGATCGTGCGATTCGCCGCTTGCTGGTCCTCGAGGGCGGTGACGCCGTGGGGATGCTGTCGGTTGGTGACCTGGCCATCGACAGGGATCGCGGCTCGGCGCTCGCCGACATCAGCAGCGCACCGCCCAACCGATGAGCAATCGCAGCAGCCACCTCGCCAAGAAGCCGGCGGACAGGGACCCGGTGGAGCCCGCCGGTGCCGACGTCGAGGTCGACCTCACCGGCACGGTGGTCGAGGGCAGCGAGGAGATGCTCGCCACCGTGCAGCAACTGCTCGAGGTGACCGACGCCGACCTCGCGGCGCTGTTCGCGGTCGGCGAGCCGGCGATGGAGCAGTGGCGGCGGCACGGCGTTCCCCCCAAGCACGGTGAGCGGCTGCAGAGACTTCACGAGACTGTCGTCTCGCTGCGCTCGCACGGGCGCGAGCGGACCGTGGCGGAGCTGGCCCGGCTGCCGGTCTCTGGGCAGGGTGGCGGCAGCGTCCTCGACCTGCTCGCGGCCGAGGACATCGACGTCGAGCGAATCGAGGAGGCGGTGGAGGCGGTGCAGTCGGTGGCGTCGTCGCGGGCGCTGTCGGACGACGCGGGCGACGCAGCCGCCGGAACCGTGGGTCAGCTCATGGAACCCCAGGTGGTCACAGTCGACGGGGATGACACCGTCCGCGAGGCGGCGCGGCGGATGCGCGCCGCGGACATCGGTGACGTCCTGGTCCTCGAGCACGGTCGCCTGCAGGGCGTCCTCACCGACCGGGACATCGTGGTCCGCGTCCTCGCCGCCGACCGGGATCCCGAGATGACCGTCTGCAGCCAGGTGTCGAGCCCCGAGGTGCACCGGGTGGCCTCCTCGACGCCGGTGAGGGAGGCGGTGGACCTGATGCGGCGGCACGCACTCCGCCGCCTGCCGGTTGTCGACGACGATCACGTGGTGGGCGTGATCGGCCTTGCCGACATCGCCGTCGATCGCGACAGCGAGTCGGTGCTGGCGGCAATCAGCGCCTCGCCGTCGACTGACTGAGGTCTCCCACCGGCGCACGAGGCCCTCGCCTGAGGCGTTCTCTCAGGTCCACCGAGCGGGCGCGTCGGGGCCGGTCCTGGATTGATCCGGCTGGATCGCGAGCCGCTTCGCGGATCAGCTCGATCGGGTGTCGGGCAACTCGCCGTGTCCCGTGGTCGATCTGCTGGCGGCAGGACACGCCGGTGGCGGCGATCACGGTGGTGGCAGGCTCCGCCCTGACGGCCGGGAACAGGCGCAGGCCGCCGATCTGCATCGAGAGCTGATAGTGCTCGGCCTCGAACCCGAACGACCCGGCCATGCCGCAGCAGCCGGCGTCGAGCTCGACCACCGTGGCGCCGGGGATGCGCGAGAGCAGCCTGACGGTGGACGCGGTGCCGGCAAGGGCCTTCTGGTGGCAGTGGCCATGGAAGAGGATGCGGCATCCGGCCAGCGCTGAACCGGGATCCAGCCGGAGGTGGCCGGCGTCGATGGCGTCGACCAGCAGCTCGTCGACAGGCCGGACCTGGCGGGCCACCAGAGCGGCGTCCTCGCTGCCCGGCTGCAGGGTGAGGTGCTCCTCGGTGAGGGTGAGGATGCAGGACGGCTCGACGCCGACGATGGGTACCCCCTGGCTGGCCAGGCCGGCCAGCCGCTGGGTCATGGCTCTGGCACTGCGGGCGGCGGCGTCGAGGCGGCCCTTGGAGATCGCCGCGCGGCCGCAGCACTGGTCGCCGATCAGCTCGACCCTCCAGCCGGCCATCTCCAGCAGCTCGACGGCGGCGATGCCGACAGCCGGCTCGGTGAAGGTGGTGAAGGAGTCGGCGAGGAGGGCGACGGTGCCGCGGGATGACGGCGCGGCGCGGCGGCTGGTGGGCGCGGCGGTGTGGGCGGCGCCGGCGCGGGAGTGAGTGCCCCGTGGCGGGGTGGGGCGCGTCGAGCGCTCGGCAAACCAGCGCAGCAGCGTGGTGCGCTCGAACTGCGGCAACGGCCGGCGCCGGGTGACCCGCAGCCCCCGCTCCATGAGCGCGCGGGAGCCGGGCAGGGCGATGAGCCAGTTGGACAGCGGCGCGGTCGCCGAGCCGAGCCTGTTGAGGGTGCGCGCGGCGGCGAAGAAGCGCGCCCGGGGGGGCACCCCGTGGGTGGTCTGGTACTGGAAGAGGAACTCGCTCTTCATCGAGGCCATGTCGACGCCGAGCGGGCACTCGCTCTTGCAGGCCTTGCACTCCAGGCAGAGGTCGAGGATCTCGTGCAATCGCTGGTCACCCAGGGCCGCCTGCGGATCCGGCTGCGACAGCGCCCTGACAAGCGCGTTGGCCCGGCCCCGGGTGCTGTGCTCCTCCTCGCGGGTGGCCATGTACGAGGGGCACATCACCCCAGTCGAGCCCTTGCGGCAGACCCCGATGTTCATGCACCTGTCGGCGGCGCCGCGCATGTCACCGGTGGCGGCGAACGAGATTCTGGTGGCCAGCGGGGGCGCGAGCGGCAGGGCTGGGTCGCGCAGGTTGTGGGTCATCGGCGGGGCGTCGACAATCTTCCCGGGGTTGAGCAGGCCCTGGGGGTCGAAGAGGCGCTTGACCTCGCGCATCGCCTCGTAGAGCTCGTCGCCGAAGATGCGCGCGTTGAACTCGCTGCGGGCAAGGCCGTCGCCGTGCTCGCTGGAGTTGGCCCCGCCGAACTCCCTGACCAGGTCGCGGATCTCCTCGGCCACCACCCGCATGGTGGCCACCTCGGCGGGATTGGTCAGGTCCATGAACGGGCGGATGTGCAGGCAGCCCACTGAGCAGTGGCCGTAGAAGCCGGCGACCAGGCCGTGGCTGTCGAGCACTGCGGCGAAGCGGGCGGTGTACTCGGAGAGCCGTGCCGGATCGACAGCCGTGTCCTCGATGAAGGCCACCGGGCGGCGCGTTCCGGTGCTGGCCGCCATCAGCAGGCCCAGCCCGGCCGAGCGGACGGTGAGCAGCGCCCCCTGCTGGGCGGCGGTGGTGGCCCGCAGGGTGTGGTAGCCGTGGCCGTGGCGCTGCCAGACCGCGGCCAGCGTCTCGAGGCCGGCGGCGGCCTCGGCCGGGCTGTCGCCGTTGAAGGTGACGAACAGGAGCGCGCCGGGATCGCCCTCGAGGATGCTGCCGAGCGCTGCGTACTCCAGCTTCCGCCGGGAGAGGTCGAGGATCGTCTTGTCGATCAGCTCGACAGCGCTGGGGCCCAGGGCGAGCGCATCCTCGGTGGCGGCGATGGCCGCCGTCACGGTGGCGAAGTGGCCGACGGCGATCGCCCTGGCTCTCGGGAGCGGGACCAGCTGGACGGTGGCCTCGGTGGTGACCGCGAGGGTGCCCTCGGACCCCACCACGAAGCGGGCCAGGTCGAACGGGGACCCGCCGGCGAGCCGGTCGAGCCGGTAGCCGCCGGCGCGGCGCCAGTGGTCGGGGAAGCCAGCCCCGATGGCCAGCCGGTGCTCCTCGACCAGGGCGGGAAGGCGGCGGTAGAGGCGGCCCTCGAGGGTTTGCGCCTGGGCTCGGCGGGACAGCTCGGCGGGATCGGCGGGCCCGAAGGCGGCGGTACTGGCGTCGCTGAGCACCACATCGAGCGAGTGGACATGGTCGATGGTCATCCCGTAGATGACCGACCCGCTCCCGGCGGAATTGTTGCCGATCATCCCCCCGATGGTTGCCCGGTTGCTGGTGGAGGTGTCGGGCCCGAAGAGCAGGCCATGGCGGGCGGCGGCGCGGTTGAGGTCGTCCTGGACGACGCCCGGCTGGACCCGGGCGGTGCCTGCCTGCGGGTCGATGGCGACGATGGCGTCCATGTGCCGGGAGGTGTCGAGGATCACCGCCCGCCCAACGGTCTGGCCGGCGAGGCTGGTGCCGGCGCCGCGGGGCAGCAGTGGCGTGCCGTGCTCGGCGCACACCGACATGGCGGCGGCGACGTCGGCGGCGTCGCGCGGGAACGCCACCGCCAGCGGCTCGATCCTGTACATGCTGGCATCGGTGGAGAACAGGTGGCGGGTGTAGGCGTCGTCGCGCACGTCGCCGGCCATCGCCGAGCGCAGGGCGGCGGCGAGCTCGCTCATGGCGGCGGGCACGGCTATCGCCCCGCCTTGGCAGCCCAGACGTGGCGGCGGTGCAGGAACGCGTCGATGCCCCGGCTGAAGTCGCCGGTGGCCACGGCTCCGGCGGTGGCGGCGGCGGTGGCCGCGGTGCGCCCCGGGGCCTCGACGACGGCGACGGCGCGCTTGGCGGCGCGGATGGCGGGGGCTGAGGCACGCAGAATGGAGTCGAGCACCCCGTCGACGTGGCCGTCGAGCTCGTCGCCGGGCAGGCACGCGTTGGCCAGGCCGAGTCTGACCGCCTCGGGCGCACCCACCATGCGGCCGGTGTAGAGCAGCTCGCGCGCGACCGCCGCCCCGGCGTGGACGGTGAGCCGGTTGGCGAAGGCCGGCGAGACCAGGATGCCGAGCAGGGCGATGGGCATGCCGATGGTGGCGTTGTCGGCGAGGATGCGCATGTCGCAGGCCAGGGCCAGCTGGCAGCCGGCGCCGGCGGCGGCGCCGCGCACCTT
The DNA here is from genome assembly GCA_016464795.1 of Candidatus Amunia macphersoniae. GTDB lineage: Bacteria > Chloroflexota > Dormibacteria > Aeolococcales > Aeolococcaceae > Aeolococcus > Aeolococcus macphersoniae. The sequence goes on along the minus strand of JAEKNN010000063.1, from coordinate 64,345 downwards.
GGCGATCACCGGGACCGCCAGCGCCTCGATGGCTGTGCATGCGGCCTCCATGCGAGCGAAGCTCTGCTCCACCACCTCCGGGGTGGCCTGCACCCACTCGCGGATGTCCGAGCCGGCGCAGAACCCGCCCGCGGCGCCCTCGATGACCACGGCGCGGAGGTCGGCATCGGCCGCCATCGCGTGGATGGCCCGCTCGATGCCCACCCAGCCGCCAGCGGTGAGCGCGTTGCGACGCGAGCCCGAGCCGATGGTGAGCCTGGCGACGCGGCCGCCCTCGTCCATGCTCAGCACCGGCGCGATCAGCCGGCTCAACGCACCACCCCGCTCCGGCGGAGAGCTGCCGTCTCGACGGCCGAGTAGCCGAGCTCGGCGAGGACCTGGTCGGTGTGCTGGCCGAGCGTCGGCGGGGGCAGACGCACAGTGGCGGTATGCCTGGTGAGCTTGATCGGGCACGCGGCCATCCTCACAGTGCCGGCGGTGGGATGCTCGGCGCTGACCACCATGTCGCGCGCCTGCACCTGAGGGTGTTCGAGCGCGGCGTCGATGGTGTTGATGACGCCGGCGGGGACGCCCACCCCCGAGAGCAGCTCGGCCCACTCCGCAGACGGGCGGGCGGCCAGCGCCGCCTCGATCAGCGGGATCAGCGTGGCCCGGTTGACCACGCGCTGCGGGTTGGTGGCAAAGCGGGGGTCGCCGGCCAGCGCGCCGAGCCCGACCAGCGGGGCGAAGCGTTGCCAGAGCGTGTCGTTGCCCACCGCCACCATCAGGTGGCCGTCGGCGGTGCGCAGCGCCTGGTAGGGGACGATGCTGGGGTGCGCCGAGCCATAGCGCCTGGGCACCTCACCGGTGGCGAAGTAGCCGCCGGCCAGGTAGGTGAGCCAGGCGATCTGGCCGTCGAGCAGGGAGATGTCGACCCACTCGCCCTGGCCGCTGGCCTGGCGAGCGTGCAGGGCGGCGAGGATGCCGATCGCCGCCCACATGGCGGCGCCGATGTCGGCGGCGGAGTTGCCGACCCGGACCGGCTCCCCGCCGGCCTCGCCGGTGACGCTCATCAGGCCCCCGAGCGCCTGGGCGATGGCGTCGTAGCCGGGCTCTGAGCTGTATGGGCCGGTGTGGCCGAAGCCTGAGATGGAGGCGTAGATCAGCCGCGGGTTGAGGGCGCGCAGCTGGTCGTAGCCGAGGCCCAGGCGCGAGGCGGTGCCGGGGCGGAAGTTCTCGATGACCACGTCGGACTGCTCGGCCAGCCTCTCTGCGATGGCCCGACCCGCGTCGGTCTTGAGGTCGACGGCGAGGCCGCGCTTGTTGCGGTTGACGGCGAGGAAGTACGCCGACTGGTCGCCTTGGAAGGGGGGCGCCCACTGGCGGGTGTCGTCGCCTGTGGTGGGGTTCTCGACCTTGATCACGTCGGCACCGAGGTCGGCGAAGATCATGGTGGCGAAGGGGCCGGAGAGGATCCGGCTGAGGTCGAGGACGCGCAGGCCGGCAAGTGGGCCGGGCGTGGGCGGCGCGGACTGCGGGGGCGGCGGCGGCGGGAGTGGCGGTGGCTGGGCGTCCATGGCCTGGTGGTCTGTGCCCCCCGCTACTTGGTGAGCACGCCGACGTAGAGCCGCACCACCTCGTCGTCGTGGAGAAGCTCGCGGCCGGGGCCCTCGAGGCGGTTCCGCCCGAGCACCAGGACGTACGCCCAGGCTGCGTGGCGGAGCGTCTCGCGGGTGTTCTGCTCGACCACCAGCACTGCCACGTTGGTGCTGCGCACCTGCTCGATACGCTCCCAGACGGTGCTCTGGAACTTGGGCGACAAGCCGGCGCTGGGCTCGTCGAGGATGAGGACAGCGGGGTCGACCATCAGGCCGCGGGCCATCGCCAGCATGGTGCGCTGGCCGCCGCTGAGGGTCTCGGCGCGGCGCGAGCGGGCTGCCTCGAGGTCGGGGAACAGGGTGTAGAGCTCCGCGGCGCGTTCTTTGACACCTCGACCGTGGCGGATGTAGCCGCCCATCTCCAGGTTCTCGTGCACTGAGAGCTGGGGGAAGACGTTGGCCACCTGGGGCACGTAGGCGATGCCGCGACGGACCAGCTTGTCGGCCGCCAGGCCAGTGACATCGTGGTCCTCGACCCTGACCGACCCGGCCTTGGGGCGGATCACACCCGCGATCGCCTTGAGCAGGGTGGACTTGCCGGCGCCGTTGGGGCCGACGATGGCGGTGATCGCCCCGCGGTGGGCGCGGATGCTGACGTCCTCGACGATCGGGGGCCCGCCGTAGCCTGCGGTGAGCCCGGTGACGTCGAGGGCGGCGGGACTGGGGTGTTGCGCGACGGCGGCGTGCCCGGCGGCGGGCACGGAGGCCGGCTCGGGCGCGGGATCAGGCGTCAGCGCCGTCATAGGTGGGCATCTCTCCGAGATAGGCGTCGACGACTGCCTGGTTGGAACGCAGGGTGTCGAAGGGGCCCTGGGCGATCACTGTGCCGGCGGCCATCACCACCACCTGGTCGGTGACCCGCTCGATGAAGGGCAGGTTGTGCTCGACGATGATCACCGAGGTGCCGGCGGCGACGAAGCCGAGCACGGCGGTGGCCATGCGCTCGCCGAGAACCGGGTTGACCCCGCCCATGGGCTCATCGAGGATCACCAGCCGCGGCCTGGCCATGCGGATGCGCGCGAACTCGACAAGCCGCTTCTGGCCGCCGCTGAGGTTGCCGGCACGCTCGTTGCGCAGGCCGAGCAGACCGAGCTCGTCGAGGATCTGGCGGGCGCGGACCAGCTCGTCGGCGGCGGCCGCCTTCTCCTTCTTGGTGGGCCCGCGCAGGGAGCGCAGGAAGCGCTCGCGGCGGCCGTTCCACGCGGCCAGGACGAGGTTCTCGAGCACTGTCAGACCGGGCCATTCGCGGGGCGACTGGAAGGTGCGCACCAGGCCCAGCCGGCTGATCCGGTGGGGCGGCCTGCCGGCGATGGGGGTGCCGTCGAGGAGCACGGTGCCGGCGTCGGGGATCTTGAAGCCGGTCATCAGGTCGATGGCTGTGCTCTTGCCGGCGCCGTTGGGTCCGATCAGCCCGGTGACCTGGCCCTCGGCGGCGCTGAACGAGCAGTCCTCGACGGCGTAGACGCCGCCGAAGTGCTTGGAGAGGTCGCGGACCTCGAGCAGGGCGGTCATGTCGCGCCAGTCATCGCCACGCCGGTCATGCTGCGCCGGTCTCCAGAGCGGGCCCGGTGACCGGCTGCGGGCCGGGGGCCGGCTCGGGCCGGGTGCCTGGGCTGCCGGGTGGGTCCCCGTCGCGCATCCGCCGCTCGGGGAGGATGCCCTGGGGGCGGAAGCGGATGAAGACCACCAGCACGATCCCAGTGAGGATCAGCCGGAACGCGGGGGCGAAGCTGGGGTGGCCGGCGATCTCGGGCAGGTAGCGGGTGGCCTCCTGCAGGCCCATCACCATCACCGCGACCCCCAGGACCACCCCGCGGGTGCTGCCACGGCCGCCGACCAGGATCGCGGCGTAGAGGATGATCGTCTCCACCGGTGACCACGAGGACGGGTTGAACGCGGTCAGATAGCCCGCGAACAGCGCGCCCGCGAACCCGCCCAGCCCAGCGCCGAGCACGTAGGCCTTGAGCTTGAGGATGTAGATGTCGCGGCCGAAGGCGGCGGCGGCGCGCTCGTCCTCGCGCAGGCTGCGCAGCGCCAGCCCGAAGCGGCTGCCCGAGAGGCGGGTGACGCCGAACAGGACGATGGTCAGCATCACCATGCAGAGGGCCACGTAGAAGAACTGGTAGCTCGAGTAGTCGATGCCCAGCACGTCACCCATGGGGGCGACCAGGCCGCTGAGCCCGTTGTAGCCGTTGAACAGCGGCACGAACTGTCCGGCCAGGATGTACAGCACGTACACCGCCCCCAGGGTGACGATCGAGAAGTAGATGCCGCGCAGATGGCGGAGCGCGATGGCGCCGACGATCAGCGCCAGGAGCATTGCTGACAGGGTTGCCAACAACACGGCCACCGGAAAGGGCAGGGTGAGCCCGAGGATGTATTCGGTGGGCGAGCTGGCGGGACCGACGGTGAGCACCAGGGTCATGTACGCGCCCAGCGCCACGTAGCCGTAGAAGGCGAGGTCGAAGTCGCCCGACCAGCCCCAGACGATGTTGAGCCCGAGCGCCATGATCGCGAAGATCGAGCCCTCGGTGAAGATCGTGACCAGGTAGTCGATCATTCGAAGACGCTCCGGCGGCCGCCGACGAAGAGCCCACGCGGGCGCACCAGGATCACCACCGAGAGGATCGCGAACGCGAAGGCGAGGTTGTAGCTGGCGCTGATGTAGCCACCGACGAACTCCAGGATGATGCCGACGATGATCCCGCCCACCAGGGTGCCGAGCGCCTTGCCGAGCCCGCCGGCGACCGCCGCCGTGAGGGTGATCAGGAAGAAAGTGAACCCCGAGTAGGGACTGAAGGTGCCGATGCTCTCGGCCAGGATGAAGCCGGCGTAGCCGGCGATCAGCCCGGCCAGCAACCAGGTGAGCGCTGACACCCGGTGGGCGTTGATGCCGCTGACACTGGCCAGCGAGCGGTTCTGCGAGACCGCGCGCAGCGACTTGCCGAAGCGGGTGTGCTGGATGATCACGTAGAGGAGGGCAGTGATGGCCACTGCTGACACGATGATCTCGATCTCGGTGTCCGTCCAGAGGAAGGGGCCGATGTCGCGCGGCTTTCCCTGGGGGATCTTGTAGCCGAGGTTGGAGGCGCCGAAGATGATCACCAGGACGTTCTGGATCACCAGCGACACCCCCAGGGTGGCGATGAACGTGGGCAGGGCACCGATGCCCTTGCGCACGAACCGGTCGACGATGCCTGTGTGCACCGCGAGCGCGAGCGCGCCTCCGCCCCCCGCCGCAGCGAGCCCGGCGAGGATGGGACCGCCGCCGGCGTTCTGCACCAGGTAGGCGGAGTAGGCGCCGACTGTGAGGATCTCACCGTGGGAGAGGTTGGCCACGTTGGTGACCGAGTACTCGAGGGTGAACGCCAGCGCCGACAGCGCCAGGATGGCGGCGGCGACGATGCCGAAGCCGAGGGTCTGAAGGGCCTGGTGCACGAGCCGGGCTACGGGGTGGCTGCGGCGAGGTCTGATGCGGAGAGCAGCTGCAGCTGGGCCTCTGCACCAGTGCCGGCGTCAGCCTGGAAGGCGCCGTAGGGACCGAAGACGTTGTTGAAGTCGTTGTACACGAGGTCGCCGCTGGCGCCGTCCACCTTGATCTTGGTACTTGCCTTGATCCCCCGCAGGCAGTCGGCGTAGGTGTCGCACGCGCTTCCCGGCGGGTTGGTGACCTGCTTCATGGCATTGATGACGGCAGGGCCGTCGGTGGTGCCCGCCTTGTCCATGGCCAGCGCCAGGCTGATCACCGCGTCGTATCCGTAGTTGGCATTGGCCAGCGGCTGCGCGCTGGCGCCGTTCTGTGCCGCGAAGGCCTTGGCGAAGTTGTCGGCGGCGGCGCCGGTGGCGTTGGTGCCGTAGACCGAGATCAGGTGGTCGTGGGCGACCGGGTAGGTGATCGCCTTGAGGTAGTCGTCACCGCCGGTGATGTCGGTGCCCACGATGGGGATGGCGAGGTTGTTGAGCTCCTTGAAGTTCTGGAAGATGACCGCCGCGGTGGCTGCGTCCGTCTGGGTGAAGATGACGTCAGGCTTGGAGTCGATGATGCTCTGCACCTGGGTTCGATAGGAGGTCTGGTCGGGAGCCACTGTCACATTGGAGACGATGGTGTTGCCGAGCTTCTGCCACGTCGCGGTGATCGGTTTGGCGAAGGTCTGGGCGGCGATGTCGCTGTAGAAGATCAGGGCAGCCTTCTTGAAGCCCTTCTTCTGTCCGTACACCGCCATGGCGACGCCGAGCTGGGAGTCCGAGGGGCTGTCGCGCCACAGGTACTTGTTGCTGTTCTTGTCAAAATCTGTGCTGCCGCCCTGGAACTCGGTGGGCACCTTGGCGGCGCTGACGATCGGCGAGACCGCGGCGATCTCCTGGGTCTCGGGGCCGATGATGCCTGTGACGTTGTCGGTGGCCAGCAGCTTGCGCACCGCAGGGACCGCGTCGGCCTCGTCGCACTGGGTGTCGGCGTGGGTGAGGTCGAGCTGCTTGCCGAGCACGCCGCCGGCGTCGTTGATGACCTTCTGGGCCACCTGCGAGCCTTGCAGCATGGCCTGGCCGAGGCTGGCCAGGGTGCCGGTGAAACAGGAGAGCACTCCATAGCCCACGTGGCCGGCGCTGTTGGTCTTGATGTTGGTGGAACCGCTGCCGCCGCTGCTGGTGGTGCTGCCGCAGGCGGCGAGCAGGAGCGCCAGTGAGGCAGTGGTCAGCAGGCGCCGAGAGCCGGTCCTGCCGGTGATGCGGGCCACTGCAGTCGGCGCCATGTCCACCCTCCGTCTGGTACCCCGTCGCGGGCGCTCGCACAGCACGACGCCGGAGTGTTGCGCACCGGGACCAAGTGTGTCAATGGCCTAGTGGACGGACCAATTCTGCGCTGTCATTATCGTGCCGATGCCACTGGACACATCGCCACTGCGCCCGTTGGGTCGCACCCGCCTCTACGAGGGCCTGGTGGAGCGGCTTGGCGAGTACGTGATCCGTGCCGACCTCGAGGTGGGGGCTCGATTCCCGCCGGAGCGGGAGCTGGCCACGCGCCTGGGGGTGAGCAGGGCCTCGTTGCGGCAGGCTCTGGCTGTGCTCGAGGCCCAGGGCTTCATTGAGGTGCGCCACGGGGGCGGCGTGTTCCTGCGTCGCCGCCGGGGATTCGGCGGGGTGCTGCACAAGCTGGTGGAGCGGCGCGCCCGCCTGCCTGAGGTGCTTGAGGCGCGGGAGCTGCTCGAGGTGCGTCTGGCCGAGCTGGCGGCGACTCGGCGAACCTCCCCGGACCTTGTGTCGCTGCGAGCTGCGCTGGCCCAGATGGAGGCGGAGGTGGGGGCGGCCGGCCTGGGCGTGGGCGGCGACACCGCCTTCCACCATGCAGTGCACCGGGCCGGGAACAACAGGGTGCTGGAGCACGTCATCGACGGGCTCGCCGAGGCGATCCACGAGACCCGCATCGAGTCACTGTCCGAGCCGGACCGGCCGCGACAGTCGCTGGCTGCGCATCGGCGCATCCTGGAGGCGATCGAGGCTGGGGATCCGGCGCGGGCGGCAGGCGCGATGCGCGCCCACCTGCGCCAGGTGTCGGACGTGGCACTGCTTCGTTGGGAACCGGAGGCGTCGCCAGCCGACGCCTGAGGTACCGGCGTGGGTGCTTCGGCGGGGCACCAAGCATCCGGCAGGATTCGCGGCTGCGGCTGACGGCTGGCCCGGGGGACTGCGGTCGCCAGAGTCGGTCGCTGATACGCTGGTGAGGTCGAGGCGTCCAAGGGGGTGTGCTGTCATGGATCCGTCAACGAGCGGGGGGAGCGCCCGGGCGGAGGGGGTATCGACGTGGTGGCACAGCCTCGATGCGCGCGACAACGCGCCGGGGCACCCCACCCGCCTTCTGCCCGCCACGCTCACGCTTGCCGCCGCGGTGGCGATCGCGGCGATGCCTCTGGTCTGGCACCATCTCAGGATCCCAGCCGCTTCCTTCTACGGGCCGCCAGCGGTCGCGGTGTTCAACGGTCTCAGTGCCGCCAGCTGGCTGCTCGTGGTCGCGGCATTTGCGCTCGTCCTCGCCATCCGGACGTACATGCGGATGCTCACTGGTGGCAACAAGTGGGCCCTCACTGTGCTCGCGTTTGCAGCTGTGAACGGCATGGTCTTCGACTACTACGACTGGAGCACACGGGGTGTGTCGCTCTATATGAAGCCGTATTACGGTCCCGGTTTCTTCATCGGACTGGGCGGGGCGGCGCTGACAGTGGTTGCAGCGATCATCGCCTGGCGCGTACCGGATTGACGCATTACTCGCCGTCGCAGTAGCCCTGCGACTGGGAGAGCCGACCACCATCACGTCGATGAGGCTCCCGGGGCTCAGCCCACCGACACCGAACCGCAGTCTCCGGGCTTCTCGGGCTGGCGACCGCTCCAGCCGGGGAGCCGCTTGAACAGTACGGCTCCGTCACCCTCGCTCACGTGCGTCTTGTAGAAGATTCCGCCGGCGAAAGTGGTGACCACCTCGTACCCGTCCAGACAGGGAAAGTGGCCGCTCGCCGACTTGACCGGCAGGAGGACGTACTCGGCACCGTGGGCAACGATTGCCTGCGATGAGAGATAGCCGGCAGCCGACGACCAGATCCAATACGCGGTGGGGCGTCCGCCGTTGATGCTCAGGTCGACGTCCGTTGAGAAGTAGGAGAGCACAGCCACTCCGGCGTAGCCGGCAACGTCGAGCTGCGGTCCGACCAGATCGTGGTTGCGAATGTACTCGACGACCGCGGCGCTGCTCGAGTACGGGTGCGCGACCTCGTGGAGAACCGTCCTCACCGACCATGACACCTGCACGATCAAGGCCACCCCGAGGGTTGCGCACATCGCCACTGTCAGCGTGTCGCGAGTCGAACCGATGCGCACCCGTCGGGCCAGCACGATCCATAGGACCGCGAGCCAGAGCAGCACCAGCGGGCCCTCGTTCCAGGGACTGAAGTACTTGACGTTGTACAGAACAAGCAAGCCTGCTGTTGGCACCACGAACAGCAGCAACGCGCGCTCGCGCCACAGCCACACCGCAGTCACCGCCAGCGCCAGAAGTGACACCACGTTCTCTGCCACGGCGTGGACCAGGATGAAAGGCGCGGTCGTGATGAAATGCACGATGCTGAGGTTCCAACCGGACGGGCCACCGAGATCGGCCGGGGGCCAGAGCATCGCCACCAGAGCTAGCAGGACGACGGTCTCGATGGCGCCGGCGACCAGGTGCCGGCGGCGCAGGCTGAGCGACAGCTCCGGCCACGCCCGGCGAGCGGCTGGGAGAGAGGCGGCCACGATTCCGAGCGAGATCAGCATGCCGTGCACTGAGATGTTGGCTACAAGACACAACAACAGCGCCATCGTCAAGGGCTGCTGCCGCCATTTGGGGAAGAGGATGGCAACCAGGAACAGCAGCGGCGCCAGCAGGCAATAGCTGCGTGCGACGACCCCGTACTGGTACAGAACGAAATACGACAGCGGGAAGAGAGCGCGCACGATCGCCGGGAACGGCGAGTAGCGCAGGAACAGGTAGCCAGCGCTGAGCGCGGCCACCGCGGAGATGACGCCGAGCGTTGCGAACGGCAGGCCCAGCTTGGCAAACGGCATCAGCAACAAGTGCCACAGCCCCGGGCTTCCCTCGTAGCGCAGGGCGTGAGTGATCAGCTCCAGCGGCGACACGTCGCGAGCAAGCAGCCACGCCTGCGCCTCGTCCTCCCAGCGGGTGTGCACGAACAGCATCGCCACCAGCACCACCGCCTCGACAACAAGCACAGCCCACGCCCACGCTCGCATTGGGTGCGGCTGGCCGGCGATCAACCGCTCGCGGACTCCATCGACGACGGCGGTCGCACGCGTTGCCGGTCGCGCCGCACCGGCTTGACGTCTCGGCGCGGCCACACGGGCCACGAAAGGCTCGTTCACAGACCTACGTGCCCCCTGTGCAGTGAGGCGTCAGCCCGTGGCTTCGCGCGTTCGCGACGCCTCTCGCGGCGTGGCGGCGCTGGCAGCCGGCAGGCCGCTCCCGCTCAACTCCATGTCACCGTCTTGGCCCTTCTCCTCGTGGTACTCCTCGTCAACGTTGACAGCCCACACGTCGTGCTGCCCTCCGAGGATGTTCTCCACCGAGAGCATCGCGGTATACATGGAGTGGTCCTGGTTGTTGTACTTGTGCATGCCGTTCCGTCCGACCGGGTACACGCCACGTACGCAGCTCTGAAGCCATCCGTTGATGGTGGCGACGTGGCCCTTGTACGCGTCGTCGTAAAGGGGATACGCCTTGGGCACGCGCACCACGTAGCCGTTCTCGAGCCGCGACGCCTCGGCAAGATCGAGTGAGACCAGCTCGCTCTTGGCCAAGGCGATGAGATCAGCATCGCTCATCGTCCACAACGGGTCACCCTCGGTGACAAAGAATTCCATCCCCAGGCAGGTCTTGCCGTCCTTGACCATGTAGGGCGACCACGACCCGAAGTTCTGGATGCGCCCCACCGACACGCCGGGATCGTGGATGTATATCCAGTTGTCGGGAAAACCGAACTGTTTGGGAACGATCAGCGCAACCGTGAGGAAGTCGCGGTAACGCAATGACCTTGCGGCCTTCTGCACTGGCGCCGGTGCGGGTGGGTCCATGGCCAGCACCAGCTCACTGAAAGGCATCGACGAAACGACTGACGTGGCTGGGAGTCTCCGACGCTTGCCGTCGATGACGGTGGTGACGCCGGCGACATGGCCGCCGCTGTGGTGCACGGCCACCGCGGGGCTGTTCATCAGCACCGTGCTGCCCGCCTTCTCCACCTTGTCCCTGGCGTATTCCCACATCATCCCGGGGCCGTACTTCGGGTAGTTGAACTCCTCGATCAGGCTGGCAACGTTCTTCTGATTGCGCTTGGGCATCATCGCGTTGATGACCGCCGTCATCAGGTTGAGGTTCTTGATGCGCTGCGCCGCCCAGTCAGCCTGAATCTCGTTGGCGGGAATGCCCCAGACCTTCTCCGTGTAGGTCTTGAAGAAGATGCGGTACAGACGCCAGCCGAAACGCGAGGCGGTCCAGCCCTCAAATGAACTCTGGTTCTTGGGAGGATGCACCTTGACCCAGAAGTACGACATGAAGCAGCGGATCGCCTCGAGCAGGCCGAGTCCGCTCAGCGCGTTGAAAGCGCGAAGGGGGTAGTCGAAGAGCTTCCCCCGGTAATAGATCCGGCTCATCCGAGGGCGCAGCAGGAAGTTCTCCTTGCCGAGGATCTCCACCCAGAGGTCCTCCACCGGCTTGACCTTGGTGAAGAAACGGTGTCCGCCGATGTCGAAGCGCCAGCCATCGCGCTCAACAGTGCGAGAGATTCCACCGACAACGTCCTCGGACTCCAGCACCGTCGACCTGACGCCCTTCTTGGTGAGCTCGTACGCCGCTGTCAAGCCCGCCGGTCCGGCGCCGATGATCACCACCTGGTGCGCCTCAGCGGGCGGAGCATCCTCGTCTGCGATCACAGTACCACGTCTCTGGGGCGATCCCGCCGTCCGGGCAGTGTCCGTTTGTGGCACACGAATCTCCATCTCACGATGCGGCGCACAGTGTTCGTCCGACACGTCTCGACATCCTGACTATGCGGGACTGGGACCAATACGCGACCGATCATACGGGCAACTACATCAACTGAGGGTCTGGCTGACACCATGGGAGCCGTGATCGCATCCGCCCCCGCAGCGCGTCGCCCCCTACGCGTCGCCAGGTCACGAGGCCGCGACGCGGGGATCCTCATGGTCGTTGCATACGCACTCCTGCTCGTCGCGTGGGCGTTCGCCGACCCGCCCGGGGCATCTCCGGATGAGTCGGCACATTATGTGAAGGCGGTGGCTGCCGGTCTCGGCCAGATCCGAGGGGTGGCCGACCCGACCGTGACTGTCCCCGGTGCCGACGCGGTCCAGACCGCATGGTTCAGGGTGGTGACTCGCCAGTACGACATACCCGGCTCGTTGGTGCCGCAGAACTTCTCCTGCGAGGGGCTCCGCCCGAATGTCAGCGCGGCGTGCCACTTGGCGCCGGTTCCGCCACCGACGCCAGGGTTGGTGCGGGCAGCCAGCTATGTCGGGGACTACGACCCCTACCTGTACGTGCTCCCCGGCGCGGCGATGCACATGGCCGACGGTCCTGTGAGCGCGCTCCTGGCGGGTCGGTTGGTGTCAGCAGCGGTCGTGCTGGCACTTCTGACACTTGCGGTGTGGCTCCTGCTGTCCCCGGCTGGCTCCACGCCGCTCGTCGGTCTCGGCCTGGCCGTGACCCCGATGGTGATGTTCCTGGGCAGCTCGCTCAATCCCAACGGCGGCGAGATCGCGGCTGGAATCTGCTTCGCCGCCGCTTGCCTGCGGCTCTCACGGACGCAGGCACCGTCGCGGTGGGTGTGGCTGGCCACTGGCCTGAGCGGCGCGGTGCTGGCAATGAGCCGGACCCTGGGGCCGCTCTGGGTGGCCATGATCCTGCTGGTTGCGGTCATGTTGCTCGGGTTCCGCGGCACGCTCACTCGACTGCGCACCGGGGGTCGGTGGGCGCTGGTCGCCGTGGTCACCACCACCGCGGGACTGTGCGCCGCCCTGGCCTGGGAGCTGGTGACCCACAGCCACGCCGGCGGAGGCACACAGAGCATCGCCAGCCGGGCGTTCGCCGACCTCCGGGCGCTCCCGGGGGTCACGCTGCCGCAGCAGCTCGGCGTCTTCGGGTATCTCGACACCCCATCGCCAAAGCCTGTGTACTGGCTGTGGGAACTGATGCTCGGGGCGGTGCTGATCGCGGCGTTGGTGGCTGGCACCGCCCGCGAGCGGGTGGTGCTGGTATGCGCGTGCGTGCTGAGCGTGGCGGTGACGGTGGCGGTGGCCGTGTTCCTGATCGATCCCACCGGGTTCCCCAGCCAAGGTCGCTATACGCTGCCGTTCGTGGTGGTGGTGCCGTTGTTGGCAGCCGAGGTTCTGACACGCCACCCGGATCGGTTGAGGGGGTACGGTGGCACCGGACTGCGGGTGATCCTCGTCGGGGTGGCGGCAGTCCAGCTGATCTCCTGGTGGCAGAACGCCAGGCGTTACGCGGTGGGCCTACAGGGGCCTGTGTGGTTCCTGCCCAGCGCGCAATGGGCGCCGCCAGGGGGCTGGTGGCCGTGGCTGGCGCTGGTGCTGATCGCAGTTGCGGCGCTGGCCGCTCCTCTCCTGTCGTTCCGGCGCCGGGGTCTGCGCTGACCGACGGGCCGGCCTCGAACAGCCAGCGATTGCGGATCCCCGTCAGTGCGTCGACGTCGGCGAGATGGCGCAGCCTCTCCTCGAAGCGCTTGCGTTCGGAGATGTCCTGGAGCTGGACGATCATGCAGGGGTTGTCTGCGCGAGTCGCGCACGAGGGAGGCCGAGGACTCCACCCAGACAATGTGATCGCCGGCATTGCAGAGGCGCATCACGCCGCGGTGGGCTGTGACCTCACCGGCGCGAAGCGCACGCACTGTGGCACGGCTGCGGAGAGCATGGTCGCGTCTCGCACTGGAGCATGGGACAACCCAGGCGACAGCGGCATATCGTTACCCGGAAGGCACACGGGTTTCACACAGTGTCTCCGGCTGACAACGGGGACGCGGGCGCGGCCTGTCGCTGGTATCCTCCGGACGAAGCGGCGGTCCGGCGGCCGCCTCCACACACCGGCGGGGCGCTGTCCCTCTCACATCCTCCAGCGCTCGCCACACAAGTCGACTGCCATGCACATGAGAACGCGCCGCCCGGTGGCGGCCCTGCTGCTGGGCGCCGCGGTTGCGTCGGTGGTCCTCACCTGGGCGGGTGCGGTCGCGGCCAGTGCAGCATGGGCCCGAGCGGGAACCCTGCCGGCTCTCGCAGCCGGTCGGATCTGGTCGGTGGCCGCCAGCCCGTCGACTGCGGGGCTGGTGATCGCCGGGACCGACAGGGGCGTGTACATCACCGCCGACAGCGGCGCCACCTGGGCGGCGACCAGTGTGCAGAACGTGCGTGTGTGGGTTGTGGGGTTCGACGCCCGCGACCCCAAGCGGTTGTTGGCGGGCACCGATGGACGGGGAGTACAGCTCAGCGTCGACGCAGGTGCCACCTGGGCGAGCGCGTCACAGGGGTTGAACGACCTCACCGTGCGCACCCTGGCGTTCGGGCTCGACGGCATCGCCGCAGGCACCAACAGGGGTGTGTCGCTGAGCCCTGACGGGAGCGGCTGGCATGACGGCGGGCTCGACCGGTTCGGGGTCGCCTCGGTGGTGGTGGCCGCCAACTCGCCCTCGCTGGTGCTGGTGGCCGCCACCGATCGGGGCGACCTCAGCCAGGGTTACCTGTGGCGGTATGGCGGCACCGGGACCGCGTGGGCCGCGCTGGCCAGTGGGCTGCCCTCCCAGGCCGTGGCCACTAACGTCGCAGCCGGCCCTCTCTCGACCTCGGTCACCAAGCGTCCGCTGGTCGTGACCACCAACAAGGGCACCTTTCATAGCGGTGACAGCGGCTCGACCTGGACCGCGAGCACCGGGGTGCCTGACAACCTGACTCTGACCACAGCGGCCTTCAGCCCGCTCGACCCCGGCCTGGTGTACGCCGGCTCCGATGCCGGCAGCAGCAACGGCGGCGACCTGCTGCGCTCCACCGACGGGGGCGCCAGCTTCGGCGTCGCCGACCAGGGGCTTCCGGACAAGACCCGCCAGGTGGAGAGCATCGCCATCGCCCAGACCACTCCGCCGACGGTGATCGCCGCGCTCGACCCCGCCTCGGGAGGGGTGGTGTTCACCCAAACCGACGGCACCGCGCCGGCGCCGCCCGCTCTGGTGGCGGAAGCGCCGGGTGCACCGATCCCGGCGACGCTGTCGACGCCGAAGCCCAGTGCCAGCGCAGCCGTGGCGCCCCGGGCCACACCAACCCCGGCCGGCAGCAGCGCCCTGGGGAGGCTGATCGGCGACGTGTTCCACTGGCCGGTGCCGCTGGTCTTCGAGGTGCTGCTGGTGCTGGCGATCGGATACCTGTTGGTGCGCTGGCGGCAGCGGTACTACGTCGAGGGGCCGCCCTAGATGTAGCGCAACCGGTGATCGGGCTACTGCCGGCACGCAGCTCACGCGTACGATTCGCGCGTGCTCGCGGTGATCGGCCCGTCCTACCCGCTCGCGTTCGTGGCAGGGCTGGTGTCGTTCCTCTCGCCCTGCGTGTTCCCGCTGGTGCCGGCCTACGCCGCCTACCTGGGCGGGCGGGCGTCGCGCCAGCTGGCACCCGCGCAGGGTGGCGCCGTAGCCGTGCCGCGAGCACCCATCCTCGGCAACGGCATCGCCTTCGTGGCCGGGTTCTGTGTGGTGTTCATCGCGCTGTTCTACGTGCTGCAGGCGCTCGAGGTGACGTTCCTGCTGCGCCACCAGGTGGCGGTGAACAGGATCGCGGGGGCGGTGATCATCCTGCTGGCGCTGCAGACCATGGGGGTGCTCCGCATCCCGCTGCTGATGCGCGACTGGCGGTTCCACTCAGCGCCCCTGGGCGGCACCGTGGGTGCGTTCGTGCTCGGGATCACGTTCGCGCTCGGCTGGACTCCCTGCATCGGGGCGCAGCTCGGTGCGATCCTCCAGCTGGCGGTGAGCGGCGACTTCGGCGGCCTTCCGTTCATGCTCGTGTACTGCGCCGGCCTGGCAGTGCCGTTCCTGCTTGTGGCAGTGCTCGCCGATCGGTTGCAGAGCGTGATCCGCGCGATCAACAGGCGAATGGGGATCATCAACGCCGTCGCCGGCGCGCTGCTGGTGGGGTTCGGCCTGCTGCTGGTGAGCAACGAGATCACCCTGCTGAACCAGTTCAGCTTCCAGTCGCCCTTCAACCTGTAGGCGCAGGTGGCGGCGGCGGGATGTCCGCCGGCGGCGTGGGATTGGCTGCCGGGAACCAGACCGTGACGACGGTGCCCATCCCCTCGTGGCTGTCGACGCTGACGTCGCCGCCGTGGGCTCGGGCCAGACCTTGCACGATCGACAGGCCGAGCCCACTGCCACCCTCCTCGCGGGCACGTGTCTTCTCACCGCGATAGAAGCGCTCGAAGACGTGAGCAAGGTCGGGCGACGCGATGCCCGGGCCCTCGTCGCGCACCGACATCCAGGCCCGGCCGCCCTCGGTCCAGGTCCGCCACGTCTGCGGCGCGCCCGGTGCGTACTTGCAGGCGTTGACCAGGAGGTTGCGGATGATGGTGTCCATCGCGTTGCGGTCGGTGCTGGCATGAACCGGCTCGCTCAGCTCGCGAGTCACCTGCGGAGGCATCCCCGGAACGCCGTCATCGAGATGGCTGACCACGAGTGTGCTGAGATCGATTGGCTGTGGCACCGAGGGTGGCGTGGCGTCGAGCCGCGCCAGGGTGAGCAGGTCGAGCACCAGGGCGCGCATCCTGTCGGCCTCGCGACCCATCGCCGCCAGAGCGGCGTCCAGCGCCACCGGGTCGGGGGTGGCCCCGCGGCGAATGATGTCGATGTAGCCCATGATCGCGGTGAGCGGGGTGCGCAGCTCGTGCGATGCGTCAGCGATGAAGCGCCGGGTGCGCTGGTCGGACTCGCGCTGGATCGCGAATGACTGTTCGATGCGGGAGGCCATGTCGTCGAAGGACCGGGCCAGCATTCCCACCTCGTCCTTGCGGCTCTCCACGCCGCTGCGGGCTCGGAGGTCGCCACCAGCGAGCTGCTGGGAGGTTTCGGTGAGGCGCCGGAGAGGACGCAGCGCCCGACCGGTGAGAAGCAGGCCGGCGAGCAGAGCCAGCACAAGCACGGCGATCCCCCCTGCGGCCAGCAGACCGAGCTCATCGTTGAGCACCGCCTCGAGCGGCGCCATCGTGGTTGACAGCTGCGCCACGCCGCAGACACGGCCTGTGGCAACGCCGGTGCGAATCGGAAAGCCGACCACCAGCTGGTCGTGTCCGCCCACACCGGTGACCACCTGGGGGCTGCTGCGCACCCCTCCCAGCGCGGTCTGCAGGCCCGCCGGGTCGAGGTGCGGCAGTGCCGTGTCGCTGGGCGCTTGAGCGGCCGGCTGAAGGGCGCGGTCGTACACCACCACAGCGACCGTGTGGCCCGACACGTTGGCCGCGGTGCTGGCCACGACGCGGCCGACGAGATCGATGCCGGCGTCGGTCGCGCAGAGGATGCGTGCGCCACGCACCGCGGGCGCTGTCGAGCGCTGCAGAAGGGTGCGCGCGGTCGCGTAGTCGTCCTGCAATGCGGTGACCCTCGCGGCGACGAGGCTCTGGCGCAACGAGACGTACTCATACCCACCGAGACCGGCGAGGAGCACCGCGATCAGGGCGACGTACACGAGAGTCAGGCGCCAGCGCACGCTGCGCAGGAAGGCGAAGCGGTTCGTGGGTCAGTCCTCGCGGACGGACGGGGCAACCGCGTGCAGACGATAGCCGACGCCGCGGACTGTCTGGATGCGCTGATGGTCGACGTCGTCGAGCTTCTGGCGCAGATAGCGGACGTACACCTCGACGTTGTTCTCGTCGCCGAAGAAGTTGAAACCCCAGACCTCATCGAGGATGCGCTGGCGCGGCAGCACCTGGTCGGCGTTGACCGCAAGGTACAGGAGCAGGTCGAACTCGCGCGCCGAGAGGCTCAGCAGGCGGTCGCCGGCGGTGACCTCACGCGTGGCGGTGTCGATGGACAGGTCGCCGGCGCGAACCACACGCGCCAGCGATGGGTTGCGCCGCCGCAGCACCGCGCGGATGCGGGCCAGCAGCTCACCAAAGTCGAAGGGCTTGACCAGATAGTCGTCGGCGCCAAGCTCGAGGCCCTGGATGCGGTCGCCGGTCTCATCGCGGGCGCTGAGGATGATCACGCCGCGGCTGCGGTCACCGGCGATGGCCTTGCACATCTCCCAGCCGTCAAGCCGTGGCATCATCAGGTCGACGATCACCAGGTGCGGCTTGAAGTCGTCGACCGCGCGCAGGCCGGCGTGGCCGTCGGCGGCCGTCTCCACCTCGAACCCCTCGTGGCGCAGGCCAAGCGAAATGAAATCGCGAATGCCGGTCTCGTCGTCGACCACCAGCACCCGAGTGGTCTCGGTCACCGCGCGAGTATAGGAGCGGCTCAGAGCGATGGCTGCGAGTTGACGGCCACTTCTCAGCAGATTCTCAACCGCCGGCAGAAAGTCAGGGCGGGGCGCCGCGTAGACTTGGCTCCGATGTGACCTCGCAGATGCTCCGTCGTGTCCGCCGTCCCGGCCCGCTGGTGGTCATCTCGCTGGCCTACCTGGTGGCGGTGGCGGGGATCCTCATCTGGCGCGGGATCAGCGTCTCCCCGGATTACCTGCTCTTTCTGCTGATCCCCGTCGCGGTGCTGAGCGGACGTTTTTTCGGTTTCCTTCGCGACTGGGTGCCGTTCGTGGTGATCTTCCTCGGCTGGGAGGCGATGCGCGGCATAGCGGTGGAGACAGACTTCACTCCCCACGTGGCCGACCTGGCCCGCATCGAGACGACCCTGTTCGCTGGTCACCTGCCAACCGCCGCGCTGCAGCAGGCACTCAACGTCGGCATGTTGGGACGGGTGCTGTCGTACGCGGCAACGGTGGTGTACTTCTGCCACTTCGTGTTCCCGCTGGCGGTGGGCATGGTGCTGTGGCTCGTCGACCGCGTTCAGTTCGTGCGCTTCACCATGGCCTTGATGGCCATGGCGCTGGTGGCTTTCGTGTTCTTTCTTCTGTTGCCGACTGCGCCACCGTGGTACGCGGAGCAGCAGGGGGTGATCGGTGGCTTCGAGAAGATCATCGGCACGACCCTGCCGAGCGCCGTGTCCCCCTATTACCACGACCTCAACCCCAACCCGGTGGCCGCCTTCCCATCGCTACACGCGGCCTTCCCGTTCCTCGGATTCCTGGCCATGCGACGCGTCTACCCGCACGCCGCGTGGATCGCATTCGCGTGGTGCGTGCTGGTGTGGTTCAGCGTGGTGTTCCTCGGTGAGCACTACGTGGTCGACGTCATCGCCGGAGTGGCGCTGGCTGCGGGGGCGTGGTGGGTGATGATCAAGCTGGCAGTGCCGCGCATCGGTGTCCTGCAGGAGCGCGCCCTCATCGAGGTGCCGCCGACACCGGAGGCGGAGCGCGCGGTTGCCTGAGGCGACCAGCCCGCAGCGCGTCGAGCTGCCTCCCGGGCACAGCGCTGCCGAGGTGCACGCTCACACCCTGGCGAGCGACGGCATGGTGACCGCGGCCGCGTTGGTCCGTGCTGCTGCCGCAGCGGGCTTGACGGTGGTCTGCGTCACCGACCACGACACCATCGGCGACCTGTCTGAGGCGGTGGACGTCGGCGCCGAACTGGGCGTCGAGGTGGTGCGCGGGGAGGAGGTGACCTGCGTGTTCCCGCCGGGCACGCACATCGTGGCGCTGTTCATCGAGAGACAGATCCGCATGCACATGTCGGCGGAGGACACCGTCGACGCCATCCACGACCAGGGCGGCCTGGCCGTGGTGGCCCACCCGTTCATGCCCACGTACTTCGCCTCGATGTCGCCGGGACGGCTGGACGCGCTCCTCGACACCCGGACGGTGGACGGGATCGAGCTTCGCCACACAGCGCCCGTGCTGCCGGGGACGTGGAAGCGGCTCGACGAGTACTACGCCGCCCACCGAGAGCAGCTCGGAGCGGCCCTGGGAGCCGGCGACAGCCATTTCGGGGCCAACGACATTGGCCGGGTGGTGACTGTGTTCGAGGGCGCCAGCGCCGCCGGGCTGCGTGAGGCGTTGGAGGCGGGGACGACGTCACCGCGGTACGGGATCGCGCCTCGGCCGCCGGGGTGGCGGGCGCGGCTCGGCCAGCAGCGACGGTCGATGATCTGGCTGTCCCACCAGCGCCGCACGGGACGGGTGGGCCGGGGCGTGGGGCCGGCGCGGGCGGGCCAGTAGAATCCATGGCTGCGCCCGCTTAGCTCAGCTGGTCAGAGCAGGGGACTCTTAATCCCTTGGTCGTGGGTTCGAATCCCTCAGCGGGTACCACCTGTTTGAATACCGCCGGCACGCACCGCAGAGCTGGTCCGCCGCGGCCAGTCAGGGTTTCTCGTAGATGGAGACATGCGAGCGACTGAGACTCGTGAAGGGCTCTCGCTTCCATCCACCCCAGCGTTCGCGCAGCCTCAAACCGGCAAGGCGGGCCATGAGGTCGAGCTCCGCAGGCCACGCATAACGGCCTTCCACCGGGTACGAAGAGATTCTGTCCCCGCTGATCACGAAGTGATGCGAGGTCAAGCGCTGGGTGACGACGTCGTAGACATCAAACGACATCGAGCGTGCATCGACGCCGATCATCGAGATGTCCTGGCCCGGTTGAATTCGCTGCAGGTCAGGGACGGTGAGCTCGACCACGAAGCTGCCACCCGCCTCGAGGTGCGCGGCGGCGTTCTGGAAGCAGGCGACCTGCTCATCCTGGGTGATCAGGTTGAAGATCGTGTTGAAGACCAGGTAGACCAGTGAGAAGTACCCGTCGACACGGGTCGTCGCAAAGTCGCCGATGTTGACATCGATCTCCCGGCCGCCGGGTTTGGCGCGAAGCCTGGCAACCATCGCTTCCGACACATCGATCCCATGGACCGGCACCCCACGTTCTGCCAAGGGCAGCGCGATCCGCCCCGTGCCTATCCCCAGCTCCAACGCTCGACCGTGGCCAGCCAGGTCCGCGAGTGTCGCAACCACTGGCGTGACCACCGCCGCGTCAAACATGTCGGCGGTCAGATCATCGTAGGCCGCCGCCTCGCGCTCCCCGAAAAAACCCGCACCATAGTGATCCGGCATCCACCTACTCTGTCAATTCGGGGAGGCTCTTCGCCAGCCACAAGCGTTTCACGCCGCCGAAGAGGGGTCGACGCGACCACAAATGCAGATGGGCGCCGAGGCATGTCGGCCGCTCCTTCGGATCAAGCTGGATCGCCGGGCCCCGGTGGTATGACTGCTCGCGATGGTGCGGGCGGGTCTCGCCGGCCGCAAGAAACCCCGCCCGGCGATCGTCTGTGCTGAGCAGGGGGTCACCACATGCGATCGAATCACTCGCGGCGCGGCCATACGAGGCGCCTCATCGCCGCCGCCACAGCGCTGCTGGCGCTGACCGCCAGCACCTCGATTGCGCGGGCCGACACGTGGACGCCGACTCCGCCCACCTACCAGCTCAACGACCTCTCGGGCGGCAACGTGCTCAGCATCCTCCCTCCCGGTGAGCATGGCCTCTACAACGCCATCGACATCGCCGCCTTCGAGGCCAGTGGCACCCGCCCTGCGGGGGCGGCAGACCAGCTCCCCAAGTACCAGAACCTCCTCTACAACGCCGGCGGGCTCACCGACGCGCAGCTGCCCAACTACTTCAACGACGAGTCCTTCGGCATCCAGGGGCAACCGTCGCGCACCGAGACCCCGTCGGCCACGGTGCCGGTGGTGATCTACCGCGACAGCCACGAGGTCCCCCACATCTACGCGCAGGATCGCGTGTCGCTCGCATACGGCGCCGGGTACGCGGCAGCCGAGGACCGGCTCTTCCTGATGGACGTGCTTCGCCATTACGGCGCTGGCAACCTCTCCGAGTTCCTGGGCCCGTCGTGCGCCGATGAGCACATGGACCACAACTCCCTCCTGCTGGGTGGCTACACGCTGGCCCAGAAGCAGGCGCAGCTCGACGCGCTGCCAACTCAGTACGGCACGCTCGGCGCCGAGCTGAAGAGCTTCGCCACCTCGTACGTGGGCGGCATCAACGCATACATCACGGCCACCCGGACCAATCTCGCGCTTCTCCCCGCCGACTACGCGGCCGCGCTGGGTGCACCCGCGATGTGGCAGGCGACCGACGTGATCGACATCGCCACCCTAGTCGGGGGCATCTTCGGCAAGGGCGGCGGCAATGAGACCCACAACGCCGCGTTGCTGCGCTACCTGAAGGCACAGGTCGGCGAGCCGGCTGCGCACTCGATCTTCAGCGACGTCAAAGAGCAGAGCGACCCGGCCGCGCCGACCACCATTCCCACACCGTTCCCCTACGAGCGCACCGGCACTGTGGACCCCACCAAGGTGGCCTTGGTCGACAGTGCCACGCTCACCGGCGGACCCACCGACACCACCCCGAGGTGCAGCCTGACCCCGCCGAGCCTGCCCGCGCTCACCATCCTCCAGAGCCTGCTCACGCTGCCCGCACAGATGAGCAACGCGCTGCTGGTCGATAGCGCCCACAGCGCCGACGGCCATCCGATCGCGGTGATGGGCCCGCAGGTGAGCTACTACACCCCGCAGATCCTCATGCAGGAGGATATGCACGCCCCCGACTTCGACGCCCAGGGCGTCGCCTTCCCGGGCACCAACTTCATCATCGAGCTCGGCCGTGGTCGCGACTTCGCGTGGTCGGCGACGTCCGCGAACACCGACAACGTCGATCAGGTCGCCGAGAAGGTGTGTGATCCCAATGGCGGCGCCCCGGCGGCACAGGGAACCAGCTACCTCTACAAGGGCGTGTGCAGAGCGATGGAGCAAACGCAGTTCACCGAGACTGCTTTCCCCAAGCCCGGGGGCGTTGGCACGCCGATGGTCATCACCCACGACGTGTACTACACAGTGCACGGGGTGGTGCAGGGCTGGACCACCGTTGACAACGCACCGGTCGCCATCGTCAACCATCGCAGCACCTACAACCACGAGGTCGACTCGGGGGTGGGATTCCTGAGGTGGAATCGCCCGTCGTACACCCACGACCCGGCGTCGTTCATGCAGGGCGCCGGCAGCATCCAGTACACCTTCAACTGGTTCTATGCGGACAGCAACGACATCGCCTACTACCAATCGGGGCTGGACCCGCTGCGCGCCACCGGTGTCGATCCCAACCTGCCGGCGTGGGGCACCGGTGATGCCGAGTGGCAGGGATTCCTCGCGTACAACGATCACCCCCACGCGGTCGGCTCGCCGACCGGGTACATGACCAGCTGGAACAACAAGCCTGCCCCCGGCTTCGGAGCTGCCGACGACAACTACACCTACGGGCCAGTGCAGCGGGTGCAGTCGCTGCAACGGGCCATCGGCGCGCAGCTCGGCGCTCACGGCGGACGGCTGACGCGCGCCAACCTGGTGTCAGCGATGGAGCAGGCGGCAGCTGTCGACCTGCTCGGCACCACTGTGCTTCCCCAGCTGCTCTCAGCCGTCCCCGCGAGCGCTCAGCCGGCGGGAGTCCAGGCCATGCTCGCCGCCCTGCACAGCTGGTTGAACACGGGCGCGCTGCGAATCAAGGGGCAGCCTGGCGACACGCAGTACGCCCACACGGCAGCTGTGGTGATCATGGACGAGCTCTACCCGCGCGTGGTTCGCGCGCTCTTCGACAACATCTTCGCCGCGGGGGGAGTCGGCACTCAGCTGGGACTTCCGTCGGCCTACACAGTCGTGCCCGAGGGGTTCAGCCAGAACCCGGATCAGACCGGCCGTGGTGGCTCGTCCTATTACAGCGGCCTGCAGAGCCAAGTCCTCAAGGCGCTGGTTCAATACAGCGGCGGTCACGTCGACCAGCCGTTCACCACAGACACGACGTCACGGCTGTGCGGTGCCAATGGCCTGAGCGACTGTGCCGCCGCCCTGGACAAGGCCCTGCTCGACACCTACAACGCCATGGTCAGCGCCAACAGCTCGACCGATGTCCCGTCGTGGACCAACAACACAGAGACCAAGACGGCGGGGTCGTCGCTGCCCGCGCTGGACTCCATCCACTTCGCGGCGGTGGGGATCGCCACCCAGCCGAACATCGCCTGGCAGAACCGGCCGACCTTCCAGCAGGTGGTCGAGTTCACCGGCACCCCGGCGGCCGACGTCGCCGAGGTGCCGGCGGCACCGCTCCTCCTGATCGTGCCCAGCGCGGTGATGGCGGCGCTGCTGCACAGGAGGCGGCGAACGTAGACTGGCCCCCTTGCCGATGACCTGCGTCGACCCGGAGGGCTGGCCACGGAACTGGTTCTGACAGGACAGCGCAGCGAGCTCGGCCAGGTGGTCCAGCGCGAGTGGAACAAGCGCGACCACGGCGGCGGCCGAGGACGCAGCCTGGTCAACCTGTCGTTGCAGATCCCCAACACCCTGCTCCACGACGGCCACGCCTGGAAGCCGAACGCAGCCGATCACATGGTGGCCGCGACGCGTCGGGCGCTGGGCGAGGCAGCGCGCACCAAGTGCGGCTTCGTGGTCCACGCCAGCTACGCGTTTCTCGGCTCGGCCGAGGAGGGCGGCCAGGTGGGCCGACGGCTGCGCCCGATCGTCGACGCGGCGCTGGAGGCGGAGCGGCTGGTGCTGGAGAGCGACCGCCGCGCGGTGGTGCTGCGGCTTGGCTACGTCTATGGACCTGAGCTGCGCGACCTGCGCGCCTACCGTCGCGCCTTCCAGCTGCGCCGCGCCTATTGGGCGGGAGCGCGCGACTGCCGACAGCACCACCTCCACACCAGCGACGCCGCCCGGGCGCTGCTGCTGGCCGCGACCACCCGGCCGGACGGCCCGGTGCTCTACGTCACCGACGGCAGCCCAACCTCTTTCGCCGACTTCATGGACGACTTCGCCCACCAGGTGGGGCGAGCGCGACCGCTGCACATCCCCGGGGTGGCACGCCGGTTGGTGCACCTGGTGGTTCGTGAGCCGCACCAGGAGATGTGCGAGCTGGCGGCCCATGGGCGGCCGATGCCCCGCCTGCCCGGCTTCACCCCGCGCTACCCGGACCACCGGGCGGGCTTCCGCCAGGTCATCGAGGCATGGCAACAGCCGAGCTGAGCGGCGCCGGCACGGACACACCGGCGGCGCCCCGGGCGCTGCCCTTGATCGTGTTCGCCGCCGGCGCCGGTTCGCTGGCCACCGAGATCTGCGCCTCGCGACTGCTGGCGCCGTACTTCGGCAACACCACAGTGGTGTGGGCCAACGTGATCGGGCTGATCCTGGTGTACCTGTCGGTGGGTTACTGGCTGGGCGGCCGGGTCGCCGACCGCCATCCGCGGCCCACGGTGCTGGGCGGCATCCTGCTGGTGGCGGCGGCCGCGATCACGGTGCTGCCATTCGTCGCCCACCCCTTCCTGCAGCTGGCCTTGCAGGGCTTCAGCGCGCTCAGCATCGGCGTGGTCGCGGGGTCGTTCTTCGCCACCCTGCTGCTGTTCAGCGTGCCGGTGTCGCTGCTGGGGATGGTGTCGCCGTTCGCGGTGCGTCTGGCGGTGCGCGACGTGCGCACCGCCGGCAGCGTCAGCGGCAGGTTGAGCTCGCTGGCCACGCTGGGGGCGATCGTCGGCACCTTCGTGCCCGCGCTGGTGCTGATCCCCGCCATCGGCACCCAGCGCACCCTGCTCAGCGCCGCCCTGCTGGTGAGCCTGGCGGCAATGCCGCTGCTGCCACGCCGGGCGCCGATCGTTGCCGTGTTGGTGGGGGCGCTGATGCTGCTGCCGCCGGCCACCGTCAAGCCGGTCGCCGGGGCGGTGCTGGAGCAAGAGACTCGCTACCAGTACGTTCAGGTGGTGAAGGCCGAGGATGGGCGCACCACCCTGCGCCTCGACGACGGCCTCGCCGACCAGTCGGTGTATCGCCCCGGCACCGTGCTCACCGGCGGGGAGTGGGACATGCCGCTGATCCTGCCGCCGCTGCTCGAGCATCCGATGCGCCGCGCCCTGGTCATCGGCAACGCCGGCGGCACCATGGCGCGGGCGCTGGCCCACGAGTACCCGGGGGTGCGGATCGACGGGGTCGAGCCCGACCCGGCGGTGAGCGACATCGGCCGGGCGCTGTTGGGCATGGGCGCGGTCCCCGGGCTGCAGGTGTTCGAGGGCGACGGGCGGGCCTTCCTCGCCACCACCACCGCGCGCTACGACCTGATCATCATCGACGCCTACCGGCAGGCCTACGTGCCCTTCTGGCTGGTGACCCAGGAGTTCTTCGGGGTAGCCCGCGCCCATCTCAACGGTGGCGGGGCGATCGCCTTCAACATGGCCCGGGTGCCCGGCGACGATCGCCTAGCGCAGGCGGTCAGCGGCACCCTGGCGACCGTGTTCCCCGACACCCGGGTGTGGCCGGCGCTCAGCTTCAACGAGCTGGTGATCGGCTTCGACCGCCCGATCTCGTCGACGACGCTGCACATCCGCCTGGGCATGCTGCCGGCCGAGCTGCAATCGCTGGTGCCGCTGGTGAGCAGCCAGCTGGTGACCGTGGTCGCCGCCTCGAGCCCGCTGACCGACGACCACGCGCCGGTGGAGTGGCTCACCGATCGCGCCCTGCTGGAGGAGATCCAGGCAGGCGGCCACTTCAATGAGGCGTTGCTGCCGACCCGTCCTGGATGATCCGGTTCTTCGACGAGCGCTCCCCCGCCGGCGGGCGGCCCAAGGCCTGGCTGTACCTCACCCACCCGGGACCGTCGCTGCTGGTCACCGTGGTGACCGTGGCCGCGGCGGGGCTGCTGACGCGGGGGCTGCCCTCGGGGCGAACCACCCTCGGCCTGGTGCTGGTGATGCTGCCGGGGCAGCTGGCCATCGGCGCCCTCAACGACTGGGTCGACGTCGCCAGCGACAGGACGTCCAAGCCCTTCAAGCCGATCGCCCGCGGCCTGGTGACGCCCCGGGGCGCGGCGATGGTGACGGCGTCGATGCTGGCCGTGTCGGTGGCGACCGGGGCCTGGTTCGGCGCCGGTGTGATGGCGGTGGGCCTGCTGGCGGTGGTGGCGGGCACCACCTATGACCTGTTCCTGAAGCGCACCCAAGTGGCGGTGCTGGCCTGGTGGGCCGGCTTCGTGGCGGTGCCGCTGCTCGCCATGGTGATGACCGGCCGGCTGACCGGCGCGGTGCAGACCATCCCGCTCGCCGGCCTGCTGTCGCTGGCGGTGCTGATCGCCAACGGGCTGCCCGACGCCGCCGCCGACAGCCTCGCCGGCGCCCGAACGTTGTCGGCAGCGCTTGGCGACAGGCGCTCGCGGGTGGTCATGGTGGTGGCCCTGCTGATCGCGGCGGCCTACGTGCTGGCGGTGCGGGGGTCACTCGGCCAGGGTGGCCTGGCGGTGGTGGCGGCGGCCCTGCTGGTGGCCGGCGCGGGGGCGGCGTGGCTGCCGGCGCGAGCCCGCTCGCTGATGTTCCCGCTGCTGGCGGTGTGCGTGGCGGTGGCCGCGGTCAGCTGGCTGGGAGCCCTTCCGGAGCCGGGGTGACTCAGGCGAGCGCGCTCTCGAACTCAGCGAGGTCGGCGTCGCTGAAGAGCGCGAAGGTGACTTCGCGCAGCGGCGTCTCGGCGATCGCCAGCGCGGCGCGTGCCTCCTCGATTGCGATCGGGGCCGCGCGGACGATCGGGAAGCCATAGATGCCAGTGCTGATCGAGGGGCTGACCACCGTCTGGGCGCCGTTCTCGGCGGCCAGCTTGAAGGCTCGCCGGTAGGCGGAGCGCAACTGCTCGGGCTCGCCGTGCTCGCCGTCGCGCCAGCGCGGGCCGACGGCGTGGATCACGTGGCGGGTGGGCAGGCGACCTGCACACGTGATCACCGCCGAGCCGGTGGCACAGCCGTGGTAGCGCTCGCTCAGCTCGGTCATGATCTCCCGGCCGCCGGCGCGATGGATGGCTCCGTCCACCCCACCTCCGCCGGCAAGGTGCTGATTGGCCGCGTTGACCATGGCATCGGCGGCGACGGTGGTGATGTCGGCTCGGATGGCGCGCACTGACACAGCCGCTCGATCCTAGGTCACCCGGGCCGCCGCGCTCAGTACAGTGCCGCCATGGACAGCGACATGGTCAGCGAGGGCGACGCCGACACCCCGACCGACAGCGCGAGCGAGGGCGCCAGCGCCAGCGCGATCCACAGCGACAGCGCGAGTGCCGCCCCCGCTGAGGCCAGCGACAGCGGCAACGGCGCTCCGGTCGCACCCGACGTCGACGAGCAACATCCGGAGAGCGAGAGCTGGATCTGGGTGGGCCGGCACCGCCCTCCGGTGCCGCGCGCACTGATGAACCTGATGTCGTCGGGGTGGGCGGCGCAGGACCAGGCCGAGGTGCCGCGCCATCCCGCCGCCGACAACTTCGCGGCCCGCCGCGCCGCCCTGTCCGAGCTGTTCGCGGGACGCAACCTGGTCATCCCCAACGGCCCGCTCAAGGTGCGCTCCAACGACACCGACTACCGCTTCCGGCCCGGCACCGACTTCTTCTGGCTCACCGGCGGCATGGAGCCGGACGCGGTGCTGGTGCTCGAGGCGGACGGTGACGGGCACACCCCGACGCTGTTCGTGCAACCGCGCAACGACCGCTCCACCCACGACTTCTTTACCGACGCCCGCTACGGCGAGTTCTGGACAGGCCCGCGTATGGGGCTCGCCGAGACCACCCAGCATCTGGGGGTGGCCACCGCGCCGATCGACGAGCTCGACGAACGCCTCGAGCGCCTGGCCGCCTCCGACACCGTGACCCTTCGCGACATGGACCCGCGCATCGATGACGTCTTCGCCGAGAGCGACGGCGACGACGAGTTGGTCACCGCGCTGGCGGAGATGCGTCTGGTCAAGGATCGGTTCGAGGTGGCCATGCTCCAGCAGGCAGTCGATTCCACCATCCGTGGCTTCGAGGATGTGGTCAAGGCGCTCCCCGAAGTGCTCGAGAACGGCGAGCGCGTGGTCGAGGGCGTGTTCAACGCTCGCGCCCGACTCGAGGGCAACGACGTCGGCTACGACACCATCGCCGCCTCGGGCGCGCACGCCACCTTCCTGCACTGGACTCGCAACGACGGCCAGGTTGGCTACGGCGACCTGCTCCTGCTCGACGCCGGGGTGGAGTGCCGCCAGCTCTACACCGCCGACGTGACCCGCACCATCCCGGTGTCGGGCAAGTACACCGCCGAGCAGCGCGAGATCTATCAGATCGTGCTCGACGCCCAGACCGCCGCCATCGCCGAGGTGGCGCCCGGCGCGCAGTTCATGACCCCGCACCGCACCGCGATGCGGGTGCTCGCCGAGGGCTTGCACCGGCTCGGCATCCTCACCGTCGAGCCCGAGCTGGCGGTTCGTCGTGACCAGCAGCTGCATCGCCGCTGGACCATCCACGGCACCAGCCACATGCTCGGCCTCGACGTGCACGACTGCTCCAACGCGCGCGACGAGCACTACCACGGCGAGCTGCGCCCGGGCTACGTGCTCACCGTCGAGCCGGGGCTGTACTTCCAGCCCGACGACCTCACTGTGCCCGAGCGCTACCGCGGCATCGGGGTGCGCATCGAGGACGACGTGCTGGTGACCGAGGACGGTCACCGCGTGCTCAGCGAGAGACTGCCGCGTGATCCCGACGCGGTGGAGGCGTGGATCGCGGGGCTGAGCCAGGCGGAGAGGTAGTCGCTGCAGAGCGGCGGGGGGCTGACAACACCTCCTGGCCGCTCAGACAGGCTTCGCGGGCGCTGGCGTCGCTGCGAACTCGCCACCGGCGAGTTCTTCGCTTCTTCGCCCGCTGCAGAACTCGCGCTGCGGAGATGTTGTCAGCCCCCGCCTCTCGTGGTCGACATGCCGAGTGGGCTAACACCGACCACACTTGACGTCATCGGTCGCTGGGTGTATTAAACCGGTAGGTTATTTAGCTGATCGGTTAATCACGGAGGAAACCCCATGGCCCAGCACAGCGCCACCGACGACCTGACAGTCAGCCTGCCCAACGACCTCGAGTACGTGATCACCCGGGACTTCGATGCTCCGCGTGAGCTCGTCTTCGAGGCGATGACCCGGCCCGAGCACACGTCAAGTGGTACGGACCGCGTGGCAGCAGCCCGGCTGTTTGCGACGTCGACCTCCGGGTCGGCGGCTGCTACCGCTTCGTCGACCGTGCCGCCGACGGCACCGACCATCCGTTCAAGGGCGAGTACCGCGAGATCGACCCTCCTGAGCGGCTGGTCTACACCTGGATCTACGACGTGGCGCCCTTCAATGAGACCGCCGCCGTGATCACCGTGCTGCTCGACGAGCACCAGGGGCGGACCTCGATGACCTGCATCACCACCTGCGAGACCAAGCAGGTTCGCGACGGGATCCTCGACAGCGGCATGGAGACCGGCGCTCGGGAGAGCTATGAGCGCATGGCCGAGCTGCTGCAGACGATGCGGTGAGCACCGACCAGCTGAGCGCCACGTTCGCGGCGCTTGCCGACCCCACCCGCCGGGCCATCTTGGCCCGGCTGGCTCGGGGCGAGGCGACAGTCACCGAGCTCGCTCAACCGTTCGCGGTCAGCCTGCCGGCAATCTCCAAACACCTCAAGGTGCTCGAGCGGGCGGGGCTGATCGCGCGTGGGCGCAACGCGCAATGGCGCCCCTGCCGGCTCGATGCGGAGCCGCTCGGTGACGCCTCGCAGTGGCTCGAGCGCTACCGCACCTTCTGGGAGACCAGCTTCGACCGGCTCGACGAGCATCTCCGCGAGATCCAGAGGGACGACGCCGATGATCACCACAACACTGGGAGCAAGCCATGACTGGGAACTCCCGCTGGGTTGGCAGCGATGGCACCGGCCGCGAAGCCTGTCTGAACGACATGAGATGTGGTCAGTGTCCCGCCCCCTGCAGCGGAGCTACTCCTCCACCCGCGAGAACGCCAGGCAAGCGTTGTGTCCGCCGAAGCCGAACGAGGTGCTGATCGCCAGATCGATGCGATGATCGCGGCCCACGTTGGGCACGTAATCGAGGTCGCATTCCGGGTCGGGCTCGTCGAGGTTGATCGTGGGTGGCACGAACTGGTCACGGATGGCCAGAACTGAGATGACCGCCTCCAGGGCGCCTGCTGCGCCGAGCAGGTGGCCGTGCATCGACTTGGTCGACGACATCGGGATGGTCGACGCGGCCTCGCCGAGGGCGGCCTTGATGGCCTTGGTCTCGGCGGCGTCATTGAGCTGGGTGCTGGTGCCGTGGGCATTGATGTAGCCGACGTCCTCAGGGGTGGCGTGGGCGCGCTCGAGGGCGCGTACCACGCAGCGACGAGCACCGTCGCCGGTGGGGTCGGGAGCAGTGATGTGCGACGCGTCAGCGGTGGCGCCGTACCCGCTCACCTCGGCGTAGATGTGCGCGCCGCGGGAGCGCGCCGACTCCAGCTCCTCGAGGATGACGATGGCGGCGCCCTCACCCATCACGAAGCCGTCGCGGTCGCGGTCGAAGGGGCGCGAGGCACGCTCGGGCTCGTCGTTGCGCGTCGACAGCGCCTGCATGGCGTTGAACGAGCCGATGCCGAGCGCGCACACCGAGGCCTCGGTGCCGCCGGCGATCACGGCGGTGGCGTCGCCACGGCGGATCCACTCAGCCGCCTCACCGATGGCGTGCGCGGCCGAGGCGCAGGCGCTGACCACCGCGAAATTCGGTCCCTTGGCGCCGTGCTCGATGGCGATCATCCCCGCCGGCATGTCGGCGATCATCGACGGCACGGTGAACGGCGACACCCGGCGCACCCCCTGCTGGTGCAGGTTGAGCGTCGAGCGCTCGACCACCTCGAGACCGCCGACCCCGGACGCCACCAACACTCCTGCATCGGGGCCGATGCCGGCGATGTCGAGCCCCGAGTCGGCAACCGCCTCGCGGGCGGCGACCAGCGCCACCTGGATGCAGCGGCTGGTGCGGCGGGCCTCCTTGACCCCGAAGTGGGCGACGGGATCGAAGTCCCTGACCTCGGCGGCGATGCGCGTGGGCAGCGCCGAAGCGTCGAACTGGGTGATCGGCCCGACCCCGCTCTTGCCGGCGCGCAGCGCGGTCCAGGTTGTCTTGACGTCGTTACCGAGCGGGCTGACCACGCCGATGCCGGTGATCACGATGCGGGGTCGGCCGTGGCCGGCACCGTTGCCGTTGCCGTTGCTGCTACTCACTGCTCTTCCTGTTCGCCTCGATGATCGAGCAGGGGCGCACCCTGCGAGTGGTAGCCGCCGTCGACGTGGATCACCTCGCCGCTGATCCCGCGGGCCATCTCGCTGAGCAGAAACACTGTGGTGTCGGCGACGGGCCCGGCGTCGGCTGCATTCCATCCTAGCGGCGCCTGTCCAACCCAGGCGTCCTTGAGCGTGCTGAAGCCGGGGATCGACTTGGCCGCCATCGTCTCCAGCGGTCCGGCGGAGACCGTGTTGACACGCACATGGCGGCGGCCCAGGTCGCGCGCCAGGTAACGGCCGACCGCTTCCAACGCCGCCTTGGTGGGCCCCATCCAGTCGTAGAGGGGCCAGGCCACCGTGGCATCGAAGGTGAGCGCCACCAGCGCCCCGCCGGTTGGTGGCATCAGCGGCACAAACTCGGCGGCCAGCGTCTTCAGCGAGAAGGCGCTGACGTGCATGGCGGTGGCGACAGATTCCCAGGGCGCCTCGAGGAAGTGGCCGCCCAGGCAGTCCTCCGGGGCGAAGCCGATGGCGTGGACGACGCCGTCGAGCCCGCCCCAGCGCTCGCGGACCGCGACCGCCACCGCGCGCGCCTGCTCCACGTTGGTGGCGTCCATCTCGAGCACGTCGGGCGCGGGTGACATACGCTTGGCGCTGCGCTGGGTCAGGCTCATCGCCCGGCCGAACGAGGTCAGCACCACCTCGGCCCCGTGCCTCTGGCAGGCCTCCGCGATCGAGTAGGCGATGCTCTTGGGGGTGAGCACGCCGGTGACCAGGATGCGCTTGCCGGCGAGGATGCCCTCGACGCTGGGCGCGTCGGGGCCGTCGCTGCTGCTCACCATGCTGCCGGCAGAGTCCATGGCCTCATCTCGGGTTACGCGGCCGCGCGGACGAGCGCGAGCATCCGCTCGTGCCAGGCGGGCGAGCCGGCGAGGATGTCGCCGCTGACGAACACCGCGCTCTGATCACCGCTCCAGTCGCTGACCACCCCGCCCGCTTCGCGCACCAGCAGGCTGCCGGCGGCGATGTCCCAGAGCGCCAGATTGAGCTCGAAGAAGCCGTCCCACACCCCGGCGGCGCTGTAGGCGAGGTCGAGGCTGGCGGCGCCGGCGCGGCGCAGGTCTTCGAAGGTCTCCATGGCCGCGGTCAGCACCGGCACGTATCGGGCCCTGGCGTCAGGGCGGCGGAAGGGGAAACCGGTGGCGGCCACGCCGTCGCCCGGCGAGCCGCTGATGTCGAGCCGGCGACCGGCCGCGTCGAAGGCGCCATGGCCCGCCACCGCCGACCACACCCCACCGGTGAGCGGGGCGGTGACCACGCCGACGCTGGGCACCCCGTCCTCGACCAGGGCCACCGACACCCCGACCTCCGGGTAGCCGCGCAGGAAGTTGGTGGTGCCGTCGAGCGGGTCGATCACCCACATCCGCGCCGACCGCTCGCCGCCGCCCTCCTCGGCGAGCACGCTGATCGACGGCTCTTCCCCGCGGAGCAATGTCACCGCGGCCGCCTCGGCTGCCTTGTCGACGGCGGTCACGTAGTCGCCGATGCCCTTGCGCTGGGTGTGCAGTGGCGCCGAGTCACGCCGTGAGGCGCGGATCACGTCGCCGGCGGCCTGGGCGGCGGCCGTCGCCAGGGTGCACAGATCGCGGTTGGTACGCATTGAAGGCGAGGGTACAGGGACGGTTGGCGGCAGGGTGGCGTGAGCCGCGCCTCCGGCGCTCGGAGATGACAGATCGCTCTCAGAGCCGGCTCAGGACCTTGAGGGCAAACGCCTTCGCCTGGTCGCAGCTGTTGCTGGTCAGTCCCTGCACGACGACGATCAGACCCTTGGCCTTGCTCAGTGCCTCGACCTGTGTGTGGCCAAGCGCGTCCGGGATGCAGAAGGCAGCGTCACCAACACCAGCGACCGGCGTGTTGTTCCCCTGGCCGTTGATGTGGTTGTACAGCGTGCCGTTGGCATCGTCATTGAGAAAGCTGACCTCAACGACGTTGGTGCTGTCGGACGCCGACGTGTAGGTGCACTTGGTGGCACCCGGGAGGGTGGTCGTGTCCTCAACAGGGTTCTGAACAGCCCCACCCAGCATCGCGGCCGCCTCATCTTTCGTGACCAGCGTGCAGGGGTGCGGTGGTTGTGTGCCCGGCGCACTCTGGCCACCCGCCTGCCCGGCGGCGCTCGCCGATGACGACGAGGTCGGTGAAGCGCCTCCGCAGGCGGTCAGCACACCCGCACTCGCCACCATGGCGGCCCAGGCGATGAATGATCTCTTCAGCGTCATCGTCTCTCCTCTGATTGAACCGGGTGGATGTCCAAGCTGCAGCCCTGACCGAGGTCCAGCCGGCTGAGCGCCTTCTGCGCAAACTGCTTGTCCAGGTCGCAGGTGCTGGTGATCACCTGCCCCGCCTTACGGCTGTAGATGCCCATCCTCGGCGGCGTGCTGTTGGTATCGCAGGAAGCTGCGCCGGTGGCGATGTTGACCAATCTCGTGCGCAGTCGGTAATCACCGCCCTGGGGAACATCGGCATGCACGTCGCCGGACCGGGGAAGGTCGCCGGTCACGCTGCCAGGATGTGCCGGATTGCACATGTGGTCACGGCTCCCCCTCTGTATAGGTGTCGCAGTGTAAACCTCGATCCCCGCCAGCTGCTTGGGGGTGCGGGTCACGAAGCAGCCGCCGAGGCTCTGCTGCCTGGCGCTCCTCGGCGGGGTGCTCCACGGTCCCAGCTGGATGTCGGAGACGGTGATGTGGTTGTGGCCTCTACGCACCAGGGTGCCCGCTGAAGGTCGTCAGGGGAGTCTCAGCGCTGGCCGTGGCGATGGCTATGCGGGCAGGTTGCTCACCCAGGCTCGGCCGTCGTAGGTCTAGAGCACGTCGTACTGGTTGGCCAGACCGACCAGCTGGCGTGTGGGCTCGCCCACCCCCCAGGTGGTGTCGACTGAAGGCGGCACGTTCGCCCTATCTGACAGCGCGTCGCGGCACGCCATCGTCATCGGCGAGCCCGCCGGAACCGTCCCACCAATTGCTGGATTCCATCCCGAGTGGATGGAGACGGCGACGAGGTTGGAGCACCGCTGCCGCCCGAGCCCACCACGACCGCCACCACCACGACAGCACCGGCCGCGACCGTCATGACCAGGGTCGAGCGGCTCCACCCCCCACGCGTCTGCACCCCTCGAGTATCCACCCCCGCGTTGCTGGGAACATGCGCACCACCGACCAGCCGCGGCAGTGCCCACAATGCGCAGGTAATCCCTGATCGTGGCGCTGCTGCTGATTGTGGGCCTGTTGACGGTGGTCTTCTGGCTGATTCTGCGCACCGATCAGAACACCGGGCCCACCCTCGGCACCAACAACGTCGGCGTGCTTGGCCCCGGTGAGGACGGGCCCGGCTACCTTCCAACTCCGATCATCAGTGAACGGGAGGAGCTTCTCCGCGACAGCGACCGCAAGCTGGCTGAAATCTCCCACCGGGCCAGGGCCCAGCCGGCCACGAGCTGGATGGAGGAGCCAGGCGCCATGGAGTCCGCAGGCCTCGTCGACCGGCCAGCACCAGACCCCAACGACCCTCCCTCTAGTACTGTGTTCGCGAAATAGCTTGACTATCCAGTGGGCACGCCTACACTGCGCCTGTGGCATGGAGTAGCGCTGCAGCAATCGTCCGTTTGGTGTAGCAGGCAAGCTCTAGCATCGGGGATTCACGGGGCGCCTCCTCGTCGAGCTTCTCGAGTGCCGCCCGGCGTTGGCGGTGAAGGAATCACAGGGTGTTCGGCTGGGGCGCCCGGTTCAGGTGCCCGCACCACTGCGGACGGCGGCCGCCGCTGAGTATGTCCGTTTCCGTGTGCGCGGTGGCGCAGCAGGGGTGGTTTCCCGTGCCTGTGGACATCATCTTCCCGACGTAACCGCCCTCTTCACCAGCTTGGCGATCTTCGCCTCGCCGGCGGTGGTCAACGTCTTGAGCGCGTAGTAAGTCGGCCACATCTCACCATCGTCGAGGTTGGCCTTATCGGTGAACCCGAGGGTGGCGTAGCGCGCCTTGAATTTTCCGGCGCTTTGGAAGAAACAGACGACGTTGCCGTCTCTGGCGTATGCGGGCATTCCGTACCAGGTCTTAGGCCCAAGCTGGGGTGCAGTCGCAACCATGAGCTTGTGGAGCCGTTCGGCCATCTTGCGATCGGACGGCGGCATCTCGGCGATCTTGGCCAGGCAGTCAGCTTCGGCCTCAGCCTTGTTTCCACTCGCCTTTCGTTCCTTGATCAGTTCCTTCATGGCCGCCTTCTCTTCGGCGGTGAATACCGTGGAGGCGGTGCTGCGAGCGGGCTTCTTTGTTGCGGGCATTGGCACTTTTCCTTCAAAAGTCCTGATCGTGGGGCGGCCATCCTACAACGTGGACATCACACAGCAGGAATAATCGTGCGGCCATTTCCCCCGAACTCGCCACGACTTTCCCATTGCCGAGTTGTGGGGCGTCGACTTCTTGCATGCTCCAGGTCACCTAGTTGGGTTGTAGTCGTTTGCAAAATTGCTTTACCACGCAACACCTTGGCAAGGATCTCGTCGACTGATGCTGTCCACTTGAACGGCTTGGCGTCCTCGTTGTTGGTATCGAGATATTCACGGATGGCCTCAATCAACGCGGACACGTTGTGAAACACACCGCGTCGAATCCGCTTCTGCGTGAGTTCGCGAAACCTCTGCTCAACGAGATTCAGCCAGGAGGAACTGGTGGGAGTGAAATGGACGTGGAATCGCGGATGCTGGGCGAGCCAGCTCTTGACGTTTGAGTGCGTATGAGTGCCGTAGTTGTCGAGGATAAGATGGAGATCGAGACCAGCAGGTATCTCGCGGTCTAGCGTACGCAGGAATTTTGGAAACTCCTGATGGCGATGTCGCGGATAACAATCACCAATGACAGTTCCGTCCAGAACGTTGAGTGCGGCAAATAGCGTGGTACACGCCTACACATCGGTCAGCTTCTGGGTGAACTGCTTGTCGGTGGAGAGCTTGAACGTCTTCACTCGGTGCGGCTTTAGGCCGTTTGCATCCCAGATCCGATGTACGGTGGCTGCACTGACACCTTGAGCTTTGGCCATGGTGCGGCAGCTCCAGTGAGTAGCAGCTTTCGGCTTGGTGTGCAGCGTCGCCTCGACGATCTGCTTCTCCTTCGCGGCTGAAATCGAACTCTTCCGCCCGCGGCCTTCGGCGATCTCGGTCAGCCCGACGGTTCCACGCTCGAGAAATCTCCGACGCCACAGAAGCACGGTGGGACGACTCACGTTAAGGTCGCCCGCGATGCGGTGATTCGCAACGCCGTCAGCGGCTTTCAGAATGATCTGGGCACGCATTACCACACCTTGTGGCGTTGATCCAGCTTGAATCCAAGATTTCAGAACCCGGTGATCATCGTCAGATAGAACGATTGCTGCAGCGCTACTCCATGCCACAGGCGCAGTGTAGGCGCTCCCACTGGATTGTCAAGCTATTTCGCGAACACAGTTCTAGCTGGCCGGCTCCGATGTTGCCTAAGGGTGACTTGCCGTCCGCCGGGCAGGATGGACCGGCCGGGGTGCCTTGTTCGGAGCGCGGGCGACCAGTCCGACTGGACGTTGCCGAGCATTGGGTTGCCCAGTCGAGCTCAGAAGTCAGGTGCGGGTCAGTCGACGCAGCGCTGGCCAGCTGCCGATTCGCGTGGCCGCGTCCCTGGTCTGTCGCGACGAACGCGGCCGGCTCGGAACGCCCTGACTGCCGGCGGTGACGGTGGGCCGGACGCTATCCTCAGCCGTCGTGCAGGAAGCAGGTGCCGACGTGCTCGACCGGGCCTCGCATCGGCTGCTGGACGAGCGCGCGGTCATCGACCGCGACCTGGCCGAGCGGTTGGTGGAGCTGTCGGATGACCACCTTCCGGCCCTGATCGCCCTGGCCCACCAGGTGCGCCTGGCGTGGATGGGACCGGCCGTCGAGGTGGAGTCGATCATCAGCGCCAAGACCGGCGGCTGCCCGGAGAACTGCACCTTCTGCTCACAGTCGGCGCGCTATGACACCGAGGTGGTGCGCGAGCCGATGCTGCCGCTCGACAAGCTGGTGGAACTGGCTCAGCGGACCAAGGACCTCGGCGGCACCGAGTTCTGCATCGTGGTCGCGGTTCGCGGGCCCAACCAGCGAATGCTCCAGCAGGTCATCGACGCGGCACGGGCGATTCGCTCCAGTGTCGACATCGAGGTGGCGGCGTCGCTGGGCCTCCTCAAAGAGGGGCAGGCCGAGCGCCTTGCCGCCGGCGGGATTCACCGCTACAACCACAACCTCGAGGCGGGGCCGGGCTTCTTCCCGCGGATCTGCACCACCCACAGGTTCGAGGACCGCGTCAACACCTGCCGCATGGTCACCGACGCCGGCATGGAGCTGTGCAGCGGCGGCATCTTCGGGATGGGGGAGACGTGGTCGGATCGGCTCGACCTCGCCTTCGAGCTGCGCGACCTCGGCGCGCACGAGATCCCCTGCAACTTCCTCAATCCTCGTCCGGGCACGCCTCTCGGCGATGCCCCGCTGCTCCGTCCGCTCGAGGCCCTGAAGTGCGTGGCCATGTTCCGGCTGGTCAACCCCGATTGCGTGCTCCGCTACAGCGGGGGCCGCGAGGTGGTGCTCCGCGACCTGCAGGCCTATGGAATGCTCGCCGGGGCCAACGGCCTGATCGTCGGCAACTACCTGACGACGCTCGGCCGCAGCGCCGAAGTCGACCTGGCCATGCTCGCCGACCTCGACATGCCGGTGGCGTCCAAGCCCCTCACCGGCACCGGCGGGCGCCGGCCGCTGAGCGTCATCCCCGTCATCGCCTGAGGGCCCGGCGGACGGCCGCGGCCGCTGCCGCCTCGTGGCACCGCAACGCCTGTTCATCCTGCGGACATCAAGGCTGGGGTCACCAGCATTGATGACCGTGCGGGCAACCGCATCTTCACCGCCAGGCCTGCCACGAATGTCTGGATTTTGCAGTTCACCGCATTGCCGCAGCCACACTTCTCGAAGATTGCGGGCACGGTGATCAGGTGAAGATCAGGCGCAGTCGGTCGCGGCGCACGGCCCCCCTCAACGGGTTGCTCGCGGGCATGGAGCAGAGCTGCCTCTGCGTGCCGGTCATCCCGAGACGCCTCGCGTCGCAGCCTGTCGGTGGCCCGGTTGCGCGCGGTGGTGATGATCCATCCGGCCGGGCTCGGAGGCACTCCCGTGGCCGGGCCAGCGCTGCACCGCCTCGGCGAACGCGTCCTGGACGGCCTCCTCGGCGACGTCGATGTCACCGAACACACGGACCAGCACGGCCACGGCGCGGCCGAACTCCTGCACGAACACACGCTCGATCTCGGAGTCGGCCAGCGCCGGCACCTGACCGTCAGCCCGCGGGCTCGTCTTGGAACGGCCGCACCTCGATGGGGACCAGGCAGGCCAGAGCGGCCTTCCGGCCCCACTCGAGCGCGGAGTCGAGGTAGTCGGCCTGGATCACCCAGAAGCCGCCGATGTGCTCGACGGCCTCGGCGAACGGCCCGTCGGTGGTGAGCACGTCGCCATCCTTGACGCGCATCACAGTCGCCGTGCTGGATTGGTGCAGCCCACCGCCAAACACAAACGCTCCGGCCGCCCTGATCTCCACGTTCAACGCGTCGACGTCGCGGTACACCTTCTCCATGTCAGCAGGCTCCACGGCGCGGTCCTCGGGGTGGTACACGCTCATCAGGTACTGGGTCATCGGATTTCCTCCAGCGGCGATTGTCACCGGTCCCTCGCCGGCGTCTCACCCTCTACACGAACGGCTCGGGCGGATCGACACAGCGAAGCCCGCCCTGAGGGCGGGGGTGGAGGGGTGCTGCCCGGCTCGCAAGTTCTGCAGCGACGCCAGCGCCCGCGAAGCCTGTCCGAGGCGAGCCGGGCAGCACCCGTCCACCCCCGCCCGCCGCCGCAGCCGAGCACCGCCGCCGCAGCGAGCGGGTTCAGCGAGGATTACGCGGCATGAAGGCGGTTCAATTCGACGCGTACGGCGAGCAGCCGAGGTTGACCGAGGTGCCGGCGCCCGTGGTCCCCGCGGATGGCGTGGTCATCGAGGTTGGTGCCACCGGTCTCTGCCGGTCCGACTGGCACGCCTGGCGCGGCCACGAACCGGTGGCGCTGCCACACATTCCCGGGCACGAGTTCGCCGGGGTGGTGTCGGCGGTCGGTGACGCTGTCCGGTCGTGGTCGGTCGGGGACAGGGTCACTGCGCCCTTCGTCCTCGGCTGTGGCGCGTGCCAGTACTGCCGTGGCGGCGACGCCCAGGTCTGTCCCGACCAGCGCCAGCCCGGCTTCACCGGCCCCGGGTCGTTCGCCGAGCTGGTCGCGGTCGAGCGTGCCGACTTCAATCTGGTCGGCCTCCCGGACGAGCTTGACTTCGTGACCGCAGCCTCGCTGGGCTGCCGGTTCGCCACCGCTTTCCGAGCACTGACCACCCACGGCCGGGTCGGGCCAGGGCAGTGGGTCGCCATTCTCGGCTGCGGTGGCGTGGGCCTTTCCGCGGTGATGATCGCCACCGCTCTGGGTGCGCAGGTGGTGGTGGTCGACCTGTCGGCCGCCGCCCTGGCCCGTGCCGAGAATCTTGGCGCAGCTGCGACCGTCAACGCCGCCACCGAGACCGAGCCGGCCGCGGCTGTCGTCGCCCTCACCGGCGGCG
The DNA here is from genome assembly GCA_016464795.1 of Candidatus Amunia macphersoniae. Lineage (GTDB taxonomy): Bacteria > Chloroflexota > Dormibacteria > Aeolococcales > Aeolococcaceae > Aeolococcus > Aeolococcus macphersoniae. The sequence continues at coordinate 24,251 of JAEKNN010000063.1, read as the reverse complement.
GCGCGCACCTGGCCATGGACGCCTTCGGCAGCGCCGCCACCGCGTTCGCGTCAGTGACCTCCCTGCGCCCCCGCGGCCGCCACCTCCAGGTCGGGCTCCTCCACGGCGACGAGACCACCCCCGCCCTGCCGATCGACCAGGTCATCGCCCACGAGCTCGAGATCTATGGCTCGCACGGCATGGCTGCCCACGAGTACCCGGCGATGCTCGAACTGGTGACTTCCGGCGCGCTCCACCCCGAGCGCCTGATCGGCTCGGTGATCGGCCTTCACGACGCACCCGCCGCCCTGGCAGCCATGGACCGCCCCGCGGCATCTGGCATCACAGTTATCGCTCTCTAGCCGCTCCCAAGCGCAACTCCTGCAGCGGCCCAGGAGGCGAAAGCCTGTCGAAGCCGCACTCCCACGAGCACGCCCGCAGGGCGGGGCGGGGGCGGGGGTGCACGGCGAGCAAGTTCTGCAGCGGGCGAAGGAGCGAAGAACTCGCCGGTGGCGAGTTCGCAGCGACGCGAGCGCCCGCGAAGCCTGTCCGAAGCGAGCCGTGCACCCCCGCCCCGCCCCGCCCGTCGCCCGGCGTCGAGCCCTCTACATCGCCGCCCGCGAGAACTGCAACACGTGCGCCCCGATCGGGGCCAGCGCCAACAACTCCTGGTCGACGCCGCCGGTGGCGAGCATGCGGTCGATGGCGTCGGCGATCACGGGGTGAGAGAGGTGGTAGCCCTGGCCGAGGTGGCAGCCCAGCTCGCGCAGGGTCACCAGCTGGTCACTGTTCTCGATGCCCTCGGCGATCATGGTCAGACGCAGGGCGTTGCCGATGCCCACGATGGCGCGTGCGAAGTCGCCCTGGTCGCTGTCGTCGAGATCGTCGACAAAGGGCTTGGCGATCTTGAGGATGTCCACGGGCAGGCGGCGCAGGTAGCTCAACGACGAGTAGCCGGTGCCGAAGTCGTCGATGGCGATGCGAATTCCGACGCGCTTGAGCGCGTCCAGCTTGACGATGCTGGCTTCGGCGTTCTCGAGGACCATGCTCTCGGTGAGCTCAAGCACCAGGGAGGAGGGCGGCAGGCAGCTGCGCGCCACGATGGCAAGCACGTCGCTGACGAACTGCGGTTGGGCCAGCTGACGCGCCGAGATGTTGACGCTCACCCACAGAGGCTGGCCGAGAGGGTGGCGCACCTGCCAACGCACGGTCTCCGCGCAGGCCATGCGCAGCACCTGGGTGCCCAGCTCGAGGATCACGCCTGTCTCCTCGGCGATGCGGATGAAGTCGTCGGGCGCGACCATGCCTCGGGTGGGGTGACGCCAGCGCACCAGGGCTTCGGTGCCCACCAGGCGGCCCGTAGAGAGGTCGAAGATCGGCTGGAAGTGGACGCCGAACTCGTCGGCGTCGACAGCCCTCTCGAGGTCGGCGCGGAGCCGGTGGCGGGCCACGATCTCCGCCTCCATGCCGGGGGCGAACAGGATCTGCTGGTGCTTGCCCGCGCTCTTGGCCGCGTACATGGCCACGTCGGCGTGGCTCATCAGCCCCCCGGCGGTGTCGTTGTCGTCGTTCGACACGGCGATTCCGATCGAGGCGCGCACTGTCACCGATTGTCCGGCGAGGGCGAAGGGAGCCGCCAGAGCCAGGAACACACGCTCGGCGACGGCTTCGGCCTCTGACACCTGGTCGATGTCCTCGATGAGCACCGCGAACTCGTCGCCACCGAGGCGGGCGGCGGTGTCGGGCCGGCGCAACGAGCTGCGCAGCCGCTCGGCGACGCCGACCAGGAGCTCGTCACCCGCTGCATGGCCGAGGGTATCGTTGATGCCTTTGAAGTCGTCCAGGTCGATGAACAGCACGGCTACCGGCTTGTTTGTGCGCGAACGGCGCAGCAGAGCGTGCTCGATGCGGTCGCTGAACAGAGCGCGGTTGGCGAGGTCGGTGAGCGAGTCGTGGAATGCCTGGTGCGACAGCTGTTGCTGCAGCTCGGTGAGGCGGGTGATCGAGTGCTCCAGGCGGCCGTTCTCCAGGGTGGACGTGGTCTGGATGGCCAGCGTCTGAAAGAGCTGCAGGTCTCGCTGGTCGAAGCTGCGCGCGCTGACGTGACTGCCGACCATGAGGCTGCCGACCAGGCGGGTTCGGCCGCGGAGCAGCGCGACCATGGCGTGGTCCACGCCGCGGCGGTTCAGCACGTCGCGAGAGCGAGGTGAGGCGCTGCCCTGGTCGATGATCACGCCGTCCGAGTCCGCCTCGAGGATGTCGTCGAGCTCGGTGAGGTCGATGGGCGCCATCACCTCGATCGGGGCAGGGTCACCGGCACGCACGGTGGTGCGGTACGCCTTCTGTCCGGCGGAGCTCGGGTAGATGGTCAGCTGGGCAATCTGCCCGTCGAACATCTCTCGCGCCCGCCCGATCAGGGCGACGATCGCCGACTCGAGCTCGGGAGAGTGGTGCAATGCCTGGTCGGCGCCGCGCAGGAACTCGGCCATCCGCCGCTCGCGACGCTCGGCGAGGAGGATGCGGTAGCCACCGAGGAGCACCACACCGAGGACTGCCACCACGAAGAGCCCCTTCGGGTTGGCCCAGATCAGGTCGACGGCCACCATCCCGTAGCTCGCCGCCGCCCCGATGCCGGCAACCGCCAGGGCAACGTTTTCGAGCGCCAGCTGCTTGGTGACGTGACCGTCGTGCAGAGCCACGGCGAACGAGGTGGTGAGGCTGGTGAGGATGAGCACGCCGGCCGCGGCGTACACCGACGAGTAGGCGCTCCAATCGAGCTCGCCTCCGTGGGCATGCTGCACGCCCATCAGAGTTCTGAAGGTCACCACCGCCAGCGCGGCGAAGAAGGAGAACTGGGCGATTCCGAAGGTGGTCTCAGGCTGGCGCATCTCGCGGCGGCTGGCTGCGGCGAGAACCGCCCCGATCAGGAAGCCGACGATGATCGCCCAGCTGTCCGAGAAGAAGAGGCCCAGCACCAGCGGCGCTGCCGACAGGCCCACCGACGGGGTGCTGCGCCGCACCGAGATGGTCACCGGCCAGCGCTCGGTGATGAAGAACAGGACCACGAGGCCCCAGACGGGCAGGGAGTGCAGCAGCGTGAATGGCCGCAGCGGCAGCAGCGTGAGGATCCACAGGGGGATCGTCGGCACCAGCAGGATCGCGGCCAGCAGGCGGAGGCGCAACGCCGACCCGACGCGGGGGCTGGACGCCAGCCGTGGGTAGGCTGCCGGCGTCAGTGCGGGTGGGGAGGCGATGGTCAACTGAACTCCTTTGCTGCGGTTGGGGGCATTGTCTGGGCAGCACTGCGCGGGCTTGTCACAGCACCCGTCACGGCGTGGTTACTGTTCATCCAGGAATCGAAGATGCCGCTCAGGCGGCGGGGGGGCCATGACCGCCGAGATCCTCGTCGGCACCTGCAACTGGGCCGACCACAAGGCCTTCTACCCACCCGAGCTCGAGAAGGGTCGCCGCCAGCGCGACAAGCTCACCTACTACGCGCGCTACTTCCCGATCGTCGAGATCGACACCAGCTTCTACGGCATCCCGCGGCCCGAGGTGGTCGAGGGATGGCTCGAGCGCACTCCTGACGACTTCCGGTTCAACATCAAGGCGTTCCGAAGCCTCACCCGGCACGAGCGGGACGCCGGACGGCCACGGCCACCCACGCGCGACGAGGTGCGCGACTTCATGGCCGCGCTGCTACCCCTGCGCGAGAGCGGTCGCCTCAGCGCCGTCCACTACCAATTCCCGCCCTGGTTCACCAACCGGCCAGACGCGCGCGAGGTGCTCCTCGAGACCCGCGACCGCCACCCCGACGACATCGTGGCCATCGAATTCCGCCATCGCAGCTGGTTCGACGAGGGCGCGTGGGCGGCCACTGAGGACCTGCTCCGTGAGCTCGACTGCGTGTACGTGGGTGTCGACGCACCCCAGCTCGGCTCTGGGACGGCACCGCCGATCCTGGCGATCACCTCGCGCAAGCTGTGCATCGCGCGCTTCCACGGCCGCAACCGCAAGACCTGGTACCGCCCGGACGGGCCCACCAGCGACTTCCGCTTCAACTATCTGTACTCGCCCGACGAGCTCGAGGAGTGGGTGCCGGGGATCAGGGAGGCCGCGGAGCGCGGCACCCCCGTCCACGTGCTCCTCAACAACAACCGGAGCAACTACGCGGTGGTCAACGCCTTCGACTTTGGCGCCCTGCTCGGCCAGACCCCGCGGCGGCCGCCGCGGCCGATCGTGGACACCATGGCCCAGCGGGACGGCAGTGTCCCCGCGTGGGTCGAGTCCGCCCCGATCTCCGAGGAACCCGAGCCGGCGTGGTCCGAGCCGCCGGAGACGGCGCAGGGCATGCTGGATCTCGAGGCCTGACCGGGCGGCGGCCACTTCCGTCTCAGGCCGATATGCGCCACAATTGGGCTCGACCGCTGGTGTCCTGTCGGGCCGGTGCGCTTCGGCGGCGAGCGACTGCTGTCCCCATCGTTCCCACCGGCCCCACCGCAGTTTGGAGGGTTCTCTCAATGGCCATGACGTCCCCCCCACGCAACGATGGCGCTCGTCGCCCCGCGCCCAGCGGCATGGTTCTGCGCAACGAGGCCAACACCCACGAGGTGGAGGTCACCAAGGCCCTCAATCAGTGGGCGGTGACCGTCACCGCGCTCGCTGACAGCAGGATGATCTGCCAGGACTTCTTCGCCCGCCGCTGGGAGGCGGTGGCTCGCGCTGAGGACTTCGTGCGCCTGCTCAACCGCACCGAGCCACCGCCGGGCTGGTGAGCGCGGAGGCCGGCCCCTTCCTGGGCCGGGCGACGCGCGCGATTGTTCCTGGCGTCCCCAGCCCGTCGGGCTGACTGCCTACTCCGCCAGGGCGGCGAGCTTGGCCACGGTGGTCCAGTTGCGCACAGTGGTGGGCACCTTGAGCCTGCGCCCCAGGTGGGCGGGCAGCCTGGTGGTGGCCTGGCCGTTGGGCAGGTGCAAGTACATCTCGGTGCCGATGACCTCGAACTCGTCGGGCAGGAACGGCTCGCGGTCGATGCCGGCGACCAACGCGGCGGAGGGGGCCACAGCCATGAAGCCGATGTGGACCGCGGAGACGTCAGCCGTGGGGAAGGGGTTGGCCTGCATCGCTCGGGTCAGCTCGGTGGCGGTGCGGAGCACCACCCTGATGTCGAGGCTGAAGCGCGCCCTGATCGCCTCCTCGAGAGCCGTGGAGGTGATCCTGCCCTCGTCGGCGAAGATGACGTTGCCGCTCTGGATGTAGGTGCGAACCTCGGTGGCGCCGAGCGACTCCACAAGTTCCCGCAACTGCGCCATCGGTACTGGGTTCTTGCCGCCGACGTTGACGCCCCGCAGCAATGCGACGAGCGATGCCACGGATGATCAGCCCCTGTCGCCGAGCTCGGATGCTCCTTCGCGCTCGTCAACGGGGGGAGCTACCGGTGGGTCGACCTCATCCTGCGGCGGTGCCTCCTCGCGGGGGAACTCGACGGCGGCGTCCATGGCGACGCGATCCCGCCACACCGACACGGTCATGGTGTCGCCCGGCCGGCGAGCCGAGACCGCGGTCCGGAACTGGTCGGCGCCTCCCGTCAGGGTGTACGCACCGATGGCTGTGATGATGTCGCCAGCCCGGATCCCTGCGCTGGCCGCGGGTGAGCCCTCGCGCACCGACCCCACCTCGACTCCGAACGCCGCCGCCAGCCCATGCGCACGGGCCACGTCGACGGTCACGCTGCGCACGCCGGCCCCGAAGGACACGCCCTGGCTCTCGCTCTCCGGACGGGGAAGGTATCGGGACAGTTGGACTGGGTCGAAGCCCACGATCAGGCGCTCACCGATGAGCAGCGCCGGCACCGCCACGCGCCCGAGCCTGCCGAAGAGGATCGCCGTCGCCGAGGGATCGGCGGTGACATCCTTGGTGGTGTAGGTGAGGTTGCGCTGATCGAGATAGCGCAGCAGTGCCTCGCACTGCGGATCGCCGCGCCGGACAAAGACTGTGATGTTGTCAGCCATCGATGTCGAGGGTACCGCGTCCAGGGTGCCGCGCCCGCCCGGGCTCAGCCGGCCGAAGCGGGCGGGGAGGGCGCCGACGTCGATGTCGCCGGCCCATCACCGCCGTCACGTGGCGGACCGCTGCCCCCGCCCGCCTGGCCCGACCCACCGCTTGCCTGCCCGGTCGCCCCGCGGCGGCGGCGGCGGCGGCGGGGACGGAAGCTCTGTGTCTCCCCGGGCGCGAAGTGGAGGCCGCCGTGGGGGCTGGCGCTGGGGCTGGCCCCGGGTGGCTCAGGCAGCAGGCCTGCCCCGGGCGTGGTCTCGGGGCCGGCACCCCCGCCCCCCGCACCTGGTCCCCGTCCCTTGCGGCGACGGCGGCGGCGGCGCCGCAACGGCTCGCCGTCGGGGCCGAGCTGGGTCTCGGTGGTGGTGGCGTCTCCGGTCGTCGTCTGCTGCTGTGCGTCGGCGGCCGCTCGGGGACCGCCCTGGCCCTGCGACTGACCACGGCGGCGCCGGCGACGGCGCCGCCGTGCGCCCTCCTCGCTCTCGTCGGCCGGAAGCGGCTCGCCGTCGGCGCCCACCCGTGGAGTGATGACCGGCGCGCCCCGACGCCGACGCTGCGGCTTGCCGGGGCTGACGATGTCGAGCGCGCTTAGCCAGCCTCCCGTGGAACGCGCCGCCTCGACGAGCTCCCCGTACATCGACTCCTCGCCGGCGCGCAACGTGGCGCTGTCGCCGATGCACGCGACCAGGTGCTTGGCGCGTGAGATGGCCACGTTGAGCCGGTTGGGCACGCGCAGGAAGCCGATCCGGCCGCGCTCGTTGGAGCGCACCAGCGAGATCACCACCATGTCCTCCTCGCGCCCCTCGAAGGAGTCCACGGTGTCGATCTTCACCGGGCGCTTGAACCGGCGCCGGCCCAAGGCTTGGCGCAGGCGCTCGACCTGCTCGGCGTACATGGCGATGACCGCCATGCTCATCTCCCGCGGCGCACGCTCGTCGAGGAGCCGCACCACCTGGGCGGCAACCCGCACCTCCGCCTCGTTGCGCAGCGCACCCCCGGGACCGCGACGCTCACGGACTCCGCGCATCCCCTCGGTGTCGACGAAGTGCAGCGCCACCGGGAACGGGGTGCGAGTGATGTAGTCGTACGCCTGCACCTCGGGCGCGTCCTGAAGCTGACCCTCGTAGCTGGCCTTGGAGACGTACGCTGCGATGTCCGGATGCATGCGGTGCTGGATGGTCAGCAGACAGCGCGCGGACTCGGGGAGGCCACCCTCCCATGCCTGTTCGAAAAGGCTTCTGTTGACAAGAGTCTCCAGCGCCTCGTCGCTCTCCACGATGCCGTACAGCGCATCGTCCTCGACCGGCGGCAGCTGCTTGTGATCACCGACCAGCGCCAGCGCCGAGCCCAGCCGCAGCGCCGGCAGCGCTTCGTCGACGCGCGCCTTGTTGGCCTCGTCGAGGATGACCATGTCGAAGTTCATGTCGGTGATCGCCGACGTTGCCGCCGTGGCACAGGTGGCGAAGTAACAGTTGGCCTCGAGCAGCCGGGGATCGTCCTCGTCATCGCAGCGGAAACGGTCGACCGTGGGATGGACACGCTCGGCGCGAGCCACGCGCACCGCGCGCATTCCTGGCGTGCCCGCAAGCCGTTCGAGCGCGTTGTCGACGGCCAGGTTGCTGTGCGAGGTGACCAGGATTCGCTCGTCCGGATTGGCGGCGAGGCGTCGCTTGATGGCCTCGACGATGACTGTCGTCTTGCCCGTGCCCGGCGGTCCCTGAATGAACACCGCCTCACCGGCGGCGAGCTTGCTCAGCAGGGCCACAGCGCGATCCTGGGGAGGGTTGGCCATCATCCCCTCGGTCAGCCATTCCCGGGCCGCCGTGTCCTCGACGTGCACGGGCGCGGTCACCCACTGCGGCGACACCATCAGCTGGGCGAGCAGGCCGACACCGAAGTCGCGGGTGGCGATGGCCGCCAGCACACTGCGCTTGGCCTGGTACAGCGCCTTGTTGAACGAGGGGGTGATGGTGCCCTCGGTGCCCGCGTGCTCGAACGTGCGGCAGGTGATCTCGACTGTGTGGCGGTGGTGATCGATGCGCGAGACGCGGCCCACGAAGTTGGGCTCGTCCTCGGGCTCGACGAGCACTGCGGCGTCGGAGGTGAGGTTGATCTGCTCCCCCTCGGGCACAGTGAACTCCACCTTGCCGACCTCCGGCTGGCGGCGGTCCACATCGCTGAACTCGTGGCCGCAGGATGGGCAGCGCTCGTGGTCGGCGGGGCGCCACAACGCTCGGCAGCGCTTGCAGCGCCAGTACTCCTTGGCTGCGATGAAGTGGGTGCGCTGGGTGGCGGCCCGCTGGCGCTCGGCCCTCTCCAGGCTGTCGACGAGCTTGAGGGCGGCGTACAGCTCGGCCGACTTGGCCGCGGTGGCGCTCGCCGAGCGCCAGTCGAGCAGCCGGCGGGTGTCGCTGAGCACGCCGTTGGCAGCGGTGACGATGGGAGTCCGCGCGGTGACGGTCAGCACCTTGCTGCCCTCGGGATGGTCCATCGCCGGGCGCATCGAGACCACGCGCAGGGCGAGGTGGTCAGGGTCGCGGTTGGGAGACTCCTGGGGCACGCACTGCAACGCCAGGTCGGGAAGCGACAGCAGCAGGTGGGGCGGATCATCCTCGCCGAAGGAGACAGTGAGATGACCGACCTCACTGATCCGCTGGGCGAAGAGGTCGCGGGGGTCGGCGTCACCGGCGTCACCGTCGGCGAGCGTGGTGAGCACCACCATGGCGTCGCTGCCATCGGGCACGACGAGATGGAGGCGGTCGAGTGCGAGGTCCGGGGCTATGAGACGGACTGTCAAACCTCGAGCGCCGGTGGGTGCAAGCCCCGGCGCCATGCATCCGGTTCGGGATGGATTCGGGTGTCAGCGAACAGCGACGATCGCTCATCTGCTGGCGTGGCGGCCGGACTGGCCGCGCTGCGGCTCCCGAAGGCTCCCGCGTGTCCCGAACTATAGCGCAGCCGGCTGCGCTTGCAACATGGGTCCTGGAAGCGGCCGTGTAACAAGACCGGGTCAGGCCGCCCTCGGTCACCGCCGCTGGGCGGCGACAGGACGGGGTGTGCTTCGGGAGCCTAGGCGCGCATGACCTGCGAGCTGTGGCCCAGCAACCACTGCGCCAACACCGCGAAGCCTCCGCGGAGGAGCAGCTGGTGTGCCCCCGGGACCATGGTCACCTGCGCTCGCGGCACCTGGACGCGCCAGCGATCGAGGCTGTCCGGGGCGATGGTGCGATCGTCCCGGGAGAACAGCAGCAGCTCGGGGAGGTCCAGCGAGCGCAGCGGCGCCAGCTCGTCGACGACGGCCGGGTCCCAGATCAGTGACTCCGAGGTGCGTTGATAGCTGTCCACGGTGTGACGCATGTAATCGGCGATGACCGCCCGCGGGAATGTCTTCGACCGCACCAGCGGCGAGGCCAGAGGGAGCACGCGCTGCAGCGACCCGTACACGGCCCGCCCCACCACGCCCCGGGGCACGCGGTACGGGTGCAGCTGCACTCGCGGAAACGGCACGGCGGCGAGGACCAGGGCCCCGGTGCGCTCCGGCCGGTGGGCCGCGAACAGAGCTGCCAGGACGCCTCCCATCGAATGTCCGGCCACCGCCACGGGACCGTCGACGTGCAGACCGTGGAGGAGTCCGTCAAGGTTGGCCAGGTGGAAGTCGCGGGAGTAGTCGAGTCGCGGCTTGTCAGAGCGTCCGAAGCCCGCCAGGTCCGGGGCGATCAGAGTTCGCCGGCCGGCGAGGTACGGCGCCAACCCCGCCCAGTAACGGCCACTGCCTCCCAGACCGTGGATCAACAGCAGGGGCGGCCCGTCCCCCGCCACGTTGACGGAGAGGCGACCCCAGCTGAGGGGCACGCGGTGACGGCGCCAGGCGAGGGACACGGCAAGGATCGTGGCACACGCTCCCGGTGCGGCAACCTCACTGATCCGCTCGCGGCGTAGCGGTGTATCTCTGCCCATGAGAGTGGCGATCGTCGGGGCGGGGGTGTCCGGTCTGGTGGCCGCCTATCTCCTCCACCGCGAGCACGACATCACAGTCTTCGAGGCCGGGGACTACCCGGGCGGCCACGTCAACACCATCCCGGTCGAGGTGCAGAGCGGCACCTACCAGGTCGACACCGGCTTCATCGTCTTCAACGAGGCCAACTACCCCAATTTCCGCCGCCTCCTCAAGCGGATCGGTGTCGGCGAGCAGCCCTCCAACATGAGCTTCAGCGTCAGCTCGCGTCAGGATGACTTCGAGTACTCCAGCGCCGGCGCCAACGCCATCTTCGCGCAGCGCTCCCACCTGGTCCGGCCGGCTTTCTACAGGATGCTCGTCGACAAGGTCCGATTCAACCGCGAGGTCCGCCGCCTTCTCGAGCAGGTCGGCGAGGGCCCTACGCTGGGGGAGTTCCTCGACGCCCGGCGCTATTCCCGCACCTTCGTCGACCGCCTGATCGTGCCCCAGGTCGCGGCGGTGTGGTCAGCTGCCGCCGAGGAGGCGCGCGCCTTCCCAGCCAAGTACCTGGCCCAGTTCCTCGACAACCATGGTTTGCTGCAGGTGGGGGGTCATCCGCGCTGGGCAACGGTTCCGGGCGGTTCGGCGCGCTACGTGGAGGCGATGACCCGCCCCTTCAAGCGACGCATCAGGCTGAGCTCGCCGGTGCGCGCCATCGACCGCACCGAGGACTGGGTCGACATCACCCCCGACCACGGGCAGCCGGAGCGCTTCGACAGAGTGATCATCGCCACCCACTCCGACCAGGCTCTGCGCATGCTCAGCCAGCCCACCCCGCACGAGCGCGACATGCTCAGCTCGTTCGAGTATCAGCAGAATGAGGTGGCGCTGCACACCGACACCGGGATGCTGCCGCGCCGGCGCCGCGCCTGGGCGGCGTGGAACTACCACCTCATCGACGGCCACACCGGCAGCAGCGCAGTGACCTATCACATGAACCGTCTTCAGTCCATCGAGGCGCCCGAACAGTTCTGCGTGACCCTCAACAACCTCGCCGGCATCGATGACAGCAAGATCGTGCGCACCTTCAACTATCAGCACCCCGTGTTCACCCATCGCAGCGTCCGCGCGCAGGAGCGCCACCAGAGCGTGCTCGGTGCCAATCGGACGTATTTCTGCGGTGCATACTGGGGTTATGGCTTCCACGAGGATGGGGTCGACTCGGCGCTGCGGGTCGCCGCCCACTTCGGCGCCGCGCTGTCGTGACCGTGACGTCGAACAGCTGCGCGTACGAGGGCGTCGTCGGTCACCGCCGCCGCAGGCCAGCCGTGCACGCCTTCCGGTATCGAGTGTTCATGCTCTACCTCGACCTCGGCGAGCTGCCTCGCGCGCTCGACCATCGCCTGCTCTGGTCGGCGCGACGCACAGCACCCGCCCGCTTTCGTCGCAGCGACTATCCGGGCCGCCCTGGGCAGCCGCTCGACGACTGGGCGCGCAATCTCGTCCTGGAGCGCACCGGCGTACGGCCGTCAGGACCGGTGCGGTTGCTGACCCACCTGCGCTATCTCGGCGCCTGGTTCAACCCCATCAGCGTGTACTACTGCTTTGCCGCTGACGGCGTGACTCTCGAGTGGGCGGTGCTCGAGGTGACCAGCACACCCTGGCGCGAGCGCCACCACTACGTGCTCGACGCGCATGGCGAGCCCAGGGTTCTGAGCGGCGGCATGGACAAGGAGCTGCACGTGTCGCCATTCCTGCCCATGGACCTGCGCTACCAGTGGAAGCTGACACGCCCGGGCGACCACCTGGCGCTGAGCATCGACGTCGCCGACCGCGCCGGCGTGGTGGTCGAGACCAGCGTCGCCATGCGCCGCCGTCCCCTGACCCGCCTGTCCATGGCCGGGCTGCTGCTGCGCTACCCACCGATGTCTCTGCATGTCCTGGGTGGCATTCACTGGCAGGCGATCTTGTTGTGGCGAAAGGGCACTCCCTACCATCGCCGCCCGTGCGCGATCGTCGACGAGCGCGCCGCGGCATGACCTCCAACCCACCCACTGCTCGGCTGCATCCGCCCCTGCGCGAGCTGCCGCGCCTCGACACCGCCGCGCGAGCGCTGGCGTTACGGGTGTTCGCTCACATCCGTCACGGAGAGCTGGAGATCATCGAAGACGGTGGCGCCCGGCATCGCTTCGGCTCGATGGCCGACTTTCCGGTGCGGGCGCGGGTCCACGTGCACCGCTCGACCTTCTACCGCGCGATCGCGGGGGGCAGCATGAACGGGGCGTTCAGCTACATCAACGGCGACTGGGACTGTCCGGACCTCGTCTCCCTGCTGCGCATCGCCACCCGCAATCTCGACACGCTCGAACGTCTGCAGGCGGCTGTCGAGCCGCTGCTTCGCCCACTGCGCGCCGGACGCGAATGGGTGCGCCGCAACAACCGCGGGCGCAGCCGCGAGAACATCGCCCAGCACTACGACATCGGCAACGACCTCTTCTCGCTGATGCTGGACGACACCATGTCGTACTCCAGCGCCATCTTCGAGCGACCCGACGCCAGCCTTCACGACGCCTCGGTGGCGAAGATCGACCGTCTCTGCCGCAAGCTCGATCTGCATCCCCATGACCATCTGGTCGAGATCGGTAGTGGCTGGGGGGCTTTGGCGGTTCACGCCGCCCAGGCCTATGGGTGCCGTGTCACCACCACCACCATCAGTGAAGAACAGCACGCCCAGGCCACCGAGCGGGTGCTGCGCGCCGGCGTGGGTGATCGAGTCACAGTGCTGCTGGACGACTACCGCGATCTGCGCGGCCGCTTCACCAAGCTGGTGTCTGTGGAGATGATCGAGGCCATCGGTTGGCGCTCCTACGACACTTTCTTCAGGCAGTGCAGCCGCCTGCTGGCGCACGACGGCCTCGCCGCCATCCAGGCGATCTGCCAGCCCCACCGCACGTACCTGGCCACTCGCGGTCATCGCACCTTCATCAACACCCACATCTTCCCCGGTGGCCACTGCCCGTCGGTCGAAGCGATGCTGGAGTCCGCGGGACGCACCGGGGCCCTGCGATTGATCAACGCCGAGGACATCACCCCGCACTATCCGACCACGCTGGCCGTGTGGCGGGACAACCTGCTGCGCAACCAGGCGCAGCTTCCGCCCAGGTTCGACAGTCGCTTCCTGCGCACCTGGTCCCTCTATCTCAGCCTGTGCGAGGCAGGCTTCACCGAGCGGCGCATCACTGACATGCAGCTGGTACTCGCCAAGCCCGCCTATCGCAACGAGCACCTGCCGGACTGGCCTGGTGGCGCCGAAGCTGACGTGTCCCCACGATTGTCCGGTGCCAGCGTGCTCCTCCTGACCCAGGAGATCGCCGGGGCCGAACCCGCCCGGCACTGACTCCAGGCCCGGGAACGCCGGTCCGGGCGACACTCGCATACCATTCGCGGCAGCAACAAGGAAGGGGGACCCACGGTGAGAACCAGCACATCAGCGCGCCCGCGTCGACTCGCGATCGCCCTCGGCGCCGTCGCGTTGGCGACGCTGGCACTCGGTCCCGCCCAGCGCGTGGCCGCTGCGCCGTCACCCGGCATGCTGACGGTGGCTGTTGGCGGCGCCTCCCAGAGCTTCAGGGGAGGGCCGATCACCGGCAGCGCTGACGCCAGTGGCAGCGTTACCCCGGTGGTCTGCAGCGCCCCAGCCTGCGAGAGCATCCCCCTGACCCTCCAGGCCCCAGCGCAGTTCCCGGCCAAGAGCATCGATCTGACGGTGACGCTCACCTTCACTGCGGCCGGGGGCAACCCGTCAGGTCTGACCGGTCTCGACCTGTACATCATCGACAGCACCGGCGCCACCGTCGCCTCGTCAGTGTCTGGAAGCTCACCAGCGGTGGCGACGGGCGGCAAGCTCGATCCAGGCATGTACACGCTCGAGATCTCCGGGGAGGCCGGCGCCGCCTCGGAGCTGTACTCCGGCACCGCCTCGGCGCGGCAGTCCGGAGCAGGACCCACGGTGCCCGGTGTCACCCAGTCCTCGACGCCAGTGGCCTTCGCACCGGCGGCTGTGGTGTCGCCGAGCATCCTCGGCGCGGAGCCCCAGATCAGCTTCGAGCGTCCGGTGGCCAGCCCCAAGGCCGGGGCCGGGCTCGATCCGAAGCGCGGTTTCGTGGACTGGCCGGTGAGCTCGCGGTCGATGATCGGCACCCTGTGGCGAACCCAGAACGGTGGCGACAGCTACCGGCAGCTGGTCGACCTCAGCTGTGCGCCGCGCCAGGTGCCCAACTGCCTCACCGGGGGCGGGGGCGACACCGTCAACCGGGTCAACAACTACGACGGCACCGTCAACTTCGGCGATCAGGAGTCGCTCGCCCAGGAGGCGTACGCAAGCTCCATCGACCACGGTGACAGCTTCCCGGCGACCCGGCAGACGGCTGTCACATCCACGTTCAGCGGTGTCGACCGCCAGTGGATCTCCACTGTCGATGCCCCGGGGATGATGGCCGGCCCGGTGCGGTACGAACTCCAGGCGGTGTACTCGTATCACATCCCCGCAGCCGGCGAGCTGGTCGCCGGGGTGGGCACCGACGGCATCGTTCGCGACGCCGTGCCGGTGATCCCCAGCGTCTCGCAGAGTGGGCCCAGCCGGGTCGACACCCAGCCGGGCAGTCCCGGAGCCGGCTACTTCTATCAGGGGTATCGCGACAGCACAGGCTTCAGAGTCGGTGTGGCTCGGCTCTCCGGGCTGCAGGACCCGACGGCATACACGCTGCAGACGGTCAGCACCGACCAGCCCCAGGTGTTTCCCTGGATCAACCTGGACACAAAGGGCAACCTGTACGCAACCTGGGTGGCGCCCAACGGTCAGCTCTACTACAGCTTCTCGCGAATCCTCGACCCCAAGAACAACCCCATGGCCACGCCTGCGGGAGTGCCGGGCACCACCTGGTCGCCGAAGCTCAAGGTCAACGCGCCCAACCTGGGCAGCACTGTCTTCCCCGAGGTGGTCGCCGGTGACCCGGGACACATCGCCATCGCCTATGTGGCCACCGCCGACTACACGGGGTTGAGTGACGGCGCTCCCGCCGGAACCAAGCCCGCCACATGGAATGCGTACGTCTCCACCAGCGCTGACGCTCTGGACTCCAATCCTGTCTTCCAGACCGGTGTCGTGTCCCACCAGGTGGTCCACACAGGGTCGATCTGTACGTCCGGCACCGCCTGCGCGGCGACGATGGGCGACCGATCGCTGCTCGACCTGATCGACATCACCATGGACAACGACGGTCGACTCGCCGTGGTGTTCACCGACAACAACAACTCCTTCGGCCGGCAGGAGGCGTCCCAGGGCTCGAAGGGCTCGCCCTACGTGAAGGTGGCGCGCCTGGCCAACGGCCCGTCGCTGCTCAATGGCCATGGTCCGTATACGCTGACCTACCCCACCGACTTCCGCGCCTCGGCCCCCAACGATGCCACCCGGCCGAACGCCAGCGGTGGCGCCAACCTCCCGGCTCTCGACATCCTCGGCAGCGGCGTGAGCATCAGCGGGACGTCGCTGGTGGCGCGCATCGACCTCAAGGACGCTAGCAAGGCCGGATTCGTGCGCGATCTCGCTGCCTACAACGCGGTGACCTCGACCGACCTCCCGGCCAGCCGGCTTCAGTACGTGGCCCGATGGGACAGCAGGGGAGATGCGTACTACCTCGTGGCCGAGGCCGACGCCACAGGGGCACTGTCTTACTACGGTGGCAGGGTGGATGCGTCGAACGCCCTCAGCAATGGCAATTCAGCGGTGGGGGTCTCCTACCGTCCGCAGCAGGCCTTTGTTGTCAGCGGCAAGGTCCAGGGCAACAGCCTGCTGATCACCGGGCGGCTGTCGGACTTCGCGGCCGCCGCCGGTGACACGCTGGTGAGCTACGCGTCGTTCAGCCTCGCCGGCCCGGCCGACAGCCTCATCGCCGGCCAGAAGGCGAGCTCGCAGGTGTTCGTGTCACTGCGCACCATCGACTCCTCCCCGCCCATGGACGCGGTTCTCGGAGCGCCCGCGACCAACGTGCCCGAGGCGCCTCGGGTGGTGCTGCTGCTGGTGCCGGCGCTGCTCATCGCTGTGGCGTTCGGACTTCGGCGACGAAGGGCCACCCCGGCCCGCTGACGCCGCCCCGCGCACTGCGATGCCGTCGCTCGGCGCTCGCGGCTACGATCAACTTATGGCCAATGAGAATGAGGGCGTCGATCTCAGCGGGTTGCATCGCGAGCTCGATCGCCTCAAGGCCCAGCTGTGCCGGTGCCAGCACCAGGGCACCTGCCTGGCCTGCAAGGGCTTCGAGATCCTGCGCGAGCAGTCTCAGACGGTGGTGGCGGCCGCCAGCCAGCCGGTGCTGATGCAGGTCGCCCAGGAGGCGGCGATCAAGGACCTCATCGGCCAGCTCGGCGGTGTCCAGGACAAGCTGACCCAGGATCCGCAGCTCCAGGAGCTGATGATGCGGATGATGGACCGTGTCCAGGAGGATCTCGGCGGCCCCGACGAGCTCGCCAAGCTTTTCAGCGGACTGGGCCTGCCGATGGGGCCAGGCGGGATCGGTGGCATCGGCAATCCCGAGAGCCCGGGTGAGGCAACCGGCTTCGGAGGCACCAGCCCACCCAAGCCCGCCAACGAGTCATACGACGACCGTCCCCGGCAGACACCGGGCGGCAACGACAAGCCGACTCCGCCGTCCACTGACGGCGATGACGCGCCCGCCGGCGCCTGAGGAGGGAAGCGCCCGATGCCGACCCGTCTGCGCCGATCTGTTCTTGCCTGTCCTGGCAGCAACCCGCGGATGATGGAGAAGGCTGCCGGCGCGGCGGCTGATGAGGTGTTCCTCGACCTCGAGGACGCCTGCGCGCCCATGGAGAAGCCGGGGGCGCGCAGCAAGATCGTCGAGGCTCTGCGCACCCACGACTGGCGGGGCAAGGTGCGGGTGGTGCGCATCAACCAGGTCGGCAGTCAATTCGCGCTCGATGACCTCCGTGAGGTGGTGACCGGGGCGGGCGATGTGCTCGACTGCATCATGGTGCCCAAGGTGCAGAACGCCGGCGACATCGCCTTCGTCGATCGCGCCCTGGGCAGCCTGGAGCAGTCCCTTGGGCTCGCCTCCGGCGGCATCGGCATCGAGGCCCAGGTGGAGGACGCGCTCGGCCTCATGAACGCCGAGGAGATCGCCTTCGCCAGCAAGAGGATCGAGACCATCACCTATGGTCCGGCCGACTTCTCCGCCGGCATGCAGTTCCCCAACCTGACTGTCGCCAACAGCTACAACTACCCCGGCGACATCTTCCACTACGTGCTCTTCAAGCTCGCCGTGGCAGCGCGCGCGGCCGGCATCCAAGTGGTCGACGGCCCCTACCTGCTGATCCGCGACATCGAGGGATTCCGTGCTGCGGCCGGTCGCGCTGCTGCGCTCGGCTACGACGGCAAGTGGGTGCTCCACCCCGGCCAGATCGAGCCCTGCAACGAGGTGTTCACCCCCTCCCAGGCCGACTTCGACAGGTCGGTGGAGATCCTCGACGCCTACCGCCACGCTACCGAGGTCGAGCGGCGCGGCGCGGTGATGCTCGGCGACGAGATGATCGATGAGGCATCGCGCAAGATGGCCACCCAGTTCGAGCTGCGCGGCCGGGCGGCGGGACTGACACCGTCCCCGCGCCAGCAGACGGTGGAGGCCGGCGCGGCGGGTTAGCCCTGGAAGAATGCGAAAGAGGCCGGGAGCGCTGTGCTCCCGGCCTCCGGATTCCCTTCCTGGGGTCAGCTCGGTCGCGGTGGGGTCAGAGGACCTCGCGACGGAGCCCGGCGAGGCCCATGAGGATGAAGCCGACCAGCACCATGATGGTGGCTCCGCCCAGAGCCAGCTTGACACCGGTCATCGGGGTCGAGGTGGTGAGGCCGAGCACGCCCGAGGGCGCCGCTGGAGGAGCGTTGACGGTGGCCGCCTGGACAGCGCCGATCGGGGCAGCGGGTGCCGTCGGGGTGGACTGCGGGGCGCCCGGTGTGGTCACCGCTGCGGGGGTCGGGGTGGTGGCCGGGGTTCCGGTCGGCGCCGGGGTCTGGGTTGGCGCGGGAGTGTTGGTCGGCGCCGGTGTGTTGGTCGGCGCCGGGGTCTGGGTTGGCGCCGGGGTCGGGGTGCCGGCGACGGCGCTGCACGAGGTGCTGCCGCCGTTGTCAGCGCTGATCAGGCGATCGGCGTAGTCGGTCGAGCGCGAGGAGCCCAGGGTGGTCAGCAGCGCGCCGTGGGCGAAGTCGACCTGGAACATGCAGCCGGGGACGTTGACGCTCAAGGAGTGGACGCCGGCAGGGATGTTGGTGGCGGACTGATGGTCGAAGAGAACCTGCTGGGGGGCGCTCTGCTCGGTGAAGTACGGCAGCGGCGCCTGGTACGAGGCCAGGACGAGGTCCATCGCGCAGTTGGCGGGGACGGTGAAGGTGACCTTGACGCTCTCGCCGGAGGTCACGTGACCGCGGAGGTCGCTCACCGTCTTGGTGCCGCCGAGGAGGTAGCTGACGTTGCTGAGCTGGGGATTGCCCGAGCAGGGGGTGGGACCGGGGTTCGGCGCGGTGCAGGACTTGCTGCCGCCGTTGGCGCCGGCGAGGAGGCGTCCCTGGGGGCTGTAGAAGTTGCTCGAACCCTCAGGCCCGAGTTGCGGGATCACGGAGCCGCGCACGAAGTCCACCTGGAAGTAGCAACCGGGGACGTCCACCGCCAGCGAGTGATTTCCGGCGCCGTACGTGGCCCCGGCTGGGGACTGGCGGAAGACGGTCTGCTTATCGGCTGTCTTGGCGTCGAACGAGGCGCTCGGGGCCTGGTAGGACACCAGGGAGACCTCGACCTGGCCGCAGTTGGCCGGCACGCTGAAGCTGGCGACCACGTGGTCCCCGGACGAGACCCGGCCGCTCAGCGAGGAGCCGGCCCCGTGGCTGGTGGTGGTGAAGGAGACGTTCTGGATGAGGCCATTGCCGCTCGGGCAGTTGGCGCCGCCGTGGTCGTTGTTGCCGTCACCGTGTGCGAACACTCCCGTCGAGAGAGCCCCCATCGCCAGGGACGCCGAGAGCCCCGCCGCTGCCATCTTCACTGCTGCGTTCATGTCTTCCCCTTTCGGTTGGATGTTGTGGTGATTGAGCCAAACGCGTCAACTGCAGCGAATGTAGCATGGATCGTTACAACTTCGCAAGCCCTTTGAAACTGTTGCCGGTTCGTCAGAGGAGCCAGCCGCGATGTGACGGGTCCTCAACAAGCGCCTTCGGCATTGCCCGCGTGAGCGAGAGGACCCGCCCGCCTGGCTACGACAGGTGTCGTAGTCGACTCCGGGCCGGGTGAAGGGTCTCGAGGCCGCGCTGCGCTCCTCGGGCCTCTCGCGGCCGACTGAATCAGGCACTCCGGCGCCGAGAGCTGCACGAGGCGTTCACCAGCGCCCAGGTCCGCGACCACCTTCATGCCGGAGCTCGCCTACACGACGGTCATGACGACGCTGAGCCGGCTGGCACGCAAGGGCCTGCTGACTGTCATTCAGCGCCCCGGCAACCGCGCCGCCCACTACTCGGTCTTGCAGCACCAGTGACTACCTGCTGGAGCTGAGCCGCCCGCCAGGCGAAGCTGCTGCGCGAGCAGTTCCGACACCGTGCCTGGCCGCGTTCGCCGCTGAGATGAGGTCCGGCAACTCCTGCGGCTCGCGGAGGAAGAGGGCTCTCACCGCCGTCTGCTCCGGTTTGCCATCGAAGGATGTGCGCTCCTCATCGTGTCAGTTCTCGTTCGCCCGCGTGAACACGCAGGAGAGGCCGGGAGCGCTGTGCTCCCGGCCTCCGGATTCCCTTCCTGGGGTCAGCTCGGTCGCGGTGGGGTCAGAGGACCTCGCGACGGAGCCCGGCGAGGCCCATGAGGATGAAGCCGACCAGCACCATGATGGTGGCTCCGCCCAGAGCCAGCTTGACACCGGTCATCGGGGTCGAGGTGGTGAGGCCGAGCACGCCCGAGGGCGCCGCTGGAGGAGCGTTGACGGTGGCCGCCTGGACAGCGCCGATCGGGGCAGCGGGTGCCGTCGGGGTGGACTGCGGGGCGCCCGGTGTGGTCACCGCTGCGGGGGTCGGGGTGGTGGCCGGGGTTCCGGTCGGCGCCGGGGTCTGGGTTGGCGCGGGAGTGTTGGTCGGCGCCGGTGTGTTGGTCGGCGCCGGGGTCTGGGTTGGCGCCGGGGTCGGGGTGCCGGCGACGGCGCTGCACGAGGTGCTGCCGCCGTTGTCAGCGCTGATCAGGCGATCGGCGTAGTCGGTCGAGCGCGAGGAGCCCAGGGTGGTCAGCAGCGCGCCGTGGGCGAAGTCGACCTGGAACATGCAGCCGGGGACGTTGACGCTCAAGGAGTGGACGCCGGCAGGGATGTTGGTGGCGGACTGATGGTCGAAGAGAACCTGCTGGGGGGCGCTCTGCTCGGTGAAGTACGGCAGCGGCGCCTGGTACGAGGCCAGGACGAGGTCCATCGCGCAGTTGGCGGGGACGGTGAAGGTGACCTTGACGCTCTCGCCGGAGGTCACGTGACCGCGGAGGTCGCTCACCGTCTTGGTGCCGCCGAGGAGGTAGCTGACGTTGCTGAGCTGGGGATTGCCCGAGCACGAGGGCGCCGGCGCCGGGGACTTGTCACCCTTGTCGCCGGTCTTGTCGCCAGAGTTGTCCTTGTTGCCCTTGTCGCCGCTCTTGCAGTCACCGTTTCGGTCGTTGTTCTGGCCACTGTGGTTGCCGGACTGGCCGGAGTCCCGGCAGCTCACGGTGGATCGGGTGGTCCCGCGGTCACCGCCCTGGTCGTTGCCCGACTGCGTGCTGCAGGCGAGGACGCCCGTCGCAAACGTTGCCATCGCCATGGTGGCAGAGAGCCCCGCCGCTGCCAGCTTGAGAGTCCCGTTCATTGCCTTGCCCCTTTGAGTTGGTGTGGGTGGTGAGTGATTGAGCCGAACGCGTCAAGTAGCGCAAATGTAGCAGGGACCGTTACAAGTACGCAACCCCTTTGAAACTGTTGCCGGTTCATCGAAGGAGGGCTGGCGGATGTGACCGGCTCAAAATCAGGGCCGCCTGATGTGACCTCGAGGAGATCCGAGCTGAGCGATCAGTCGGGGCCGATGTGACGGACGACCGCCGGTATCCTGGGCGCGTCATGGCGGCGATCACCACTCGTGGATACGTTCTGATCCGTGAGGCTGTTGGCCGGGACGCCCTCGAGGCGCTGAGGACTGCGATCGACGCGGCGGTCGCAGCCGGCGGCGACGGCGTCGATGTCCGCGCCGGCACCGTCTGGATCCGCGACGCCGGCGTGCTCGGAGAGCCCGTCGAGGCGTTGCGCACCTCGCCGCCAGTGCTCGAGGCGGTCTGCGAGCTGCTCGGGCGCAACCCGGCTCCGATCAGCGCGGTGATGCGCAACCCGGTCGGCCGGACGGCTCAGCAGGCGCTGCACGTGGATTGGGCCGGCCCGATCGCCCCGGGCCGCGATCAGCAGGCCCAGGCGATGTTCTACCTCGACGACGTCTCAGCCGAGAACGGCCCCACCCGCGTCGTCCCCGGCAGCCACCGATCGGCGTCGATTCCGCCAAAGAACCTGTCCGACCCCCGCGCCCGCCATCGCGACGAGGTGTGCATCACCTGCCCCGCCGGAGACGCCCTGGTGTTCAGCTCGCACCTGTGGCACAGCGGCACCGCCAACACCTCCGGCAGGCCGCGGCGGGTCATTACCGTCACCTACCGGCGCGACGGCTCGGGGCGCGTCTGACGCGCCGCTCCCGGCGCGACTCCGCGCGCAGGCGCGCGTCCACCTGTCCCGCGAGATGTCGCTGCTCGCGCTCGAGCTTGCGCAGTGAGCCCAGGCGCTCGAGGATCACCGGGTCGTCCTGCGCCGCCGCCTGCACTGCGCATCCCGGCTCGCCGTGGTGAGCACAATCGCTGAAGCGGCACCGAGCGGCGAGCTCTCCGATCTCCCCGAAGACCGCATCGATCCCAGCCTGGGCATCCCAGACGCCCATCTCGCGCATGCCGGGGGTGTCGATCAGCATCGCCCCCTCGGGCAGCTCCACCAACTCGCGGTTGGTGGTGGTGTGGCGGCCACGACCGTCGGCCCGAACCTCGGCGGTGGCCAGGCGGTCACCTCCGCAGAGCTGATTGATCAGGGTGGACTTGCCCGCCCCACTCGGTCCCACGATGGCACCGGTCTGCCCCGGTGGCAGGCAGGCGCGCAGCGCGTCGAGGCCCCAGCCCTGAGCACTGACAGCGATCACCTGAGCGCCGCCGGCCACCGCGCCAGCAGCGTCGAGGTCAGTGGGCAGGTCGAGGCTGAGATCAGCCTTGCTGAGCAACACCACCGGCCGGGCACCGCTCGACCAGGCCATTGCCAGGCTGCGTTCCAGCCGGCGCACCCCAACGCCCAGGCCCAGGGGCACGGCGATGAAGACGGTATCGACGTTGGCGGCCACCGCCTGCGCCATCGACGCCCCGCCGGCCGCGCCGGAGCAGCACTGTGCGGCGGGGCAGCGCGGCCACCACCGTCCCGTCCTCGATGGCCACCCAGTCCCCGGTGGTGACCCCACCCTCGGGCGGCGATGCGCGTACGGCGCCGGAGAGAACCGCGTCGCGGCGACCGGCGCTGTCGAGCACGACCACGCTGGTGGAGGACACCAGCGCAATCCGAGCCGGCACGGAGTCGGCAAGCGCGAGCGTGGTGAAGGCCGAACCGAACAGGTCATCCCACCCCAGGCGGGAGAGATCCGATGAGGATGTCTGCACGAGGTACTCCGAGTGAGTGAACACCCGGTCTCGGGTCGAGGACAGCCGACGGGTCGTGGTGACGACCGCGTCAGAGCGGCTATTGCGCGGCGGCGGGACCGGGAACGACGGCGGTGGGGTGCGCCAGGAGCGCAACGGTTGCTGCCATGGGTCTGCCCTCCACTCGTGTTGCCTGCGGGGTAAGGCAACTGTAGCCGCTTTCCGCCATGCCGTTTCGTCCATGCGGTGTCGCCGTGGAACCGATTGGCTGGTAGCGTTGGGGTCACATGACCGCGCTGCACCTGCCGGTGGGGGCTCCATGGCGCGTGGAGCAGGCCGACTGCATGGCCTTTCTCGGCACCCTGCCATCGGGTCGCGTTGACGTGATCACCACAGATCCTGCGTACAGCGGAATGAACCAGCACATGTCATTCGGCCACGGGCGGATCGTCGGCCGCTACGGCGACGCGGCCAACCAGCGGTGGTTCACGGAGTTCCAAGACGACGCTGACACCTTCCTGCTCTTCCTTCGCGAGTGTCACCGCGTGCTCGCGGACGGCGGCCACATCTACGTGATGTTCGACAGCTTCTCGCTGCTGTCGCTGGGCCACCTGATGCGGGAGGTCTTCGCCGTCAAGAACGTGATCGTCTGGGACAAGGTGAATCTGGGCATGGGCCACTACTTCCGGCGTCGCCACGAGACCATCGTGTTCGCCACCAAGGGCCACCGCCGCCTCTCACGCCGCGATCTCCCCGACGTCTGGGCGATCAAGCGCATCCACCGCGGCGCCTACCCCACCCAGAAGCCCGTGGCCCTCTTCAACCGGATGCTCAGCGGCAGCGCGGAGCCGGGCATGACCGTGTGTGACCCCTTCGTCGGCAGCGGGTCGTCAGCGGTGGCCGCGCTGCGGGCTGGCTGTGGCTTCGCGGGATGCGACGTCGATCCACGAGCGGTGCGGCTCACCTCCGAGCGCTGCGCGGCGGTGGCCGGCGGTGCTGCCGACCCGGGCGAAAGGCCGGCAAACGTAGACTCCGCGCCATGACAGTGGCAGTGCGTCCCGAACAGCGCGAGATCGTGTCCCTGGTCCGGGACTTCGTCGAGCGGGAGATCATGCCGGTCGCCCAGCAACTCGATCACGACGACGAGTACCCCACCGAGATCGTCGCCAAGATGAAGCAGCTGGGCTTCTTCGGCTTCGCCATCTCCGAGGACTACGGGGGCTCGGGGCTCGACTTCGAGACCTACGCGATGTGCTGCGAGGAGATCGCGCGCGGCTGGATGTCGATCACCGGGGTCATCAACACCCACTTCATCGTCAGCTATCTGATCGAGCAGTTCGGCACCGACGAGCAGAAGCACCGTTTTCTGCCGGCGATGGCCACCGGAGAGATGCACGGCGGCTTCTCGATGAGCGAGCCCAACTGCGGCAGCGACGTGCAGGCCATCGAGACGCGGGCGCGTCGCGACGGCGACGACTACGTCATCAACGGCACCAAGATGTGGGCCACCAACGGCGAGCACT
>JAEKNN010000050.1 GCA_016464795.1 Candidatus Amunia macphersoniae | reverse complement strand
GCCCGTGGGCGCCGCGCATCGAGACCATCCAGATCAACCCCGACAAGATCCGCGATGTGATCGGCCCGGGCGGCAAGATGATCCGCAAGATCGTCGAAGAGACCGGTGCCCAGATCGACATCGAGGATGACGGCCGGGTCAGCATCGCGTCCGCCAATGCGGCGGCGCGAGAGCAGGCGCTGGCGATGATCCGCGATCTCACAGATGATGTCGAGATCGGCAAGATCTACAAGGGTCGCGTCGCCCGCCTGATGGGCTTCGGCGCCTTCGTGGAGATCGCTCCCAAGAAGGAGGGCCTGGTGCGCATCGGCCAGCTTGCCGAGCACCGCGTCGAGAAGGTCGAGGACGTCGTCAACATCGGCGACGAGATCATGGTCAAGGTCATCGAGGTCGATGACCGCGGCCGGATCAACCTGTCGCGCAAGGAGGCCATCCGCGACCTCGCCAAGCAGCAGTCCGAGACAGCCAACGCCGGCAGCGGCGGACCCGCGTAGCCGCATCCCCTTGCAGGATTTGCCCGTCGTCGCCGTGGTGGGGGCGACGGGCGCTGCCGGGGGCACGCTGTTGCGTGTCCTCGAGGATCGCGTGTTCCCGATCGGTGACTTCCATGCGCTGGCGAGCGCACGAAGCGCTGGTTCGCTGGTCCGTTTTCGCGACCACGATGTGACGGTTGGCGAGGTGTCCGATGACATCCTCGCCGCGTCGGACATCGTGTTCTTCGCGGCCGGTGGGGCGACATCACGCCGCTTTGCACCTGTGGTCGCCGCTGCCGGGGGTGTGGCCGTCGACAAGTCGAGCGCGTACCGGATGGACCCCGCAGTGCCACTGGTGGTACCCGAGGTCAACGCCGCCGCGTTGCGTGGCCACGCCGGCATCGTGGCCAACCCCAACTGTGTGGCCATCCCGCTGGCTGTGGTGCTCGGTCCGCTACATGCGCGCTACGGCCTGCGTCATGTGACAGTGGCCACCTACCAGGCGGCCAGCGGTGGGGGACGGGCGCTGGCAGCGGAGCTGGCCGCGCAGGAGCGCGACGACGCCTACGGTCGACCGCCGACGCGCCAGGTGTACCCCCATGTGCTGCACGGCAACGTGGTGCCGGGCGGATGGGCCATGGTGGGTGACGACACCGAGGAGGAGACCAAGGTGATCGGCGAGGTGCGCCGCGTTCTCGATCTCCCCGAGCTGCCGATCGGGGTGACCACTGTGCGTGTGCCGGTGTCGGTGGGCCACGCGGCCGCGGTGTGGGTGGAGTTGGATCAGCCGGCGGACGCTGCGGAGGCGCGTGAGCTGCTGGCGAATGCGCCCGGCGTGCTGGTGGTTGACGACGCTGCGACACAGCAGTACCCGACGCCGCGCGCTGTGGCGGGGTGCGACGAGGTGCATGTGGGGCGGATTCGCGCCGACCGGTCGCGAGGCAACGGACTGGCACTGTTCCTGGCGGTCGACAACCTGCGCAAGGGAGCGGCGACGAACGCGGTGCAGGTCGCGGAGCTGCTGTTGCTCGAGGGTTGAAGGTGCTGGGCACGGCCTCACGGGCGCCCGCGTTGCCGGACCCAGAACTGCCACGACGGCATGAGTTGTCCACAGGCCGGGCCGATCCTTGTAACAGTGCTGTAAAACCCTTGCTGCATCAGGCTTTTCCCCTTGCATAGCGAACGCATGTTCGCTATGCTCATGGCATGACTCTCGGCCCCACATCCAGCGATCTGGTCGCGTTTGGTGATGCGGTGGTGCGGTACTGCCGACGTGACCACGTCGCCGTCTCTTGGCCCACCGGTGGGCGCAGCGCTGACCCACCGGCTGGTGGACGTGGGACTGCCCCGCGGGCCCGCGATCGCGGCCCTGGTGTGCTCGACGCCGAATGCGACATCGACATGCCCGGCGCCGCGCCCGCCAGCACAGGTGTGGGTCATCGCGCCGGCACGCTTGCCGCCGACCTGGTGCTCAAGCGCTCGTTGATCAATCGCCTCGAGCTCGACTTCGCCCGCGATGCGGCGCGCTTCGCGGCCACGTACAGCGAGGATGAGTACGGCAATCCCGGCCCGGTGTCGTGGTTGCGCGGCGAGTGCCGGATGACCAGCCACGCGGCGGCCACGGCGGTCTGTGTTGGCGAGCAGGCGGCGCGGCTGGAGCTGAGCAGCACCGCGCTGGTCGAGGGCCGGATTGGCTTTGCCCACCTCGGATGGATGGCCACCACCGCCGCTGCGCTGGAGGAATCGGCCTCGACGAATGTCGTGTTCAACGAGGCCTGGCTGCTGGGCAAGGCGGAGTCTCTGTCGGTGCAGCGTTTTCGCACCGAGTGCGAGCACGTCCGCCACGCCGCCGACCGGAAGGCCTTCCTCGAGCAGAAGCTCAATGACCGGGACTGCCGCAGCCTCACCCTGACCCCCTTCGAGGGCGGTGGGGTGGCGCTCGCGGGCAGCTTCGACTCCGAGGACGGCGCCCTGCTGCGCTCGGCGCTCGATCCACTGGCGCGCTGGGATGGTCGCGACGATGTCCGCAGCCGCGAGCAGCGCTATGCCGACGCCCTGGTCGAGCTCTGCTCCCACCGGCTCGACACGGGCCAGATCCCCCAGACGGCCAGCCAGCGCGCCCATCTCCAGGTGACCACCACCCTGGAGACGCTGCGCGACCTGCCCGGGGCGCCGGCGGCGGAGATCGACTGTGCCGGGGTGATCGCCGCTCCCAGCGTGCAGCGGCTGGCCTGCGACGCCACCATCACCCGGGTGCTGGTCAACGCCCGCTCCCAGGTCATCGACGTGGGTCGCTCCGAGCGGGTGGTCCCGGCGTCGACGCGGCGGGCGCTCAACATCCGCGACCAGGGCTGCCGCTGGCCGGGCTGCGACCGGCCGCCGTCGTGGACCTCGGCGCACCACGTGGTCCACTGGGCGTACCTCGGGCCCACTGACACCGACAACCTGGTGCTGCTCTGCCGCCATCACCACTGGTGCGTCCATGAGGGCGGCTGGGTGTTGGTCCGCGGCGAGGACGGGGTCATCCTGGCGGTGTCGCCGGTCGCCGGCACGATCTTCCCGTTGCGGGCGCCCGCGGGAGCCCGACGCGCACGGGGGCCTGCGTGGTTGCTGACAGGCTGAGGGTCTCGGCGTGCCTCGCCTGCAATAGCCCCCGGGGCACGCCGTGGACCGCTGCCTACAATCGCGGACAGATGCAGGGAGCGGCGACAACCGAGGAGTTGCTCGAGATCCATGGGCGGATCCGGGCATGCGTCACCTGCCGTCTCCACGTGACCAGGACCCAGGCCGTCCCGGGGTACGGGCCGGTCGAGGCGCGGATCATGGCCGTCGGCGAGGCGCCGGGGGAGAAGGAGGACCAGCAGGGCAGGCCCTTCGTCGGGGCGGCCGGCAAGCTGCTCACCGAGCTGGTGGAATCCATCGGGCTGACGCGTCGCGACCTCTACATCACCAACACCGTCAAGTGCCGGCCGCCGGGCAATCGCGACCCCGAGCTCGACGAGGTCGCCGCCTGCAGCCGCTTCCTCGACGAGCAGATCGCGCTGCTGCGGCCCGACGTGATCCTCATCCTCGGGCGCCACGCTCTCAATCGCCTCCTTCCGGAGTCTGCAGGGATCTCCCGCCTGCACGGCGAGCGCGTGGTCCGCGACGACCGCGTCTACGTGCCGCTGTACCATCCCGCCGCCGCGCTGTACAACGGATCGTTGCGGGAGACCCTGCTCGCTGACATGCGCCGGGTGCGCAGCTATCTGGATGAGGCAGAGGGGATGCGGCACGCACCCGCCGCGCCGCCGCCCGAGGCCGTCGCGGCCGACCAGCTGAGCCTGTTCGCCCAGTGATCTCGCTGATTCCGCTCGGCGGTCTCGGTGAGATCGGCCGCAACCTGATGGCCATCGAGTCGGGCGAGGACATCGTGGTGGTGGACTGCGGGTTGATGTTCCCCGAGCAGGAGATGCTCGGCATCGACCTGGTGATCCCGGACATCACCTGGCTGATGGAGCGTGTTCACAGGGTCCGCGGCATCGTCCTCACCCACGCCCACGAGGACCACATCGGCGCGCTTCCCTACGTGCTCCCCCGCCTCCCCGTACCCGTGTACGGCACCTCGCTGACCCTCGGCTTCCTCCGCAACAAGCTGAAGGAGCACAAGCTCCTCGACTCCACCGACCTGCACACAGTCCGCGCCGGCGACACGGTGCAGCTCGGCGCCGTCTTGGTGGAGTGGATTCACATCACCCATTCGGTGCCCGACGCGTGCTCGCTGGCCATCCACACACCCGACGGGGTGATCGTGCACACCGGTGACTTCAAGATCGACCAGACGCCCGTCAACGGCACGCCGCCCGACCTGGCGCGGCTGGCTCGCCTCGGCGACGAGGGCGTGCTCCTGCTGCTCAGCGATAGCACCAACGCGGAGCAGGAGGGCACCACCCCCAGTGAGCGCCAGGTCGGCGAGGGCCTGGCGCCCCTGTTCGCGGCCGCTCCCGGGCGCATCCTCATGGCCACCTTCGCCTCCAACATCTCCCGCCTGCAACAGGCGATCGACGCCGCCGGCGAGTGCGGCCGCAAGGTGTTCATCGTGGGCCGGTCGATGCTCAACAACGTCCGCGTCGGCCAGGAGCTTGGCTTCCTGCGCACCGCCGACAACTTCGTCTCGCCCAAGCAGCACGCCAACATCCCCGACAACGAGCTGGCCGTGCTCTGCACCGGCGCCCAGGGCGAGCCGATGTCCGCCCTCTCGCGGATCGCCGCCGGCGAGCACCCCATGGTGCAGCTGCACGAGGGCGACACGGTGATCATCAGCGCCAACCCCATCCCCGGCAACGAGGAGGCGGTGCATCGCACCATCAACAACCTCTACCGCCGCGGCGCGCGCGTCTTCAACTCCTCCAAGCACCACGTCCACGCCTCAGGGCACGCCAGCCGGGAGGAGCTGAAGCTGATGCTCACCCTCACCCGGCCAAGGTTCTTCGTGCCTGTTCACGGCGAGTACCGACACCTCGCCATCCACGCCGACCTGGCCGCCGCGGTCGGGATCGCCCGTGACCACATCCTGCCCGTTGACAACGGCACGGTGATCGAGATCGACGGCGACGTGATCAGGCGCCGGCCCAAGCGGGTCGCTGCCGGGTATGTGTATGTCGACGGCCTCAGCATCGACGAGGCGGGCGACGTGGTGCTCCGCGACCGCCGCCTGCTCTCCCAGGATGGGGTGGTCATCGTGGCCCTGACCGTCGAGCGCAGCAGTGGCGCCGTGGTGGCCGGTCCGGACCTGATCTCCCGCGGCTTCATCGAGGACAGCGCCACCGACAACCTGTTCGAGGAGGCACGGGCGCACACCTTGAAGCTCGTCGACAAGCTCACGCCCGACGCCGAATGGACGGTGTGGCAGGCGGCGATTCATGAGGGGCTGGCGCGTTTTCTGTACTCGCGGACGCGCCGCCGGCCGATGATCCTGCCCGTGGTGACGGAGGTCTGAGCGCAGGGGCGAACGCCGGTTCGGCACAGCCGCCACACCGCTGATACGATCGACGCGCCTCCGTCCCGCGGAGAGCAGCCCATTCCGCACACGTCCACGCCGAGGCTGCAACACCACCCCGATGGCACCACGCGCCCCCACCAAGACACGACCAGCCGCTCGACGCCGCCCGCCGGCGCGGAGCGCTCGCGCACCGAGGCGCGCCCCGGTGCGACACCAGCCCATCCTCACCCCCGACCAGCGCCGGGAACTGAGTGGAGTCGCCCTGGCGGGCGCTGGGTTCGTGCTCGCCGTTGTGCTGCTCCTCCCCGGTGGCGGATCGATCGCCAAGCCGGTGCACGACGGCCTCCTGGCAGTGCTTGGCACCGGTGCCTGGCTGGTGGCCGCCGGTTTGGGGGTCACCGGTGGCCGTCTCCTGCACCGTCATGAGTGGCGTGGTGGCCTGCTCGCCGGCATTGGCTCGGCGGCGACGGTGATCGCTGTGCTCGGGTTCCTCGGGCTGGTCGCCCCGGGCAGCGCCGGCTGGGTCGGCAACAAGCTGGGGCCGGGGGTCGCCGACCGACTCGGCGGCCCGGCCTCGGGGGTGCTGATGCTGGTGGCCGCCTCTCTTGGCCTGGTGCTGGCCATCGATCTGCGGGTGGCGCCGGTGGTCTCCTGGCTTCGACTCCATCTCGCCGCCTCTGCCGATTCCCCATCCGCGACGCGCACGGCCGGAAAGGACAAGGCTGAGAAGGACAAGGCTGAGAAGGACAAGGAGAACCAGAAGGCGAAGGCTACTTCAGCTGGCGAGGTCAACCTCCGCGGCTCGGCGGCTCCTGTCTTCGTGCCGCCAGTGGCTGCGGTCATGGCTGTCGAGCCCTTCCCGGAGCTCCCCGACGGGGACGCCTTCCCCACCCCAGCCGACCCGGAGCTCGCCAACGTCGAGCCCCTCGCCGAGGATGGCTTCGCGCGCGAGTTCGAGGGACACGTCGAGGCCACCCTGGGACCGATCCCCGAGGTGGCCCTCGGCCACACCGAGGCCGTGGTTGAGGACGAGGCCGAGAAGGTGTGGGTGCTGCCCACCCCTGACCTGCTCGACACCGTGGCCGGCAAGCGCGAGCGCCTCAACGCCGAGGTGGAGCGCAACAAGCAGACGATCGTGTCGACGCTGCGCAGCTTCGGCATCGAGACCAGGATCATCGGCGAGTCGGTGGGGCCCACGGTCACCCAGTACGAGCTCCAGCCCGCTGCGGGCGTCCCGGTGCGCAAGATCGTCGGCTACCAGACCGACCTATCCTTGGCGCTGGCCGCGCCGATTCGCATCCAGCCCTTCATCCCCGGGAAGTCGGCGATCGGCATCGAGGTCCCCAACAAGGCGGCCCAGCTGGTGGCGCTCAAGGAGATCGTCAACTCCACAGCCTTCACCGACACCCGAACCCGCCTGGCCGTTGCCCTGGGCGCCGACGTCAGCGGGCATCCGGTCGCCGGCGACCTCACCCGCATGCCGCACCTGCTCATCGCCGGCGCCACCGGCAGCGGCAAGTCGGTGTGCATCAACGCCGTCCTCGGCGGCTTCCTGCTCCAGGCCACCCCGGCCGAGCTGAAGCTGATCCTCATCGACCCCAAGCGCGTCGAGCTCAGCAACTTCGCCGACCTGCCCCACCTGCTGGTGCCGGTGGTGGTCGAGCCCGAGGCGGCGGTGGCCTCGCTGCGCTGGGCCGTCAAGGAGATGGAGGAGCGCTACAAGCTCTTTGCCTCGCACGGCGCGCGCAACATCGCCGCCTTCAACGAGCGCGCGCCCGGCCTCGGGCTGTCGCCGCTGCCCTACACCGTCATCGTCATCGACGAGCTCGCCGACCTGATGATGGTGGCCGCCGGGGAGATCGAGGACCTGATCTGCCGCATCGCCCAGCTCGCGCGCGCGGTGGGCATTCACCTGGTGGTGGCAACCCAGCGCCCGTCCGCCGACATCATCACCGGGCTGATCAAGGCCAACATCCCCTCGCGGGTGGCCTTCGCGGTGTCGAGCGGCACCGACTCCCGGGTCATCCTCGACGAGATGGGCGCGGAGAAGCTGCTCGGCCGCGGCGACATGCTCTACCTGCCCATCGACCAGGGCAAGGCGCAGCGCCTGCAGGGTGCATTTGTCAGCGACCGCGAGCTCGACGCCCTGATCAACCACTGGAAGCTGCAGGGCAAGCCGGACTACCAGGAGGAGATCTTCCAGGTGGAGGCGAACGTGTCGTGGGCTCGCGAGGCCGGCAAGCGAGACCCGCTGTTCGGCAAGGCGGCGCACATCGTCGCCGCCGAGGGACGGGCGGCGGCGTCGTTGCTGCAACGCAAGATGAACGTCGGCTACACCCGGGCGGCCCGGCTGGTCGACCAGCTCGCCGAGCACCGCATCGTGGGCCCGTACGAGGGCAGCAAGTCGCGCGAGGTGCTGATGGATGTCATCCAGGTGGACGAGTACCTGGCCGAGCTGGGCGAGCAGTGATCGCTGCCGGACAGTCGATCGCTCCTCCGGCCGGGTAGGCTGGGGGTGCGGCCGCATCCGCGGCGCTTGAGGAGGGCGATTCCCTGAGCTTTCTGCAAGGCCTCCACGGGGTGGTGGCGCTGGTGCTGCTCTGCAGCCTCCTGTTCGCAGAGGAGGCAGGAGTGCCGCTTCCGTTCGCGCCCGGCGAGTTGACCCTGGTCGCCGGCGGCCTGCTGATCGCGTCGGGTGGGCTGAACGCGTTTGCCTTCGTTCCCCTGGCGATCATCGCCTGCCTGGCCGGCTCACTCGTGGGCTACGGCTGGGCTCGCCTGGTGGGGGAGAGAGGTCTCAGCTCGGTGGCGCGCAGACTGCATCAGCAGAAGGCATTGGACCGTGTGTCGACCCGGGTGCGATCAGCCGGCTGGGTGGGCGTGGCCATCTGCCGGCTGATCCCCGGGCTGCGCATCTACACCACGCTGGTCGCCGGCGCGGTCCAGGTCCCGCAGCGGACGTTCATCGTCGCCATGACCAGCTCCACTCTGGTCTGGGTGGGAGCGTATGTGACCCTCGGTGCCCTGGTGGGCATCCCTGTCGAACACTTCTTCAACCAGGTCTCGCAGCTCGCCGTCCAGGGAGCGATCCTGATCGTCATGGGACTGGGCGTCTTCCTGACCATCCGCAAGACGCCACCCTCGACGGGGGCGGGGTTGGTCCGGGTTCCGCGCCTGGCGCGAGCCCTCATCGCCGCGGCGATCGACCTCGGGGCCATCGCCGCGATCGTCACCGGCCTGCTCGCCCTGGGGCGGCGACTCTTCGGGATCGGGCTCGGCGCCGGCTGGCTGGACGCGGTCGTCGCCATCGTCGCCGCCGCCATCATCTACATCGTCATCGCGCGGCGCGGGGTCGGAGCCACAGTGGGCGAAGCGCTGCTGCAGACCAGCTACGTCAGCGGGCGCCGACTGCCGCGGCGCCCGCAGCAAGCCTGGCAGGCGGCCCGGGCCATGCTGGCAGGCTCGACCGACGAGCTCCGGCCCACCGCCGAGCGGCTGGGAGCGCTCGCCGACCCCGACCGGCTTCGCCTGGTCAGGCATCTGCTCGATCAGCCGCGCACCGCCGACGAGCTGGTCGAGCTCACCGGCGAGGAACCGCTGGAGACGCGCCATCAGCTGGACAGGTTGCAGAGCGTCGGCGTGCTGGTGGCCCGGGATGCCGACGACGGGTCGCGCTGGCGGGTCAGGCCGGAGCTGGTCACCCCTCTGTTGGAGTTCCTGTCGGCAGTGGGTGAGCCCGTTGCTGTGGAAGCGGCGCCGGTGGCTCCGGTCATGTCGCAATAGGCGTGTCGAGGCTGGTCGGGAGGTGACCCGCGTCGCCGTGCTCGGCGACACCCACATCCCGCGGCGGGCCCGCGACCTGCCGCCATCCGCCTGGACAATCATCGAGTCAGCCCAGCTGGTCATCCACACCGGCGACGTGACCGAGCACCACCTGCTCGAACAGATCGCCGCCTGGCGTCCGCTCCATGCCGTGCGCGGCAACAACGATCAGGATCTCGACGAGCTCCCCGAGATCCTGGAGTTGCAGATCGACGGAGTTGCGA
Organism: Candidatus Amunia macphersoniae; assembly: GCA_016464795.1. Taxonomy (GTDB): domain Bacteria; phylum Chloroflexota; class Dormibacteria; order Aeolococcales; family Aeolococcaceae; genus Aeolococcus; species Aeolococcus macphersoniae. Next base: position 65,512 of record JAEKNN010000050.1, on the reverse strand, counting down.
TTGCGGTGATCCACGACTCGGGCGCCTCCTCGGGGCGCCGCCAGCGACTGCGGCGCCGTTTTCCGCAGGCGCGCGTGGCGGTCTTCGGGCACAGCCACATGCCTGTGTGTGAGGACGACGGCCTGATGCTTCTGCTCAATCCGGGCTCGCCGACGGACCGGCGACGGATGCCCTCGTTTACCATGGCTGTGCTCACCGTCAGCGAGGGCACGGCGATCGCTGAGATCATCGACCTGAGGCTGGAACGCGCGTCGGGGGCGCCGTGGTGAGCGATGTCGAGCCCGCTGCCGCTCCGGTTCCGGAGGCACACCGCCTCGACGACTGCGCTCCCGTCCACCCCTCACCGATCCTGCGCATGCCCGATGCAGCAGCGCGCGCCGCGGCCACCACTCGGCTCGTCCACGACCTCGCCCTGGCCGCGGCGCGGCTGCACCACGAGGAGGCTCGGCTGAAGTCGCCGCGCTGGGGCAGCTATCCTCTGCCGTTACATGGCCCAGGAGTTCTCGTTCGACGTTGTCAGCGACTTCGACCACCAGGAGCTGGTCAACGCCACCGACCAGGCACGCCGCGAGATCGGCACTCGCTACGACTTCAAGAACCTGACAGCGGAGATCGAGCTCGAGAAGGAGCAGCTGACGATCACCACCGAGGGTGACATGCAGCTGCGGGCCATGGTCGACGTCCTCAAGAGCAAGTTCCACAAACGCAATCTCGACCTCAAGATCCTCGATCCCCAGAAGGCGGAGAGCGCCGCCAAGGGCAACGTGCGCCAGGTGATCAAGCTGCGTCGCGGCATCAACGACGAGCTGGCCAAGAAGCTGCAGAAGCAGATCCGCGCCGACCAGCCCAAGGTGCAGGTGCGCATCCAGGGCGACCAGCTGCGCGTCAGCGCCAAGGACAAGGACACGCTCCAGGCGGTGATCGCGAGCTTGCGAGCTGCGGAACTCGAGGTGCCGCTGCAGTTCACCAACTACAGGTGACGCGCCACCTCACCCTGCCCAACCAGCTGACCATCTTCAGGTTGCTGCTGGTCCCGGTCATCGGGGTCTCGCTCAGCGCCACCTTTCCCTATCACGACCAGGTGAGCGCCGCCGTCTACGCCACCGCCGCGGCAACCGACTCGCTCGACGGCCACATCGCCCGCCGCCGCCACCTGATCAGCGAGCTGGGCAAGTTCCTCGACCCCCTGGCGGACAAGATCCTAGTGATCACCGTGCTGGTGATCCTGGTCGGCCAGGCGGTGATCCCGGCGTGGGTGGTGGTGGTGGTGTTCGGACGCGAGTTCCTGATCACCGGCCTGCGCTTCGTGGCCGCCAACCAGGGGGTGGTGGTGGCCTCGACGCCGTGGGGGAAGTCGAAGACCCTGTCCCAGAATCTGATGATCGGCATGCTGATCCTGGAGCAGCCCTACCCGGTGCTGCGCATCCCAGCGCTGGTCGTGGTGTGCGTGGCGGTGACCGCAACCGTGCTCAGCGGCCTCGACTACCTCTGGCGCTACCGGCGCTTCGTGATCTGATGGCGGTGCCGGCGGCGGGGGAGGGGACGGCGCCGCGGCTGGCCGAGCTCTTCCCGGACACCACCCGTGCGGGCGCCGCGCTGCGCGCCCGTGGCTGGCGGCTGGCGGTGGCCGAGTCCTGCACCGGCGGTCTCCTCGGTGCGGTGCTGACCGCCGTGCCGGGCTCGTCGGCGTACGTGGTGGGCGGGGTGATCGCCTACGACAACGTGGTCAAGGAGGACATGCTCGGCGTGGAGCCTGCCATCCTGGCCGGGCACGGGGCGGTCAGCGCGGAGGTCGCGGTGGCGATGGCGAGCGGCGTGCGCGAGGCGCTGAGCGTCGCCGTCGGGGTGGCCGTCACCGGCGTGGCCGGGCCCGGCTCGGAGGAGGGGGGCAAGCCCGCGGGGCTGGTGTACGTGGCCATCGCCGCGCCGGACGGCGATCGGGTGGTCCGTCTCGACGATGACCTGGGGCGCGACGGCAATCGAGCGGCGGCGGTTCGGGTCGCCCTGCGGCTGATCGCCGACCTGGCCTGACCAGGTGACGCGATGCGACAGGCTGCTGTCGCCGCGCCCGTCCAGCATGGCGTTGTCATCCAGCCCACCAGCCAGTACAGTGGGGGACGTACATCTGTTCGACAGCACGGTCGGGTCCTTGCCCCGGCCGCCACGCCACCCCGTCCAGGTCATTTCACAGCACATGGAGTTTCTGTTTTGACAACAACACCAGAAAGTCGTACAGTCGATCCCCTCATCATCGAGGTCAACGGGCGGCGCACAGCCGCCGTCAAGGGGAGTGAGGCAGTGGCCACAGAGCGGGATCGGGCACTGAGCACGGCGCTCGGACAGATCGAGCGCGCCCACGGCAAGGGCGCGATCATGCGTCTTGGCGAGGCACGAACCCAGCGCGTGGAGGCCATCCCCACCGGCGCTCTGACCCTCGACATCGCCCTTGGGGTCGGCGGCGTGCCCCGCGGTCGCGTGATCGAGATCTACGGGCCGGAGTCCTCGGGGAAGACCACGCTGACGCTCCACATCATCGCCGAGGCGCAGAAGCTCGGCGGCGTCGCCGCGTTCATCGACGCCGAGCACGCCCTCGACCCCCAGTACGCCGGCCGCATCGGCGTCAACACCGACGAGCTGCTCATCTCCCAACCCGACACGGGCGAGCAAGCGCTCGAGATCGTCGAGGTGCTGGTGCGCAGTGGTGCGGTCGATGTGGTGGTCATCGACTCGGTGGCGGCGCTGGTGCCCAAGGCTGAGATCGACGGCGAGATGGGTGACAGCCACGTCGGCCTCCAGGCGCGGCTGATGTCGCAGGCGATGCGCAAGCTCACCGCGGCGATCTCGCGCTCCAACACCTGTGTCATCTTCATCAATCAGCTCCGCGAGAAGATCGGCGTGATGTTCGGCAACCCCGAGACCACCACCGGCGGGCGAGCGCTCAAGTTCTACGCATCGGTGCGCATGGACATCCGCAAGATCGACTCCATCAAGCAGGGGCTCGATGTGGTGGGCAACCGGGTCAAGGTCAAGGTTGTCAAGAACAAGATCGCCGCGCCCTTCCGCGTCGCCGAGTTCGACATCCTCTACAACGAGGGGATCTCGTATGCGGGCAGCGTGCTCGACATCGCCATCGACACCAAGGTGGTCGACAAGAGCGGCGCCTGGTTCTCCTATGGCGACATGCGCCTGGGACAGGGCCGTGACAACGTGCGTGACTTCCTCCGCCAGAACCGAGAGCTGCTCGAGGAGATCGCCGGCAAGGTGAAGGTGCAGGCCTTGCCGGAGGTCACGACGGACAGCCTCGACACCAACGGGGCGGTGCCGGCGATCCCGGTCGGCTGAGAGGCGGGATGAAGCGCTCGGACAGCGCCGGCCCCCGCGAGAGGCCGGCGCCGCCCGATGACCCAGGGTCCGCAGCCGCCGCGGCGGAGGTGGCGGTGCGGATCCTGGGTGGTGCCGCACAGTCGGCTGCTGGCTTGACGCGGCGTCTGCGGCAGCGGGGCTTCACCGAGCAGGCGGCGGCGGAGGCCACCGCGGCGATGCGCGGCTACGGCTACCTCAACGACGCCGCCTTCGCCAACTCGATCGCCGCCCGTCGGCAGCGCACCGGTCACGGACGGATGCATGTCGGCGCCGAGCTTCGCGCTCGTGGCCTGGAGCCCGATGCCATCGCCGCAACGCTGGCGGCGGTCGACACCGATGCGGAGCGCGCCGCCGCCCTGGAGCTCGGCCGCCGCTTCGCCGACCGCGCCTCGCGCGACATCGCCGATCGTCAGGGCCGGCAGCGGCTGGGTGGTGCGCTGCAGCGCCGCGGGTTCGACTCGGACACGGTGGGCTGGGTGCTGCGCGAATTGGATGGAGAGCGCCACAGCTGACCCACCGCGCAGACTCAGCGCATGGAATACACCCACCTCGGACGATCGGGCCTCTCCGTCAGCCGCCTCTGCCTCGGCACCATGAACTTCGGTCCGCAGACCAGCGAAGAGGATTCGCACAAGGTCATGGACCGCGCCCTCGAACAGGGCATCAACTTCTTCGACACAGCCAACGTGTACGGCTTTCGCAAGCAGGGTGAGGGCTGGACCGAGCAGATCGTCGGCCGCTGGTTCGCCCAGGGCGGTGGACGCCGCGAGAAGGTCGTCATGGCCACCAAGCTGTACGGGTCGATGAGCGACTGGCCCAATGACACCTTCCTCTCGGCGCGCAACATCATCTCCGCCTGCGAGGGCTCGCTGCGCCGCCTCCAGACCGACCACCTCGATCTCTACCAGATGCATCACATCGACCTGGAGACGCCGTGGGAAGAGATCTGGCAGGCGATGGAGACCCTGGTGCGGCAGGGCAAGGTGATCTACGTCGGCTCGTCCAACTTCGCCGGCTGGAACCTCGCCCAGGCCCAGGAGAGTGCTCGCGCCCGGCATGCCCAGGGGCTGGTCAGCGAACAGTCGCTGTACAACCTCATCGAGCGACGCATCGAGATGGAGGTGCTGCCGGCCGCCCTCGAGTACGGCATCGGGGTGATCCCGTGGAGCCCGCTGATGCGTGGCGCGCTCGGTGGGATCCTGCGCAAGCAGAATGAGGGCCGCTCGGCATCGGAGGGGACCCAGAACGTGCTGGCCGAGCACCGCGCGCAGATCGAGCAGTACGAGGCCTTCTGCGACGAGCTCGGCCACGACCCCGCCGACGTCGGCATCGCCTGGTTGCTCGCCCAGCCGGGGGTCACCGCGCCGATCATCGGCCCGCGCACTGTCGAGCAGCTGGACAGCAGCGTCGGCGCTGTCGACATCGTCCTCGATGAGCGGGCTCTGGGGCGCCTCGACGAGATCTTCCCGCCGGTTGGGCCAGCTCCCCAGGCCTACGCCTGGTAGGCCACTGCGCTCATCGCCGCCCTAGACCCTGGGTACGGATGCTCCGGCAGAGTCCAGAGCGCGGGCCAGCGCCCGCTCGTAGCGCAACACCGGGGTCAGGGCGACGTAGGCGAACATCGACAGGAGCAATCCCAGGATCACCAGACCGTCTGCATAGTCGAGGCGGACCGCCACCCCCCCGAGCACCGAACCGATGGCTCCGCCACCGGCCAGGGCCACCGTGTAGAAGGCCATCAGCGCGGAGCGGTCGGCGACGAAGGTCTCAGAGCACTCGGCCAGGTAGGTCACCGCGGCCGGTCCGAAGCCGGCGAGCACGACGATGCCGACGATCACCAGGAAGAGGAAGAACGGGGCCAGGAACCCCGGGGTGTGGTCGAGCGCCAGGACCGCTGCCGAGATCAGCCACGCGCCCGGTGCCGCTCGGCGCATGGTGCGCACCGCTCCCAGCTTGGGGATCCACGGTGTCCACAGCGCGATGCCGACTAGGAGCAGCGCGATCCAGCTGACCAGGATGGCGGACACGATGCGCTCGTCAAAATGGTGGACGACCGTCTGGCCGGCGATCGCACTCCGGCGCAGCAATGCCGGGAGGTGGGCGGCGTAGGCGCCGAGCAGCGCGAAGCATGCCATCCAGGCCGGCAGGAAGCTGCGGATGGGCCCGGGGCCGAGAACTGCCCCGAACACCGCGCTGAGCCGGCTGACCGGAAGCGGAGGGACGTAGGGGACGAGCGCCGCGCAGACCAGGGCTGCGCAGAGGTAGAGCCCGGCGAGGACCAGGAAGGCGCCGTGCTGCAGCCAGTGGTAGGCGAACGGGCCGACCACGAAGCCGCCGGCGTAGCCGGCCAGGTTGGCCGCTTCGAAGGCCCCGCTGGCAGTCGCTCTCACCTGGCGGCTGTGGCTGGTGGCGGCGGCGATGGTGCCCAGCGCGGTGGGGACGAAGCAGGCCGCGCCCACACCCTCGATGAGTCGCGCCACCACGATCGCCTCGGGGCGGGTTGCCAGGCTGAGCAGGATCGCGCCGAGGACGCTGACCAGCGGTCCGCCCACCAGGAAGAGGCGGCGGCCGAACCGATCGGCGAACCGGGCCAGGATGGGAGCGAAGACCATCTCGGGAATTGCCTGGCTGGCGCCGATGAACCCGACCACCAGGCCGTTGGGGCGGCCACCGAACATGTCGACGAGGTCGAACCCGATGGCCACGGCGGCGCCGGAGGTGCCGATCCGAAGCAACACGGTGCCGGCCAGCAGCGCCCGGATGGTGGTCGGCCGGCTCTGCACCAGGTCGCGCTCGAGCGACGCCGCGACCGCCTGTTCATCGGCGGACGCGGTGGGGACCTCGACGGACCCGGGGCCACTGTCCGGCGCGTGCGGCAACGTTGTCTGCGAATCCACCTCGGGACCTAGGGTAATCGAGCGAGTCCCGGTTCACTGTCGTGCTCCGGCTTGCGCCACTACAATGCCAGCACTCTCATCCCCCGGCCGTATCGGCCGCGGGCGACGGGGCCGGACCCGGTTCGGGGAAGGCGGCGTCGCGCTGGACGAGACCCGCCGCCGGGTGCCCTGCACCCCAGCACGACCCCGAGGAAACCCCAAATCACAATCGAGATCGTCGCCCTGGTAGGGCTCGGCATCGCCGTTGTCTTCGCCGTGGCCGCAGGGGTGTACGCGAACAACGCGCGCCGCGCTGCGGGTCGGGCCGAGGCCGAGCGCGGGGTCGGCGAGACCGACCTCCGCGCGCGCCAGCAGTCGGTCGACCAGGAGGCGCAGCAGATCCTGGTCAGCGCCCGTGAGGAGGCCTTTCGCATCCGCGGAGAGGCCGAGGCGGAGGTGCGTGAGCGCCGCGCCGAGGTGGCCCGCCTGGAGCAGCGCAACAGCCAGCGCGAGGAGGCTCACGAACGCCGCCTGCGTGAGCTCGAGCAGAGTGAACAGCGGCTCTCCCGACGCGAGGAGGAGCTCGAAGAGGTCCGCCAGACCACTGAGAGCGAGCGCTCATTGGTGGGTCGGGAGCTGGAGCGCGTCGCCGCGCTGTCCCAGCAGGAGGCGCGCGCCGAGCTGCTGGCGGGTGTCGAGGCCGAGCTGGACTCAGAGGTGGCCGAGAGGATTCGAGCCGCCGACCTCCAGGTGCGTGAGGAGGCCGCCGAGAGGAGTCGCGAGATCCTGATCGCGGCCATGCAGCGCCACGCCTCCGACCAGACCGGTGAATCGTCGGTGACCGTCATGCAGCTGCCCAGCGACGACCTCAAGGGCCGCATCATCGGCCGCGAGGGACGCAACATCCGCGCCCTCGAGGCGGCCACCGGCGTCGACGTCATCGTCGACGAGACACCGGAGTCGGTGGTTCTCAGCGGCTTCGACCCGGTCCGCCGCGAGGTGGCCAGGGTCACGCTGGAACGACTGTTCGCCGACGGCCGCATCCATCCGGCACGCATCGAGGAGATGGTAGGCAAGAGCCGCAGCGAGATCATCCAGCGAATCAAGGAGGAGGGCGAGGCGGCCTGCCAGGAGCTGGGCTTGCCCTCGGTTCATCCCGAGCTGGCCAAGCTGCTCGGCACCCTGCGCTTTCGCAACTCGTACGGCCACAACGTCCTCGGCCACAGCAAGGACACCGCGGCCATCGCCGGGATGATCGCGGCCGAGATCGGCTACGACGAGCAGGAGGCCAAGGAGATCGGTCTCTTCCACGACATCGGCCACGCCGTCGAGCACTCTGTCGAGGGCTCGCACGCGATCATCGGTGGCGAGATCCTGGCCCGGCTGGGCCGTCCCGCTTCGGTGGTGCAGGCGGTCCGCGCCCACCACTACGACGAGGAGCCCCGGTCGGTGGGCGCGTTCATCGTGATGACCGCCGACAGCATCGCGGCCACACGTCGCGGCGCACGGCGGGAGGCGCTGAGCGCCTCGCTGAAGCGTCTGGAGCGCATCGAGGGGATCGCCGGCGAGTTCGACGGCGTGGAACGCAGCTTCGCGGTCCAGGCCGGCAAGGAGCTGCGGGTGATGGTGCGGCCCCACGAGATCAGCGACGACCGTGCCCAGATCCTCGCCCGCCAGATCGCCAAGCGACTCCACGCCGAGGGCAACTACACCGGTCGGATCAAGGTGGTGGTGCTCCGCGAGACGCGCAGCGTCGAGTACGCCAAGTAACGAGGGGGGAACAGGTCCCCTCGCACCAGCTGGGGTGCCCGCTCCGGCGAGGTGAATCCGCCTGCGCAGGTGACGCGGGAAGTAACGATCGCATCGCGGGCGCGGCCGAGATTGGCCCGGTCGCCTCACAATCGGGACAATCCCATGATCGCGTCTTCGCAACCGCCCTCGCACATGTCCTCACAAGGGGGATCGATCCCCGTGGAAGTTCTCAAAGTCTCCGCAACCAGCAAGCCGGTGGCCGTCGCCGGCGCCATCGCCGGCGTGGTGCGCACCCAGAGCCGCGTCGAGGTGCAGGCGATCGGCGCCGGCGCCATCAACCAGGCGATCAAGGCGATCGCCATCTCGCGTGGCTACGTGGCCCCCGGAGGCATGGACCTGGTGTGCATCCCGTCGTTCATCGACATCTCGATCGACGGCGAGGAGCGGACCGGGATCAGGTTGCTCGTCGAGACGCGGTAGTGGGCATGAAGGGCGGCCGGCAGGGGTGACGGTGATGTCGCTCCGGGGGCTGTCCTCGCCTACGGCTGCGGAGGCTTCCTACGCGACACCACCGTCGCCCCTGCCTTCTGCCTAGCGCGAACGGGTCTCGACGGGCGACTGATCCTGCGGGGAGGGGGCGAAAAGTGGCGCCGGCGGACCAGAGCGGTGGTGTCGTTTCGGGCGCTGTCCTCGCCACGGCTGCGGAGGCTTCCTACGCGACACCACCGCCCTGACCGCCTCCGACCTTTGGCCCGCGGGGAGGCACGAACGTCCGCCGCACTCCACTAGGCTTGCGGGCAGCGTGTACATCCCCACCTTGAGCCCCTCGGCGACGCGGTTTCAGCCGTTGCCGCTCGCCCAGCGGGGCGGATCGCGAGAGGAGCCGGCGGTGGGGCGGGAGCCAATCGTGCCGCGGCTGGGCCGGCCGCCTCGGGTTCACCTCTGGCACATCGGCTGCCAGATGAATGATGCTGACCACCTGCAACTGGCCGAGTGCTTCGCTGAGATCGGGTTCATCCCGGACGTGGCCCTCGAGGACGCCGACATCGCTGTGTTGATCAGCTGCGCTGTGCGCTCCAACGCTGAACAGAAGGTGTACGGCAAGTTCAAGGAGCTGATCCCCTGGAAGAAGGCGCGTCCGGGGCGTGCGATCGCGCTCACCGGCTGCATGGCTGTCGAGCATGGCTCGGCGCTTCTGCAGCGCATGGCGGACCTCGACTACATGTTCGACGTGCGCGAGCCGGAGGGCTTCTTCGCCCGGCTGCAGTCCCTGCACGGCGGTGACGTCGATGGCCCCGTGACCATGCCCGCGTCCGACCGGCTGCTGGCCTACGTGCCGGTGATGGGTGGCTGCAACGAGATGTGCACCTACTGCATCGTGCCGTTCGTGCGTGGCCGCGAGAGCAGTCGCAGCACCGCCGAGATCGTCGGCGACGTGCGCCGGCTCGTCGATCGTGGGGTTCGGGAGATCACCCTGCTGGGGCAGAACGTCAACAGCTACCGTGACCCCCAGACCAACACCGGGCTGCCGGAGCTGCTGGCTGCTGTGGATGCGGTCCCAGGCCTGTGGCGCCTGCGCTTCCTCACCTCGCACCCGCGCAACGCGGTGCCCCAGCTCTTCGAGGCGATGCGCGACCTGCCCACTGTGTGCGAGCAGCTGCACCTGCCAGTCCAGGCCGGCGACGACGAGCTGCTGCGCCGGATGCGCCGGGTCTACAGCGTGGCCGAGTACCGCGAGAAGATCGCTGTGGCCAGGGCGACAGTCCCCGATCTCGCCCTGACCACCGACATCATCGTCGGCTTCAGCGGCGAGACCGAGGCCGAGTTCGAGGGCACCGTCCAGCTGCTCCGCGACGTCGAGTACGACGTGGTCCACATTCAGGCGTACTCGGTGCGCCCGGGGACGGCGGCGGCGCGGCGGCCGGACGACGTGCCGCTTGCCGAGAAGAAGCGGCGGCTCAACCACCTGCTGCAGATCCAGCGGGGCATCGCCGGCAACCGCAACCGCGCTCTGCTCGACCGCCGGGTGGAGGTGCTGGTCGAGGGGGTGGCGGTGGACGGGCGGGCGTACGGACGCACCCGCCAGGGCAAGGTGGCCTGGCTGCCGGCGGGCAGCGCCCGCGCTGGTGAGATGCACGTCGGTCGGGTGGCCGCGGCCAACCATTGGCAGCTCGACCTGGACACGGTGAGCTCGGCGGCGTGACCCGGCGGGGGCGCAGGCCGGCTCCCCACGAGAGCGGCGTCAGCCAGTCCTCCGAGCCGATCATCGATCTCGACCAGGCCGGCGCCACCCCGATCCTCCAGCAATACCGGGCTGTCAAGGCGGAGCACCCGGACGCGCTGGTGCTCGCCCGCCTCGGTGACTTCTACGAGATGTTCGGGAGCGACGCCCAGGAGGCAGCGCCGATCCTCGGGGTGGCCCTGACCGGCCGGGGCTTCGGGGCAGCAGGCCGGCTGCCGATGTGCGGGGTGCCCCATCACGCTTGCGTCACGTACATCCGGCGGCTGCTCGATGCCGGCCGTCGGGTGGCGTTGTGGGACCAGGTCGGCGAGGTGGTGGCCGGCAAGCTGGTGCGCCGTGAGGTGACCCGGGTGCTCAGCCCGGGCACCGCCACCGATGCCGAGTACCTGGACGAACACCGGGTGGCTCGCTGCGCGGCGGTGCACAGCAGCAACGGTCGCACCGGCATCGCCGCCTTCGACAGCGCCGGCGGCGAGCTCCTGCTCGCCGAGGTCGCCGGCGGCCTGGAGGCGGCGGCGCTGCGCGAGGAGTGCGAACGGCTCGACGTCGCCGAGCTGCTCATCGCCGACGACGACAGCGAGGTGCCGCCTGCCCTGCTCCCCGGGACCGTGCGGACCCAGCTGCCACCCGCCTTCTTCGACGCCTCACGGGCCCGCGAACGCCTCGCGCGGGCGACCGGTTCCGGCGCCCTCGACGGCCTCGGCGCCTCTGCAGTGTGTGCGGCCGGCGCCGTCCTCGCCTACTGCGAGCGAGCGCGGATGACCCTGAGCCCCGGCTTCGTCCACGTGCGGCGTCGCACCGACAGCGCCACCATGCGGCTCGACGCCCAGACGCGGCGCAACCTGGAGCTGGTCACACCGCTCAGCGGGTCGGGAGTGTCGCTGGCCGGTCTGCTGGACAGTACCCGCACCCCGATGGGGGGCCGGCTGCTGCGTGCCCGCCTGCTCGAGCCGCTCACCGAGCCGCTGCTCATCCTTGCCCGCCACGATGCGGTCGACGCGCTCCTGCACGATGTCCGGCTGCGCGACACCCTCGGTGAGGCGCTGGCAGCGGTTCGAGACCTGGAGCGCCTGGTCGCCCGGTGCGTGCAGGGCACCGCCGGCCCGCGCGACCTCGGCGCCATCCGCCAGGCCTGCTCGGCACTCCCCGCGGTCGCCGACATCCTCGCGCCGGTGGGGGCGGGCGAGCTCTCCGCCGCGGCCGCGCGCTGTGTCGCCCCCGATGGGCTGGCCGCGCGGCTGCGCCGGCTCCTCATCGACGACCCGCCGGCGACCGCGCGCGACGGCGGCTGCATCCGCCCCGGCGCCGACAGTCAGCTCGACGAGCTGGTCGGGGCGGGCGCCGGCGCGCGGGCCTGGATCGCGGCGCTCGAGGACAGGGAGCGGCAGCGCACCGGCGTCGGCTCCCTGAGGGTGGGCTACAACCGGGTGTTCGGCTACTACATCGAGGTCGGCAACGCGCACCGCGCCGCGGTCCCGGGCGACTACGTACGCAAGCAGACGCTGGTGGGAGCCGAGCGCTACATCACGGCCGAGCTCAAGGAGCGTGAGACGGTGGTGCTCGGGGGCCGGGAGCGGGCGGTCGCTCGCGAGCAGCAGCTGCTGGCGGAGGTCGCCGGCGAGGTGGCCGGTCATGCCGCCGCGCTTCTCGATGCGGCCCAGGCGGTGGCGCTCATCGACGTGCACCGTTCGCTGGCCTGCGTGGCCGCGGACCTGGACTGGACGCGGCCGCTGGTTGACTCCTCGAGTGTGCTCGACGTCGATGGCGGTCGCCATCCGCTGGTGGAACGGGCGCTGGGGGCTGGGCGGTTCGTGGCCAACGACTGCAGGCTCGACGCGGCGGACCGGATCGTGGTGCTCACCGGGCCCAACATGGCGGGCAAGTCCACCTACCTCCGCCAGGTGGCGCTGATCGCCCTGCTCGCCCAGGTGGGCAGCTTCGTGCCCGCCCGCCGCGCCCGGGTCGGTGTCTGCGACCGCATCTTCACCCGCATCGGCGCCCAGGATGATCTGAGTGGCGGCCTCTCGACCTTCATGGTGGAGATGGCCGAGACCGCTGTGATCCTGCGCCAGGCGACCACCCGGAGCCTGGTCATCCTCGACGAGATCGGCCGCGGCACCTCCACCTACGACGGCATGTCGATCGCCCAGGCGGTGGTCGAGCACCTCCACGAGGCGCCCCACCTCAACTGCCGGACCCTCTTCGCCACCCACTTCCACGAGCTGACCTGCCTGGCGGAGCACCTGGCCCGGGTCAGCAATGCCCGAGTCGACGTGCTCGAGGAGGGTGACGGGATCACCTTCCTCCACCGGATCGTGCCCGGCGGCGCGGACCGCTCCTACGGGATCCATGTGGCCCGGCTTGCCGGCGTGCCCGCGGGCGTGCTGGTGCGTGCCCGGCAGCTGCTCGCCGAGCTGGAGCGGGATCGCCCGGTAGCCGGAAGCGGTTCGGACACACCCGACCAGCTGAGCCTGGGCATCGCCGCCCCGGTCCAGCACCCCCTGGTCGAGGAGCTGGCTCAGCTGGACATCGACGGTTTGACCCCGCTGGCCGCGCTCAACAAGCTCGCCGAGCTGCGCGAGCGCGCCGCCCCCTGACGATGGCCGGGACGGTGTCGACCGCCGCGGAGATCCGCCGCCTCCCGCAATCCGTGGCCGACGCGATCGCCGCCGGCGAGGTGGTGGAACGGCCGGCGTCGGTGGTCAAGGAGCTCCTCGAGAACGCCATCGACTCGGGGGCGAGCAGCCTCGATGTGGTCGTCGACGGCGCCGGCACAGTGCGGATCAGGGTTGCTGACGACGGGGCCGGGATCCAGCCAGAGCAGCTGCCGCTGGCCCTGGCGCGACACGCAACCTCGAAGATCCGCCTCGCCGCCGACCTCGAGGCGGTCCGGACCCTGGGCTTTCGCGGCGAGGCGCTGGCCAGCATCGCCGCCATCGCCGACGTCACCATCGCCTCGCGGCCACGAGGTGCCTCCGCGGGCGCACAGGTGCGCGTCCGTCATGGCGAGACGGTGGAGGAGGGGAGCTGGGGCGGCCCGGCCGGCACCCTGGTGGAGGTCCTCGACCTGTTCGCGGCCACCCCGGCGCGGCTGCGGTTCCTGCGCAGCGACCGCGCCGAGATCGCCGCCGTCCTGGAGGTGGTGAGCGATGTCGTGCTCATCCATCCCGACGTCCGGGTCACGTGCACCATCGACTCGCGCGCCCGGCTGCGCTCGCGAGGTGGCTCGCTGGATGACGCGCTGCGCTGCATTTTCGGGCCGGACAGCAGCGAGATGCTCGCAGTCGCCGCCGAGGGGGACATCAACGTCGGCGGTGCGATCAGCGAGCCGCGGCGGCACCGCGGCACCCGGGGCGGGCTGGTCCTGGTGGTCAACGGGCGCCGCGTCCACAACCGCTCACTGCTGGCAGCGGCCGGGGAGGCGTACCGCGGGCTGGTGCCGGCGGGCCGGCACCCATTCGGCGTGCTCAGCGTGGAGATCGAGCCGCTCGAGGTGGACGTCAACGTCCATCCCACCAAGCGCGAGGTGCGCTTCCGTGACGAGCGGGGTGTGTTCGCCGCGGTGCAGCGGGCCTGCTGGCGAGCGCTCCAGGGGGCGTCGGTGTACCACGCGGCGTGGCCGCTCAGCGGCGGCGCGGAGCTGGGCCTGGCCGACGCTGGGTCCGCACCGGATGCCCCAGGCGGGCCGGGGGAGTCTGTGCCCACGGGAGCGCCCGGCCGGACCCAGCCAACCGACGAGACCGGGCGGGCGGTCGCCGCCGGTGACGCCGGCCGGGCGCTTGCTGCCGGCGAGACCGGGCCGATCGCGCAGCAAGCGCCGGCCAATCGCACCACCCTGCGAGGGCTGGGCCGGCTGCGCGCGCTCGGCCAGCAGGAGGGCCGCTGGCTGCTGGCCACGTCGGCCGCGGGGGTGGTGGTCGTCGACCCCCACGCCGCGCACGAGAAGGTTCTCTACAGCGAGCTGATCGCCCAGTGGCGATCGGGGTCCTCGGCAGGCCAGCTGCTGCTCATCCCCGCGCTGGTGGACTGCGACGCCCGGAGGATGGAGCTGTTCTCGGTGCACGGAGAGCTGATCGCTGCCTGCGGGTTCAGTGTCGACGCCTTCGGCCCCACCACCCTGCGGTGCACGGCGGTGCCCGCAGGAGCCAGCGCCGCCGATCCGGCGCGCCTGCTCGGCGAGTTGCTGGACTCACTCGGAGCCGGCGGGCCGGTGACCGAGCAGCGCCACCGCGCCGCGGCGCTGATCGCCTGCCACGCCGCGGTCAGGTTCGGCGACGAGCTCGCGGCCGACGAACAGCAGCGATTGCTCGACCGGCTGGTCGAGGCGTCCGGTGGCTTTGCCTGTCCCCACGGCCGCCCAGCCCTGGCCGTCTTCGATGACGCCACCCTGCGGCGAATCTTCCGACGGCCGGCGGAGTGAGCGCGCCGCCGCCGCCGCTGGCCATCGTCGGGCCGACCGCCACCGGCAAGACGGTGCTGGGAGTCGAGCTGGCCCGCCGGATCGGTGCGGAGCTCGTCAACGCCGATTCCCGCCAGGTGATCCGCCGGCTCCGGGTGGGCACCGCCGCACCCACGCCGGCGGAGTTGCGCGGAGTGCGCTGCCACCTGCTCGACCTCTGTGAACCGGGCGAGCCCTTCTCGGTGGCGGACTGGCTGGGGCACGCTCGTGCCGCCCTCAGCGACCTCGGTGGACGCGGCGTGCCGGCGATCCTCGTCGGTGGCACCGGCCAGTACCTGCGCGCTCTCCGTGAGGGCTGGGACTTCGACGGCCTCGCCCCTGATGAGACCGAACGCGAGGGGCTCACGGCCACCGCGTCCAGCGCCGAGGGACTGGAGGCGCTCGCCGCCGAGCTGACCGCGCGTGACCCTGGCGGCGCTGCCGGGCTGGACCTGGCCAACCCTCGGCGGGTGGTTCGCGCGCTGGAGCTGCTGCGCAGCGGAGCCACGTCGCTGGCGCAGGCACGTCGCAGCCAGGGCGGCGTCCCCGTCCGCGTCGTCGTCCTCGACGCGCAACGGGCACTCCACGGTGAGGGCCTGGCGGCGCGGGTCGATGGGATGTTCGCCAGCGGCGGCCTGGTCGCCGAGGTGGAGGACGAGCTGCGTCGAGGGACCACCCCGGCCGCTCTGCAGCGGGCCGGCATCGGCTACACGGAGGCCCTCGAGCTGATCGGCGGGAGACGTGACGTCGCCAGTGCTCGTGCCAGAGCTCTGCAGCGCACCCAGCGCTACGTGAAGGCGCAGCGCACCTGGTTCCGGCACGAGCCCGCCACGCGCTCGATCGAGCGTGGTCCGCACACCTCCACCGATGACCTCGCCGAGGTTCTGCTCAGCGCCGTCAGGTGCTCTGCTGCAGCGCCTGGGTGAGGTAGTCGCCGATGAAGGCGTAGAACTGGCGGCGCTGCTCGGCGTCCTCCTCGTCGCTCAAGCGCTCGCCGCGGCGGCGCGCCTCGATCCAGGGCGGGGTGCCACTGGCCACCACCTCGTCCCCAAGGCGCACCAGAACTATCGAATCATCCGCCTCCTCGACGGCCAGGGATATCCGCACCCGCACGCCCGCCGGCGAGGCCAGCTTCCAGCTCATCTCCCAGCGGCGGGCTCCGCCCTCGTCGCGGGCGACGGCCACCTCGTTGTCGCGCAGGAGATGGTCGCGGTCGCTGCTCAGGCTCTCGAGCAGCCTGGTGAAGGTGGGGTCGAGGTCGCGGTACAGCCAGCGCACCAGCGAGGCGCCGCGATGTCCGACGTCGGGCAGGGCGCGGGGATTGTTGGCCTTGCTCCCCAGCGCACCGATGGTGCCGGCGTGGCGCCGGCAGTAGCTCTGACCGCGGACGGTCGCGCCATGGTCTCTGCACCAATGGGTGCGGCACGCGGTGCCGCGGCTGTCGACGTAGGCGCAGACCTCGAGCGGCCAACCGTCGCAGCCTGGCTCTCCGCAGCGAGCGACAGCGGGAGTGGGCGCAGCGCCGGACGGCTGCTGGCCGACCGGTTCCGAGTGTTCCGACATGGTTGTCACGTGCTGGTGCCACCCCGCGCTGGTGATTGCTCGACGGCTGACCTCGATGGTACGGGCAGGCCCAACGCGAGGCGATGACGGCTCGTTGACGGCATTGCCAAGGGAGCGCGGCAACTCCGCCATGTCAGACGTCACATCGGCATGGGAACATCCGTTTGCGCTGTCCACGAATCCGTGGTACATTGCGACCGCCATAGAAGGCCTGGAGGTAGACATGACAGAGCAGGTCGAGGGACGCCAGCGTCAGATCCTCGAGTTTCTTCACACCCATGCCCGCGAGTACTCCTACCCGCCGACGGTCCGCGAGATCGGCCAGGCTGTGGGGCTGAGCTCGTCGTCAACCGTGCAGAACCACCTCAACGCTCTCGAGAGCAAGGGGCTGATCCGTCGCGATCCGACCAAGTCCCGAACCGTCGAGGTCGTCGGTGGCGACATCGTCGCGTTGCCGCTGGCCAACAATGTTCTGAGGCTGCCACTGGTGGGACGTGTCGCCGCCGGCACCCCGGTGCTGGCCGCAGAGAACGTCGACGATCACATCACTGTCGGCCCGGAGATCGCGGGCGGCGACGACGCCTATGCGCTCACCGTCCACGGCGACAGCATGATCGGGGCCGGCATCAACGACGGCGACATCGTCCTGGTGCGGCCGCGTCGTGACCCCCCCGCCAATGGCACCATCGTGGTGGCCCGCATCGAGAACGAGACCACCGGAGAGGGTGAGGTGACCGTCAAGCGCTTCTTCCGCGAGAAGGGACGGATCCGTCTCCAGCCGGAGAACCCGGATCTCGAGCCGATCTACGCGCGTGATGTGGCCATCGAAGGAGTGGTCACCGCCGTCATCCGGGTGATCGGCTAGCCGGTCGACGCCATCCGACTGGTGCCGTCCTCCAGGTCGGGGGGCGGCGGCGGTGGCGCCTCGGGGAGGGCACCCAGGAAGGCGTCGACCGCAGCGGCCAGCTCCGAGGACGCCTCTCCATGCACTGTCACCCGGGTCCCGCCGCCGTCGTCGACGATGGCACTGACGGCGAGGTCGGGTCGGTGGTCGAGGAGCAGCGGCAGAGCCGGCAGTGCCGCCAGCGGGAGCAGAACGATGAGGACCGGGGTCAGGGCTGTGGCGATGAGAACCGCCAGCACGATGACCACCGCGGCGCCCGCCGCGATGTCCGAGCCGTACCGGTAGCGCCGCTGGGGCCGGAGCACGAGGTAATGGGGGCCGCGCTCGGCCACAGCGATGCCGGGCAGCGGGCGCGCTGCCACGTCGTCGAGCACCTCGCCGGGGACCCGGCTGGTGCGGAGTGAGAACTGATAGGGATTGGTGTGCACGGTGATGGTGGAGCGCGGAGCTTTCGTTGATGTGAGCGCGCTGGTGGCGATCGCCCGCATTTGTAGCAGCGTTCGTCATAGCACGGTGCAGACCTCACGTGGCGGGGCGTTGTGGGTCTGGCTTCTGCAGCACGCCTGCGGTACGGTGTGCTGGTGAGCCCATCGCCGTGGACAGTGTCAGTCGACCCCCTGCTGGCCGCCGGCGTTGCGCTGGTCGGCTCAGGGCTGCTGGTGCTCGCCGTCCGGGCCCGGGAGCGACGTGGTTGGTGGCGGCGGGCCGTCGGTGTGATCGCCACCTTGTTGCTGGCGGCGGCGTGGCTGTCGCCCCTGCACACGGTCGCCGCGCACTATCTCCTGACCGCGCACCTGATCCAGATCACGCTGGTCATGGGCGTCGTCCCGCC
The DNA here is from genome assembly GCA_016464795.1 of Candidatus Amunia macphersoniae. Classification (GTDB taxonomy): domain Bacteria; phylum Chloroflexota; class Dormibacteria; order Aeolococcales; family Aeolococcaceae; genus Aeolococcus; species Aeolococcus macphersoniae. The sequence goes on along the minus strand of JAEKNN010000050.1, from coordinate 47,542 downwards.
GCTGATCCTTCTGGCGCTGCCGGGCCGCTGTCCGTTCGCGTTGCCCGCGGCGGTGGGCCGCGTGGGCCGCGGCCTGGTGCACCCGCTCAGCGGGATGTTGTCCATCAACGCTGGGTTCTTCGCCTGGCACCTCGGCCCGGTGTACGACGCCTCGCTCCGCAACCCCGAGATCTATGCCGCCCAGCAGATCTCCCTACTGCTCGTCTCGCTGCTGTTCTGGTGGCCGATCGTGGTCCCGGCCGGAGGCCGTCGGGTGCTCAGCCGGTGGGCGACGCTCGGCTACATCCTGGTGGCCACGATCCCTCAGACATTCGGCGGGATCACGGTGGCGATGGCCAAGCATCCGCTGTATCGCACGTATGCCCTGGCGCCGCGCCTGTTCGGCGCCAGCGTCATGTCCGACCAGCAGATCGCCGGCGCCTGCATCGCGCTGGTCAGCAAGCTGGCACTGTTCACCGCCTTCGCCGTCATCTTCATGAGGATGCTCAACGAGCCTGCCACCGATGACGGGGACGATGGCGGTGGCGGTGGCGGACGGCGACCCCGCGCTGACCTGCCCAGCCCTCAGCCCTCAGGGTCGGTCCCCTGGCTGGCCGCGCTCAATGCCGGCCGCACGGTGGCGGAGCCGGCACCGCCGCGGAGGCGGGTCAGGGTGCCGGCAGGAGCAGGGTCTCGCCCGGAGTGATCGAGTCGCCGGCCAGGTGGTTCAGCGTGATGATCTGGTCCACGTGGTCGCGCACGTCACCGGCCTGGTAGTGGCTGGAGGCGATGCTCCAGAGACTGTCGCCCGTGTGCACCTGCACGGGCGATGGTTGTCCGGCATTCACCGCCCCGTAGACGTTGCTGCCGAGGAAGACGAAGCCGGCCGCCGCGGTGACCACGCCGGCGAGCACGACACGCGGGTCGCGCTGCCAGCCAGGCCGCCGCGAGCGGCGCATCGTGGGAGCGAAGTCGTTGATCATCACGGTCAGTCCCCAAACAGATGTTCCCAAGGACGCCACAGTACAGCGAACAGCTGTTCGTGTCAAGCAGACGGATGGTCGGCAGGGTGAGCGAGGGGGCGGTGAGGGTCAGGGTCGCCGTCTGCCTGGTTGACGGCGACCACATCCTGGTGGCCGAGCACGTCAAGCACGACCACCGCCACTGGTTGCTCCCCGGCGGGGGAGTGGAGCGCGGCGAGACATTGGCCGCGGCGGCGGCTCGGGAGATGCTCGAGGAGACGGGGCTGGTGGTGGAAGTGGGCCGGCTGCTGATCGTCTGCGAGGCCATCGAGATGCACGGGCGCCATCTGATCAACCTCATCTTCGCCGCCGAGCTGTCAGGGGGCGAGCTGCACGTGGGGCGCGACGGAGTGCTCGAGGACGTCGCCTGGCGCCACCGCGCCGAGCTCGGCGGGCTCGACATGCATCCGCCGATCGCGGCCGAGGTGCTCGACTGCTGGGACGAGGGTTTCAGCGGCCCCGTGCGCGTGCTGGGCAACGTCTGGCGCCCCGAGCACTGACCGCGAGGGCAGGCCGCTCGGGCGGTCGGCTGCGACGCGATAGCATCGCCGGGTGACCGACCTGACCCTCGACATCGATGGCCCCGTCCACGTGGTCGATCACGGCGGCGAGGGACCAGCTCTGCTCCTGGTGCACGGGCTCGGGGGCTCACACCTCGACTGGAGTGACGTGGCCCCGTCCTTCACCCGCGATCACCATGTCTGGGCCATCGACCTGATCGGCTTCGGGCGCACGCCTGTCGAGGGCCGCCACGCCAGCATCGACGACAATCGGCGCCTCGTCGACGGTGTGGCCGAACGCGTCGGCCAGGGGCAGCCGGTGGTGTTGATGGGCAACTCCATGGGCGGCCTGATCAGCATCCTCGAAGCCTCGTGCCAACCCGAGCGGGTGTCCGGGCTGATCCTGGTCGATCCGGCTCTGCCGAGCGCGCGTGGCGGCCGGCTCAGCGTGATGATCGCCGCCGCCTTCCTGGTGCTCACCGTCCCCGGGGTGGGTGGCCGGGTGATGCAGGGTCACGCCCGGCGGCGCGGGGCCGAACGTCTGGTCGACGACGTGCTGACCCTCTGCACGGTTGACGCGTCTCGGATCAATCCCCGGACCCGAGATGCTCAGATCGAGCTGACCAGGTGGCGCCAGGGTCTCGATGAGCCCGACCGTGCTTTCCTCGAGGCCTCTCGATCCCTGGTGCGCTGGCTGCTGCGGCGGGCCACGCTCGAACCCCACATCCGCAGGATCCAGGCGCCCACTCTGCTGATCCATGGAGACACCGACCGGTTGGTCAGCCTCTCGGCCGCCGGAGCCGTGGCGACGCTGCGTCCGGACTGGGAGTTCCGGGTGCTGACCAGCACCGGCCATGTGCCCCAGCTCGAACGTCCGCAGGCCTTCGTGGCACTCGTCGACCACTGGCTGGAGAGTCAGCCAGGACTCGCGCGGCGCAGCGCTCAACCGGCCGAGCCAGCCGTGTCAACCGCCCGAAGGTAGTCGCCGAGGCGCTGGTACGCCGAGCGCTTGCGCTTGTCGGTGATCTCTGTGTATACCCGAAGCGTCTCCAGGGTGGCGTGGCCGAGCACCTCCTGGACGAGCCGCACGTCACCGTCGGTGGCTTCGAGGAGGGTGGTCGCCGCCGTGTGCCGCGCCGCATGCGGGGTGCGCAGGTCGTCGATGAGCGCGAAGAGCGCGGGATCGGCGCTGAAACGGCGGCGCAGCGCCCGCAGAGCGTGGCGGGCCCCGTCAGTGGTCAGCCGGTTGTGGGGGAGAGCCCGGCGCCCGGGCATGTCCGCGCGGGCGACGCTGATGAACAGCGCGGGGGCGGGGTCGGGGCCGCGGCGGCGGAGGTAGTCCTGGACCGCGGTGTGGGCGTCGTTGGTCAGATACACGGTGCGGTGCTTGCCGCCCTTGCCGAGGACCCGGAACCCCTCGGCTCGGACGTCCCCCCGGTCGAGTGAGCACGCCTCGGCGATGCGACACCCAGTGCTCACCAAGAGGTGGATCAGGGCCCGGTCGCGGAGGTCACGCAGACCGTCGACAGGGAGTGCTGCGAGCAGCCGGGGCACGGTGTGCGTCGCCACCGGGTGGGGATCGCCGACGACGTACCGTGGGACGCTGACCTGGCGGCTCAGCTCGCCATCGCTCCAGCCCTCGTCATAGGCGTAGGAGAGGAACCGACGCAGGGCCACCAGGGCGCGTGCCCGGGTGCGCGGGTTGGGCAGCACCTCGGCGAGCTCGATCTGATAGCGACGCAGCGCGGCCCGATCGACGGCGGCTGTGAAGTCGTCACCGAGCGGGCGGCGGCGCATGAACGCGACGAACTTGGCGAGGTCCTGACGGTAGGCGCGCACGGTGGTCACCGGCCGGTTGCGCTGGATGCGCAGCCAGTCGAGGAATTGCTCGATCTGGTCGGGAAGGGGATCCTGAGGGCCGGGGATCTCGGCGACCCACGCCGGGATCCGGCTGGCGGTCGGGGCGTTGGGACGGCGGCTGGCCGGCCGGCGCGTGCTCACCCCCGCATTATCAGGAGCTTTGGCGACTTGCGCGGAGACGGACCTGGCGGCGAGAGAAGCGTCCGGCCGCCGGCCGTAAAGACCAAGCGGCGGCCGGACGCTCAGATATCAGCCGGCGGTGGCGAGAACTGTGGGTGCTGGGGCACCGCTCAGCTCGGGTGCGCTGGCGGGGGTCACCTCGCGCAGCGAGCCCGTGTGAACGTCGTACACGAACCCGCGCACCCGATCGCGGCGTGGGATCAGAGGGCTGGTCGTGATCCGCGCGATCGACTGACGCACGTCCTCATCGAGATCGGCGAATGCCTCCAGCGCGAAGGCGGGGCGGATGCCTGTGTCCTCGAAGACCTGGGTCTTGACCTCGTCGTCGGTGAAGGTGAGCATCCCGCAGTCGGTGTGGTGGATGAGGATGACCTCCTCAGTGCCGAGCAGGCGCTGCGAGATCAGCAGCGACCGGAGGGTGTCGTCCGTGACGGCCCCGCCGGCGTTGCGGATGACATGCGCGTCGCCCACCTCGAGGCCGAGGATCTGGCTGACGTGCAGGCGCGCGTCCATGCACGCCACCACCGCGACACGCCGGGCGGGGGGCAGCGGGACGTCGCCCTTGTCGAAGCTCTGGGCGTAGGCCCGGTTGTTGTCGAGGAGTTGATCGGTGACCGACATGTGTTGTCTCCTGAGAAACGCCGGAGCGGGTCCGACGGTTGAGTTCAGCTGAGGAATGTCTGCGGTTGGAGCGCTGTCAGCGTGGACAGATGGCGCTGCCGCAATGGCCGTTGTCGAGCCACAGGCGGCGCGTGAGCAGGCGCTGCAACTCTGAGCTCATGGCGGGGGACGCTAGCAAAACCCCGGCGCAGCGGTCAACTTTCCCGGAATGCGTGCGCGGGGGTCTCGCTGGGTCGCTAGATCGTGAGAAGACGCATTATCAGTAGTTTGCGCCGCGACGGGGTTCGGACGGGGTAAGCGAGCTCTTCCCTCGTGCAGCAGCAGTGGCGTCAGGCGCGCCTGACAACCCTGGCTACGGCGTTGCCTACATCAACTGGAGTCGCCGCCACTCTGAACCTCAGGGCAGTGTGCTCTCTCACAAAGATGCTACCGTACGCAGATGACCGTCCCTATTAGTGCGCTGCAACGCAATGCTGCCGTGGTGGTGAGGCGAGTGGCGGCTTCCGGGGTCGCCGAGGAGATCACAGACCGTGGCCGCGTTGTCGCCATCCTCGCGCCGCCTTCTCGGGTTGAGGGTCTCGAACGCCTGCGCCAGGCTGGCGCCGTGCGGCCAGCCAAGCCGGGGCGGCTGGTCGACGTGATCGAGGCTGCGGGCGACGTGCCTGACATCGGCCTCATGGACGCACTCACAGAGCAGCGGGACACGGAGCGGTGAGCGCGACGGGGCCGGCGGAGGCGCTCTACGTCGACTCGTCGGTGCTCGTGGCCCTGCTTGCCGTTGCCGACAGCCATCACGGGTCTGCTGTGAGGTTGGCACGGACACGCACTGGGCCGATGGTGACCTCCTCAGTGAGCGAGATCGAGATCGGCCGCGCCTTGGCTCGGCGTTCGGGGTCGCGGACCGTCCAGCGCGCCGCGCGTGAGCTGCTGGATCGCTGCGATCTCGTGGATCTGACGTCGGAGATCCGGCTCGCTGCAATCGGAGTGCGCCCAGCCAGCGTCAGGTCGCTCGATGCCATCCACGTCGCCACCGCGCTGGTCGCGGGCCTCACGGGTTTCGCGTCCTTCGATGCGCGTCAGGGGATCGCCGCCGAGGAGATGGGGCTGAAGCTCGTGGCCTCGACCTGAACTGCTGATCCGCATCAGCTGGGTGACATGTATCGAATCGATTACGTCTGGAACGTAACCGGTGACTGGGCCATAGTGTTATACCGCCAGGGGTGCCAATGATGCACCCGAATACGGAGGCCGAAAAGCCATGGGTCTAGGTGTCGGAATCGTCTTCATCGCAGTCGGCGCGATCCTCGCCTTCGCGCTCAACGTCGACACATCCGGCGCGGGGGTCAATCTGCACACCATTGGTCTGATCCTTCTCGCCGTCGGGGTCTTGGGAACTCTGCTGTCGATGCTCTTCTGGTCCTCGTGGGGCGGCCCCGGCTACTTCAGCCGTCGTCGGACGGTTGCTCCGGGCAGCACCACCACCACGACGGTCGATCAGCCGTAACCAACGCGAGAGTCGCGACCAAGCGGGCCGGCACCGAGCCGGTCCGCTTCTTGCTGTTATCGGCAGCTCCTCCTCCACCGGGGTAGCCCGGTCGGCTCTCGGCGCGCGCCAAGCCCCGCCGAACAATGGATCATGCAGAGGTGCCAGAACCGCAGGCGAGCCGGCCGCACATGCCGGGCTACGGCGTGCTTGGCCCGGCTGAAGGCACCGCGTTGCTCCCGTGGTCGTGGGCGGAGCAACGCCTGGCGACGTCCAAGAACTACTGGGCGGTCACCCTCTGGCCAGACGGCCGGCCCCACACGATGCCGGTCTGGGCCATTTGGGACCCCGACGCAGAGTGCCTGTGGTTCAGCAGCAGCCTGCAGTCGCGCAAAGCCCGCAACGTTGCAGCGGATGCGCGGTGTGTGCTCACCACGGAGGACGCCGATAACCCGGTGATCGTCGAGGGCATCGCCGAGATCGTCACCGATCCCGAGTCAATTGGGCGAGTGATTGCGCTGATGAACAGCAAGTATGCGACAGCCTATTCGGTCGATTTCCTCGATCCGGCGGTCAACGCCACAATTCGCGTTCGGCCTCGGTGGGCGTTCGGCCTGGCCCATGGTGATTTCACTGGGTCGCCGACTCGGTGGAGGTTCGAGTGACCTGTCACAAGATGCAGGTCGGCGGTGCTGTAGGGATATGAATGGTGCCGCCGTGATGCGCATGACCATCCCTCCGGCCGTCTCCGGCTCGACCGATCCGGCGTTCGATCGCGTCTTTCGCGCGGAGTACGCCAGGGTGGTCGGGATCGCGGCGCGGGTCCTCGGGGATCAGAGCCGGGCCGAGGACGTGGCCCAGGACGCGTTCCTGGCTCTGCACCGCCGCAACTGCAGCGACCAGGCCTGGGCGGGCGGCTGGGTCTGCGCCGCTGCGGCGCACAGCGCGCTCAACGTGCTGCGCGGCGAGCAGCGGCGCGCTCGCCGTGAGCGGCTGTCTGCGGTGCCAGTCGACGGTCTGGATCCAGCTGTCGCCGTCGAGAAGGCGGACGACACGCGGGCCCTGCGCAGCGCCCTTCGACGGCTGCCGCGACGCGCGGCCACGGTGCTGGTGCTGCGCCACAGCGGCTTGAGCTACGCCGAGGTTGCTTCGGCGATGGATGTCAGACAGGGTGATGTGGGAACAATGCTGCGGCGGGCGGAATCGGCGCTGCGAAAGGAGGTTCAACGTGCGACATCTCAGTGAGGGACTGCTGCGCCGGTTGCACGACGACCGGTTCGCCGCGTCCAACGATCAACGGAGCCACCTGGCTGGCTGCACCAAGTGTGAGACGCGCCTGCAGCAGGTGGCGGCCGACGCCGGCCGCGCGTCCGCCCTCTTCGTACCAGGCGCGGCCGCAGCCCCCGCTGTCGAGCCCGCGCTGGGACGGCTGCGGTCGCAGGTGGCAGCGGGCGCGGCGGGTGCGAGGCAGGTTCTGGCAACCCCGCGCCCGGTGCGCAGACGTCGCTGGGCCGTCGCAATGGTGGCGGTGCCGCTGGTCTCCATCGGGTTGGTGGCGTCGGCCAGCGCGGCCGGTTGGCTCTCCGTCTTCTCCCCCACCACCGTGGCTCCGGTGACCCTCACCGCCAGCTCGCTGACCGGGCTTCCTGACCTGTCCGGATACGGGCACATGCACGTGACCAACCCTGACCTTCGCCAGGTGGCCGGTCCCCAGCAGGCGGGGGCGGCGACCGGGCTGACCGTGCTGCGCCCAGCCTCGCTCCCGGCCGACATCCCGAGCCAGGTGCACTGGGAGGTGGTCGGCGCCGGCAGCGCCACCTTCACCCTGGACGCGGCCGCCGCCGATGCCGCGGCCGCCAAGGCCGGCAAGGCGGCACCGGCAATCCCGAGCGGGCTCGACGGCACCTCGATCACCGTCAACGCTGGGCCTGCCGAGGTGGCTGTGTACGGTGCCGCGGTGGACCTCTCCAAGCAGTCGACACTGCCCACCCTGGTGATCGCGCAGAGCGTGCGTCCGACCGCGTCGACCAACGGTGCCACGCTGCAGCAGCTGGAGGACTTCCTCCTGGCCCAGCCGGGGGTGTCACCTCAGCTCGCCGCCGAGATCCGCGCCATCGGACAGATTGGCAGCACTCTGCCCATCCCGGTGATCAACGGCGTGAACACGTCGCGGACGATCACCATCGACGGCGTCCAGGGCGTGGTCACCGGGGACTCCACAGGGCTGGACTCGGCGGTCATCTGGGAGAAGAACGGGGTGGTGTACATGGTCGGTGGTCTGCTTCCTCAGAGCGAGGCGCTCAGCATTGCCCAGTCCCTCCGCTGACGTCCCGGCGATCCACGCCGTCGACCTCACCAAGCACTACGGGCACATCCAGGCGCTGGCCGGGCTGAGCATGTCCGTGCCGCGCGGTGAGGTCTTCGGCTTCCTGGGCCCGAACGGCGCCGGCAAGACGACTGCTGTGAAGCTGCTTCTCGGCCTCACCTCCCCCACCGCCGGGGACGCCTGGCTGCTCGGCGAGCCGGTCGGCAAGGCCGAGGCGAGGCGTCGGGTGGGCTACCTGCCCGAGCTCTTCCGCTACCCGGCGTGGCTGTCAGCGGCCGAGGTGCTGAGCTTCCACTGCCGCCTCATCGGAGTGCCCCGGCCCGTGCGCGCAACCGAGGTGGAGTCGGCGCTGACCGAGGTTGGCCTGCGCCAGCGAGCTCATGACAGGGTTGGCACATTCTCGAAGGGCATGCAGCAGCGGCTCGGCCTGGCGGTGGCGATGCTCGGCGCGCCCGAGATGGTGTTCCTCGACGAGCCGACGTCGGCGCTCGATCCGGTGGGGAGGCACGACGTGCGTGAGATCATCCGCGCCCTGCGCGCCAAGGGCACGGCGGTGTTCCTCAACTCCCATCTGCTGACTGAGGTCGAGCAGGTGTGCGACCGGGTGGCCGTCGTCGATCACGGGCGTGTTGTCGCCGCGGGCACCCTCGACGACATCCTCGGTGGCGGCGCCATGGTGCGCCTCCACCTCACCGGTCTCGAGGGGGTCAACGCTCTGCTGGCCCGCTGGGGCGACGTCACCGTCGAGGGTGACTGGGTGAGCGTTCGCGGCGTCGATGCGAACACGGTCGCCGACATCGTCGCCGACCTGGTGGCGCGTGGCGCGCGGGTCCATGCAGTGGAACCGCAACGGCAGTCCCTCGAGGACCGCTTCCTGGAGCTGCTCCAGGGGAGTGGCGACGAGGTCGCGGCATGAACGTGCTGACGATCGCCATGATGACCGTTCGCGAGGTCAGCCGCCGCCGGCTGGTGCTCGCCCTGGTGGTCCTCTCCGCAGCAGCGGTCGCGCTCACCGGCTGGGGGTTCAGCCGCCTGCCCGGCATCCGCGATCAGGGGGAGCCCATCAGCGCCGCGGAGCTCACGGTGGTGACCTCGCAATTGCTGATCATTGTCCTCTTCATGTTCAGCGCGGTCCTAGGGCTGGGCGCGGTGATGGTGGCATCACAGTCCGTCTCGGGCGAGGTCGAGTCGGGACAGGCGCTGGCGGTGCTGGCCCGTCCCATCCAGCGTGCCGAGGTCATCCTCGGCAAGTGGCTCGGGCTCGGATCGCTGGTGGTGATCTACGCGGCGGTGGCCACGGGGATCGAGTTCCTGGTGGTGCGCTGGGCCACCGGTTATCTGCCTCCGCACCCGATAACTTCGGCAGCATTCATCGCTGCCGAGGGATTGGTGCTGCTCACCCTGACCCTGCTCCTCAGCGTCCGCTTGTCGGGGATCACGGCGGGCGTCATCGCTCTGATGTTCTTCTTCATCACCTGGATCGCCGGGGTGGCGGGGGCTGTCGGGACCGCCCTGCACAACGGACCCATCGAGGCCATCGGCAACCTCAGCCGCCTGCTGCTGCCCTCGGACGGACTGTGGCGGGGGGCGATCTACAACCTCGAGCCCGAGACAGTCGTCGCCGTCGCATCGACGAGCCGCGCGGCCGCTGCCAACCCCTTCACCTCGCTGGCGCCCCCCGCCGGTGCGTACCTCGGCTGGGCAGCGTTCTGGGTGGTGGCGGTGGTGGTGCTGACCATTCTCGCCTTCCGACACCGCGAGCTCTGAGAGGCGTGTCGGCCGCGGCTCACGCCAGGATCTCGTCGCCGACCTGCACCAACCCGGGCTCGACGACCTCGCCCCAGACCCCGAACGGCAGCGGCTCGGTGGCCGCGACGTGCTCGCGAAGCCCGCGGAGCAGGTGCAGGGTCGGCAGGTCCACAGCTCCGCCGTCAGGATCAAGCGTGGTCACCGCACAACGACCGACGTTGCCACCGACTCGAAGCGTCGCGGGACCCACCCGCAGGGTCTGACCCAGCCACCGCTCTTCCTCGAAGGCGTCGATGCCGGCGATCCCGATGGTCATGCGGAATCGCCGCGGATCCACGCTGTCGACGCCCGCCGAGGCGGCCAGGGAGTCGAGCGAGGCTGTCGACAGCAGCGACACGCCGGCGTCACGCCGCCGGTCGACCCCGTCGCCGGGGTCCAGCGGCTGGACCACGCGCAGCGCCATCCCGGCAAACTCCGAGAGGGCGGTCGCCCAGGGACCGAGCACGGTGCGGACCGGTCGGGGGTGCCCGTAGGCGATCAACGTCGCCGGCTCGCCGAGACGCGGCTCAGCGCTGACCACGGTGCCGTCGGGAAAGCGCAGGCTCAGCAGCGACTCGGTCGCCTCGGCCACCACCTGCACCAGGGACGGCAGGCGCTTGCCGTTGACCAGGTGGCAGGCGCCGTCGGTGATCACGAACCGGCGGTCGCCACGCGCTCCGTGCCGATCGAGGTGCAGCGCGCCCAGCTCCTGGACTCGAAGGCCCTTCACCGGCGCGATGCTCAGCCAGGCCACGGTTGCGCCGGTCATGGCGCGGCGCCGCGGGTCATGGGCCGTTGGCGGGCCGGCTGATGTGGCCGTGGCGGCCGCCGCTCTTCTCGCGGAGGCGGATGTTCTCGATGGCGATCCAGCGGTCCACCGACTTGAGCATGTCGATCACCGTCAGGGCCGTCAGCGACACCGCCGTCAGCGCCTCCATCTCCACACCGGTGGCGCCGCGACAGCGGGCGGTGGCGGAGATGCGCAGGCCCGGCAGTTGTTCGTCGATCTCAATGTCCACGGCGACGTGGTCGAGCGGCAGCGAATGGCACAGCGGGATCAGCTCGGCGGTGCGCTTGGCGGCCATGATCCCGGCGAGGCGCGCCGTCGCCAGCACGTTTCCCTTGGCGGTGTCGCCGCCGCGGAGGACGGCGACCGTCCCGGCTTCGTGGAAGCGCACGGTCGCGTCGGCGGTGGCGCTGCGCACGCTCTCCGGCTTGGCGCTGACGTCGACCATCCTGACCTCCCCGGCGGCATCCACATGGGTCAGCTCAGACATGGGCGCCGCTCGTGCAGCGGGCGTCCACCCAATCGGTGCCGTCCGCTGTGTGCTCACGTTTCCAGATCGGCACCTCTGCCTTGACGGCCTCGATGACCTCGCGGCAGGAGTCCAACGCCGACGAGCGGTGCGGTGATGACGTCACCACCGCCACGGCGACGTCGCCGACCGCCAGCGCTCCCAGACGGTGCAGCAGGGTGATGGTGGTGAGCCCGTGCCGCTCACGCGCCTCGAGCGCGATCCGTCGCATCATCGACAGCGCCATCGGCGCGTATGCCTGGTACTCCAGAGCGTGGACCATGGCGCCGTCATTGTGGTCGCGCACCCTGCCGACGAAGCAGGCGACGGCGCCGTCGTGATCGTCGCCGGCCTGCATCAGCAGGGTGTCGACGGCGATCGGCTGGTCGCTGAGCGCCACGGTCACACCGTCATCGCCGTCGCCGGTCGCCCCGCCGCACACCGGCGGCATGAAGGCCACCTCGTCGCCGGGCGCCACCTGTGCATCCCACTCGCAGTACACCAGGTTGCGCGCGCAGCGAATCGAACTGCGTTCGGCTCGGGCGACCGAATGGTGCGCGACCACCACCTCCCACAGCTCGGCCACCGTGGTCGCCGGCTCGGTGACGCTGAGCTCGGCCGGCCCGAGACGTTCGCGGAGGGACCCGAACAGCAGCACACGGATGGCCGGTGCGGTGGTGATCGTGACCGGGCTGCTCATCCGCCGATGTACGACATCTCGATGCGACGAAGCTCACCGTGTGGTTGGCCGCGCTCCTCGGAGTACCGGTCCGCCCGCACCCCCCACACACGTGTCAGCAACTGTTCCAGGTCATCATCGTCTCCGCTGCGCAGCGCGGACAGCAGGTCGGTGCCGGTGCCGGAGAACAGGCAGGTGTGCAGCCTGCCATCGGCGCTCACGCGCAGCCGGGTGCAGGCGCCGCAGAAGGGCTGCGTCACCGATGCGATGATGCCGATCTCGCCGCCGCCGTCCTGGAAACGGTACCGCTGGGCCACGTCCGCGGGGTCGCGGCGCGGGGCCGGCTCGAGCGGGTACCGGGCCGCGACGGTGGCGAGCATCTCGGCGGCGGGCACGACCTCGGCCTGATTCCACGCATTGCTCTCGCCGACATCCATGTACTCGATCAAGCGCAGCGTGTGGCCGCCGCGGCGCGCGTAGTCGGCCAGCGGCAGGATCGACGCCTGGTTGACGCCGCGGCGGATCACCGCGTTGAGCTTCACCGGAGCGAACCCGGCGGCCAGCGCGGCGTCGATACCCCCGAGCACTGTCGCCAGGGGCACCCCACTGTCGCTCAGCCTGGCGTGCACCCCGGGGTCGAGGGTGTCGAGGCTGACGGTGAGGCGATGCAACCCGGCGCTGCGCAACCGCATCGCCCACCGGGAGAGCAGGCTGCCGTTGGTGGTGAGGGCGAGGTCGGAGACCCCGGCGGCCGACAGCCCGGCGACGATCTCGTCGAGGTCACCCCGCAACAGTGGCTCACCGCCGGTGAGGCGGATCTTGCCCACGCCGAGGCGCAGCAGGACGGACCCGAGCCTGACGATCTCCCCAGCAGTCATGGTCGCGGAGCGCGGCAGGAAGGCGTGGCCGGGGCCGAAGGAGGCGCGCGGCATGCAGTAGGTGCAGCGGAAGTTGCACCGATCGGTGACCGAGATGCGCACGTCGCGGAGCGGACGTCCCAGCCGGTCCAGGCGCGTTGTTGCTGGGCCGTCCTCGACCTCGCGCGGCACCTCGACCTGTCCGCTCATGGCAACAGCATGGCCTGCACGGCCCTCCCAGCGGCAAAGACAGCGACTCCGGCGGGCAGGATTGCCAGCGCATCCGCCGCCCCCAGGCTGTGCATCATCGCCGAGCCCTGGCCTCCGCTCGACCTGGCGACCAGGCGGTCCTCGGTCCACTCCAGGCGCACCCGGACGTAGGTCTCGAGCTCGGACGGCTTCTCCAACCCCTCCGCGAGCACGACCGGCATCAGCGACGGGAGCAGGGTGGTGGCTCCCTGCAGAGCCAGGATCGCCGCCCGCGCGAACAGCAGGAAGGTGACCGCGCTGCTCACCGGGTTGCCGGGCAGACCGAGGAAGGGAGTGGCCCCGACCGATCCGATCACCAGCGGGCGGCCGGGGCGCATCGCCACCTTCCACTGGTCGACGGCTCCGAGCTCGGCGACGCACTCACGGATGTGGTCGTGCGCGCCCATGCTCACGCCGGCGCTGCTGACGATGATGTCGGCACCGTCCCTGGCCCGCTCGAGGACTCGGGAGATGGCGGCGCGGTCGTCGCCGACGACGCCGATGGGGACCGGCAGCCCACCGGCCTCGAGCACTGCCGCAGTCAGCATGGCGCTGTTGGAGTCGGTGACCTGGTGGGGCTCGGGCACAGCACCCGGCGGCACCAGCTCGTCGCCGCTGCTGAGCAGGGCCACCCGCGGACGGCAGCCGACCCACGGCCTGGCCATCCCCGCGGCGGCGCAGACCCCGACGTCGTAGCTGCGCAGGCGACGGCCGGCGCCCAGGATGGTGGTACCGGCGCGGACGTCCTCACCGCGATGGCGGAGATGTGCGCCGGGCAACGGCGCCCCGTCGAAGGCGATGCCGGCGCGCACCCTGGAGGTCTGCTCGACGGGAACCACGGCATCGGCTCCGCGTGGCATCGGGGCCCCGGTGGCGATGATCGTGGCGGTGCCGGGCCGGTGCTCGACGGACGGCCGGCCGGCCCGCGCCTCCAGCCCCTGCGCAAGAATGGCCGGTGAGGACGGACGCGCCTCGGCGAGGTCGCTGGCCAGCACCGCGTAGCCGTCCATGGCCGAGTTGTCAGACCCGGGAAGGTCGGTGGCTGCGACCACGTCCACCGCCAGCACGCGACCGAGCGCATCGGACAGCGGCACCTCCTCGGCAGGCATGCGCCCCAGGGCGCCGAGCAGGATGTGACGCGCGGCGTCCACGCTGACGGCTGCCGACGGTGCTCTGGCCGCGCTCACCATGAGGCAATCATCCGATCATGGTGCTCGTGCGTGCCCCGCCGACCTCAGAGGCTCTCCCCCACCTCGCGGGCGTGGTCCTCTGTGGCGGCGCCGGCAGGCGGATGGGCGCCGACAAGGCCCTGCTCGCGGTGGAGGGCGAGCGGCTGGTCGAGCGGGCGGCCCGTCGCCTTGGCGCGGTCGCGGACCCGATCATCCTCGCCTGCGGCAATCGCAGCCTCTCGCTGACCGGTTGCGCCACGGTGAGCGACGTCGTCCACGGTGCCGGTCCGCTGGCGGGGATCGTGGCAGGGCTGCGGTCCTCGCCGCACCCGCTCACCGCGCTGGTGGCCGTGGACATGCCCTGGCTCGACGCCGGCCTGCTCGGCCGCATGGCCGCCGAGTGGGACGGGGAGGATGCGTTGATCCCCCTGAGCGCGGCCGGCGCCGAGCCGCTCCACGGGGTGTACGCGGGCTCGGCACTGCCCATCCTGGAGGCGGCGCTGACGGCGGGCCGGCTGCGCCTGCTGGCTGCGCTCGACGGGCTGCGCGTCCGCCGGTTCGATGCAGCTGAGCTCGTCGGCGCCGCGATCGCCGCCCGCTTCGCCACCAACCTGAACACCGCCGAAGACCTGGTCACCCTGGCGTCGTCTCTGACAGCAGACGCCTGACCGCGGCCGCCACCTCGTCGAGGGCGACCGCCTCGTCGCAGCCCGAGGCCACCCGGGCCTCGACGTACCGCCCGGCGACGTAGGTGCTCAACGGTGCATTGATCCGCTCGGTGGCGTGGGCCACGTCCCGTGCCATGCTCAGGAGGGCGCCGACCGTGCTGCGAGGCAGCGGTGCGCTGGCGAGCTCGGCGGCGAGCTGGGCGGACCAGGCGCCGGGACGGTCGCTGTCGCGGTGAGCTGGCGGCTGGTCCATCGGCTCATTGTCGCGCAGGCTCCGGCGACACATGGGCCGGCGTGGCAGAATTTCAGGCGACCGTTGCTGGCCGTATGAAGTCGAGTGGGAGGTCGGACATGGGTGCACGCAACAGACGCCGATCCTGGCCGGTGCTGGGCCAGCTGACCGGCGCCGACCGCCTCGGCCGCGGTGCTGCTGTGGAGTCGGCGAGGACCGCCTCACTGTCGCCGCGGACCGCGACCGCTGACCGCGTGGTTCAGAGCGTCTGCCCGTACTGCGCGGTGGGCTGTGGCCAGCGCGTCTACGTCAAGAACGAGAAGGTGGTGCAGATCGAGGGCGACCCCGACTCCCCGATCTCGCGCGGCCGGCTGTGTCCCAAGGGATCGGCCAGCGAGCAGCTGGTCAACAACCCCAACCGGGTGACCAGCGTGCGCTACCGGCGCCCTTACGCAACCGACTGGGAGGACCTGCCGCTCGACCGCGCCGTCGACATGATCTCCGACCGGTTGCTCGACACACGCGCGCGCACCTGGCAGGAAGCTGACAAGGATGGCAACAAGTTGCGGCGCACCATGGGCATTGCCAGCCTCGGCGGAGCAACCCTCGACAACGAAGAGAACTACCTGATCAAAAAGCTGTTCACGGCGGCGGGCGTCGTGCAGGTGGAGAACCAGGCCCGAATTTGACACAGCGCCACAGTCCCCAGTCTGGGGGCTTCATTCGGACGGGGCGGCGCCACCGACTTTCAGCAAGACCTCGCCAACTCTGACTGCATAGTCATCCAGGGCTCCAACATGGCCGAGTGCCATCCCGTCGGTTTCCAGTGGGTGATGGAGGCCAAGGCCAGAGGCGCCAGGGTCATCCACATCGACCCGCGATTCACCCGCACCTCGGCCGTCGCCGACATGCACGTGCCGCTGCGCGCCGGCAGCGACATCGTGCTCCTGGGGGCGCTGATCAACCACATCATCAGCACTCAGAAGTACTTTCGCGAGTACGTGGTCAGCTACACCAACGCAGCCACACTGGTCAACGAGGACTTCAAGGATGTCGACGACGTGGGCGTCTTCTCCGGCTTCGACGCACAGTCGGGCACCTACGACACCAGCACCTGGCAGTACCTCGGCGTCGAGGAGACCGCCGCCGCCGGCAACCGCAGCGCGGCCGGCAAGCATCCCACCGGACAGGAGCTCGGCGGCCGGGGCTCCAAGCTGGAGCATGGTCGCGTGCAGCGCGACGAGACCCTCCAGGATCCGCGGTGCGTCTTCCAGATCCTGAGGCGGCACTACGCTCGCTACACAGCGGAGCTGGTGGAGCAGGTGTGTGGCGTCGGGCCCGAGGGGTTCGCGAAGATCTGCGATGCCATCACCGCCAACAGCGGGCGCGAGCGCACCACCGCCTGGGTGTACTCGGTGGGCTGGACCCAGCACTCAGTGGGTGTCCAGTACATCCGTGGGGCCTGCATCATCCAGCTGTTGCTGGGCAACATCGGCCGTCCCGGCGGGGGGATCATGGCTCTGCGCGGGCACGCCAGCATTCAGGGCTCCACCGACATCCCCACCCTGTTCAACCTCCTGCCCGGTTACCTTCCCATGCCCAAGGCCGGCGAGCACGAGGACCTCTCGTCGTACTTCGAGAGCATCTACAGCCCTGATCAGAAGGGCTTCTGGACTTCGGCCGAGGCCTACACAGTCAGCCTGCTCAAGGCCTGGTTCGGTGACATGGCCACCGCGCACAACGACTACGGGTTCCACTGGCTGCCGCGCGTCAACGGCGATCACAGCACCTACAGCACGCTCATGGACATGCTCGACGGCACGGTGGAGGGCTACTTCCTGCTCGGCCAGAACCCCGCCGTGGGGTCGTCGAACGGCAAGGCGCAGCGCCTGGGCATGGCGCAACTCAAGTGGCTGGTGGTGCGCGATCTCAACATGATCGAGTCCGCAACCTTCTGGAAGGACGGGCCCGAGATCGCCACCGGCGAGCTGCGCACGGAGGACATCGGCACCGAGGTGTTCTTCCTGCCGGCGGCCGCCCACACCGAGAAGAAGGGCACGTTCACCAACACCCAGCGGATGCTGCAGTGGCGGCACAAGGCGGTCGACCCGCCCGGAGACGCGCGCAGCGAGCTGCACTTCTTCCACCAGCTGGGTGTCGAGCTTCGGCGCAAGCTTGCCGGGTCGCCCTTGGAACGGGATGCGGGGCTGCGCAACCTCACCTGGGACTATCCGCTCGAGACAGACGGGGAACCGGATGGAGAGGCGGTGCTGCAGGAGATCAACGGGCGGCATCGCAGCGGCGCGAAGGCCGGCCAGATGTTGAGCAGCTTCGTCGACATGAAGGCCGACGGCTCGACCGACGGTGGTTGCTGGATCTACACCGGCGTCTATGCCGACGGTGTCAACCAGGCGGCTCGGCGCAGGCCAGGCCAGGAGCAGTCGTGGGTGGCGCCGGAATGGGGCTGGGCGTGGCCGCTCAACCGCAGGATGCTCTACAACCGCGCCTCGGCCGACCCCGACGGCAAACCGTGGAGCGAGCGCAAGCGATACGTGTGGTGGGACGAGGCCCAGCAGCGCTGGACCGGCGAGGACGTTCCCGACTTCCCTGTCGACAAGCCGCCGAGCTTCCGTCCAGCGCCGGGCACCGGCGGCCCCGGCGGGCTCGCCGGCGACGATCCCTTCATCATGCAGGCCGACGGGAAGGGCTGGCTGTACGCCCCCAGTGGCCTGCTCGACGGGCCGCTGCCGACGCACTACGAGCCGGCGGAGTCGCCGGTGCGCAATCCGCTGTACAGGCAGCAGTCCAACCCCACCAGGGAGAGCTTCCCGCGCCAGGAGAACCTCACCAACCCGTCGCCTCCGGAGCCCGGCAGCGAGGTGTTCCCCTTCGTGGTCACCACCTACCGGTTGACCGAGCACCACACCGCCGGCGGCATGAGCCGCTTCCTTCCCTACCTCTCCGAGCTGCAGCCGGAGTTCTTCTGCGAGGTGTCGCCAGAGCTGGCGCGCGAGCGCAACCTGGTCAACGGTGGCTGGGCGACCATCGTCAGCGCGCGCACCGCGGTCGAGGCCCGCGTGTTGGTGACCGAGCGCCTGGCGCCGCTGCGGATCGACGGCCGGGTGATCCATCAGGTGGGCCTCCCCTATCACTGGGGGGTCGGTGGCAGCGCCGTTGTCAGCGGCGATTCCGCCAACGACCTGCTCGGCATCGCGCTCGACCCCAACGTGCACATCCAGGAATCCAAGGCAGCGACCTGCGACATCCGCCCCGGGCGTCGTCCCACCGGGCCGGCGCTGCTGCGCTTCGTCGAAGAGCACCGGCGCCGCGCGGGCATCACCGTGACTACCGGCAACATCCGCATGACCCCACCCGAGGGCTCGCTGTGAGCGTGCGCGCGAGCGGTGGGCTGCTCGGGCCGCTCAACCCCGCTCGTGGCGCCGGCTGGCAGGATCCTCCGCCGCGCAAAGGGTTCTTCACCGACACCTCGCTGTGCATCGGCTGCAAGGCGTGCGAGGTGGCGTGCAAGGAGTGGAACCGGATTCCAGAGGACGGGCTGGCCATGCTCGGCACCTCGTACGACAACACCGGCGGCCTGGGAGCCAGCACCTGGCGCCACGTGGCGTTCATCGAGCAGCGCAAGCCAATGCGGATGTTGCCGGTGGCGAATGGGATGGGCGATTCGCCGGCGAGCGGTGCGGCCAGTGACGTCATCAACCCCGCCCGGGGTGCTGCCGACTTCCGCTGGCTGATGTCGTCGGACGTGTGCAAGCACTGCACGCACGCGGCGTGCCTCGATGTGTGCCCGACGGGGGCGCTGATGCGCACCGAGCTGGGCACGGTTGTCGTGCAGGAGGACATCTGCAACGGATGCGGGTACTGCGTTCCCGCCTGCCCGTTCGGCGTCATCGAGCGTCGCGAGGGCGACCGCACCGTGCACAACGCCGGTGTCGCCCAGAAATGCACCCTCTGCTACGACCGCATCGGGGAGGGGATGACGCCGGCGTGCGCCCAGGCGTGCCCCACCGAGTCCATCCAGTTCGGTGACCTGGAGGAATTGCGCGAGCGTGCCCGCGAACGAGTCGGAACCCTCCGCGCCGCCGGCGTCAGCGATGCGCGGCTCTACCTCGATGACCAGAAGGACGGCATCGGCGGCGGGGGCGCCTTTTTTCTGCTGCTCGACGAACCGGAGGTGTACGGCCTGCCGCCCGACCCGGTGGTGAGCACGCGTGAGCTGCCGGCGATGTGGCGCACCGCGGCGGTTGCGGGCTTGGGCCTGCTCGCCGGCGCGGCGGCGGCGTTTGCGGGGCGTCGGCGGTGAGCGCTCGACTCGGACAGCTGCGAGACATGACCAGAGGCGCTGCACCACGACGACGCCGCGAGGGCGGCGAACGGCCGATGGTTCCCCGCGCCACCTTCACGTCGTACTACGGCCGGCCGGTGGTCAAACCGTCGCCGTGGGAGGCAGACATCCCGGCGTACTTCTTTCTCGGAGGTCTGGCGGGTGCCTCCTCGATGCTCGCCGCCGGCGCCGGCGTCACCGGACGCCCCTCGCTGCGCCGCACCGCCCGCCTGGGCGCCCTCGCCGCCATCTCCGCCAGCTACGTCGCCCTCATCCACGACCTCGGACGGCCGGAGCGCTTCATGAACATGCTGCGCGTCGCCAAGCCCACCTCGCCGATGTCGGTGGGGACATGGATCCTCACCGCCTACAGCCCGCTGGCGGGGGCCGCCGCCGCCGCGGAGATGACCACCCTGTTGCCGCAGCGCCTGCTCGGGGTCGGACGGCCGCTCCGAGCGGTGAGCGGGCCGGCCGGCGTGGGCGCGGCCGTGCTGGGGGCGGGAGTTGCCTCGTACACCGCTGTCCTGCTCAGCGACACCGCCACGCCGTCCTGGCACGAGGCTCGCCGGGAGCTGCCGTTTGTCTTCGCCGCTTCTGCGGCAGCGGCCGCCGGCGGGCTGGGGATGATCGGTGCACCGGCTGACCAGGCAGGCCCGGCGCGGCGCTTGGCGGCCGGTGGCGCCTTGGTCGAGCTGCTCATGGAGCGACGGATGGAGGCATCGATGGGCATCACCGCCGAGCCTTTGCACGCCGGCCGTGCTGGTCGGTTGCTCCGCGCCAGCAAGGCGCTGACTGGCGCCGGTGCCATCGGAGCCGTGGTTCTCGGTGGTCGCAGCCGGGTTGTGGCAGTGATGTGTGGCGCCGCGCTGCTGGCCGGTTCGGCAGCCACACGCTTTGGCATCTTCGAGGCCGGCCAGGAGTCGGCACGCGACCCGCGCTACACGGTGGTGCCGCAGCGCCAACGCCTGGAGGGAGGCGGGGCGCGGGTCGGACGGTTCTGACGGCGACGTCCCGCACCGGCGATGGGGCGTTGATCAGCCGCGCAGCCGGCGCAGGTCGCCGTCAACTCGCTCGGTGAGCCGGATCGAGTCCAGGTGCTCGAGCAGGGGAACGGCCACGCGGCGGGTGGTGCCCAGAGCCTGCCGGGCGGCTGACAGCGTGAACGGCTGGGGAACCATGCCGAGTCGTTCCGCCGCCTGCTGAGGGGCATCCGGCAGGAGCACCACGTCTCCCGGGAGCCGCAGGATGACCCCGGCGGCGGCAGCTGCCCCCAGCTCCCGGCGTCCCAGACCGAGCGCAGACAGCTGGGGTTGCTCAGGGGCGCTGAAGGGCTGTCTCGCGAGCGCGTCAGCCAGGCGGCGGACCGCTGCGGCGATGTCGGGGCGCAGCGTCGACACCGCTCCTCGGCGGCGCACGCGCCCACCCACATCCTCCAGCTCGTCACATGCGGCGACCAGGGCACCAAGCACCTCGACGTCGGGAAGATGCAGCGCGCGGACCAGGTCCGATCGAGTGAGGCCGGCGTCGAGCCGCGCACCTGGTTGTGGTGCGCCGACCGCGTCGCGCAGCTGCTCCCGCCACCGTTCCCATCTGCCGCGCTCGATCAGCCAGCTGCGCACCCGCACCGTCGCGGGCGGCAATGACTGCGGGACGGCCACACCGATGGCGCTGAGCAGGTCCTCGCGTACAAACTCACGCCGAGCCAGCTCCCGCTGCAGGTCCGGAATTCCAGGATCCTCACGCAGCGCTGCGGCCCGCGCGCGTGCCGCTCCGCGGCGCCGCAGCGGCGGGGGCGCCGGATCGAGCACCGTGGCGCCGCCGAGAATGCTGCGGCGGCCCGGGTCGCGGAGCAGGAGGCGGTCGCCCACCTGAAGGGGCACGGGAGATTGCAGCTGCAGACGCGCGCACGCAGTTGAGGGTGCCGGCGCATCGACGTCTCCATCCGGCAGCACCCGAACCCGTGCGGGGATCGCAGCCGAGCCGACATGGACGACCAGATGGGTCGGTAGCTCTCGGTGGTTGGTGCGCACGTCGACAGCGCACGAGTCACGCCATGCCCCCCGGCTCAACAGCGTGTCGCCGCGGTGCGCGTGGTCATGCGCAACCCCCCGCAGGTTGACAGCGATCCGAGCAACACCACTCACCTCGTCGACAGGCTCCCCGAGACACTGCAGTGCGCGAACGGACACCTCGCGACCCTTGAGCTCCATGACGTCGCCACGACGCACAGTTCCCGCGGCGAGCGTGCCGGTGACGACGGTGCCACTGCCGTGGATGGTGAAACAGCGATCGACCCAGAGCCGCACCCGTGTGGTCGGGTCAGGTGCGATCAGGCGGGACGCCAGCTGGTCGAGGGCGGTGCGCAGCTGCTCAAGTCCTTCACCCGTCGCCCCCGACACAGCGACTGCGGGGACGCCGGCGAGGGTGGTTCCTGCGAGGCGCTCGGCAGCTTCGGCCATGGCGCTGGTCGGGTCGGCCAGGTCGCAGCGGGTGACGGCGACCACGCCGTGGCTGACCCCCAGTGCGTTCAGGGCGCGCACGTGGTCCTCGGTCTGCGCCGCCCAGCCCTCGTCGGCAGCGATCACCAGGAGAACGGCGGGCACCGGGCCGATCCCGGCGAGCATGTTGGTGGCGAAGCGTTCGTGACCGGGCACATCGACAAAGGCGATCTGCCGGCCGGATGGGAGGCGAGCCCACGCGTAGCCGAGGTCGATGGTCATCCCGCGGCGGCGCTCCTCGGCCCAACGATCCGGCTCCATGCCGGTGAGCGCCCGGACCAGCGTCGACTTGCCGTGATCGACGTGCCCGGCGGTGGCGATCACCTGCACGCGAGCACCGCTGACAGCAATGCATCGTCATCACCCGGGTCGATGCAGCGGACATCGAGCAGGCACCGACCCCGTTCGACGCGCCCGACCACCGCCGGATCTCCTGTCCGGAGCGGAAGGGCGTACCGCCCCGGCAGGCTGACGGCCCAACCGGGCAGCACCACCCCGGGCGCCCCTCCGCCCCCCACCGCGCCCTCGCTGGGCACAACAGCCGCCTCATCCCCAAGACGAGCAGCGATCGCCTCTGCGCGAGTGCGCAGCTCGTCACTGAGCACGTGGAGCGCGGTGGCCGTGGGGGTGGCCGGGCCGCACATCGTGGCCTCGAGCGCGGCCAGGGTAAGCTTGTCGACCCGCATCGCCCGTGCCATCGGATGCCGGCGAAGTCGCGCCACCAGGTCGGCGCGGCCGGCGATGATCCCGGCCTGCGGGCCGCCGAGCAGCTTGTCGCCGCTGGCAGTGACGAGGTCCGCACCAGCCCGCAGCGCGCTCGAGACATCAGGTTCGCCGGGCAACAGCGCATCGGGTGTGAGCAGGCCGGAGCCCACGTCGACAACCAGTGGCGGGCCGAGTCCCGCGAGCTCCGCGACCGTCACCGATGAGGTGAAGCCGGCCATCCGAAAGTTCGACGGGTGCACCTTGAGCAGGCAGCCGGTGCGTTCGCCGACAGCCTCGAGGTAGTCGTGACGCGCGGTGCGGTTGGTCGTGCCCACCTCGCGCACGATGGCGCCGGTGGATGCGACCAGCTCCGGCAGGCGAAATCCATCGCCGATCTCCACCATCTCGCCCCGGCTCCAGATCACCTCTCGCCCCTGGGCAAGGGCGGTCACCGCGAGCAGAAGCGCTGCCGCCCCGTTGTTGACGACGAGCACGTCACCGGCGTCGGGAAGAGCCGCACGCAGAGCCGCCAGCGCGCCACGACCGCGCTGCGCGCGCTCCCCGGTGGCGAGGTCGAACTCGACGTCGACGTACCCGGTGGCCGCGGCCACAGCGTCGCGGGCGGCTGACGAGAGCGCGGCGCGCCCGAGGTTGGTGTGGAGGATGACGCCGGTGGCATTGAGAACCGGGCGCAGGGTGGACGCCCGACGCGGCAGCCGGCGCAACACCTCGTCCACCAGGTCGGCCGCTTCGATGACCCCGCTGCGCACGTGGTCCTGGGTGGCCCGCACCGTCGACCGGACCAACTGTCGTCCCAGCCGCCGCTGCGAGTCGATCAGCCGCCCGTCGGACAGCACGACATCGGTGGAGGGGACGGAACGACGCGGGTCCGCTGGCATGCTGTGCCCCTGGTGGCGGAGGCGGACGGGAATCGAACCCGCCTGGCCGGGATACCCGACCACTCTGATTTTGAAGATCAGGGGGGCCACCAGGCGCCCAGACGCCTCCGCCCGCCAGCGTAGTGGCTTGCCCCGGCGTGGCTACGCGATGCGTCGTGCTGTGTGAAGGACTGATCCCCAGTGCCGGCGCACCCGCCCGTCCGCACGCGCAGCCAGCCGGGTGCGGATCTCCCCGTACAGCCGCTCGCGCTGCCACGCCTGCATGGCTATATGCCCGGAGAAGGTTTCCAGCAGGTCGATGTACGCCTGCGCGTCGTACACCACCTCCCAGTCGAACTGGCGCACCGCGACCTCTTCAAAGAGGCCCGATTTCTCGATCTCGGCCCGGTCGTCTGGTAGCTCCCCGGGCGCCGGCCAGACAGCGCCGGCGGGGAGTCCCTCGCCGATGTCGTCGTAGACGTCCTGAACCTCGGCGAAGAAGGGGTCGCCGTGCTCCGGCATGACGTGCGTCGCCGACCAGAATGCCAGGTGTCCGCCCGGGCGAAGCACCTCCCATGCCTTGCGGTAGCGCACGTCCGGGTCGATCCAGTGCCAGGCAGTGGCGGCGAGCACCCGGTCGAAGGATACGTCGGGGTTTGGCGTCCAGGTTTCGAAGGCGGCGCAGACCACCTCGACCGCCGCACAGGCGGCGAGCTGTTGGCGCGCAAGCGCCGCCAGCTCCGCACCGAGCTCGACACAGGTGATGTGGAGGCCGCGCTCCGCGAGCGGACGGGTGGCCGTCCCCGTGGCACAGCCCACCTCGAGCACCCGATCCCCACTCCGCGTCCCGGTCAGTCGCAGCATCTCCTCGAACAGCGCGTCGGGGTACTCGGGTCGGGCGCGGTCGTACCGCTGTGCGGCGACCTCGAACGTCGCGCGCCGCGCCTGACGATCTGATGACATCTGCGCCTGCGACAGGTTCTGGCCCCTGACCTGCGGGTACAGGTCCGCTGGGAGGTACGCGTGGACGCGTGGCATGCGCCCAACAATACGCTCGAACTATCCGGCGATCGAGAGGTGGTCGCGGCGGCGGCGATGCGCGGAACCGCTGTGCAACACTCGCCTGGTGCGTCTCACCGGCTACGCGCACGGCGGCGGCTGTGCCTGCAAGATCCCGCCCGGCGAGCTCGAGACGATGGTCGCTGGGCTGGTCGGTGTCGAGCACCCCTCCCTGCTGGTGGGGCTGGACGGTGGCGATGACGCGGCCGCGGTGCGGCTCGACAACGGGACAGCCCTGCTGAGCACTGTCGACTTCTTCACCCCTGTCGTCGA
Organism: Candidatus Amunia macphersoniae; assembly: GCA_016464795.1. Classification (GTDB taxonomy): domain Bacteria; phylum Chloroflexota; class Dormibacteria; order Aeolococcales; family Aeolococcaceae; genus Aeolococcus; species Aeolococcus macphersoniae. The sequence continues at coordinate 22,879 of JAEKNN010000050.1, read as the reverse complement.
CGACCCCTACGACTGGGGCCGGATCGCCGCGGCCAACGCCCTGTCCGACATCTACGCCATGGGTGGCCGGCCGGTGCTGGCGGTGAACCTGCTCTGCTGGCCTCGCGAGGTGCTCCCGCTCGAGCTCGCCACCGAGGTGCTGCGCGGTGGCCTCGACGTGGCCCGGTCGGCCGGCTGTCCGCTCGCCGGCGGTCACAGCGTCGACGACCCGGAGCCCAAGTACGGCATGGCAGTGAGCGGCGTCGCCGACGCGGACAAGCTGCTCCGCAACAGCGCCGGTACGGCCGGCATGCCACTTTCCCTCACCAAGCCGCTTGGCATCGGAGTGTTGAACGCTCGCCACAAGCACACCGGCGAGGTGTTCCCGCACGCGGTGGCGACCATGACCCGCCTCAACCGCGAGGCTGCTGAGGCGGCTGTCGAGGCCGGTGTTCGCTGCGCGACCGACGTCACCGGCTTCGGGCTCCTCGGTCACCTGCTCAAGCTCGCCCGGGCCAGCGACGTCACCGCAGTCATCGATGCCGACGCCGTGCCCTACCTGGACGGCGCCCGCGCCGCGCTGCGCGACGGCTACGTGAGCGGTGGCACCCGGCGCAACCTTGCCTGGGTGCACGACAGCGTCAGCTGGGGCGGCCGGACGGCCAGCGATGAGGACGAACGGCTGCTGCTGGCCGACGCCCAGACCAGCGGAGGGCTGCTGATCTGCGGTGTGGTTCCCGGCGCCCCGGTCATCGGCGAGCTGCGCCCGCGCGGCGAGCACCTCATCGAGGTGCGCTGACAGTGCCTCGGCGCTGCCGGGTGCGGCAGCTGACCACCGCCGGTGAGGTTCGCTGGCTGACCGACGATCTGAGCGCCGAGGAGCCGCTCGAGATCCGCGTCGAGGGCCAAGCGCTCAGCGTCACCATGAGAACGCCAGGCGACGACTTCGACCTGGCGGTGGGCTTCCTGGTGACCGAGGGGATCATCGCCGGGGCCGAGGAGATCGACACCATGCGGATGTGCCCGCACGCGGCAGACGCGTCCGGCGACTACAACGTGGTGGAGGTCGCCCTCAGAGAGCGGCGCGTCGACCTGCCGGCGCGCAATTTCTACACGACCTCATCGTGCGGTGTGTGCGGTAAGGCGAGCATCGACGCTGTGCGCACACGCTCACGCTTTGCGGTCCGCGATGACCCCGTCGAGCTGTCAGCAATGCTGCTGGCGTCGCTGCCCGGGCGGCTGCGCGAGGCGCAGAGGATGTTCAGCCGCACCGGTGGAGTCCACGCCGCGGGCATCTTCGACGCCGGCGGTGAGGTGCTGTGCGTCCGCGAGGACGTGGGCCGGCACAACGCATTCGACAAGGTGATCGGCTGGGCGGCCACCCAGCGCCGCCTGCCACTGACGTCGCACGTCATCCTGGCGTCGGGGCGAGCCAGCTTCGAGCTAACCCAGAAGGCGCTGATGGCGGGAATCCCCGTGCTCGCTGCGGTCTCCGCGCCGTCCAGCCTGGCCGTGCAGCTCGCCGAGCAGTGCGGCATGACACTGATCGGCTTCCTCCGCGGCGAGCAGATGAACGTGTACACAGGGCACCAGCGCGTGGTCGCCGCCTGACCCAGCGGCGGTCCGAGAGGTCATGGTGGCCCTGGGGGGGTGGCTGGACTAGCGAGCGTCGAAGCAATCCTCAGCGTGGCGTGGTCGCCGGCTGAGAATCGCCTCTCTCATGTCCCCGTCGCTTGGGTTCACGCGGCTCACGTGGAAGCCCGTGGCTGTCGGGCGAGAAGGCTCCCCACGTCTATCTCGACGACGAACGCACCGTGCGCCTCGATTTGTGCGGCAAGATGCGCCCGCAGCGACCCGGCCGACTCACCGTCGAGTGCACCCTCCCGCTGCGGCATAGAGCGCATGTAGTCGACGACGAGCTCAGGCTCGGTTACGAAGATCCGTCCGGGGCGGCGGTGCACTTCGACGTCGGTGAAAGCTTCGAGCAGCAGATCACTGCCGGTGTCGAGATTGAATGACTCGAGCGGGGGCCAACAGTCTTCCCCGAGGAAGCGGCGGGTGACCTTCTTCAAAGCGTCCAGATGGCCCTGGCCGTTGGTGACGGCGATCAGCGTGCCAGCCGGTCTCAGGACGCGAGCGATGTTGGCCAGGGCGAGCGAGAGGTCGGGAACGTGGTACAGCATGTGGTCAGCGAAAACGACGTCGAACGAGGCGGCGGGAAATGGGAGGTCTTGGACGTCGACCAGCTCAAACCGCGCCGGGATGCCCGCCTCTGCCAGGCGGCGCTTGGCGATGTCGAGCATGCCTGGCGAGAAGTCAGTGACGCACAGCGACGCCCCGGACGGGATGCGTTCGGCGTTGTGGACCCACAGCGACCCTGTGCCAGCACCCACCTCGAGGATGACCGGATTGTTGGGCACGACTGCCTCGAGGTCATCGAAGACAGAACCAAACTCGACCGGCCCCGCTGGCTCCGCGCGACTGCGTTCGTACAGTGCCGACCGCAGTCGAAGGTTGCGATCGTCGCGGTACTGATCGTCGCGCAGAGAGTTGCTCGCAGTCTGGTCGGACTTCGGCGTGCCCGCCACGGTGTCTCCATGACCCTGTTGGTCGCGACACCTTAACGCGCGGTCTCGCGCTGCGGGGGGGCAGCTCCTCGGGTGCCGGTTTCGAGGTGGAAGCCTTCGTCTTGCCATCCCTCGATCCCGCCGATCATCTTCTTGACTGGCCGACCCAGCGCGGCAAGGCGTACGGCTGCTCGGTCGGCCCCGTTGCAATGGGGACCCGCGCAGTACACCACGAGCAACGTGTCGGTCGGGTACTGGCTGACGTTGCGGTCGTTGATCCGTCGGTGGGGCAGGTTCACCGACCCTGGGACATGTCCGGCGGCGAAAAGTTCCGGACTGCGAACGTCGAGCACGACGAATCCGCCCTCGCCTCGTCCCGTGGCCTCATGTACGTCCCAGCAATCGGTTTCGAAGGTCAGCAGAGCCTCGAAGTGCGCCAAGGCGTCGGCAGGCGATGCCGCGGGCACGGCTGTCACCGGGTTGGTCACGCCGAGTTCGGGCACGACCAGATTGTTGCACTCGCCAGCGATCGTGGATAACCGCGGGTCCCCGGGCTCGATGACGGTCATCGCCGCCAGCTGCCGGCGCTGGGTCGATGTCGCTCGAGCACAACCCCTGACAGGCCGCCTGTCCGCCCCGTAGGATCGACACCACCATTCGCGCAGTCAGGCGACCAACGGAGGCACGCATCCACGATGGCCGACACGCCCACCACCTACCCTCCTGGAACCCCGATCTGGGTCGACCTCTCCACCTCAGACGTCGATGCCGGCCGTCACTTCTACGAGGAGTTGTTCGGCTGGACCAGCGACGAGCCGGCGCCCCCCGAGTACGGTGGCTATGCGATGTTCCGGCAGGGCGACAAGCTGGTCGCCGGCTCAGGGCCGCTGATGGAGGGCGGTCATCCGGCGTGGAACACGTACGTGAGGAGCAGCGACGCCGTCGCCACCGCGCAGACCGTGCGCGACGCCGGGGGCGAGGTGGTGGTGGAACCCATGCAGGTCATGGATGCCGGCACCATGGCCGTGTTCAAGGACCCCACCGGTGCCTACATCTCGATCTGGCAGGACGGGACCCACAAGGGCGCCGAGCTGTTCAACGAGCCCGTGTCTCTGAGCTGGAGCGAGCTGGGCACCCGCGACGTCGAGGCGGCGAAGCGCTTCTACGACACTGTGTTCGGCTGGACCACCAAGGGCGAGGGCTACCTCGAGTGGCAGCTCGACGGCAGGAGCATCGGGGGTTGCAACGACATGAATGCCATGGGGATGCCCGAGCAGGTCCCACCGCACTGGCTGGTGTACTTCACTGTCAACAATTGCGATCAGACCGCCGATCGCGTGAAGGAGCTGGGGGGCACTGTCAACATGCCGGCCAGGGACATCCCCGGGATGGGCAGGTTCACCGTCGTCGCCGATCCGCAGGGGGCCGTGTTCGCAGCCTTCTCCTCATGAGAGGACTGACAGCCAGACACCGGTAGCCGCTAGGTCCGTCCCGGCACCACCAATCCGCTCTCGTACGCCGCGATCACCAGCTGCGCCCGATCGCGAGCTGCGAGCTTGGACATCACCCGGCTCACGTGCGTCTTGGCGGTTGCGGGACTCATGAAGAGCTGGCTGCCGATCTCTTCGTTGCTCCGGCCCAGCGCCACCTGGGCGAGCACCTCGCGTTCGCGGTCGGTGAGCTCGGCGAGGCTCTGCGGCGACACCGGCCGCACCTCCGAGCGCGCTGTGAAATCGGCGATCAGCCTGCTGGTGACGCTCGGTGAGAGGAGTGCGTCACCGCCGGCCACCACGCGCACGGCCACCAGCAGGTCGGCGGGCTCGATGTCCTTGAGCACGAACCCGCTGGCCCCGGCACGCAGCGCCGCGAACACATACTCGTCGATCTCGAAGGTGGTGACGATGAGCACCCGGGTGCCGCGCAGCGACTCGTCGGCAGCGATCCGGCGGGTGGCGTCGATGCCGTTCATCCCCGGCATGCGGATGTCCATGAGGACGACGTCGGGGTGCAGCTGCGCAACGACTGAGAGCGCGCTCTCGCCGTCGCCCACGTCCCCCACCACCTCCAGGTCCGTGGCTGATTCGAGCACCAGCCGGAAGCCACCGCGCACCAGTGCCTGGTCGTCAGCGAGCAGGACGCGGATCACCGGGCGGCCGTGCCATGCAGCGGCAGCACGGCGACCACCCGGAAGCCTCCGCCCGGGCGGGGGGCCGCGTCGAGGCTGCCACCCAGCGAGGTCGCACGCTCGCGCATGCCGGTGATGCCGTGGCCAGGCCTGGCTCCGCTGGCACCGTTTCCGGCAGCGGTGGCACGGCCATCGTCGGTGACCTCGACACGGATGTCGGTGGGCGTCCGGGTGATCACCACGTCGGCGCTCGAGGCGTGCGCGTGTCGCAGCACATTGGTCAGCGACTCCTGCACGATCCGGTAGGCGGCGAGATCGACCACTGATGGCAGCGAGGCGCGCTCGCCATGGGTGGTGAGGTGCGTGGGCAGCCCCGCCTGGTCCATCGTCGCCACCAGCGCCGGCAGCTGGTCCAGCCTCGGTGCCGGCGCGGCCGGCCCCTGACCGGCCGCCTCGTCGCGAAGCACCGTCAGCAGGCTGCGCAGCTCCTGCATCGCGTCACGGCTGGTCCTGCGCACCGTGAGCATCGCCTGCCTCGCCTCCTCGGGTTTGGCGTCCATCACGTGGGCCGCCATGCCCGCCTGCACGTTGATCACAGAGATGGTGTGCGAGAGCACGTCATGCAACTCGCGGGCGATGCGCAGCCGCTCCTCGGTGACAAGGCGCTGGCCTTCTTCCTCCCTGGTCTGCTCGGCCAGCCGGGCGCGTTCGGCGAGAGAGGCGATGTACGCCCGTCGTGTGCCGACGAAGTGTCCAAGCACCAGCGGGGCCGCGATCCATCCCAGGCTGAACACGGTGCCGCCCACTCCCTGGGCGAGATCGGAGAATCCGTGGGTCACGGCGGTGCCCGCGAGCTGACAACCGAACGCGATCAGTCCGAGCGCCAGCGAGCGCCGCGGGCGTTCGGGGTCGACGGCGCGGAACAGCGTGACCGGGATGGCCAGGTAGATCGGGCCGCCGGGGAAATTGAGGAGCGCGTAGACGAGCACGCAGGCCAGGGTCACCACGCAGGCGATCACCGGCTCGACTCGCGCCAATACCGCGGCGGCGATCGCTACGCCGACGAGCACGAACCCGAGGGCGTTGACGTGACTGGTGCTCGCGGCGGCGCCGCGGCTGGCACCGATGGTCCCGACCATGGCCAGCGCCTCGAACACCACCAGAGCGATGACGCGGCGGCCCCATTGGACTGTCGGGCGTGGCGAGGTCGACATGCGCCAAGCGTAGGCGCTGTTGTCCGGTCTGACGTCTGCCTACGGGTGTACCGCTGCGCTACACCGCTGGGCGTAGGCGAGCGGTCCACGGCCAGCGGCGGTGCAGGCACAGAACGCGACAGCAGGCGGATTCGGATGACCCTCTTCCGCCCTGACCATGGCCACATTCACCGGACCACAAGGGAGACAGGCCATGGAGATCTTTCGCAACATGAGGCGGCGCAAGATGCGCTCGTCGCTGACCATCCTCGGCATCGTCATCGGCGTGCTCGCGCTCACCACCATGGGGGCGCTGTCGGAGCACCTCAACTCGCTGGTCGACGGTGGGGTCAAGTACTTCGGCTCCAGCATCCAGGTGACCACCCCCGCCGGACAGTCCACCCCGCTGCTGCCGATGTCGGCTCAGAAGCAGATCGCCGCCCGCCCCGGCGTGGTCGCGGTCTACCCGCACTACTCCTTCGAGGCCAAGCCCGGGACCAACGGCGGTGCCTCATTCGGCGCACCGGACACCATCATCGCCGCCGACCCCGGCGAGCTCAGCCATGGCGACCTGCGTCTCAGCGTGGCATCGGGCACCTTCGTGGCCAGCGGCTCGCACGGCCAGGTGCTGCTCGGCTCGGTGATCGCCAAGGACCTCGGCGCCCAGGTGGGCAGTGTCGTCCAACTGCCCCAGCGGCCTGCCGACGCCAAGCCGGGTTTCGTCTCTCATCCGTTCACGGTCGCCGGCATCCTGGCCACCACCCAGACGGCGCCTGACAACTTCGGCTACATCACCCAGCCAGACGGACAGATGCTGCTTCGCGACAGCCTGCCTCCCGCCCTGCAAGGCAGCGTGGACGTGACCACGGTGGCACAGTCGTTCACCGCCTACACAACGCCCGGCGCCTCGCTTGCGCAGCTCGACACCATGGCCGCCGACATCAGCAGCCACGTTCCCGGCGTCTCGGCAACCAAGCCGAGCGTCACCGTCGCCCAGTTCCAGTCCTTCAGCGCCACCTTCACCGAGATCACCGTCGGCGCGGCCATCCTGGCATTGGTGATCGGCGGTCTGTCGGTCATCAACACCATGGTCATGACCGTCAGCGAGCGGGTCCGCGAGATCGGCCTGCGCAAGGCCATCGGCGCCCGCACCGGTCACATCCTCCGCGAGTACCTGCGCGAGGCCCTGGCTATCGGTGTGATCGGCGGGATCGTCGGCTGGCTGCTCGGATTCGGCCTGACCTCGCTGATCAACAGCGCATCGGGGGTGAGCGGCGGCCTGTTCCTGGTCACCCCGCGGCTCACCGCCATCGCCATCGGCTTCGCGGCCGGGCTGGCCACCGTCGCCGGCGTCCTCCCGGCCATCCGCGCCGCCCGCATGGACCCCGTCCGCGCCCTTCGCACCACCGGCTGAACAACCACACCACAGGAGATTGACATGGCCACCATCGAACTTCGCAACATCACCAAGCAGTACCGCCAGGCCGGCAACGTCATCAACGCGCTCGACGACGTCAGCCTCACCATCGACGGCGGCGAGTTCCTCTCGATCGTCGGCCGCTCGGGCAGCGGCAAGACCACCCTGCTCGACATCTGCGGCCTGCTGATGCGGCCCACCTCCGGCCAGGTGTTCATCGACGGCGCCGACGCAGCCAGCCTTCCCGAGCGTCGTCGCGCCGAGCTGCGCGGACGTGCCATCGGCTTCGTGTTCCAGGAGTACAACCTCATCCCCACCCTCGACGTCCTCGGCAACGTGATGCTGCCGCTTCGCTACAGCGGTGGCGATCGGAGGGACGGTCGCGACCGTGCCATGGGCCTGCTCCAGGCAGTGGGAATGTCCGACCGGGTCGGCCATCGCCCCGACCAGCTGTCAGGCGGACAGCAGCAGCGCGTGGCCATCGCCCGGTCGCTGATCCAGCGGCCGGCACTGCTCCTCGCCGACGAGCCCACCGGCGCGGTCGACACCCAGACCGCGGCGGAGCTGCTCGACATGCTGCGCGGGCTCAGCCGTGAGGACGGCGTCACCGTGGCCATCGTCACCCACGACCTCGACCTGGCCGCATCGACTGACCGCACCGTGCGGTTGCAGGACGGTCGCGTGGTCGAGGACAGCGCCGGCGTGCGTGTGGCCGCCGCCTGAGCAACCGTCGAGGGGGCGCCGCGGTCACAGTGATCGCGGCGCCCTTTGGCGTGGTCGGGCTGGATCTGGTCTGCCGCTGTGGTCGACCGCCCAGGTCGCCATTCCGCAGCGCCGGCGACATCACGTCGTCGTAGATGCGCGACCGCTCGGTGAGCGGCAGGCGCCCATCGGTCAGGTGCTGGCCTCCGTAGATGGCGGCGGTGCCATGCCGCTCGTCGCCCGGCTGCAGATCGATGAGCACCACCAGTCCGTCCCGGGCGCCGGCGCTCACGCGCCGCCGACGTCGCCCGCAGCCAACTGATCGGCTGCCGGTCGCAGGGCCAGCGTGGCCTCGGACGCCTTCTGCAGCGCCTGGGCGGACTCGTCGAACATTCCCATCTCGGTCAGCTGTTCACTCAACGACGTCCACCCGGTCGCGCCACTGCTGTCACCGGCTCTGGTCAACGCTGCCGTGGCCGCTGCTCTCGCATCATCCTCCCAGCCCTCGACCCGCATGGTGGCGCAGGAGGTCGCGGCCCACGCCGGTCCGCACCGCGCCGCCTGCATGAGATGCCCACGCGCTGTCTCGCGGTCCCCGGAATCGCGAGCCACCACGAAGAGGTTGGACCGGGCACAACCTGAGTACGCCTCGTTGACCGCGGCATCAGCCACCTGTTGAAACGCCGCCGCCGCGCCGTCGAGATCTCCCGCCCGAAAGCGGGCCTCGCCCAGGAAGATGGCGCTCCTCGCTTGCGCATCGGAATCACCTGTGGTTCGCGCCGCGGCGAGGTCCGCCTCGAACCGTTGCGCATCGGCGAGCGCGGATGACCGCGCATCAGGCGCACCACGGCTCTTCCAGAAGGGCATGTCGCGACGTTACACCACCGTCGTTGCGACCTTCTGCGCCACCCGTGCAGCGCGCCGCTCCCGAACACGTTCCGCCAGCGCGCCAAGGACGTCTTCGATCCGACCGCGGATCACCGCCTCTTCGATCACGCCGTCAGTGCCGACCGCCTGTCGAGTCACGGGGATGTGTGCACACGCCGCGTCGACGATGTCTGTCCCGGTCCGCTCGAGCACAGTGCGCAGAGAGGCGTGCGCATCGACTGCGCCGCTTCCGGCCGACGCATTGATCCACGCCACCGACTTGTCGTACGTGCCGCCGCCGACCGTCCAGTCGAGCAGGTTCTTGAACGAGCCCGGCAGGGCTCCGGCATACTCGGGCGTGCAGAACAGCACAGCGTCGGCGGCAGCCAGGCGGGTGCGCAGGTGAGTGACCGCGGGATGCAGCGCCTCGATGTCATCGTCGGGGTTGAAGTGCGGAAGCTCGCCCATGCCCTCGAAGATCTCGGTCGACACCCCGGCAACGATCACCGATGCGGCGGTTCGCACTGTTGCCGAGTTGGTCGACCCGATCCGAAGGCTGCCCGAGATCAGCAGGATGCGACAGTCGAGCACCTCCGCGAACATGTCGAGGATCGCTGCCTCGCCATCACCTGACGCGGTGAACGTGACCGTCGGGCCGTCGAGGAGCGACTGCATCCAGGGGCAGCACTCCTGCTCGAGGGCGACCAACGTACCCAATGCGCGTGCTGATTCCCGATGAACCGAGAGGCGAATCCCACCCGGCACTCGCTGGACTTCCACAAGCGAGGTGCCGAGCAGCTTTCGCCAGGCGCCCTCGCGGTCTTGCAGATCCTCGGCTGTGAGGGAGCAAGCGATCGGAATCGTCGGTGATGCAGCCATGGCGACCTCCTGCGCCCAGCATCCCACCTCGAGTACACCCGAGGTCAAGCACGATGGGGGAGCATCGACGGCGCGCGACGCGCAGACAGCGGCCGCCCGCACCATCCAGGTGGGCCGAGCCCGCGTGACTCCAGGGTGTCCGGAGCAGTACCGTACGGCGGCCTGTGTCGCCACTTGACGTGCCCTCCACCCCGAGGGTCTTTGCCGCTGAGGAGATCCCGTGACCCTTCCCACCGAGAACGTCGGCTCCATGCCGCGTCCCGCCCGCCTTCAGGAGGCGATCGCCGCCTATGACAAGGAGGACATCAGCCACGACGACCTGTCCAAGCAGCAGGATGCCGCCTGCAAGGACACCATCGAGCGGATGGAGGCCACCGGGGCGCCGATCGTGTCCGATGGGGAGCAGCGGGCCTCCAGCTTCGCCACCTACCCGATCACCGACACCCTCGCGGGAACCGGGCTCGCCGACCACCTGGCGGCGGACGGACAGTACTTCGCCATCTTCGACGACGGCCATCACCGCCAGCTGCCCCGCCTGACCGGGGGCCCGTTCCGGTACAAGACCTTCGCCTCCGATTACCTGAAGAAGTCCAAGCCCTACGCCACCAAGCCGATGAAGCAGGCCGTCATCGCCCCATCGATGCTGTGCCTGCTCTACCCGCTTGATGACAACATTGACGGTTACACGCGCGAGCAGTTTCTCGCCGACCTCTGCGATGAGGCGGAGAAGGACATCCGTCAGGCCTTTGACGCCGGCGCCGCCCGGGTGTCGATCGACTTCACCGAGGGGCGGCTGGCCAACAAGAACGACCCGCGCAATCCGTGGACCGGCCGCCACATGCTCGAGCAGTTCATCGAGCTCAACAACCGCGTCATCGACAGGTTCTCGGCCGAGGAGCGGACCAACATCGGCATCCACACCTGCCCGGGGGGCGACATGGACTCAGTCCACTCGGCCGAGGTCGATTACGCCGAGCTCCTGCCCTCGATGTTCCAGATGAACGCCGGGTACTTCCTCATGCAGCTGGCCAGCGAGAAGGACAAGGAGTACGTGTACAAGCTGGTCGGCGAGCACAGCCGCGAGGATGCCAACGGCGTTGCGCAGGTGTGCTTCATCGGCGTCATCAACCCGCTCGACCCAACTGTCGAGACCGCTGAGCAGGTCGAGCACGACCTCGTCACCGCGTCGAGACACATCCCCAAGGAGCGGCTCGGCGCCACCGACGACTGCGGCTTCTCGCCGTTCAGCATCGACAACAAGCCCAAGCACGGGTCGCCGGACCTGGCCCGAGACATCGCGTTCCAGAAGATCGCGGCGCGGGTCGAGGGCGTGCAGCGCGCCAGCGAGAAGCTCGGGCTCTGATCAGCGGCAGCGGTGACACGAGTACCGCGTCCGATCAGACGGCCGCGGCGGGGCAACAAAGAGAGTTGTACGGTCGCAGCAGGCTTGGCTGACCTATCCTGAGGCAATGCCACCGGCACAAGCCCGCAAACGTTCGACCCGATGAGAGGACAAGGCCTTCGCCGACCACACAGTCGCCGCGCGTTCGCCGCCGGGGTACTCATGGCGGCGACGGTCATCGTATCGACGACTGCCAGTCTCACCGTGCTATCGCACCCCGCGCACATCGCGGTCAATGGTCCGCAGCCGATGCATCCGCGCACGCCCAGGTCACCGCTCGACCAGCAGCGTCCGGGTGACGCGCCGCAAGCGCAGCTGCCCAAACCAGCCGTGGTTTCCGTTCCGCTGGGACCGCACCTCACCGTTCCGATTCTCTATTACCACTACATCCGCACCATCGCGCCGACGCCGCCGAACATGCTCGGCTTCAGGCTGTCGATCCCGCCGGGCCTCTTCGCCGCGCAGATGGCCCTGCTCCACGTCGAGGGTGCGCACACAATCACGCTGGCAACCCTCATGGCGGCGCTCGCCGGCAAGGCGACGCTTCCGCCCCACCCCGTCGTCCTCACCTTCGATGATGGCTACGCGGACTTCGCGACCGCCGCCGAACCGGTGCTAGCGCAGTACGGATTCGTGGCCACGGACTTCGTGGTCAGCGGCTTCATCGGACGGCCCGGCTACATGACCGCGGCTCAAGTGCTGGCCATGGATGCGGCCGGCGTGGTGATTGGGTCACACACCGTCCACCACACCGATCTGATCAACGTTTCGCTCGCTGACGCACGCGTGGAGATCGACACCGGCAAGGCCGCTCTCGAACAACTGCTCGGCCACCCGGTCCTCGACTTCGCCTATCCGTACGGGGGCTTCAACGCGACCGTGGTACAGCTCATCCAGGGGGTGGGGTTCCGCGATGCGGTCAGCACCGTGTACGGAGATACGCAAACACTGAGCGATCGCTACCTGCTCCATCGCACCGAGATTGGCGGCGCTCCCAGCCTCACCACCTTCGCGCGCGACGCCGGATTGGCGTTGCCGGCGCCATCGCAGTCAACGCTGATCGCGAGTCTCGCCGCGCAAACGCCCGCGACCAGCGGTTAACCGCGCTAACCGCGCGGCCCCGTGGGGCGGGCGATGCCGGCGATGCCGCTTGCGAGCAACGGGAGTGTGCTGAAGATCTGAAGCTCACGAACCTCGGAGACGTCGAAGCCCGCCGTCGCCACGGCCTGCTTGGTGCGGCGGTTGAGGTGGCAGCCGCCGGCCACGACCCGCTGCAGTGGAGTCAGCAGAGTCTGGAGCAGTGAGCCCACCCGACCACCGGCGCGCACGTGCTCGATGAGAACCAGCGCACCGTCATCACGCAGCACCCGGCGCGCCTGGCTGAGCAGAGCGGCCGGATCGGCGGCAGAGCACAGCACCAGCGTGCACACCACAGCGTCCTTCGAGCGGTCGGCAATTGCTCCGTCGATCGTGCCGAGGCGTACCTCGGGAGCTGGCGCGGTCCCCATTCGGGCAAGCCGCCGGCGCAGCCGCCGTGCCATGGCCGGGTCGGGCTCCACCAGCACCAGGCTGCTCACAGCACCGTAATGGGAGAGGTTGGCGCCCGTGCCGGCTCCCACCTCGAGGACGTCTCCCCGCAGCGGACCAAGAAGTTCGGTCCGCAACGCTGCCAGCCCAGCGTTTTCCAGGGGCGCGGTGACCCGGTCGTAGAGGGCGGCGAAGATCCGGTGCTGCATCAGGGCGAGGGAGCCACCGTGGTGGTGGGCACTCGCGTCACGTCGCGCCCCACGTCACGGTGCGCTGCACGCTGGAGCAGCGATCCTCACCCTGGGCGAGCCTGTGTGAAGACATGTGAAGTTGGTGGGACCAACGTGATAGCATGGATGTCCTAGTAGGGGGAGGCGGACATGGAAGTGCTTTGGCTGCCGCTGGATGACAGATTGCCAGCTCCCATGGTTAGATTCACCAGGGGGCTGATCGCAGGGTTCTCCGTTGTGCTCATCGGCCTGGTCGCCGTGGTGGTGCTCAGCGGCCGCAGCACGCCAACAGCGCTGACAACACCGGTTGCGGCTCCGAGTATCTCATCGACGCCGGCATCCACCCCTGGTCAACCCTCCTCGCCCATCATCACCCCCGTCACCCCAGCTCCTGTACCAGCAACTCCCCCACCGTCCAACAACGTGGGCACGGGCGGCGCAGCGCTGGCAGACATCGGGATCGGCGCTCTGCCTCCACCGTTCACGCACTCGTCTGTCGGCCCTTCCGTGGCTGCGCCATCAGTCAGCAGGGCGGCGCGCGTGTCCGCACCCTATCAGCCGGCACCGCCAAACGCCGCGTCTCCTGCTCCCGCCTCGTACACGCCAGCGCCTGCTCCTTACGCCGCGGCCGCTGCCCCGGCGCCGGCTCCTGCGCCGGCTGCGGCTCCTGCACCTGCTCCGCACCCTCAGCCACAACCTCAGCCACAACCTCAACCACAGCCACAGCCACAGCCACAGCCCCAACCACAGCCACAGCCCCAACCACAGCCGCAACCTCAACCGACGCCCTCTCCACTGATCTGCGTCCTGGGTAACATCTGCATCTGACCGAGGGCAGCGACTGCAATCGACGAGCCCCCCCCCGACCATCTCGCACAGCACAGCACAGCGCAGCCCACCCGGCCCTTGTGACGCCACCGGACGGCAAACGGGAGATGGTGCGCACCGCATCGATGCTGGCCTTGCCGCAGATGCCGCACTCACAGCATGTCGGCCAGTCGTGGATCGCGGCCCTCGGTATGGTCACCGATGCCGCGACGCTGACATGTGCCTGCGTCGACGGTGCCGACCTGCGCGAGGCGTACTTCCTGCCTTGCCCTGGGCGCCTGAGCGGAGCCGGGGCCACCTGACGGTCGGTGCGCCATCAGAGCGTCATACTGCTGGGGACGCGGTCGATGGCACTCCGGGATGCCCCGGCCGTACATCCGGATCGTTCCGTCGGCGTAGCCGGCCATTGCGGCGCGCGCCACTAGCGCTAGCTCGCGCCGCAATGGGCAATGGACGGAGGAGAAGACGATGAGCGCAGCCCAGGCGGTGACCCCAAGCCGCGACGCGACCGGACGACGGTGGGGGTTGGTGGGCGCCGCGCTACTCCTCCAGTTCTCGATCGGCGCCGTGTACGCGTGGAGTGTCTTCGCGGCGGCGCTCCAGAAGTCGTCAGCGTTCCATCTCACCAAGGTCGAGGCCGCCCTGCCCTTCGAAGTCACCATCGGCATGATCTTCATCGGCACCTTCGTCGGCGGTCGCATCCAGGACCGCCGCGGCCCCCGCACGGTGGCGCTCACCGGCGGAGTCATCTACGGGGTCGGCGTGATCCTTGCATCCCTCGCGCAGTCGCATGACCAGCTTGCGCTGCTGGTGGTGACGTACGGCGTGATCAGCGGCTTCGGGTTGGGCCTGGCCTACATCGTGCCCATCGCCATGCTCCAGAAGTGGTTTCCCGACAGGCGCGGCCTGATCACCGGTTTGGCAGTCGGAGGCTTCGGCTTTGGCGCCGTGCTGACGTCGCCGATCGCACAGGCCTTCATCACCGCCAACAAGAACGTGCCGACGAAAGCCTTCCTGCCACTGGGCATCGGCTACCTGCTGCTGTCGATCATCGGTGCGTCGTTCTTCCGCAACCCTCCGCAGGGCTACCGGGTCCCCGGCTACGTCCCGGCAATGGCCGGACGGGTCGTCGACAGCGGCAAGGACTACACGCAGAGCGAGTCCCTGCGCACCCCGCAGTGGTACATGCTGACGGCCATCCTCACCCTCAACGTCACCGCTGGGATCTCGTTGATCTCACAGGCTGCCGGGAGCGCAACGGACATCGCCGGCTACAGCGCGACGGCAGCCGCCTCGGTGGTCGGTGTGTGGGCGCTCTTCAACGGTGGCGGCCGCATCATCTGGGCGGCAGCATCGGACCTGGTCGGTCGAATGCCCGCCTTCGTAGCCATGCTCGGCCTGCAGGGGGTGTGCTTTCTGCTGCTGCCGCTCGCGCACAATCCCGTCGCGTTCTTCGCGCTCGGCGCGCTCGTCTATCTCTGCTATGGCGGTGGCTTCGGCACCATGCCGGCAACGGCCGGGGACTTCTTCGGTGTGCGCAACGCCGGCGCCATCTACGGCCTCATGATCCTGGGCTGGAGTCTCGGGGGCGTCATCGGCCCTCAGATCGTGGCGACGATCATTGGCGGTCACAAGAATTACGGCACGGCCTACCTGACCATTGCGGTCATCGCCCTGGTGGGCACCATCCTCCCGTTGGTCACCAGGATCCCGCGCAAACGGCAGAACGTCTCAGAAGGCTACCTGGGCGAGGTGGCGGGGGCAGCACACCCGTAGTGACGTCGGGCCTGATGCCGTTCGCCGGCTCCGGGATGTCCGCAGTGCTAACGCCGGCGACGCTGATCGGGCGTCCCGTCGTCTCCCTCCAACCGCGCCTCCAGCTGCAGGGTGCGCTCGAAGGCTGCCCACACCGCGTCGCTGACCACAGTGCGCAGCCCTCCTTTCTCCAGCTGGTACAGCGCCTCCGCCGAGGTGCCTCCCGGTGAGGTGACCATGTCGCGCAGCTCGGCGACGTGCTTGCCGCTCTGCAGGGCGAATGCCGCCGATCCCGACATGGTGTCGAGCACCAGCTCGCGAGCCACGTGACGCGGGAAGCCGAGATGCACAGCCGCGTCGGTCATCGCCTCGATGAACAGGAAGATGAAGGTCGGCCCCGTCCCGCTCACTGCGGTGGCCATGGCGACCAGGCGCTCATCGTGCACCTCGAACTCGCGGCCGAGCGCGCCGAGCATGGCGCGCACCCGCTGACGAGCGGGCTGTTCCACGCTCGAGGTGGCGAACCACACAGTCACTCCCTGGCCGATCTGGGCCGGCGTGTTGGGCATGCTGCGCACCACAGCCTGGTGCTGCAGCCCGTCGCTGAGCGCGCGGGTGCTGGCGCCGGCAATCACGCTGATCACCAGCTGTTCAGGGCGCAGGCGGCCGGTCAGCTCCTTCATGACCGCGCCCAGCATCTGTGGCTTGACGGCGAGGAGAAGGATGTCCGCGTCGCGTGCGACGGCAACGTTGTCATCGGTGACCGACACGCCGTGGGTGTTGGCGAGCGCCTCACGGCGCTCCGCGCGGGGATGACTGGCGGTCACGCGAGAGCGGTCGATGAGGTCGCGATCGACCAGCCCGGCCAGCATCGCCTCCCCCATCGCACCGGCGCCGATCACCCCCAGGCTGGTGTCATGCAGAGCGTCCGACGCGGCCCTGCTCACGTCAGCTCGTCCAGGTACTGGGGCAACATGAATCGCCAGGTGGGCCAGTCGTGGTCGTACTCGCCGCCCCAGGAGTCGACCCGGTTGGGAATGCCCCTCTCCCCCATCACCGCGGCCAGTGCCCAGGAGTGGCCGATGTTCTCCCATCGACCCTCGCCCGAGGCCAGGATGGCGAACCGCTGTTGCAGCCTGTTGAGGGCGGCCCCGTTGAGCACGCGCAGGAAATAGAGCGGCGTCGCGAAGAAGAGCGATTCCCCGGCATCGGGACCGACGAACGTCGAGACGTCGTAGGTCCCGCTCATGCCGATGGCGTGGCTGACCACATCGGGAAAGCGGCAGAGAGCTGCCAGCGCGTTGAAGGCGCCGATCGAGGCCCCGGCGGTGATCACCTCTGCGTGGGACGTGTCGCAATCCGACCAGATCGCCGGGATCATCTCCTCGCGCACGAAATGGTGGAAGCCGTCGAGCAGGGCCGCACGGTAGCGCGGGCTGCCCTCGTCACGCACCATCGCGTAGCCGGCGATGCTGTCGCACGAGTAGAGCTTGATCCGGCCCGCCTCGATGAGATGGCCGACCGAGTCAACCAGGCCCATGCGCTCGATCTCCTCGGCGTCGCCGCCAGCGGTCGGGAAGACGATCACAGGGCGGCCGTAGTGACCCCAGCGCACCACGGTGACATCGCTGTGGAGGTGCGCCGAGTACCAGCGCTCGCGCAGTTTCATGAGGCGGAGTGTCGCGTATCACCAGTGCAGGCGGCGCGCTGCACCCTTTCAGGGATACACGAATCGAGCGTCGCCCGGGAACAGCCAGCCGAGGCCGTCGAGCATGCGGTCGCGCCATCCCGTCCAGGTGTGGCCATCGAGCGACTCGACCACCCGTACCTCGTCGGCCATGTGCTGAAGGGTGTCGACCATGGCCAGGATGCGGGGTGCCGACTGCTCGAATGCGCCGTAGCTGACGAAGATCCTCTCGGCGACACGCTGAGGGTTGGCCCGGATGCTGTTGGTGAACCGAACCACAGGGTCCCAGACCGGGCCCCCCTCGTGACCGCGGCCGACCAGGGTGAACAGCAAGGACGGTGACTGCAGCAGCACCCCGCCGTAGAAGCCCGGAGCGCGCACCGCCGCGGTCAGGGCGGCGATGCCTCCAAAGCTGGCGCCGGCGAGCGCGCGGCCGGCCGGCTCGCCGCGCAGTGGCAGTCGTCTCTCCAGCAGCGGCACCAGCTCGCCAGTCAGGAAGCGACTGTGGGCGGCACCGGCACCGTATTCGCGAAGCCGGTCCTGCGGATGGGTGAGCGCCACCACACAGTCGGCCATCAGCCGCGAGTCCATGAGGTTGTCGAGCACCACCCGCAGGTTGGCGTGGTCGATGAAGTCGCCGCCATCGTTGAGGACGAGCAGGGGGAGACGATCGTCCTGGCGCATCCTCGCCGGCAGATACAGGCTGACGTGCGCCTCGCGGCGCAGGGCGCGGCTGTCAAAGGTGAGGTTGGTGAGGTCGCCGGGGACCGACGCGGGGTTGTACACGGCCCACCACGGGGTGGTGTAGCCCTTGGTCTCGAGCACCGACATCTGGCTCATCGGACCGGTCACCTGGCGGCGGTTGAGCGGGTCCAGGACGCTCTCGACCCTGTCGCCATGGGTCACCAGGACGCGGTACTCGATGCGGGCGCCGGGCGGGAGCTCGACGGGGGCGTACCACAGATCAGTCCCACGCAGGCGGCGCATCGGCAGCGGTCGCGGAATGCCGACCACGCCGTGGTCCACCGCGACGCCGTCGGCCGGCCCGCGGAACAGGAAGGTGGCTCCGGTGCCCTCGACGAGGGGCACCCGATTCTCGGCGAGCAGCTGATCGATCGCCTCCGGGGTGGAGCCGGTGGCGCGCAGGCGGTTGAGGGCGCGTCGCTGTTGCCCTGCTTTGGGAGCGGTGATCAGGCGGCCTCCGAGGTGGCCGCGACCGCGCCATCCTGGGACACCACGCGGGCCAGCCGGAAGTCCGGGACGCCGGCAGCGTCGCAGGGCAGCCGGTCGCCCTGGTCGAGGAGGACGCACACCCGCGGGGCCACCCGGCGGGCCAGCACCGCCCGGCGGTTGCGAGCGTCGATGTCCAGCCGGTCACGGGCCGCGGGAAGCGGGACCACCCCGTGGACCACCCCGATCCCCCGAGTGAGCACCTCATCGGGCCGGCCCGCCAGGTCGTGGTCGTCAACCACCATGACCCGCTCGGCCACCGCCATGGCTCCCGACGACCACGCCACCATCGGCCTGCCACGCAGAGCGGCGCCAAGGTTGCAGAGGTGGAGGGCGTCGGTGAGCACGCCCACGTGGCCGCCGGCCACGGCGACAGCGTCGCAGCCGGCGATGATCGCCGCCACCTCCGCCCGGTGCTGGGCGATCACCGGCCGGTCATGAGGTGGCATCGCCGTGTAGAAGGCCCCGTGGGCCTCGGCGAGCCGGGCGGCGTAGCGCTCGTCGAGGTTGCGGACCGTCTCGATGGCCTCCTCGAGCTCACCACCGGCGAGCCGGCGAGCCTTGGCGGCGTGCTGTCGCACACCCTCCACCGCGCGCAGCGCGTAGCGCAGCTGGACCAGGTACACCTCGCGCATGTCTGCGACCAGCACGCGCAGAGCGCGCTCGGATGCGGCGTAGGCAGGATCGCTCTCCATGATGTCGAGCCGCCGCCCGAAGAGCCCGAGGTTGCGGGTGCCGCCGCCGATCGCCCTGTCGAGCTCGGCGTCATTGCGCTCGGCCTCCTCCCAGCCCGCTGTGACCAGGGCGACGGGGCCGTCGACGTTCAGCGACGCCAGCTCGGACGCAACCGGGGCGCCGTCCCCGACCGGCCCGAGCAGGACGGTGAGGCTCATGCGGCGCGGACCTTGAGCGTTTCGCCGACGCCGTCGAGCATGGCGCGCAGGACGTCGTAGTCGGGGTGAACCATGCGCACCCATGCATTGGCCATGTAGCCGGCGTCGACGGGCTGGGTTGGTGTGCCGGGAGCGGGCAGGTGAACGTCAAGGATGTGCTCGCCGAAGCGCGCCTGCACCTCCTCGACGCCGTCGTAGTGGCTGATGTGGCCGTCGCCATCAGGTCGCAACGCGACGATGCCGGCGGCCAGCCGTCGTGACAGACGCTGGCCGACGTGGCCGTGCACGATCACGTTGGCCCACTCCTGGTAGATGTCGATGTCGTTGGCGGCGCCGTACAGGTCCCAGGCGCGCACCCCGGGCGGCCGGCAGCCGATCTCGCTGAAGCGCAACCCTCTGGGCCCGAAAAACCACTCCAGGTGGGTTGGCGAGGTGCCGATGCCGAGCGCCTGCGCGACGCGCCGGCCCATGGCGCGCACCTGCGCGTAGTCGGCGACGGTGTCCACCCTGTTGGTGGTCACGAACTGAGGGCTGATCCAGCGCGTGCGCATCGCCTCCAGCACGTTGGGGTAGTAGTGGGTGACGAAGTCGTAGATCGGTTCACCGTCGACGCTGAGCGTGTCGTAGAAGCCCTCGTGACCCTCCACGAACTCTTCGGCGGCGATTGACTCGAACTCCCCGAAACCGGCGAGCGCAGCATCGAGTGCGGCGTCGCTCTCCACCCGGACTGTTCCCGAGGCGCCCGCGCCGGCGCGTGGCTTGAGGATCAGCGGGTAACCGACCTGAGCAGCGAACTCGCGCACCTGGTTGGCCGAGTGAGCCGCGGTCGAGGCTGCGGTGGGGACACCGGCCGTGCGCAGCGCCTCTTTCATGGCCGGCTTGTCGCGGCAGAGGTAGGCGGTGCGCACCGAGGTGCCGGGGACGCCGCAGGCCTCTCGGGCGTGGGCCGCCGCCATGGTGTGCGCCTCCACCGTCGCCTCGAGGCGGTCCACCCAGATGCGGCGCTGCACCCACCGAACCGCGTCCGTGAGGGCACCCACGTCGGTGACGTTGGCGACCTGGTGGTAGTGGAGCATCCAGGTGCGCAGCTCACCCGCGAGATGCTCCACGGGGCGCTCGCCAATGCCGACGATGGTGGCCCCGGCAGCGGCCAGCCCACGGACGAACTCGCGCTGGTTGGGGGGGAAGGCGGGCTCGATGAAGATGACGTTCATGCCCGGCGATCCTACCGGCGGTGACAGCCGCCGCGGCCCTCCTTGCCTACACTCAGCCGGTGCCGTCAGCGGTGTTCGTCGCGCCGTTCCTCCTCGAGACCACCATCCGGTTCATCGACGCCGCCGCCTCGCTTGCCGGGGTGAGACTTGGACTGATCAGCCAGGATCCCGTCGAGAGGGTGCCTGACCACCTGCGCCACAAGCTCGCCGCCCACTGCCGGATCGACGACGGCACCGACGCGCAGCAGATCGCCGACGCCACCCGTCGATTGGCCGAGCAGCTGGGTGGCGTGCCGCGCCTGGTGGGAACGCTCGAGCAGCTCCAGGTGCCACTTGGCGAGGTGCGTGATGCGCTGGGCATCTCCGGCATGGGCGCCGAGGTGGCCCGCAACTTCCGCGACAAGTCGCGGATGAAGCAGATCTTCGCCGCCCGCGGGGTGCCCTGCGCCCGCCACGGGGTGGCCACGTCCGCGGCGGAGGCGGTCGAGGTCGCGGCCCGGCTGGACCTTCCGGTGGTGGTCAAGCCCCCGGCCGGCGCTGGGGCGCGGAGCACGTTCAGGATCGACACCGACGAGCAGCTGTCCAGCTGGCTTCGGGTGGACCCACCGACCCCCCGGGCCCCGGCGCTTCTCGAGGAGCTGGTGAGTGGCGCCGAGCACAGCTTCGACAGCGTGTTCGTCGACGGACAGCTGGCCTGGCACTCGATCTCGAGCTACCTTCCGACACCGCTGGAGGTCCTCGAGAATCCCTGGATTCAGTGGGCGGTGCTGCTTCCGCGCTCCATCGACGGCCCGGAGTTCGACGGCATCCGGGCCGCCGCCACCGAGGGGCTGCGGGTGCTCGGCATGACCACGGGGTTCAGCCACATGGAGTGGTTCCAGCTCGGCGAGGGCCGGCTCGCGCTCAGCGAGGTGGCGGCGCGGCCGCCGGGAGCGCAGTTCACCACGCTGCTGACGTACGCGCATGACGTCGACATGTACGCGGCCTGGGCCCGCCTGGAGATCCTCGGCGAGTTTCACCCCCCACAGCGCCGGCACGCAGTCGGGGCGGTGTACCTTCGCGGCCAGGGCGTGGGCACGGTTGCGGGAGTGCACGGGCTCGAGATTCTGCAGCACGAGCTTGGCGAGCTGGTCGTGGAAGCGCGCCTGCCCCGGGATGGCCAGCCGCGCAGCGAGAGCTACGAGGGCGAGGGGTACGTGATCCTGCGCCACCACGACACCGCTGTCGTCGCGGCGGCGCTGCGCCGGGTGGCCGAGGTTGCACGCGTCGAGATGACGGGCTAACGGCGATGCGGACGGTGCTGATGCTGTCGCCTGGCTACCCCGCCGAGATGCCGTTCTTCGTGCGGGGGCTGGCGGCCGCCGGGGCTCGGGTGATCGGCGTCGGCGATCAACCCATTGGCGATCTGCCGCGGATGGCGCGTGACCACCTGGCCGATCACTGGCACGTGCCCTCCTTCGGCGACGAGACCGCCGTCCTCGCTGCGGTGCGCGACCGGGCCCGACGCGTGCACGTCGACCAGGTCGAGTCCCTGTGGGAGCCCACCATGCTGCTCGCGGCGCGCCTCCGCGAGGCTCTCGGCGTCCCTGGCATGACGGTGGCCCAGACCATCCCCTTCCGTGACAAGGAGCAGATGAAGCGCGTGCTCGATGCGGCGGGCATCCGCACTCCCCGCCACCGAGCGGCCGGGACGGCGACGGATGTCCGCGACGCGGCAGCTGCCATCGGTTACCCGGTCATCGTCAAGCCGATCGCGGGGGCGGGCTCAGCACACACTCACCGCGCCAACAGCGAGGCCGAGCTCGAGGAGGTGCTGCCCGACCTTGCCGGCGTCGTCGAGGTCAGCGTTGAGGAATTCGTCGATGGCGAGGAGTTCACCTTCGACACCGTCTGCGGTCGCGGCGCCGTCCTGTACGAGAACATCTCCTGGTACCGTCCGCGACCACTGGTCGCACGCTCGCTGGAGTGGATCAGCCCGATCACCCTGGCCCTGCGCGACCCGACCGTCGATCACCTTGCGGCCGGGCGGGCGATGGGCCACGCTGTGGTGCGGGCGCTGGATGTCCGCGACGGGTTCACCCACATGGAGTGGTATCGCCGTCCCGACGGCGAGGTCGTCTTCGGCGAGATCGGCGCTCGCCCACCTGGGGCACGGACAGTCGACGTGATGAACTACAGCTGCGACAGCGACCTGTACACGCGTTGGGCAGAGGCGGTGGTGCTGGGACGGCTCACGCAGCCCATCAGCCGCACGTACAACAGCGCCGCGGTGTGCAAACGCGCCCGAGGCCGGGGCAGGATCACCCGCATCGATGGGCTCGGCCGCCTGCTTAGGGCCCGCGCTCCAACAATCGACTCATTTGGTAGGTCGGGGGCAGATGGTG
>JAEKNN010000037.1 GCA_016464795.1 Candidatus Amunia macphersoniae | reverse complement strand
AAGCGGATCCCGGCAGTACCGTGAACACGGATGATTCGGGCATAGCGGCTATCCCGATGCACGCCACGGCGGTCCCCGGGCCCCTTTTGGGGGTGCGGGGACCGCCGTGGCCTCATTACTGGACCGCCGTGCGCAAGCCGGTTACATACCCGGCCCGTGCCCGTGGCCGTGGCCCTGACCGTCCGGTGAGGCCTGCACGGGCTTGTCGACTACCGCACTCTCCGTACTGATGATCATCCGAGCGATGGAGGCAGCGTTGACGATCGCCGATCGAGTCACCTTCACGGGGTCCACGATGCCCGCGGCAACGAGGTCGCCGTAGGTCTGCGCTTCGGCGTCGAAGCCGTGGCCCCACTGCATGTCGCGCACCTTGGCGACCACCACAGATCCCTCGACGCCCGCGTTGTTCGCGATCCAGCGAACCGGAGCGGCGCTAGCGGCCCGCACGATGGCGACGCCAAGCGCCTCGTCGCCGAGCAGGCCGAGGTCGCCGACCGAGTTGGCGGCGTGCATCAGCGCCACCCCGCCACCGGGCACGATGCCCTCCTCGGCAGCCGCCCTCGAGGCCGCCACGGCATCCTCGATGCGGCCTTTGCGCTCCTTGAGCGCGGTCTCGGTGGCCGCTCCGACCTTGATCACCGCTACTCCGCCGGCCAGCTTGGCTAGCCGCTCCTGCAACTTCTCGCGGTCCCAGTCCGAGTCGGTTTCCTCGATCTCGTGACGAAGCTGCGCCGTACGGGCGTCAACGTCCGCCTGATCGCCGCCACCCTCGACGATGGTGGTCTCGTCCTTGGTTACCACGATGCGCCGGGCCCGGCCCAGCATCTCAAGCCCGGCCTCGGACAGCGTAAGACCGACCTCGGGGTTGATCACCTGCGCACCAGTGACGACGGCGAGGTCATCCATGAACGCCTTACGGCGGTCACCGAAGAACGGTGCCTTGACGGCTACCACTGAAAGAGTCTTGCGCAGCGCGTTGACCACCAGCGTGGACAGCGCTTCGCCATCGACGTCCTCAGCCACGACGAGTAACGGCCTGCCCGCGTGGCCGACCAGTTCGAGCACCGGCAGCAGGTCCATGATCGAGGAGATCTTGTCGCGGTGCAGCAGGAGGAGGGCGTCGGTCAGCACCGTCTCCATCCGCTCAGGGTCGTTGACGAAATAGGGCGAGATGTAACCCTTGTCGAACGCGACGCCCTCGGTGAACTCCACCTCAGTGGCCATCGTGGACGATTCCTCCACGGTGATGACGCCGTCCTCGCCGACCTTGGTCATCGCCTGGCCGATCAGGGTGCCGATCTCCGGGTCACGTGAGGACACCGTGGCAACCTGGGCGATCGCCTGCTCGCCGACGACTGGTGTCGCCTTGGCCACCAACGCGGCGGCAACCGCATCCGCGGCCGCCGCGATACCGCGACCGAGCGCGATGGGATTGGCCCCGGCGGCCACGTTGCGCAGGCCCTCCCGGACCATCGCCTGAGCCAGCACGGTAGCGGTCGTGGTGCCGTCACCGGCGACGTCGTTGGTCTTCGTCGCCACGCTCTTGGCGAGCTGGGCACCGAGGTTCTCATAGGGATCGGAAAGCTCGATCTCGCGGGCGATCGTCACCCCGTCGTTGGTAATCGACGGGCCGCCGTACTTCTTCTCCAGCACAACGTGCCGGCCGCGTGGACCGAGAGTGATCTTGACCGCGTCGGCGAGCTGGTCGACTCCGCGCTCCAGCGCACGCCGTGCGGTCTCGTCGAACGTGATCTGCTTGGGCATTGTCTGCCTTCCTCACGGGCGGACTTCACTGAGGACACCGGCGTCGCCGGGACCCGAAACACAACCGCCCCGCAGACCCCCGGAGGGGCCGCGGGGCGGTTGACGACGGTCGAAAACCGTCAGTTGACGACGACGGTCGAACCGTCAGTTGACAACTGCGAGCACGTCGCGCGCGGAGAGGATCAGGTACTCCTCGCCGTTGTACTTGATTTCAGTGCCGCCGTACTTGGTATAGATCACGACGTCGCCGACGCTCACATCCATCGGGATGCGGGTGCCGGTGTCATTGATGCGACCCGGGCCCACCGCTAGGACCTTGCCCTCCTGGGGCTTTTCCTTGGCGGTGTCCGGAATGACGATGCCGGACGCGGTCGTCGTTTCAGCCTCACTGGCCTGAACGACGATCTTGTCCTCGAGCGGCTTGATGTTCACGCTCGCCACGGTATGACCTCCACTTTTTGGGGTCTTCGAAGAGCTGGCAGGTTGTCTGATGCTGGCTCCTGCCACCTCGCCGTCGCGGGGGTCGAGGCGGCCCGGGCCATTGCTGGCACTCTGGTGACCAGAGTGCCAATTAGCAGACTACCGTGGCGACTGCTAACACTCAACTGGGGTGGTCAAAGTCGAGACTCGGGCCGGATGAAGGGACCAAACACGCCACCATGCGAACCCCAGCGGAAAAACGATCTCCAGCATCCGCAGCACTGCCGGCGAACGACTCGCCGACTGCGGTCGTCACTCCGGACTGGGTCAAACATGCTGTCTTCTACCAGATCTTCCCGGATCGCTTCGCGAGGAGCGATAGCTTGGACAAGCCCCACAACCTCGAACCGTGGGACAGCGATCCGACGCCGTTCGGGTACAAGGGCGGGGACCTGGTCGGTGTCCGGGAGCGCCTCGATTACCTGCAAGACCTGGGCGTGACGGCGCTCTACTTCAACCCGATCTTCCAGTCGGCGTGCAACCACCGCTACCACACCCACGACTACTACAAGGTCGACCCGCTGCTCGGCGGTGACGAGGCGTTCGACGCACTGCTCGTCGAATGCCAACGGCGCGGCGTGCGGATGGTGCTCGACGGGGTGTTCAACCACGCCAGCCGGGGCTTCTTCCAGTTCAACGACGTGCTGGAAAACGGCCCGGCGTCGCCGTGGCTCGACTGGTTCACCTTCTACGAACACCCGGCCAACGCCTACGACCACGCCCGGCCACCCGGCTTCCAGGCCTGGGCGGGGTTGCACGCCCTACCCAAACTCAATACCGACAACCCACAGGTCCGCGAGTACTTGATGCGCGTCGGCGAGTACTGGCTTCGCAAAGGGATAGACGGCTGGCGCCTCGACGTCCCGTTCGAAATCCACTCGGACGGCTTCTGGCAGGAGTTCCGCCAGCGGGCCAAGTCGATCAACCCCGACGCCTACATCGTCGGCGAAATCTGGGGAGACAGCCGGCAGGGCTGCAAGGCGACCAGTTCGACGGCGTCATGAACTACCTCTTCGCGGAGGCAGCGATCGCTTTCAGCGCCGGCCACCGCGTCCGCCCAGAGACCGTCGAAGGCCGCTCCTACGCCCCCTGGCCCGGCATCGATGGCCGCGCCTATGCCGCCAAAATCGACCACCTCCTGCGCCTCTATCCTTGGCCGATCCAACTCACTCAGCTCAACCTGCTCGACAGCCACGACACCTCCCGCT
>JAEKNN010000028.1 GCA_016464795.1 Candidatus Amunia macphersoniae | reverse complement strand
GGGAGGGGACGGCAGCGTCGCGAAGGAAGCCTCCGCAGCCGTGGCGAGGACAGCGACCGAAGCGATGCTGCCGTCCCCTCCCCCGGCTTACTCTGACCAGCGTCCTCGCCCTACCTCCAGATCCGTTTCATGATCACCCGCGCCAGCTTCTCGGGGTCGTGGTGCGACGACACGGCGGGCGACACCACGTCGGCAAGGATGTAGTGCACCGGCTTGCGGGAGGCCTCGTCGCGATCGAAGAGGATGCGCGACGTCCCCGCCGCCTGCGCCGATGCCGGCAAGGCGGGCGCGAGGTTGCTGTTGACGATGACGTAGTCGAAGAGATTGCCGCCGACGTGGTCCTCGATGGCGGTGAGGTGCTCGCTGACCGTGTATCCCATGGTTTCGCCGGGCTGGCTGGCCACGTTGCAGATGTACACCTTGACCGCCGGGGTTGCCCGCAGCACCTCCACCATTCCGTCGACCAGGAGATTGGGCAGGATCGATGTGTACAGAGAGCCGGGCCCGACGATGACCAGCTCGGCGTCGAGGATGGCTGCCTCGGCCTCCGGGTTGATCGGCGGTGCTTCGGGTTGGAGGAAGACGCGATCGATCCGCTCCGCGCCGTAGGGCACGTGGGACTCGCCGACTCGAACCTCGTCGCCGGAGGTGGCGCAGAGCACCACGTCATTGAGCGTGCTCGGGACGATGGTGCCGCGCACCGCGAGCACCCGGCCCGACTCGCGAAGTGCGTGCTCGAAATCGCCGGTGATCTCGGCCATGGCCATGATGAAGAGGTTGCCAAACGAGTGGCCGCCGAGCGATCCCTCACCTGTGAAGCGGTGCTGGAACAGCTGCGTCATCAACGGCTCAGTCTCAGCCAGAGCCGTGAGGCACTGACGGAAGTCACCAGGCGGGAGCACACGATATTCAGCGCGCAGGCGGCCGCTCGAGCCGCCGTCGTCGGCCACGGTGACGATGGCCACGATGTTCCCCGTGTACTTCTTGATGCCACGGAGCAGCGTGCTCAGGCCGGTGCCGCCGCCGAGCGCGACCACGCGCGGTCCCTTGGACAGCTGTCGGTGCGCATAGAGGTGCTCGATGAGGTTGCGGCGCTCGCCGCTGTTGGCCACGCGCATGAAGGGGCCCAGCAACGACTGGCCGAGCTTGTAGAAGCACAGCAGCAGGATGCCGATGCCGACAACGCCGAAGAGTGCCGCTCGGACACCGCGCGGCAGGAACTGGAGCGTGACCGTCTGTACGGAGGACGGGAAGCGAACGTTGCTGCTGTAGATGTCGCGGAGCAGGTAACCGACGGCCAGGCTGAGCATCACGATGCTGGCGAACAGCAGCAGCAGCCAGCGCTTGATCTGCAGCCCCGGCATGAACCAGCGCATCATCGACGGGCTGGGGTGGAACAGTTTCATGGTCGCCAGGATTGTCCCACGGCGGCTCCACGAACCGGACAGTGCGGTCAGTCGGGCAGGCGCCCTTCGGCCTGGTTGGCCTTGTCCAGGATCATCGCCTCGGTGCCGTCGGCCTTGGCCTCCTCGCGGCGCAAACGCAGCTTGGCGAGGCTGTGCTCGGCGTCGATGTACCTGACGGTGCCCGAATAGCTGCGCATCACCAGGCTCTGGGTGCGGGCTCGGCCCTCACCGAGGAAGCGGACTCCCTCGAGCAACTCGCCGCTGGTGATGCCCGTGGCCGCGAAGAAGACATTGTCGCCGCCGACCAGGTCGTCGAGCTCGAGCACCCGGTCGGCCACCTTGCCCTCGGCCTTGATCATCTCGTGGTCCTGGTCGCGCAGCCACAGCCGGCCCTGCATCGAGCCGCCGACGCACTTGATGGCGCACGCGGCGAGCACCGCCTCGGGTGAACCACCAATGCCCATCAGCACGTCGATGCCGGTGCGGTGCTCCATCGCCGCCATCACTCCGGCAGCGACGTCACCGTCCATGATCAGCTTGACCCGCGCGCCTGCGGAGCGGATCTCCTCGAGGAGGTTGTCGTGACGAGGGCGGTCGAGGACCACCACCGTCAGGTCCTCGACGTTGCGATCCTCGGCCTTCGCGATGCGTTTCAGGTTGTTCTCGACGGTGTCCGTGATGTCGATGACCTTGGCGGCTCTGGGACCGACGATCAGCTTCTCCATGTACGGGACGTGGGTGTAGAACATCGAGCCGCGCTCCGCCAATGAGACGGTGGCGATGCCACCAGGCAGCCCCTCGGCGACCAGTCGGGTGCCGTCGATGGGGTCGACAGCGACATCGACCTTGGGCTCATTGCCATTGCCCACCTGTTCGCCGATGTACAGCATCGGGGCCTCGTCCTTCTCTCCCTCGCCGATGACCACGATGCCGTCCATGTCCACGAAGTTGAGGCTGCGGCGCATCGAGTCGACAGCTGCGCCATCGGCGTCGTTCTTGCGGTTGCGTCCCATGAATGGTGCCGCCGCCATCGCTGCCCCCTCGGTCACGCGGACCAGCTCGAGGGCGATGTTGCGGTCGATCGGAGTGCCGAGATAGCGAGACGGGAGATTGTCGGCCATGCTCGCGCCGATCATACCGGCGCGGAACCAGGCGCGCCGAGAGAAGGGGCGAGCGTGAACCACGTGCCAACGTCGATCGCGCTCAGGGGGAGCGGATCTGCCCCTTCCCGTAGGAAGTGTCACCATCACCAGGCCGTGATCTTTCTCAGCGATTTCCTGCGCGCTGACGTCGTCGACGTCGATCAGAGAACTGTGGGCACGGTGCGCGACGTGATCGTGCGCATGGGTGAGCCGTACCCGGTGGTGACGGCGTTCGCCATCAGAGGACGCGCCAAGGAGCTGCCTGCGGTCATCGACTGGGGTGCGGTTCGCGCCGGGGAGAGTGGCGAGCTGAGCCTCAATGTGCCGACCTCGAGGCTCGAGGCGTACCCGCGCGCCGAGGAGGAGATCTGGCTGTCCCGCGATATCCTCGACAAGCAGATCGTCGACACCGACGGTCGCCGGGTGGTGCGGGTCAACGACCTCCAGCTGCAGCACCAGGACGGGCGGTTGCTGCTGGTGGGAGTGGACATCGGCGCCCGTGGCCTGCTTCGCCGCCTGGGCATGGAGAAGGTCGGACGCCGGTTCACCCACATGGCCGGCCGTGACTTCCCGCAGCGGCTGATCTCCTGGGACGCCGTCGACCCGGTGCACAGTGACGAGAGGTCCGTGCGCCTCCGCATCAGCCATCAGAAGCTGAGCAAGATGCACCCGGCCGACATCGCCGAGATCGTCGAGCAGCTCGGAGGGCGAGACCGGGCCGCGATCTTCGCCTCATTGGACGATGAGATCGCCGCCGACGTGGTGGAAGAGTCGTCGGAGGAGGTGCAGGCGCAGATCCTCTCGCGACTGGATGACGAGCGTGCCGCCGACATCCTCGAGGCGATGTCGCCTGACGAGGCCGCCGATCTGCTCGGCGACCTTCCGGACGAGAGACGCGAGCAGCTCATGGCCAAGATGGAGGCGGACGAGGCGGAGGACGTCGAGGAGCTGCTCGGCTACGAGG
>JAEKNN010000003.1:55130-77279 GCA_016464795.1 Candidatus Amunia macphersoniae | reverse complement strand
CCCCCACACCCACCCCAACGCCAACGCCCACCCCCACCCCAACGCCAACACCCACCGCCACCCCCACGGCAACCCCTCCGGGTGGCGTCCAGGCGGCGACATCGAGCCCAAGCCCAACCCCTGTTGGTGGCGTCCTGGGCATCTCCACCCCGCCCACGGGTAGTAGTGGCGCCTTCACAGCGCTGGCGGTGGGCGGCTTCCTCCTCCTCGGCGGACTGGGCGTCGGCCTCCTGGCCTACATGCCCCGCAGCCGTCGCCGGATCTTCTAGCCGACGTACTCGCAGCTTCGAGAGGGCCGGTGCACTGCGCACCGGCCCTCTTTCTTGTTCGCCTGGCTATGAATGGTCAGGGGACGCCGGGCCGGCGCCGCGGCGAGGACCGTGCAGCTCGTGCCCGCAGGACGCCGCCCTCCAGCACCCGCGCCCACAGTGCGTAGCCCTTGTCGCTGGGGTGGAAGAGGTCGCCCGAGAAGAGCGTCCCGTCGGCAGCGAAGGCAGGGCCCGTCTCTCTGGCCAGCTCCACGCGCACCGCGTCGGCGGCTGAGGTCTCCTCGCGCCACACCCTGTCGAGGCGATGCTCCACCAGCCGGATCAGCGACCGCAGGGGCCCCGCCACCCGCCGGGTGGTGCCCATGGCCGGCACCCCTGCGACCACCACACTGGCGCCGGTCGCCGAGCAGGCCCGGATCAGGCTGCGCAGGTCGCGCCGGGCGGCGCGACCGCGGGTGAGGTGGACGACGTCGTTGCCGCCGACCACAAGCAGCACCATGTCGGGGGCGAGGCCGGCGACCCGAGCCAGCTGCTGGTTGAGCACGTCGGCGACCCGGGCGCCGCTCACCGAGAGCACATGCAGCTGGACGGGGCGATGTGCCGCAGCAGCCAGAGCACCGGCGACCAGTCGGGGGTAGCCGTGGTCGACGTCGGTCGCGCCCACCGCGACGCCGGTGGAGTCGCCGAGAACCACCAGGACCAGGGGCGACTGGTCGCCCTCGCCGATCAGGCCGTCCGGCGAGCCGGCGGGCTCGGGGGCAGAGCCACCCCGGAATCCCAGCACCGCCTCGACGGCGACCACGCCTGCAACACCGGTGAGAATGAGAGCGGATGCGGCGAGCACACGCCGCTGCCGCCGGTGTGACCCCGACCTGGTCTGGCTGGCGCGAGCGGCTCGGAGGGAGCTCATCGCGCCCATTATCCGAACCGCCGGCGCAAGATCGCCGTCACCGGCCGCCGACCGATCCCCGCACGGCACCGGCCCCTGGCGGCCCACTAGGATCACTGCCAATGCTCGCTGCCAGCCTCGTCGACAGCGTGCTGGGACGGTTCGGATACGCCGCGGTCTTCGCGTTCGTCGGCATCGAGAGCCTGGGAATTCCGTTGCCCGGCGAGACCATGCTGATCGCCGCAGGCCTGTACGCGGGAACCACGCACAACCTCAGCATCGAGGTCATTGTCATCGCCGCGGCGAGCGGGGCGATCATCGGAGACAACATCGGCTTCGGCATCGGACACTGGGGTGGTTACCGCCTCCTCCTCCGCTACGGCAGGTACATCCGGGTCGACGAGAGCCGGATCAAGATCGCCCGATATCTGTTCATGCGCCACGGCGGCAAGGTGGTGTTCTTCGGCCGCTTCGTCTCGGTGCTCCGGACGTATGCGGCATTCCTTGCCGGCACGGCGCGGATGTCGTGGCCGCCGTTCCTGCTGTTCAATGCCACCGGGGGGATTTTCTGGGCGGTGGCGTGGAGCCTCGGGGCGTACTTTGCCGGCGCGTACATCCAGAGCCTCAGCACCCCAGTGAACATCGCCCTGGGCATCCTCGCGGTGGTGGTGATCGTGGTCTTCACGCTGGTGCTGCGCCGCGAGGAGAAGAACCTGAGCGTCGAGGCGGAGCGCGCCTTCCCGGGACCTCTGCAAGCACCGTAGGATCGGATCACCGCTTGAGAAGTCATATTCGCCTAACAGCAATGCCTGTTCCTCGCAGGGTGCATGCTAGAGTTGCGTTTGTAGAGGCGATACTGCATGGAACGGCCAATCGACTTCAGGTCCCTCCCAAAGCGACGGTTCGCCATGGTTTCCTTCTCACAGCATGCGCAGGTGCTCCTTCTCAGGGGATTCGCAAACTCCCAGGCGCCCACGAACATTGATGTCGTCGTCGACGTGGTGACGTTTGTTTCGCTACCACCTGCTTTTCATGACCTGTCGATCGAGACACACCCTTGCGACACGACCACGGAGTTCGGCAATCTGAACCCTTTTACCTATCGAGGCGCAAACTTCATCGTGCTATCGGGCCGCACACCGGCAGCCCACCAGTTCCGGAGCGTTATTGTCGGCGCCAGCGTTGAAGCGACGGAAAATGACTACCCGCCTGCAATCTTCCGCTTCCCGATCCCTGGCCTGCAGCTAAACAGTGTGGAGTCTGATTACCTCCGGGACCACCCGAATGAGCCATGGGCGGCGATCGCCAAGAAGTGGGACGTAGTTCACGAGGCTGGTGAGGCACACCGACTCAGGTTTGAGACAGAGTTGGAGAGACTCAACGCGGAGCGCGGCATCCATTAATTTCGAGTGGGCACCGATGAACGCGGCCGTCAATGTCCTCGCTGTGATCCCGCTCGCGGGCATGGGCGCCATGCCATACGTACTACGCCCAGAGCCCGCCAATCGTAGCTATTGGCAGACGTATATCACAGCTGTCGTGTCGACCGTTGCCGTAGGGCTAGTCGTCTTTGGCCTCACGGCCCTGCGCGGTGACGACGTCGCAGCTGGCGCTATGGGCGAAGCTGCTGCTGCCGTGGCTGGCTCCCTTTGTTACTGTCTGGTCGGTGTCAGGCAGCGTGCAAGCACCCCTGTGGGTCTCGCCTCGGTTCTGCTTGGGACGGAGACGCTGATCATTGGGACCTATTTCACACCACAGGCGGGTTTGGTCCGAGCGTTAGGCGACACAGTGGGCTTGGGACTGGCCGCGCTCGGAGTCGCTCTTCTTCGCCGTGGAGGCCGATTGCCTGTCGGTCGTCGTCGACGCGGATAGCCCCAGGGATCAGATACGTCAACGGCGATCCGTCATCCTCAGCGACCCCGACGGGCATGTTGCGTGCGCGGGGACGAGTCGGGATACTCCAAGGTGGTGAGCCTCCACGAAACCCAGGGCGATTCATAGCGCTACCAGCGCTTTCTCTTCTGGCATCGCAAGCAGGACGGGGCGCCGCTCTGATCCGCCGCCAGTACGAGCGCTCAGGGGCGTCGGGTGTGGCGCCGACGGACGTCGAGGATGCTCTCGACGTAGAGGGCGGTCCGGCGTTCGGCGTAGTAGACACCTTGGGGTGGGACCGGCCAGTAGTGGCGGCCGGGGCGGACCTCGGCCCCGAGCGAAAACCCCGAGTCGGCCATCCACTCCATGGCGTTGACGACGGCCTCGGCCTGCCCGGGGGCGCGCTCATGCAGCTGCTCGAGGTATCGCAAGGCGGCGTCCGACCAGATGAGCCGGAACGGCGCCGGCAACGCTAGACGAGCTCCTCCGGCGTGGCCGGCGCAGCCTCGGGTGGCGGCAAACCCAGTCGGCGGCGAACCTCCGCGGTGGTGTGCAGCGCCGTCCTCGGCACCTCACCGCTG
Organism: Candidatus Amunia macphersoniae; assembly: GCA_016464795.1. Lineage (GTDB taxonomy): Bacteria > Chloroflexota > Dormibacteria > Aeolococcales > Aeolococcaceae > Aeolococcus > Aeolococcus macphersoniae. The sequence goes on along the minus strand of JAEKNN010000003.1, from coordinate 73,668 downwards.
TCGAGCCGACGCTCGAAGTCGTCGAGCTGCGCCGCCAGGGCAGGATCTTCCTCGAGCAACCGCAGCCCCTCGGCGAGGATCGGATCGCCTTCGTCCTGGCGGTCTGTGGCCACGACCTAACCGTACCACGCGGTCCAGCGGATCGGCTTTGGGTTGGATAAATCGGCGTGGAACGCCGCGGGATCTGCGTGGCGTCGCCGAGACCAGCGTGGTCCCCATGGAAATTCGGGCTGACATGTTGCTTGGAACAGACCGGCCCGAAGGACTACAGTTCACGAGTGAGCACCACCCCCGAGTACCCGTCCGCCGCGGAGCCATTGCCACCGGCCCAGCCGCTTGCCCCGGCCCCCGTCACCACCGACCCACGGGTGGCGGCCATCCCCACGTCGGAGACGACCGCCGAGCGCTACCGGCGCGAGCTGAACCGCTTCCGGGGGCTCAACTTCGGCGCCGCGTTCTTCGGCTGGCTGGTGGGCGTGGGCATGGCGGCGTTGCTGACAGCCATCCTCAGCGCCGCCGGTGCCGCTCTCACGCTCACCCAGAACGCCTTGAGCAGCACCAGCACCGCCACTACTCTCACCCTCGCGGGCGTCATCCTGTTCGTGGTCATCCTCCTGCTCTCCTACTACTCGGGCGGCTATGTCGCCGGCCGGCTGTCGCGGTTCTCAGGCGCTGTGCAGGGTTTTGGGGTGTGGGTGATCGGCCTGCTGGTCACCGTCGCCCTGGCCGTTGCCGGGGTGGTGGCCGGTTCCAAGTACAACGTGCTCGCCCAGCTCCGGCTGCCATCGATCCCTGTCAATGGCCAGTCCTTCGCCACCGGCGGGGTCATCGTGCTCGTCATCGTCGCCCTCCTCACCCTGCTCGCGGCCATCGGCGGGGGCATCGCGGGCCTTCGTTACCAGCATCGGGTCGATCGCGCCCTGAGCAAGGTCTGATCCAGCCCCACTGAGCCGCGGGCCCACCGATGGCCGATGACACCCGTGCCGATCGTGCCGGCCAGGCAGCCGAGTTTCTGGTCTGGACAGCGCTGACGCTGTCCTCTCCCCTGCATGTGTTCCTGCCACTTCGGGACATGGGAGTCGACGGCATCGTCCGCCTCCCCGGCACCGACCTTGCCGCGGCCATCCAGGTGAAGGGCCGGCACCCTCTGAAGGACGGCAAGCTGCACGTGCTGATCCGCGACAACGAGCTGCGAGATCCCCGAGCCGTTATCGTCGCCGTGGTCCTGGATGAGCGGGCTCGCCAGTTGCATGGCACAGTGATCTGTGTCGACGTGCCGACGTTCGAGGCTCTCGCCTTCCGCCGCCGTGGAGTCGACCACGGCTACCAGGCCAGCATCCCGTTTCCCCCAGCCGCCTCGAGTCGCTGGTTTCCATACGCCCTGCACATCGACGCCTTGGCCGAGCGTTTGCTGCCCGGCGTGGCCGACGCTGCCGACCTCATCGTCGCCCCTCCCCCGCGCGTGCGCCCGGCCGGGTTCGGCTCAGACGTGGGCTACCGCGCCGAGGCCCGTCTCGTCGCCCTGCTCGCCGAGGACGCGCGGCTGAACACCTTCAAGGCCTTCCCCGACCTGGAGATGGTCGAGTACTGCGTGCGTCACGTCCACACCGGCGGCATCGCCGGGATTCAGGTGAAAGCGATCAGCGTCGACGACAGCCATCGCCGCGGCACCGTCAAGGTGCCCCCGCACACACTCCGCCCCACGCCCAACACCTGGTTCACCGTCTTCGCCGAGCGCCGCGACGATACCTCGCCTCACCCCATGTGCCTGCTCATCCCGTCGATGGACATCGGCGACCTGCTGATCGTGCACGGCGGCCAGCTCACCTTCACCTGGGATCCAGACAGCACCCGACACGACGCGTCAGTGGCGCCGTACCGCCTGCCCACTGCCGACCTGGCCGGGCGTCTTGCGGCCTTGTTGGAGTGAGCGCCCCAAGCCAAGCACGGGGATACCCGTCGGAGGCTGATGTACCGTGGACCATGTGCGGTGGTGTACTGGCGTGTTCACACTCGCCCTGGTCGTCGGGCTGACGGGGTGCTCGTCAGCGCCTGTTGCCACGGCCACGCCGACGGTAAACGGGCTTCAGGCTCGGCCGCTCCACCTCGCCCGCCTCACCACCGGCCCCTGCCAACCGACACCCGGCCAGGCAGCCGATCAGTTCTCCCCATTTGGCACGGGCTTCACCCCTGGCGATGGCCCCGTCTACCCCATTCTCGGTGAGCAGACGGTGGGAGCCGGCGAAACGCGGAAGGTTCTCTGGATTGCCAGTCCGCGATATCAGGGGCCCATCCTGGTTCGGGGACGTCAACTCGATGGTGACGGCACAGTCCGGTTCGGCGATTCGGCCGCCGCCGACGCTGCTCTGGAGCTTGGCTCGTCGAGCGCCGCGGATGGGAGTGGCAATGCGAGCGGCGGTGCAAGTGGCAGTGCAGGTGGCGGTGATGGATGGCGGAGCTGGCCCAAATATACGTTCGTGACCGCGCCAGGCTGCTACGCCTACCAGGTCGACGGGGCGGGATTCACCGAGACGATCGTGTTTCGCGCGACTGCTGGACCGCTGGGCGGCCCCGGCTGTCAACCTCCCTCCCCGACGTACATCGGGAGCGCTGGTCCGGAAGTCGAGGGAACGTCGTCACCAGCCGACCTGTGGGCATTGCTCTTCGACACTCCGCCGTTGAGCGCCAATCAGGGAGTCAAGATCGTCTGGCGCATGACCGGCGCCGGCCAGCTGCATCTCGACACCACCGGACCGGGTGGGATCCGCGCGGTCACCGGTGGACCGGAGGTGCACCTGGGCTCGACCTGGACCCGACCCGGCGATGAATGGGGCAGCGGTTTTCTCTTCCCGACCCCGGGCTGCTGGGACATCCACGCTGTCCGGGACGGTGCCGCGGGCGACGTCTGGCTCGCCGTTCATTGACGGCTGCGCCGAGAGGTGGGCAGCGAACAGCCCTCACGCTCGCCGTGCGATCGTGATGATCTCTGGACTGGTGTCAGTCAGAGGGCTTTCATCCCAGTCCCCGTACTGCCTCTCTATCGCGAGGCCGGCACCGGTCAGAAAAGAGGCCACCGCGTCGACGTCGAGGAACCGCAAGGTGCTCCGGCTCAGCTGCGGCTGGTCCCACCGCGGGCTGGCAAACGTCTGGGTGAAGCGAACGAGGTCCCCGTCCACCGGCGTCTCCACCTCACACCACCGGCGAACCACCTCCCTGGCAGGGTCTGTGTCCTCGACCACCTTGTCCCGAGTCCAGCGCTCCCAGGCCCGGGCTCCTGGATGGCGGGTCTCGAACGAGAATCGGCCGTGGTCGGTGAGGGCCGACCGTACCGCGGCCAGTGTCGTCCTCAGCTCGTCATCCTCGAGGAAGACTTGGAACACATGACCCGTCATCACAACCAGCTCGAACTCCTGGTCGTAACGGACCGAGCCAAGGTCACCCAGCATCCATTCGATCCCCGGCCACTTGCGCGCCTGGTTCACCATGCCGGGAGCAGGGTCGAGGCCAACCAAACGACCGGCATGCCCGCACTGGCGGGCGCGACGCAGCAGCTGGCCCGTCCCGCATCCGACGTCCAACACGGAGTGCGCTGACATCACCAGCTTCAGATGGAAAGCGAGGTCGCCTCGTGAGTCCACGGGCGTGTCGAGTGCGTCGTAGAGCTCGGCAAGGGCGTCGTCGGAGAACAACCTTGTCAACCATCGCAGTAGTGTGCCGGGCGGCTTCCAGTCCGCCGTTCGGCCTACTCGGCTCTCGGGGACAGCCTGCCTGGCTCGGGACCCACAACCGTGACGCCTGCGCTCTGTGCAGCGGAGCGCAGCGTCCGATCCTGGGTCGCGAGAGGCAGACCGTGGCGGGCTGCGACGTCCAGGTAGGCGCAGTCGTAGGCCGTCAGACCGTGTTGACGGGCCAGCGCAACGAGATTCGCAGGTCCCCAGTCACCGAATGCCGGTTCAACGACGATCGGGAGGTGGCGCAGGTCGTCGAGGAAGGCTCCGGCGTCCGCCGGGGTGATGCGGTCACGACGCTCCGCGCTGGCCAGCACATTTGTTACCTCGTAGATCCACAGCGCGGGCACCATCGCTCCGTCGGCTGAAACAGCGTCGAGCAGCTGATCCGTGCTCTGCGATGCCTCGTCGCTGAAACACCAGGCCAAGGTCACCGAGGCATCGATGACGATCACCGCGCGGGGGGCGCCGCCGCCCTCATCGACGACCTTCGTCGATGAGGTCTCGCGCGGCCACACCAAGTGTGCGTCCCGCACTCCTCTTGCGCATGCCTGCGATGACGTCAGTGAGGTCGCGCGACGACGCTCCCGCGAACGGGACCAGCCGAGCGACCGGCCGGCCATGCTTGGTGATGGTCACCGTCTCGCCCCCGGCCACCGCGTCCAGCAAACGGGGCAGATGCGTCTTCGCCTCGTACGAGCCCACGCTGCGCATGCGGCGATTAGCATCAGACCAGTCCAGACCAGTCTGTGACCGCGCTCGTCAGCGAGTTTCCCCGGGTTCGTCCATCTCCGTCTCACCGGTCCAGATGGTGCAGCGTCGACAGGAGCGCCCGTCGGTCGCCGGCGCTGGCGAAGAAGTCGACGTCGGCGGCCTCGACCACCGCGACCGCCCGTCGTGCCAGCACCGCGCCGATGGCAGTCACGGTCACTCGCCGGGCTCGGGAATCGGCAGGGCTGGCCAGCCGGGTGACCAGTCCCTTGGACTCGAGAGCGCGAAGCACCTGCGAGGTCATCATCGGGTCGGTCCCGGCGTGGTCGGCGACCCGGCGCTGCGTGGGCGTCTCCCCCGCCACCTCCGTCAGCCACCAGGTGCTGCCCAGCAGGACGAACTGCACATGGGTGAGCCCCAGCGGCCGCAACGACGCGGCCATCAAGCGCTGCCAGCGCAGGGTCACCCGCCAGAGCAGGAACCCCGGACTGTCGCCTGGCCCCGGTGCTGGCGGCGCCCCGCGCCGCGGGGACTCCCCGCTCCTCGAGCTCATCGCTCGCGCGTCGTGGCCTCTGCGCGGGCGCTGAGCGCGGCCATCACCTCCGGAAAGTCGCCAGTGATCATCGGGCCCAGGCCCGGCCCCACCTCGTCTGCGGCGGGGCCGTCGATGACACATCGATAGGTGATGCGGGTGCCGCCGTGGCTGAGCGGTTCCAGGGTGTGCCGCACGCGCACTGCTGCCCCCACGCCAGGGATCTCAGTGGCGTCCTCGAAGCCGCGGCCGGGCTCGACCCAGGTCAACTGGAACGGCAGCGGGCCCTGCTCCGGCACCACCATGGTGCCCGCGGTGCCGGCCATGAAGGGCCCGTTGAGGTCCATCCGTTCCACCCCCGCGTTCCAGTCCGGCCAAGTGCCCACATCGCTGAAGAGGGCGAAGAGGTGGTCGGCGTCAGCCTGTGAATCGATGCTGTGCTGATAGGTCCACATGGCAAGTGCCCTCCTGGTTCGATGACGAGATGCCCGCATATTATATGCGCACATAGTTTATGTCAACTCCTCGAGGGGGCGATGCCAGCCGTGGGCAGGGGCGCCCAGCTTGACCCCTCTACGTCGGGTTCACCCAGGATGCGCCCAGTACGCGCCTTCGTAGCCACCTATTCGGCCGCACAGCTCAATGCAGGCAGCGACCACGTCACCGACGACGGCATGGTGCTGTAGAGCCGCGGCATCCAGCTTGTTGGTTGGGGGCCCGACTACTACGTCAACCGGGTGGTGGTGGGGATGACGATGCTCGACGAGCGCTGGATTGCCACCATCCGCCAGCGCGACGGCCGCGACATGCTGCTGTTCCGACAGCAGGCCGCCATCGAACCTGTCGCCGCGGTGGATCTCGGCCTGGGAGGCGATCGGCCCGCCAGCCGTCCTGAACCGGCAACGATGCCCTTCGCTGAGGGCTCGGGACAGCGCGGCACGCGCCGCCTCTATCCTCGACTGGGTTGGCCAGTCGCCTTCCGAAATCTAGTCAGCCGGCCGCTTGCTCGCGCCGGCGTGGGCTGGTTGCGCCTTGTGCGGGACCGGCTCGCCGTCGATTCCCTCCTCCTCGACCCCGCCGATCTCCTCGCCGAGACGCGGCAGGTTGTCCGCGGTGATTTCGCCACCACCATCAGTGCTCATCGCCACCTGACCGCGCCGGGAGCGATACAGCGCGCCGAGCAGAATGTTGGCGATGGCGGCCAGGGGCACCGCGAACAAGGCGCCGAGGATCCCCGCCAGCTCGGCACCGACCAGCAACGCAGCCATCGCCATCAGGGGGTGGAGTTGGGTCACCCGCGCGTTGACCCGGGGGCCGACGATGTAGGCGTCGAGGGCATGGCCGAGGAGACCGACGACGGCCGCCAGGAGTGCGAGCAGAGGGCTCTGCAGGAGGGCCACCCCCACCCCGACCACCATGGCGACAACCGCGCCGACGATCGGGATGAACTCGAGGAAGAAGGCGGCGACGCCGATGACGACGCCGTAGTGAACACCCAGGAGCGTGAGCGCGATGCCGGTGTAGGTGCCGATCACCGCGGACAGGATCAATTGGCCGCGGACATACGCAGCAAGGGTCGAGCCGACCGCCAGCGCCGTGAAGTCGAACAGCCGTGGCTTGGACGGGAACAGGTTGCGCGCCGTGGCCACCAGACCGCGCCCCTCGATGAGCAGATAGATCGAGATCACCATGATGAGGACGACGTTCACGATTCCGGAGACGACCCCGGCAAGGATTCCCAGGGCCGTGTCCAGGCCGCCCCCGCTCGCCCCCGAGGCCAGCGAGCTGAGCTTGAACGACACTCCTCTCCTGTCCAGCTCGCTTTGCAGGCGGGTCGCCAGAGCGGGCAGCTGCTTGCCCTGGTCGATGACGGAGGGGACCACCAGAACCACGACCAGTGCCACCGCCGCGAATGCGACGAGGTAGAGGGCGAGGACGGCGAACGACCTGTGGCGGCGGAATGGCGGCAGCTTCTGAATCCGGTCGACAAGCGGGGTGAGGATCAGGGCGATCACGGCGGCGAAGATGAAGAGCAGCAGCACGTTGAAGATGTGCACCACCAGGAACTCGGCTCCCCGGTAGATCCCGATCACCGCCAGGACGATGAGCAGCCAGACCAGCGCCTCGAGGGGCCGCCCCAGCTGATGCCACCACGAGCGGTGATCGCCCGCGTCTCCGGGCGGCTTGCGGCCAGGGGTCTTCTGTGGGACGGTAGCCATGGCAGATCCTCGTCAGGGCCGCGGCGGCGTCGCTCCCCGATCAGAGCGCTCAGGGATGCCCACCCGTTCGGCCCTAGACATGATAGTAGCGATAGAAGGTTTCACTACATTACCAGGTCTGTTCACGAGTGGCCGTTCATGGACGTCGTGACAAGCGACGGTCTGCCGTCTACACCCGCGGCAGCTCGGCGAAGAGGTCGACAGGCGTCCCATCAGGATCCCGCACCACCGCATACCGCATGCCCCAGAAGGCGTCCCACGGCGGCAGGTGACCCTGGTAGCCGGCGCCGGTGAGGTCCGCCCACGCAGCGTCCACCTCGCCGGGGCTCGCGCAGGCGAAGCCCAACGCTACCCGGTGTCCGCCTCCTGACGGTGGTGTCCAGGCGGGATCGAACGAACGGATCGTGTCCTCCGTATCGAAGGCCAGATGCATCCCGCCGATGTCGAGGTCCACGTGCGGTTGGTCGTCGGCGTCAGAGGCGATGTCGAGACCCAGGCGTCGGTAGAAGGCCAGGGTGACGGCCATGTCGGACACCACCAGCTCGATGACAGTGGGGCGCAGCTTCATCGGAGCGATGGTACCCGTCGGGTCACGGGCTCCACGGTGTACCGGGCCATCGCACGTTCCCGGGCTGTCGCGACGCCCCAGCAGCGGGCACAGTAGGCCGATGAGCAGCCGGGATCTCGCGGAAGCGTCGCAGGCCGAGAAGGCAACCGAGGCACTGCTGCGCGACGCGTGCTCCGCGCTCCGACGCATCGACAAGATGGTGCTCGCCGCCAGCGATGATGCCGACGCGCACCACTTGGCCGAGGCTGCACAGGATGCGATGGGGCGGCTCGTCAACCACCGTGTACGGGGCAAGCGGCAACGCCCCAGCGCACCGCGATGTCCAGGCCACCCTCCCCCACGCCTTGGCCGCGCCCGCGCCGGTGACATCGGAGTGCGCGAGCAGCGCGAGCATGACGTCGCCGAGCCGCGCGCTGGACGGGCTCGCCGCTTGGCGCGTCTACCTGGGGCCGCCGATGTGTGGCTCACGGCTGCCTGCGAGCAGCGCCGAGGAGCTGATGCGGCTTGGCCATGACGACGCCGTGCCCAATATGTTCGGCCCGATCACGTCACAGGCGGCGGCGGAGTTCGCGCCCGCTCTCGCGGAGGCTGCGTGCGCAACTCGGCATCGCGCTGGTGCCGGCAGGTCCGTGAAGACGGCGTGGGGTCAGTCCTTGGTGAACGAGTTCTTGGCATCCCCGGCGACGTCCTTGAGGTGTTCGCCGCCCTGCTTGACCCCGGCCTTTGCTTGGTCGGCCTGGCCGTCCGCTTCGAGATCCTCGTTGCCGGCGACCGCACCTGTCTTCTCCTTTACCTTCCCGGCCAGTTCTTCTGCTTTGTTCTTGGCCTTGTCCGCGAAGCTCATAGTCATCTCCTCCCTTGGGAAGCCCAGCTGGGCGGGTAATAGTCCTACGACCGAAAGACACCACTCACGGTCCGATGTCACGGGTCAACCGGGCACACATCCCCGACCGCTTGGCTCGGCCGCTCACCGATCTCGTACGGGCGCAGCTCGCCGGGCCCGTCAAGCGCGGCTGTGAGCATCGCCACGTGAGAGGTTGTTGCAATGATCGTGCGGTCGGCGGCCGGGGTGTGTCTCTCGTACAACGCAGGCGCAGAGCACGTGGCGCCGCAGACTGGCGAGAGGAGGGAAGCGGTGCCGGATGCGGGAGCGGCGAACCCGGCGGGCACGGCGACGCTGGACGAGGCCACCCTGGTGGCGCGCGCCCGAGACCGTGACATCGGCGCCTTCGAAGCCCTGGTGCGCCGCTATGAGCGCCGCATCTACGGGCTGTGCCTGCGGATGCTGAACGGTGCGAGTGGAGAGGCGGAGGATGTGACTCAGGAGGTTTTTCTGACCGCGTGGCGGCGACTTCCGGAGATCGAGCAGGACGGCGCCTTCGGCGGCTGGCTCTACCGCACCGCCACCAACCGCTGCCTCAACGTGCTGCGGGGTCGCCGACCCACGGCCGAACTCAACGAGGAGACCGCGGCTCCCGCTGCCAGTGGGGATGCCGATCCGGCGCGCACCGCGCAGAACGCGGCCGCGATGCGCGCCGTGGTCGCCGCGCTGGATACCCTGCCGCCACAGCAGCGCGCCTGTTGGTTGCTGCGGGAAGTGCACGGACGATCTTATGAGGAGATCGCACAACTGGTGGACACGACGACCGGGGCGGTGCGGGGACGAATCGCGCGGGCACGGATCGAGCTGGCGGAGGTGATGGCGCCATGGCGATGAACCCGAACACCCCACCCACCACACACCAAGCCGGCGCTGAGCACCCGTTGGCATGCGGGTGCAGCGTGGAACAGGTCTGGGACGATATGCAGGCCGGGCACGCCAGCGCGCACGCAGCGGACTGTCCGCACTGCCTCACCGCGCGGGCCAGCCTGGAGCAGATGGCCGAGGCCACCCGGCTGCTGATCGACGAACCGGTCAATCCGCCGTCCGGACTGCTAGACCAGATCATGAACGCGGTTCGTGCCGATCTGGCCCGCGGGGATGCCATCGCGCTGCCCGCACTCTCGGGCACGATTGACATCTCCGCCTCCGCGCTGGCCGCGGTGCTGCGCTTCGCGGTGGACGGAGTTGACGGTGTCCGAGCGCACCGGTGCCGCATCGTGGTCGATCCCACGGTGGCGCACACGGTGCGGGTATGGATGTCGGTGTCGCTGCGCTACGGGTCCGGTGAGGTGACCGCGCTAGACCAGGCTCGCCAACGGGTGGGCGCAGCGCTGTCGGCGCGGATCGGGCTCGTCCTGGATACCCTCGACTTCGAGGTCACCGACGTCTGGATCGCCGACGCTCCCGGCGCTGGATCGGAGGGACAGCCGTGATCACCGACTGGGCACCGGACGACCTGGCGACCGAGGTATGGGCGGCCGACGCCGCTGCGCGCGCTGCCCGGGCTGTGTCCGGGGTGGTTCGCCTGCAACCGGGAGTGTGGGGGTTGATCCGACATCTCGCCGCGCGAGCCTTCGAGCAGGCCACCGGCCAGGCTCTCCCCGACATCGCCGGCGTGAACGTAGACCTGGTCGACGGTGGTGTGATGGTGGAGGTGCAGCTTGTGGTGGACGGCGGATACCAGGCCGCCGCGGTGGGCGCTGCCGTGTGCGCCGCTGTCTGCGCCGCTGTACCGATCGCCGTCGGCCACCCGGTCACTGACGTGTGGGTGCACATCGCCGAGATCGACCTCACCCTGGACTGATCCCGAGCCGCCGCTGCCATCTCGTGCGGCTGAGCCCATCGTTCGTAGGGAATCTCCTCGGCCGTCGGCCCCGTGGTGGTGGATCACGGCGTCGCGCGGTCGGGCACGCTCGCCCGTGGCGCCGTCGTCCATCCGGCGCGCAACGGATCTGCGCGCTCCCAGTGGACATGGCGGATCTCGTTCGGCTCGGTGATCCCCTGCTGCACTCCCTGAGCGCCCCCACCGCGAGCTGCCCGGCCAAGTCACCATCGGCGATCGCCTCGGCCACTCTCTAGCCCGCACATGAGGCCAGCTCGTCGCGCAACTGCCGTGACGACCCACCCCCAGACGGTGTCTCTCCAGGTGTATTTGCTCGGATCGCCATGATGGCCCGATCCCGGGCAAAGAGCCAGTCGAACCATCAACCGGAGGACCAGTCCCATGAGCAGCTCGGATGAGAAGACTCCCACCGACACCGCCAGGCCGACCGTGGCCGTGACGAGCGCGGCGAGCCGCGTCGGCACCGCGGGTGGTGAGTTGGCCACCCCTCAGGGCCGCACCACGATTGCCGATGCCGTGGTCTCGAAGATCGCTGGGGTGGCCGCGCGTGAGGTCTCCGGCGTGCATGCCCTAGGCGGCGGCACCGCGCGGGCGTTCGGCGCGATCCGCGAGCGCATCCCCGGCGCGAGCAGCAACGTCAGCCAGGGCGTGACGGTCGAGGTCGGCGAACGCCAGGCCGCGATCGACCTGGAGCTCGTCGTCGAGTATGGCGTCGCGATCGCCGAACTCGCGAAGGCAATCCGCCGCAACGTCATCGGCGCGCTGGAACGGATGACCGGCCTGGAGGTCGTGGAGGTCAACGTGTCGGTCAACGACGTGCACCTACCCTCTGACGATGACACCGAGGACCAGGGCCCGTCGCAGCCGCCGCGCGTGGCGTGAGCAGTCCCGGGCCGCCCATTGTCCCCGTGCTGGAGAGCCGCCTTCCTGATGCAGACCGCATCGCCGCGCTCGTGCTCGCCTGCCCGCGAGTGGCTGGGCTGCACCGTGGCCGGTTCGGAGAGGTCGCCACGTACCTGCCTGGTCGCCGGGTCACCGGCATTCGGATCACCCCGAACGAGGTGTTAGTGCACCTGGTGGGTCGCTATTCGGCCACCATCACCGAGATCGATGCCAGCGTCCGGGCCGCCCTGCACGGGCACACCCTCGGGCTACCGGTCACGATCGTAATCGAGGACCTCGCGCTTCCTGGCGATGTCGCCCCCACCGACCAGGTCCGATCCGGACCAGTCCCGCTCAGCGCCCGCCGGGACGCCTTGCATGAGGAGACCCTATCGTGAACCCCTCCGCTTCCACCCTTGGCTTGGCCGTTGGCCTCGCGTTAGGCTTCGCCGGTGCCTTTGGCGGCTTCGGCGCCTTCCTCGTCGTGTTGCTGCTCGGTGCGATCGGCTTGGGCGTAGGCCGTTACCTCGACGGCCAGCTCGACCTGTCCGCGCTGATCGGGCGCAGCCAGGACCGGGTCCGGTGATGACCACCGATGCCCCGCTCGCGCCCTCCGCACCACCTTGCAGTCCGCACGCTGGTCGATACCGTGTCGGTGCGGATCTGGTTCCGGCCGCTGAACGTGGGGACCTCACGATCGCAGACGGCGTGATCGAGAAGATCGCGGCCACTCTGGTGGCCCAGGTCGACCAGATCGGTGGGACGGCCCGACGGGTCCTCGGGGTTCCGTTGGGCAGCGGCGACCCGGACGGGCTCCCCCAGGTCCGTGCCACGGTGACCGGGTCGGTGGTCGCCCTGGAGGTGGCCTGCACCGTGACCTATCCGGCCCCGATCGGCCGGGTCACCGACCAGGCTCGTCGGCACCTGATCGGCCGGATCGCCGAGTTGACCGACCTCACCGTCCGTCAGGTCGACATCACCGTCACCGCGCTGCGGTCGACCACCAAAACCACTCCCCGGGGGCTGCAATGATCCGCCATCCGCGTCGCACGCTTCCCGCCAGCCTGGTTGCCCTGGTGCTGCTCGCGGCAGCGGTGCTGATCGCCGTGTCGTGCATCCAACTGTTGACCGGCCAGCATCAATGGCTCTCGTTCTCCGCGATGACCCAATACGGCAGCACTCTTGCCTGGAACCAGCCAGCCACGCTGGCCATGGCCGCAGCTGTGGCGGTGCTCGGGCTGGCACTGCTGCTCGCCGCGCTTACCCCCGGCTCCCCCACCGTGCTGCCGCTAGCATCCTCAGATGAACGGCCCGTCACCGGCGTGACGCGCTCGAGTCTGAACACGGTGCTCAGCAGCGCCGCTGCCAGCGCGGACGGGGTGGAGACAGCCATCGTCCGGGTCCGCGGTCGAGCCGTCACCGCGACCGTGCGCACCCCGCTGAACGAGCCCGGCGCTCTCGCTCAACAGGTCCACTCTGCGATCTCTGAGCGTCTCGAGGATGTCACCCTGGCCCGCCCGCGGCGGATCAAGGTGCGCGTGGCCACTACCTGGAGTCCGTAATGAGCACCCCAAACCGGCCCGCCCGGCTCAACCGCACCGTGCTCGCCCTGCTCGGTGTGATCCTGCTGATGGCGGGCGCGTTCGGCTTGGCCTTCGGCCTGGATTTGCTCCACGGGGTGCTGCCCGCCCTCGATCCGAGCGCGCGGGTGGTACCGGCCGGTGCCACCGCCGCGGTATGGGTGCCATATGTGGCAACGGGCGCGGCCATCGTCATCGGGCTGCTGTGCCTGCGCTGGCTAATCGCCCAAGCGCTACGCCGGCCCACGACCAGCACCTGGCGGCTTCCCGTGGATTCCGGGCACGGCACAACCCGGCTCGATACAGACCACGCCGCCGATGCCGCAGCCGCCGACATAGCGGGCTACCCGGGGGTGGCGAAGGCCACCGCCACGCTCACCGGACCCCGCCAGCAGCCCACGCTGCACTTGGTGGTGCACACCGAGACCGGCGCTGCGATCGCACCGCTGCGGGAACGGATCACCACTGAGGCCCTGCCGCGGCTGCGCCAGGCCCTAGAACTCGATACGCTGCCCACCGACCTGCTGCTGCGCCTCGACACCAGCGACGCCCGGATCCGAGCCCGCTAGCTGAACACATCAGGCGGAGCGTACCCGCTCCTCGGTGTCCCCGGGGCGCGGAGGGACTACACCACGTACGCCGAGGGCACGACCAACACGATGGCGATCGCCACTCACTCTGGCGACACCGTTCCAGCACACTTCCGTCCCACGCGCATCGTCGGTCAGCGCGTGATGATCAGATGGCAGACCCGGCTGCGGTGCGACGCGCCCACTCCTGCTGAGTTCTGTCAGGCGGTGAGGATCGTCTTGGTGCTGTCGCCCAGCATGTGCGCGCGCAACACCTCGACGGCGTCGTCCATCGGCGCAACGGTTGTGGTCACCCTCTCTGGCTGTAGGCGACCGGAGGTGATCAGGTCCAGCACTGCAGGCATCACCGCCCGCGCGTGAGTGCGGCCGATGCTCAGGGTCGCGTTGCGCATGTACATCTCACCGATGGGCAGGCGTCCGCTGCGGTGCAGGCCGCCGACGCTGCTGCAGATGCCGTCGGGGGCGGTCAGTGACAACGCCCGGCGCAGACCACCGGGCTGGCCGGTGACGTCCGCCGTCAGCGGGGCGGCGAAACCTCGACGGAGAGCGCCCGGGGCCACCGCGTTCAGGCCCAGCCGCGCCGCCTGCGTGCGCACCTCCGGCCGGCAGTCCACGAAGTGCACGGCCGAGGCCCCAAGGGCGCGCGCCGTCAATCCCGCGTACAGGGGAACGCTGGCGCTGAACAGCGACCTGCGGCTGACAGCCGCCAGGATGATCACCTCCACCTCACCCCGCTCATCGAGCAGGCTGGGCAGATATGGCCCGATGTGCCGGTAGCCGTCGCACACGTTGTCGGCGACACTGGCGACGTGGGCGGGCTCGAGACCGTCGGCGAGCGGCACCAGCATCCCGTCCGCGAACGGCACCGCCAATTGATCGGCCACCGCACCCCCCCAGTGGCCGCCGATGAGGCCGAAGCCGTACATCGACAGCGGCGGCACGCTGGTGCAGTTGCCGGTGCGGCCGCCGTGGCATGCCGCGCAGGTCCCGCAGCTGATCTGGAACGGCACCACGACCCTCTGACCTGGGGTGATGTTGGCCACCGACGCGCCCACGCTGAGCACCTCGGCGATGCACTCGTGCCCGTACCGGAGCGGAAACGGAAACGGCGTGGCCCCGAGCACCAATGCCCTGTCGAGGTCGCATGTCGCCACCGCCAGAGGTCGCACCACCGCGCCCAGCGGACCCGGCGGGGGCGGTGCCGGCACGCTCCGCCACTCCAGCTTGCCTCCGCCCACAACGGTCAGAGCGCGCATCCGCGGTCGCGTCGGGCGCAGCCGCTGCCGCGCCCCATCGGACGCCGTGGCCACCAGCCGGCGCACCCGGTCGCCGGCTGCGCGTTCGAAGGAGATGCGCGCCGCGGCCGCTGTCATCGGTGACAGCATGGCGACCGTATGGCCCAGCCGCCCCCGAGGACGATGGCTCCGCGCCATCAACGCTGACCCGTTTGGCAAGCCGCGATTGCATCGACCACTTGCGACGGATACTACGTCCCTGCCGACCCCGCCATCGCGCCCTGCCGGGAGACGGCTCGCGAGTGAACACCCGAGTCGCTCGCCCTGGTTGAGGGGCTCCGTACAATCCGTCCGCTGGTCGGCTGGAACCAGCCAAGGGGGATCTCACGTGCCGCACCAGGTTCAGGGGGTCATCGCCGCCAAGAAAGGGGCTCCTGTCTCCCTCGAACCCATCGAGGTGCCGGACCCCGGGCCCGGCGAGGTGCTGATTCGCGTCCAGGCTTGCGGTGTCTGCCACACCGATCTCCATTACCGCAACGGTGGCATCGGTGACGACTTCCCCTACCTTCTCGGCCACGAGGTCGCCGGCATCGTCGAGGCGGTCGGCGAGGACGTCACCAACGTCGCCACCGGCGATCCGGTGGTCATCGCCTGGCGGGCGCCGTGCGGCCAATGCCGCAGCTGCCTGCGAGGCCGGCCCTGGTACTGCTTCGACAGTCGCAACGCGACCCAGCGCATGGCCCTGGTCGAGGGCACGACCCTGTCCGCCGCGCTCGGGGTGGGCGGCTTCTGCGAGTACACGTTGGTCCACGCGCTGCAGGCCGTGAAGGTCGCAGCCGGCACACGGCCCGAGGCGGCCTGCCTGATCGGATGCGGGGTCATGGCCGGGTACGGGGCAGCGGTCAACACCGGGATGGTGGCGTTCGGCGACACGGTGGCCGTGATCGGCTGTGGTGGTGTCGGCAGCGCCGCGGTCGCGGGAGCGGCGATCGCAGGGGCTCGAACGGTGATCGCCGTCGACCTGGCCCCGCACAAGCTGGAATGGGCCAAGCAGTTCGGCGCAACCCACACCGTCAACGCCGGGGAGTGCGACCCCGTTGAGGCCATCCGGGAGTTGACGGGCGGTCTCGGCGCCGACCTGGTGATCGACGCCGTTGGGCTTCCGCAGACCTACAGGCAGGCGTTCATGGCCCGCGATCTCGCCGGTCGCGTGGTGCAGGTGGGTGTCCCACCGGACCCGGCGATGACAGTCGAGCTGCCCCTGGGCGAGCTGTTCGGCCACGGCGGCTCGTTGCGCTCCTCGTGGTACGGCGACTCCCTGCCCACCCGCGACTTTCCGATCCTGGTCGACCTCTACTCACGCGGCCGTCTCGATCTCGACGCCTTTGTCTCGGAGACGATTGGCATCGACGACGTCGAAGCCGCCTTCACCAAGATCGAGCGCAGCGAGGTGCTCCGCTCCGTGGTGGTGTTCTAGCCTCACCGCGGACATTACTGGCACCGTGAGCGCTCGCTACCCGCGTGCTGAGGTCGGATTGTCGGCGCAGTCCCTCCAGCGTTATGGCCGGGACAGCAACCGCGGCAGCGGCGATGTTGTCGGATACAGCGAGCGCACGCCAAGCACGTCGCCGAGTCCCAGGGTGTCGCGAAAACGGCAGGTCTTGGTGCCATCGCAGAGCGGCCCGTACGGACCACCGACATACATGGTGAGCTCGTAGTCGACGCCGCGTGTGGCGTGCTCGAGGCCCACCACATGACCCCATTCGTGGGTCATCACGTCCTGCACATCCCAGGTTGCCGCCGCTCGACCCGGACGCGAATACGGTGTGCAGATCTGGCCCAGGGCCGGGTCACAGGGGTCCCAGTCCCAGCTCACGCCGTTCGAGAGGCGTACCGAGAAGTGCTCGTAACGGCCGTGGTAATAGCCACCAGGACCGTGGTCGACCTGGGTCGAGCCTGACGCCGAATCGTCGGCGAAGCCGACCACGTTGTTGAAGACCGGCGGTTGCGTGGTGGGGCCGTCGTAGACCAGGCGCAGGTGCGGGTCCGCTGACATCCACGTTTGCGCCGCGGCCGTCACCGCCGCGACCACCGAGGCCGGCGTCAGCGATGAGCCCGGAGGCGGCGAAGGGTTGATTCGGTAATGGATCGAGATGTTGCCCCGCGCGTCGGGTTGCCAGCCCACGCCGACGACTGTGTAGTCGGGGCAACGCGGCGCGTCCGGGCAGCCGTCCGGCAGCGCGCTCGGAGTGGACGTGGCGTTGGGGGGCGCCGGCTGGGTGCTGGTCGGTGCGGAGAGCTGGTGCGGGACACTCGCTGCACAACCCGCGGTCATGACCGCGAGGGCGAGCCCCGCGGCGACAGCAAACCTGAGGCGGATGCGGCCAAGCAGACGGTCACCCCGGACGGACTGTGGACGGTCAACGAACTCGGGTGTCCTCATTGCGGATTTGCGATCGTCCTATTGGCGAAGGGCGGCACCCGCGGCCCAGCGACGGGAGGACGATCATGGCTCTGTATGCGGCGCTTCTCTACTACCCGGAGGACAGCTACTGGACCAGTCCGGAGGAAGAGCAGTTCTCGGCTGGCTACGCCGAGTTCGGCCAGGCCGCCGGCGCTGCGGGCGTGCTCCGCGGTGGCGAGGCACTTCATCCCGCCACCATGGCCACCACCATCACCGTCGACGGTGGCAAGGGCGGCAAGGTGGTGACCAGCGACGGCCCCTACGCGGAGGCCAAGGAGATCCTCGGTGGCTTCTATGTCATCGAGGCGGCCGACCTCGATGAGGCAACCCGCTGGGCGGCTCAGCCTCCCGCCGCCTGGCGGGGCAAGGTCGAGCTGCGCCCGGTGGTGCCGATGTCCGGAGGTGCGGCGCAATCCTGAACGCCGAGCAGCAGCTCGCAGAGACAGTCCGCCTCGCACGACGCCGCCCTGGCGGCCCTGCGCGCCTGGCCTCGCACCGGAGTACCTGACGATCCGCGGGCGTGGCTGACCGTGGCGGCCCGCAACAAGGCCTACGACACGATGCGCCGCGAGGCGGTTCGGCCCGCCAAGGAGACGGCTGCGGGGTGGCACCTGCCGGCGGCCATTCCAGATCCCGCGGAGGAGGTCACCGAGATGGTCGAGCCCGAAAGCGTCGTCCGCGACGACATGCTGCGCCTGGTCTTCACCTGCTGTCACCCCGCGCTCGCGCTCGACGCCCAGGTGGCTCTGGCGCTGCGCACGCTTGCCGGCCTGGATGTGGCGGCGATCGCCCGGGTCCTGATGGTCCCGCAGGCGACCATGGCCAAGCGGCTGGTGCGCGCCCGTCAGAAGATCGCCCACGCTCGCATCCCCTACCGCGTGCCCACCGACGCGGAGTTGGACCCCGTGCTCGTCCGTGTGACCGGCCGCGACTGTCAGGCTCGCAAGGGCGATCTCTGACGGTATGCCGGAGCCGCCCGGGGCGGCTTTGGGCGGTTGACGCTCCTCTCGAGTGCGCTTATCCTGTGGCGCCGGCCCGGCGCCAGCCACGCCGCCGCGTCAGGACCACCGCAGACACGATCCCTGCGGTCCCAGCCACAAGGAGGAGCATCGACGCCGGCGCTTCGGGGACGTTGGCGGGCGCCATGAAACCGGTGTCATACGCCTCCACCGTGGTCAGATAGCCGCCCTTGTAGCCGCCGATGGCGTAGATGCGCCCGTCCGGGCCGGTCGCCGCCGCCAGGAACCCGCGGGCGGTGGGCATCGGCGCCACCGTGGCCCAGCTGTTGGTGCTCGGGGTGTAC
>JAEKNN010000003.1:0-55120 GCA_016464795.1 Candidatus Amunia macphersoniae | reverse complement strand
GCGGGCGGTGGGCATCGGCGCCACCGTGGCCCAGCTGTTGGTGCTCGGGGTGTACGCCTCCACGGTGGTCAAAACGCTGGTGCCGTCGCCGCCGCCGATGGCGTAGATGCGCCCGTCCGGGCCGGTCGCCGCCGCCAGGTCGGAGCGGGCGGTGGGCATCGGCGCCACCGTGGCCCAGCTGTTGGTGCTCGGGGTGTACGCCTCCACGGTGGTCAAAACGCTGGTGCCGTCGCCGCCGCCGATGGCGTAGATGCGCCCGTCCGGGCCGGTCGCCGCCGCCAGGTCGGAGCGGGCGGTGGGCATCGGCGCCACCGTGGCCCAGCTGTTGGCCGCGGCGTGCACGACCACCGTCGGCACCAGCAAAGCGCAGAGAGCCAGGAGGGCGGCGGCGACGGCTCGGCGCTGCCGTAGGATCGATCCTGACGCCCTTCGGTGAGGTGCGGTTCCCAAAGAGCCAGATCTCGTCCAGCGCCTCATCGTGCTCCCTTCCCCCGCATGAACGACGCGCCGCGCGCGTCCCGGAAAATAACAGACTACCGTGGCCGTTGTGGCGCGATGCCCAGGCATGGTATCTCAGCAGCTCCTCGCCGCGCTGACCGTGAAAGACAGTTTGGCTGCACATCTTGTGCGCGATGTACTGGATGGGGCGCGTGATGGACACCAGGGCTGGGGAGGCGCGTACTGCCGGTTTGGTGGAGCCGCTCTCCGAGACCCCTGAGCCGGTCGCGCCAGGCTGACAGTGAGGCTCCGCATCGTCGCCGGCGTCGTGGTCGGCCTCGTGGTAGCCGCTCTCCTCAGCGCCCCGCTGGTACGCGGCTGTGGCGGGCTGTGTTCGGATCAGCTGCTGGACGGGCAGCCCCCACACACGTACTGCGCTGTGGCCGCGAGCTGTGGCAACCACGCGCTGGTCGCCTGGCCAGTGACCCTCCTCCTCGGCGTGTTCGCCGGCCTCCTCGCCGTGTCAGCGGTCTGGCGCCTCCAGCACCGCGCCAGGGCACGGCCGTGACGACCCTCCTGCTACCAGGGCTCCCGTCGGCGGCGAACGTCGATAACCCGGAGGACGTGCATGGTCTCGCTCTCGACGCGATAGAAAACGCCCAGGGGCGGCGCCGGCCAGTACAAGTCCTCTGCTCCCGCCACGTGACGCCCCAGCGAGAAGCCCGTCTCGGCCATCCATGTCATCGCGTTCACCACCGCCTCAGCCTGACTGATCGACCACTCGGCGGCTCGCCCCAGGTCCACGAGCGCGCGCTCACTCCAGAGCAGTCTCACCCTGGTGGAGCAGACATCCCCAGGCGGCGCCGAACCTCGTCGGTGGTCACAAACTCGTCGTTCCTCACCTCACCTGCGGCGAAGCGGCGGTCCCACTCCTGCAGCTCCTCAAGGAGTCCGGGGTTCTCCGCCAGGACACGCTCGATCTCGTCGTCGATGGGGTCGCGATCGGGATGGACAGCCATGGGCACAGCATACCCCCGCCCTCGCGTCGGAACTGCCCGGCCGTGATGACCGTCCACAAGATCGGCGGCGCCGACGCGGCCGGCTACTCCGCCTACCTCGCCTCCCGCGACAGCATGAGCCAGCGCGGCGACTACTACCTCTCCCCCGCCGGCGAGCAGATCGAGGGCATCGGCCAGTGGCAGGGCCGGGCCGCCGCCGAACTGGGCCTGGTCGGCGAGGTCAGCCGCGAGCAGCTGCTCCGCGTCTGGGAGGGCAAGGACCCCGCACCGGGGAGATCCTCATCCGCCGCTCCGCCACGGCGAGCACGTCGCCGCGATCGACTGCACCTTCAGTGCCCCCAAATCCGTCTCCCTGGTCTGGGCGCTCGCCGGCGCCGAGCACCGCGCCCAGCTCGAGGCGGCCCAGAGCCGCGCCGTGTCCGTGGCCCTCTCCCGTATCGAGGGTCAGGCTCCCCTGGTGCGGCGGCGCATCAACGGCGCGGTCCGCCATGAGCGGGCGGACGGTCTGGTGATCGCCCGCTTCCGCCACCACACCTCGCGGAGCTGCGCCGAGCAGCACGAAAAGGGGCAGGCCCCCGACCCCCAGCTCCATGACCACTGCGCCATCGCCAACCTCGCTCTCCGCCAGCACGACGCCCTGGCCAAGAACGGGGGCAATTGGGCCGCGGTGGATTCCCGCGAGCTGTACCGCATCGCCGCCGAAGCGGGCGCGGTGTACCGCGCCGAGCTGGCCGCCGAACTGCTGCAGCTGGGCTACCGGGTCCACCGCGAGGGCCGGTACTTCGAGGTCAGCGGCGTCAGCAAGGAGGCGCGACACACCTTTTCCCAGCGCGCCCGGGAGGTCGAGGCCGCCACCACCCGCTTCGTCGCCAAGCACGGCCGCCGCCCCACCGACGAGGAGGCCCGCAACCTGGTCGTCCTCTCCCGCCACCCCAAGGCCGCCGAGCAGGTCTCCGCATTTGCGCAGTGGCACGAGCGCGCCGCCGAAGTCGGCTTCTCCCCTACCGACCTGGAGCAGCTGCGCGGCCGCACCCCCGGCGCCCTCAGCCTGGAGATGGCCACCGACCAGATCGTCCGCGAGCTGGTCGCCCCGGACAGTCCCCACGCGCTCACCAAGAACGCCGCCGTCTTCGACGAGCGCACCCTGCGCATCGCCGTCGCCGAAGCCGCCCAGGGGCGCGCCCGCGGCGCCGACGTCGGCGCGCTGATCACCGCGGTGGCGGCATCGCCCGAGCTGGTCCGCCTCGACGTTGTGCACTCCACCACGCAGAAGATGCTCGACACCGAGCGCGCCGCACTGCTCGCAGCGCGCGTGAAATCCCTTTCTGCGCATGGGTTTTCCGCGAAGCGCTCATCGGTGAGCGCGGCCATCAGCACCGCACGTGTCGCTCTCTCCGACGAACAGCAGACAGCGGTGCGCGCCCTGACCGATGACCGCGCCCTCGCGCTCATCACCGCCCCCGCCGGCGCGGGCAAGGGAGAGGTCCTGCGCGCGGTCACCCAGGCATACCGCCAGGACGGCCGGCGCGTCATCGCGCTGGCCGCCGCGGGAGACACTGCCCAACGCCTCGGCGCCGAAATCGGAGTCGACGAGGCGCGCACCCTGGACTCGTTCATCGTCCGCGCCGGCGGCAACGACCCTCCCGACATCAGAGGCGCAGTCCTGGTCGTCGACGAGGCGGGGCTTCTCGAGACGGAGCGCTGGCATCGGCTCCTCCCCGCCACTGTGGGCGCCAAGCTGATCGCCGCCGGGGACAGCGCCCAGCTCTCCCCGATCGAGGCCGGCGGGCTCTGGCCGGTGCTGGAACAACGACTCGGCGCCCCCACCCTCTCCGAGAACTTTCGCGCCCGCGAGCAGTGGGCACGCGACGCCTGGACCGCGCTGCGCGAGGGCCAGTCCGTGGACGCCCTGCGAGCCTTCGAGGAGCGTGAGCAGATCGTGGTCGTCGACGACCGTCAGGCCGCGCGTGCGGCCGCCGTCGACCGCTGGGACCGTGAGCGTATGGGGCGAGGAGAGGGGGGCTGGACCGCGTCCTGCTGCTCACCGACAGCAGCAACGCCGAGGTCGATGCCCTCAACGCCGCCGCCCAGCAGCGACGTCTGAACGTCGGCGAGCTGGCCCCGGAGTGGGTCACCGTGCAGACCCAGTACCGGGACAGCCAGGTGGCCCGCGAGGAGCAGCTGCATCGCGGCGACGTGGTCACCTTCGAGCGCCGCCTCTACCCGGCCGAGGCGGAGCAGCAGCGCCATGACCGCGCCGACATTCGCGCCCTCCGTCGCGTCGAGAACGGCGAGGCCGGCGTGATCACCGCCGTCGACGCCCAGCGCGAGCGTGTCACCGTCGAGCTCCGCGACCGCGAGGTCACCGTGCAGCGAGAGCAGCTCGACGCGCTCCGGCTCGGCTACGCGCAGCACGTGTACTCCGCTCAGGGACGCACCGTCGATCACGCCGTCGTCCTCCTCGGCGGCTGGCAGACCGACCGCGAGAACAGCTACGTGGGCATCTCACGCGCGCGAGAGAGCACAGTGGTCATCACGGATTTCCCATCCCTCGACGTCGAGCAGGGCAACCGCGAGGCGGCACTAGCCGGTGAGCGCCGCGTTGTGCGGCCGCGGATGCGCACCGGCGGCGCCGGCCACAGCTGTCCGGTCGCGAATCTCGACCAGCCAATCGCACCATTCCGCCATCCCCTCACCGCTGCGCGCGCTGAGCTGGATGACCCGGGCGGTGGGGTTGACGGTGCGCAGGTTGGCGAGGAAGTGGTCGAGGTCGAAGTCGAGGTGCGCCAGGAGGTCGAGCTTGTTGACCACCACCACCTCGCAGGCGTGGAACATCACTGGGTACTTGAGAGGCTTCTCCTCCCCCTCGGTGATCGCATAGACCATCGCCCGGGCGTGCTGGCCGACGTCGAACTCGGCGGGACACACCAGGTTGCCGACGTTCTCGATGATCAGCAGGTCGAGCTGGTCGAGGGGGAGCCGGCCCAGCCCGGAGCGGACCATGGTGGCGTCGAGATGGCATTCGCCGCCGAACCCGGCGCTGGTGTTGACCAGCGACACCGGCGCCCCCAGACCGCCCAGCTCGTCGGCGTCCAGGCTGGTGGCGATGTCGCCCTCGAGGATGCCCAGCCGGAGCCGGCCCTCGAGCGAGGTGATGGTCCGCTTGAGGAGACTGGTCTTGCCGGCCCCGGGCGAGGACATCAGGTTGACGGTGGTGACCCCCGCGCCGGCGAAGTCGGCGCGGTTGCGGTCGGCGATGCGGTCGTTCTCGGCGAGGATGTTCTCGAGCACTGACACGCGCTCCGTCCCGGTCTGCGTGTAGCCGGTGTGGTCACCGACGTCGCGGTGGTCGTGCTCGTGCACGCTGCCATCGGTGTGGCGGTGGAATCGTCCCATCAGCTCACCCTCTCCCCCGTCCTGTCGATCGATGCGATCAGCAGCTCCTCGCCGCTCACCAGCCTGACGTCGCTGCTCTGGCAGCCAGTGCAGAGCAGGATGGGCATGTCCAGCGTGCTCTCCTGGCCGCATGCCTGGCAGCTGATCACCGCCGGCACATGGTCGATGACCAGCTCGCAGCCGGCAAGCTCGGTGCCATCGGTGATCAGCTCCCAGGAGAACAGCAGCGAATCGGGCACGACCTGGCGGAAGTGACCGATGCGCACCTCGACGCGGTCCACGCGCTGTCCCTCAGCGCGCTCGCTGACGGTGTCGGCGATGGCTTGGCACAGGGACAGCTCATGCATGGCGTGCCCACAAGTGTGACCGCTCGCGACCGAGCGGGTGCCTGGGCATGAGCTCACTCCGCGTACACCTGCACCTCGGTCGCCTTGACCGACACCCAGACCGCGCCGCCGACCCCCAGGCCAAGCTCGGCCACCGCCGCCGGCGTCACCTCTGCGACAACCGGGATCGGCCCGGCGATGCTGACGCGCACCCTGTCGCGGTCGCGGTCCAGGCTCTCGGCCTCTCCCCGCCAGACGTTGCGGGGGCTACCCTCGGGTCGCGACCTGTGCAGCGCGATCGCCCGCGGATGAACCACTGCGAACGCCTGGCCGCGCACATCGCTCAACGCGGCGATGGTGGTCCCGGCCATGTCGAGACCGGTCGCCGTCGCCACCCCGCGGAAGAGGTTGAGGCCGAGCATCGTCGCCACCCACGGCGAGCGGGGCCTGGCGGTCACCTCGGTGATCAGGCCCGACTGGGCCACCCGTCCCTGCTCCAGGACGATGACCCGATCGGCCAGCGCCATTGCCTCGAGCGGGTCGTGCGTGACCAGCAGGCGCATGCCCGAATACAGCGACAGCTGGTCGCGGAGCAGATGGCGGAGATCCACCCGGGCGGAGGCATCCACTGACGCGAACGGCTCGTCGAGGAGCAGCAATCGTGGCTCGGTGATCAGCGCGCGGGCCAGGGCCACCCGCTGGCGCTCGCCTCCCGAGAGTTGGGCGGGCCGGCTCGACCCGCGGTCGGCGAGCCCCACCCGTGCCAGCCAGGCGTCGGCCCGTTCCGTGGCGCTGCGCTTGGGAACACCCCGGGCTCGCAAACCGAAGGCGACGTTCTGGGTCGCGGTCAGGTACGGAAAGAGCAGGCCGTCCTGGAACATGAGTGCGATCGGTCGCCGCTCCGGTGAGGTGCTGATTCGTCCCTCGACGTCCTCGATCACCTGGCCGTCGACGGCGACCCGCCCGCTGTGAAGGCGGACGAGCCCCGCCAGGGCCCGGAGCAAGGTGGTCTTGCCGGCACCGTTCGGACCCACGATGGCAACCAGCTCGCCCGGCTGCGCGCTGACCGTTGCCTGGAGGTCGAGAGCGCCGATACGGACGCCGACGAGGGCCTCCAGGGTCATCCGGTTGCCCCCAGCCAGCGGTGGCGGAGGCCGATCAGCACCCCCAGCGACACCACCAGCAGCACCAGGGACAGAGCGATCGCGCCGTCGGTGTCCGACTCCAGCGCGACGTAGACCGCGAGTGGCATCGTCTGGGTCGTTCCAGGCAGGTTCCCGGCGAAGGTGATCGTCGCGCCGAACTCCCCAAGCGCCCGGGCCCAGGTCAACGCCGCGCCCGCCGCCAGGGACGGCGCGATCAACGGCAGCGTCACCCGCCAGAAGCGCATCCACGGCGCGGCCCCCAGCGTCGCGGCAGCCTCTTCATACCGCTCGTCTGCCTGGCGCAGCCCTGCCTCGACGGCGATGATCAGAAACGGCATCGCCACGAACGTCTCCGCGACCACCGCCCCCGCAGTGGTGAACGGCAGGGTGATGCCCAGATGCGCCAGCGCCTGTCCCGCGAAGCCGTGAGCGCCGAACGCCAGCAGCAGGGCGACACCGCCAACCACGGGGGGAAGGACCATCGGCAGGGTCACCAGGGCCCTGACCAGAGCCTTCCCCGGGAAGCTGGTCCGCGCCAATGTCCAGGCCAGCGGGACCCCGAGCACGAGCGCCACCGCCACCGCCAGCAACGAGCACTCCAACGACAGAAGCAGCGCGCTGCCCACCTGGTTGGACGTGATCTGGGTGAGCAGCGTTGTCCACGGCACGTGGCCGAGCAGCCCTGCCAGCGGCACCAGGATGAGCGCCAGGGCACCAGCCGCGGGAATGAGCAGGAGGAGCGGTGGCCTCCTGCCCGTCACGGCGCCAGGAAGCCCCTGGCCAGCAGCGCCTGCTGGCCCGCCCCGTGCAGCACTGCATCGACGAACGCC
This sequence comes from Candidatus Amunia macphersoniae, assembly GCA_016464795.1. Taxonomy (GTDB): domain Bacteria; phylum Chloroflexota; class Dormibacteria; order Aeolococcales; family Aeolococcaceae; genus Aeolococcus; species Aeolococcus macphersoniae. Next base: position 47,966 of record JAEKNN010000003.1, on the reverse strand, counting down.
TGGGCAGCCCCGTGGTTCTTGGTCGCCTCGACCACGGCGATGGGGTACTTGGCGACGATGTTCTGGCTGTCGGGAACGGTCACGCCCGACACCGCCGAGCCCGCCGACGAGACGTCGGTGACGTACACGATGCCCACGTCGGCGTTGCCCTGCTCGACCGCCAGCAGCTCGGACTTGACGTCGAGCGGCAGGGACACAGGCTTGGCGGTCACCCCCTGCGCCGCCAGAGCCTGGCGGCCGTACTTCCCGGCGGGCACCGACGGATCCTCGAGGATGACCTTGAGGTCGGTCCTGGCGAAGTCGGCCAAACCCTGCACGTTCTTGGGATTCCCCGGGGCCACCACCATCTCCAGCTTGTTGCGGACGAAGGTGCTGGGCGCGGCGACGAGCCCGCCGTCGACCAGCTTCTGCATGGTTGCGGTGTCAGCGGTTGCGATCACGTCGGCGGGCGCGCCGTTCTGAACCTGGGTCACCAGCGCCTGCGAGCCGCCGAAGCTGTAGGTGAGGGTCAGCCCGGAGTGGGCTGCCTCCAGCTTGGTCTTGGCGTCCTTGAAGGCTTCGGTGAGCGAGGCGGCCGCCAGCACTGTGACGCCTCCGTTCAGAGCATCGGGCGTCGACGTCGCCGAGCTGCCCGATCCCGTGGAGGGTGACGACGAGCTGGTCGACGAGCTCCCGCACGCCGAGGCTCCGAGCGCCCCCAGCACCACGGCGGCAGATGTGGTTGACCGCGACCATGACATCGCTGACCTCCGTGAGCGGTTACGGCTGGGCGGGCAGCTCCACGACCACGTTGGTCGCCTTGACGGCGGCGACGGCGCGGACACCCGGCGCCAGGCGGAGCTCGTCGGCTGCCTCACGGCTCATCAGCGAGACCACCCTGTGCGGTCCCGCCTGGATCTCGACCTGGGCCATGACCTTGTCCTTGACCACGTTGGTCACCAGGCCCTCGAAGCGGTTGCGCGCCGACTCCAAGACGATCGGGGGCGTCCCGCGACCAGCGGCGATCTCCGCCGCCAGAGCGGCCAGCTGGTCACCGTCGACGAGTCGATGACCGCCCTGGGTGCGGACGGCCTTCAGCCGCCCCCGATCCGCCCAGCGCCGAACTGTGTCCGGGCTGACCTCGAGGAGCGAGGCCGCCTGTCCTATCTTGTAGCGTGGCACGGCGCGTGATTATCTTGAATTACAGACTTTTCTGCACGATTTGATTGATTCTCGGCGCTCCTGGTCACCCGGGCGGGCGTGTCCTTCGACCGATCACACCGCGCCGGCCGCCGGCCATCTGGGTCGGTGGCGGCCGGTGGCCGTGCGGTCCGCGGTACGGTGGTCGGCGAGACCGATGAGGAAGACAGCCGGTGCGTGACCTGCTCGACGACGTCCTCCCCTGGTGGGAGGCCGGAGCCACTGTCGGTGTCGGCACAGTGGTGGAGACCTTCCACTCAGCGCCCCGGCAGCCCGGCGCCGCCATGGCAGTGGGTCCCGAGGGCGACGTGGTCGGCAGCGTGTCCGGCGGCTGCGTCGAGGGGGCGGTGTATGAGCTTGCCCAGGGGGTCATGGCCACCGGCCGGCCGCTGCTGCAGCGGTACGGCGTCAGCGACGACGACGCCTTTGCCGTCGGTCTCACCTGCGGGGGGGTGCTGCACGTGTGGGTCGAGGCCGTCTCCCAGACCTCGTTCCCGGAGTTGGGCGAGGTGGTCGCGTCCGTGCGACAGGGGGAGCCGGTGGCGGTGGTCACCATCGTCTCCGGCCCGGGCCGGCTTGGCGCCCGGATGTGCCTCTGGCCCGACCGCGTCGCCGGCTCTCTCGGGAACGCCCGCCTCGACGAGGTCATCGCTGTCGATGCGTGCGGGCTCCTCGCCCAGGGTCGTACCGGGGTCCTGCGTGTCGGGCCTGACGGACAGCGGCTGGGCGACGAGGTCACGGTCTTCGTCGCCTCGTACGCACCGGCACCGCGGATGCTCGTCTACGGGGCCATCGACTTCGCCGCCGCGGTGGCCCGGGTGGGAACCTTCCTCGGCTATCGGGTCACCGTCTGTGATGCCCGGGCGGTGTTCGCCACGCCTCGCCGCTTCGCGGGGGTTGATGAGGTGGTCGTCGACTGGCCCCACCGCCACTTCGCAGCCGCCGAGGTCGACGAGCGCACGGTGGTCTGCGTGCTCACCCACGACCCCAAGTTCGACGTCCCGCTGCTCGAGCTGGCCCTGCGCGCCCCAATCGCCTACGTGGGCGCCATGGGGTCGCGGCGCACCCACGAGGACCGCCTCGCCCGGCTCCGCGAGCAGGGTCTCAGCGACGCCGAGCTGGGCCGGCTGGCCTCGCCGATCGGGCTGGACATCGGGGCCCGAACACCCGAGGAGACCGCCGTGTCGGTGGCGGCGGAGATCATCCGCGGCCACTGGGGTGGAACCGGGGAGCCACTGCGCGACCAGGTGGGGCGGATTCATGAGCCCGTACACGGCGCGCCGTCGATCGACGCTTGACAGTGTCAGGTCAAAGTCGCAGGGTCTCTCTGCGACCTCAGAGCCGACAGATGCCGAGTTCAGGAGCGCGTTTGTGCAGATTCCCGCAGCGTTCGATTACGCCCGCGCCGACAGCGTCGAGCATGCCCTGGAATTGCTCGAGCAGCACGGCCCGGAGTCTCGGCTGATCGCCGGTGGCCACAGCCTGCTGCCGATGATGAAGCTTCGCCTGGCCCGCCCCGAGTGGCTGGTGGACATCAACGATCTGCACGAGCTCGACTTCATCAGCGAGGACGCAGAGGTTCTGCGCATCGGTGCGCTGACGCGCCACGCCACTCTTCTCGAGTCCGATGTGATCGCCCGGCTGTTCGCGATCATCACGGATGCGGAGCACGTCATCGCCGACCCGGTGGTGCGCAACCGTGGAACCATCGGAGGGTCGCTCTGCCAGGCCGACCCGGCCGAGGACCTCTCCACGGTCTGCCACGTGCTCAGTGCCGAGGTGGTGATCCGCGGGCGCAGCGGCGAGCGCACGCTGTCGATGGCTGATCTGCACCGCGGGCCCTACGAGACCGCGGTTGCCCAGGACGAGATCCTTACCGAGATCCGCCTTCCGGTGCGGCCGCGCTTCGGCAGTGCCTACGAGAAGGTGGAACGCCGGGTCGGGGATTGGGCGATCGTCGCCGCCGGCGCCGCGGTGAGCCTCGCCGGCGACGGCAGCATCGAGCAGGCCCGGGTCGGATTGACCGCGGTCGGGCTCGACAGCGGCACCGTCACCCGTGCGGAGGAGGCCCTGCGCGGGGGGCGCCCAAGCGAGGAGCTCTTCGTCGAGGCCGCCCGCCTCGCCGGCGAGGATTGCAGCCCGGACAGCGACCAGCGCGGGCCCGTCGACTACAAGCGGCACCTCGCCGACGAGCTCACCCGTCGCGTGCTGCGCCGGGCATGTCGTCGCGCAGCCGAGCAGGGGGCTGAACAAACATGCAGATTGCCATGACTGTCAACGGTGAGCAGGTCACCCGCGACGCGGAGCCGCGGGTGCTGCTGGTGCACTTCATCCGCGAGGTCCTCGGCCTCACCGGCACCCACACCGGCTGCGACACCAGCAACTGCGGCGTCTGCGTGGTGCTCATGGACGGCAAGCCGGTGAAGTCGTGCACGGTGCTGGCGGCAATGGCTGCGGGTCACGACGTCCGTACCGTCGAGGGCCTTGCCAAGAACGGCACCCTCGACCCAGTCCAGCAGGGATTCATGGAAGAGCATGGTCTTCAGTGCGGCTTCTGCACGCCGGGCATGATGCTCACCGCCCGGGCGCTGCTCGACAGCAACCCCCACCCCGATGACCACCAGATCCGCGAGGCGATCTCCGGCCAGATCTGTCGTTGCACCGGCTACGCCACCATCGTGCGCTCGGTTCATTGGGCCGCCAACCACGCTGCTGAGGAAGTACCCGGATGACCACCCTCGACGAGCCGCCAGTCCCCGCCGGTCCGGTCGACGAGCGCGAGCGCAACCCCGCCGCTGCCGCCGAGGATCGTCCGATCGGCTTCGGCCGCCTGCAGCGCAAGGAGGATCCCCGCTTCGTTCGGGGCAAGGGCCACTACCTCGATGACATCACCCTGCCCGGGATGCTCCACGGCGCTGTGCTGCGCTCCCCGGTGGCCCACGCCCGGCTGGTGTCGATCGACACCACTGCCGCGGCCGCGCATCCCAAGGTGCGGGCGGTGATCACCGGCAAGGACCTCGAGCCGCTCAACCTCGCCTGGGCGCCGACGCTCTCCGCCGATGTCCAGGCGGTGCTGGCCACCGACAAGGTGCGCTTCCAGGGCCAGGAGGTGGCCTTCGTCGTCGCCGAGGATCGCTATGCGGCACGCGATGCGCTGGAGCTGATCAAGGTGGAGTACGACGTGCTCCCACCGGTCATGGATGCGCGCAAGGCGCTCGACCCGGGCATGCCGGTGATCCGTGACGACCTCGAGGGCCGCACCGACAACCACATCTTCGACTGGGAGGCCGGCGACTCCGCCGCCACCGACGCCGTGTTCGCCCGCGCCGACGTGGTGGTCAGCCAGGACGTGGTGTACCCGCGGGTGCACCCCGCTCCCATGGAGACCTGCGGGGCGATCGCCGACTACGACCCCATCGACGGCAAGCTGACCCTGTACGAGACCACCCAGGCCCCCCACGCGCACCGCACCCTGTACGCGCTGGTGGCGGGGATCCCCGAGCACAAGATCCGGGTGATCTCCCCAGACATCGGCGGCGGCTTCGGCAACAAGGTGGGCATCTACCCCGGCTATGTCTGCGCGGTGGTCGGCTCGATCGTCACCGGCAAACCGGTGAAGTGGGTCGAGGACCGCTCTGAGAACCTGATGTCGACGTCGTTCGCTCGCGACTATCTGATGCGCGGCGAGGTGGCGGCGACCAGCGACGGCAGGATCCTCGCCGTCCGCACCACCGTGATCGCCGACCACGGCGCCTTCAACGCCACCGCGCAGCCCACCAAGTACCCGGCCGGCTTCTTCCACATCTTCACCGGCAGCTACGACCTCGAGGCGGCGCACTGCAAGGTGACCGGCGTCTACACCAACAAGGCCCCCGGTGGCGTGGCCTACGCCTGCTCCTTCCGGGTCACCGAGGCGGTGTACCTGGTCGAGCGGATGGTCGACGTGCTCGCCCAGAAGCTGGCGATGGACCCGGCCGAGCTGCGCCTCAAGAACTTCATCCGTCCGGAGCAGTTCCCCTACCAGAACAAGACCGGCTGGGAGTACGACTCCGGCGAGTACGAGACGGCCATGCGCCTCTCCATGAAGATCGCCGGGTATGACGAGCTGCGTCGCGAGCAGGCCGACAAACGCGCCCGCGGCGAGCTGATGGGCATCGGGGTCTCGTTCTTCACCGAGACCGTCGGCGCCGGCCCGCGCCGGCACATGGACATCGTCGGCCTGGGCATGGCCGACGGCGCCGAGGTGCGCGTGCATCCCACCGGCAAGGCGGTGGTGCGCCTCTCCGTGCAGTCACAGGGACAGGGCCACGAGACCACCTTCGCGCAGATCGTCGCCGAGGAGCTGGGCATCCCCCCAGAGTCGATCGAGGTGGTCCACGGCGACACCGATCAGACCCCGTTCGGGCTGGGCACGTACGGCAGCCGCTCGACGCCGGTGAGCGGCGGCGCGGTCGCCCTGGCCAGCCGCAAGGTCCGTGACAAGGCCCGGATGATCGCCTCGGTGATGCTCGAGGCACGCCCCGACGACCTGGAGTGGGAGAAGGGCCGCTGGTTCGTCAGGGGCGACCCCGAGCAGGGCAAGACCATCAGTGAGATCGCCCTGGGAGCGCATGGCACGCTCGAGCTGCCCGAGGGCGTCGACGGCAACCTCGACGCCGAGGTGACCTACGACCCGCCCAACCTCACCTTCCCGTTCGGCGCCTACATCTGCGTGGTCGACATCGACCCGGGCACCGGGGTGGTCAAGGTGCGTCGCTTCATCGCCGTCGACGACTGCGGCACCCGGATCAACCCGATGATCATCGAGGGCCAGGTGCACGGTGGGCTCACCGACGGCGTCGGCATGGCGCTGATGGAGTTCATCGGCTTCGACGAGGACGGCAACTGCCTGGGCGGTTCCTTCATGGACTACCTCATCCCCACCTCCATGGAGGTTCCCGACTGGGAGACCGGCTACACGGTCACGCCCTCGCCGCACCACCCGATCGGGGCCAAGGGCATCGGTGAGTCGGCCACGGTGGGCTCGCCGCCGGCGATCGTCAACGCCATCGTCGACGCGCTCCAGCCGATGGGCGTGGTCCACGTGGACATGCCCTGTACGCCGGCGCGGGTGTGGGCGGCCATGCAGGGCCGGGCGCAGCCGCCCGTATAGCCACGCTGAACGCGCAGCGCGACCTCGCCGACGCGCAGCCCCGGCGCCAGGACCTGGGGGCCAGAGCCGTGGAGCTGGCGAATGCCGGCGTGGCCTTCGTCGCGGCCACCGTGGTGCGCGCCCAGCGGCCCACCAGCGCTCACGCCGGCGACACCGCTCTGGTCCACGGTGACGGGGTCATCGAGGGCTTCGTCGGCGGCAGCTGCGCGGAGAGCTCGGTGCGCCTCCACGCCCTGGAGGCGCTCGCCTCCGGGGAGCCCCTGCTGCTGCGGATCCGTCCCGGCGAGCCCGGCACCACCGTCGAGGAAGGCGCTGTGACCGTGGTCAACCCGTGCCTGAGCGGCGGCGCCATCGAGATCTTCCTGGAGCCGCGCCTGCCTGCGCCGCGCGTCCTCGTGGTCGGCGACACCCCGGTGGCACACGCGCTGCAGGAGTTGGGCGCGATCCTGGGCTTCACCATGGAGTCGATGGAGTCGATGGAGCCGGCGGAGTCAGTGGCGTCGGTGGCGGCTGAGGCCGTCGTCGCCGGCGGCAACCTGGCAGCGCTGATCGTGGCTTCGCACGGGCGCCAGGAAGAGCCGGCCCTGGAGGCGGCGCTGCGCGCCGGCGTCCCCTATGTCGGTCTGGTCGCCAGCGCCACCAGGGGCGAGGCCGTGGTGAGCTCGCTCGACATCGACGACGCCCTGCGCGACCGCGTCACCACGCCGGCGGGTCTGGAGATCGGCGCCCGCAGCGCACCGGAGATCGCGCTGTCGATCCTTGCGCAGCTGGTCGCCGAGCGCTCGGCGACGCGCTCGAGCGGCGGTGCGCCTGTCGCCACACCTGCCCACCAGCACATCGACCCCGTCTGCGGCATGAGCGTGGCTGCGTCGCCGGCCACGCCCCAGCTGGAGCACCGCGGCATCACCGTCTGCTTCTGTGGCGAGGGCTGCCGAGGCGCTTTCGCAGCCGATCCCGACAGCTACGCCGCTGCGCTGTGACCGGCACCGTGGCCGGGCTGGTGCTGGCCGCCGGCGGCTCACGCCGGCTGGGTCAGCCCAAGCAGCTGCTGCCCTTCGCGGGCCGGCCCCTGCTCGACACAGTGCTCGACACGGCGCGATCGTGCGGTTTCGATCAGCTGGTGGTGGCGCTCGGGGGAGCCTCGGACGACGTCCGCGCCGCCGTCGACCTGCACGGCTGCGATGTCGTCGACAACCCCGGGTTCGGCGCCGGCTGCTCGTCGTCGATCGCCGCCGCGCTCCCCGCGCTGGAGCGATCCACGACGGTGCTGGTGCTTCTGCTCGGCGACCAGCCGGGGGTGAGCCCTGACGCTGTCCAGCGCCTCCTCGCCGGCCGCGGCGACGCCCCGCTGGCGGTGTGCAGGTATGACGACGGTCGCGGTCATCCGTTCGCCTTCGGCCGCGAGATGCTGCCACATTTGGCAGCAATGCACGGCGACAAGGCGGTGTGGCGGCTGCTCGACCAGCACGCAGCGGCGGTCGCCGAGGTGACCGTGCCGGGAGCGGTGCCGCTGAACGTCAACATCGCCGACGACTATCGACAGCTGCTGGCGACGAGCGCGCCGGCGCGGTGAGCAGCGCGGCACGCGCGGGGGCGGAGAACGACATCGTCAGTCGGGTCCCCGACGTCAGCGCGTTGACGTGGGCGCTCGACGCCGCCGACTACCTGGCGGACCCGGGCTTGGCCATGGCCCTGTTCATGGCGGTGCGCCTGCCTCAGCCGCTCCTGCTCGAGGGCGAGGCCGGAGTTGGCAAGACCGAGGCTGCCAAGGCCCTGGCCCGGGTGCTGGACACGCCGTTGCTGCGCCTGCAGTGCTACGAGGGCATCGATGCCGCCGAGGCCCTGTACGAGTGGAACTATCCGCGCCAGCTGATGGCCATCCGTCTCGCCGAGGCCACCGGCGAGCACCGCGACGAGCAGAGCCTGTTCAACCGCGATTACCTGATGCCCCGCCCACTGCTTGCCGCCATCGAGCACCCCGGACCGCGTCCCGCCGTGCTGCTCATCGACGAGCTCGACCGGGCCGACGACGACTTCGAGGCCTTCACCTTCGAGCTGCTGGCGGAATCGGCGGTGACCATCCCCGAGCTGGGCACCATCCACGCCGTCCACCCGCCGATCGTCGTGCTCACCTCCAACCGCACCCGCGACCTGCACGACGCGCTCAAGCGGCGTTGCCTGTATCACTGGATCGAGTATCCCAGCGCCCAGCACACCGCTGAGATCGTGCGCCGTCGGGTACCGCGGAGCGGCGAACCGCTCACCCTCGGTGTCGCGGCTGCCGTCTCGCGCCTGCGCTCGCTCGACGTCGAGAAGCCGCCCGGCATCGCCGAGGCGATCGACTGGGTGGCGGCGCTGACCCTGCTCGGCGTGGAAAGCCTCGACGCCTCGTCAGCGAAAGCCACGCTCGGCTCGGTGTTGAAGAACCACGACGACGTGGTTCTGGTTCGCGAGCGGGGCATGCCCTGGCTGGTGGGTGCGGAGCATGGCTGAGATGAGCCCACCGGGGGCGCGTGTGGTCGTGGAGCCTGCCGCGCTGGCGGTGGCGCTGGCAAGCACGCTCCATCGCGCTGGGATGACGGTCACGCCGATGCAGGCGGGGCGATTCGCCGACGCGCTTCCGCTGGTGCTGCCGCGGCGCCGCGACCAGCTGTATTGGACCGCGCGGATCGCGCTGGTCTCAGAGCCCAGCCAGCTGTCGCTGTTCGACGCCGTCTTCGCCGCGGTGTTCGACGGCATGCTCGACCCGGCCGACAACCGCGGCGACACCGCCGGCCCGCCACCGGCGGGGTCGGAGCCACGTCGGCGACCGGTGGCGTCTCAGCGCCGTCAGGTGGCCGGCGAGGCCGACCCCTCCACGTCGCGTCCGGCCACGGCCGCGTCGCGTGACCGCGGCGCCGAGCAGGCGCCCGAACAGAGCGTGGTGCCGGCGGTGGCTTCGCCCGACGAGCGGCTCCGGGAGACCGCGTTCGCCGACCTGGAAGCCGACGAGATCGCCGAGATGCGCCGGCTCGTCCGCAGGGTCGTGCTGGCCACGCCACGCCGGCGCGTTCGGCGCACCCGGGCCAACCTCCGTGCCGGCGAGCGCGTCGATCTCCGCCGCACCCTGCGCCGCGCGCGCCGCACCGGCGGCGAACCGGTGAGGTTGATCCACCGCAGGCGGCGGCAGCACCCGCGACAGCTGGTTCTGCTCTGCGACGTCTCGGGGTCGATGGAGCCCTACACCCGCGTCTTCCTCTCGCTCCTCCAGGGCGCCGTCTGCGGAGGGCGGGCCGAGGCGTTCGTGTTCGCAACCCGGCTGACCCGATTGACCCACCAGCTGGCGTTGCGCGATCCCGACCAAGCGCTCGCCGAGGCTGCGGCCAAGGCACCCGACTGGGCGGGCGGAACGCGGCTCGCCGAGAGCCTCCGCCGCTTCATCGACACCCACGGGCGGCGCGGGCTGGCGCGTGGCGCCGTCGTCGTCATCCTCTCCGACGGCTGGGAGCACGGCGAGCCACACCACCTGGCCGAGCAGATGGCGCGCCTGCGGCGTCTGGCCCACCGCATCGTGTGGGTCAACCCGCGCAGGGCGGCGCCGGGCTACGCACCGGTCACCGGTGGCATGGCCGCCGCCCTCCCCTACTGCGATGCCTTCGTCAGCGGACACACACTGGCTGCGCTCGACGCCGTGGCGGCGGCGATCTCTGCCGGGGGCCCAAGAGAACAGGCACAAACACAGCGGGAACAAAGAGCACAGGCACAAAGAGAACACGCACATCGGAGGGACATGTGATGCAGCTCGACAACACCTTCGCCGTCACCGCACCGCGCGACCAGGTGTGGCACACGTTGATGGACTTCGAGCACGTCGCGGGATGCGTGCCCGGCGCCTCGGTGGTGGCGCTCTCCGAGGACGCGTTCGAGGTCACCATGCGGGTCAGGCTCGGCCCCATCACCATGCAGTACAAGGGGACGCTCGACGTGGTCGAGCGGGATGCCGCAGCCCATCGCGCGGTGGTGCGCGGTCGTGCCCAGGAGGTCAAGGGCCAGGGCACCGCCGAGGGCACCATCGAGCTCCGGCTGGCTGAGGATGGCGAGGTCACCCGTGGCAGCTGCAGGGCGGACGTGAAGCTCTCCGGCCGTGCCGCGGCCATGGGCAAGGGGGTCATCACCAAGGTCGGCGAACAGCTGATGGGGCAATTCGCCAACAACCTGCAGGCCCTCCTCGTCAACCAGCCGACCGCGGACTCAGGTGCTCCGGGTGGCGACCCCGCGGTCCCCGAGCGGAGTGGCGACACTGTGGTCGAGGGAGTCGAGACGCTCGCCGCCGGATCGCGCTCCGAGGGCGTGCAGCGCGACCCGCAGGATGCCACCCCACACACCGCGCCGGTCGAGCAGGTCGAGGGTGACCGCGCCATGACCGAAGGCCGCAAGGGGACGGGCTCACGCGGAGGCAAGCCCGCGGATGTGCCGGAGACCAGGATGCGCGAGGCGCCCGTGTCAGGCGGCGCTCAGTCGAGCCCTGCCGCCAGGGTGTCTGACAGAGTGTCTGCGGAGGCCCAAGGAGGTGGCTCCCAGTCGAGTCCCGCCGCCAATGGCTCGGACCGAGTGTCTGACCAGTCCCATGAAGGTGACCATCCGGCGGTTCCCGAGCGCAGCGGTGAGACTGTGGTCGAGGGGGTTGAGACGCTCGCTGCCGGAACCCGCTGGGAGGGGGTGCAGCGCGATCCGGAGGAGGCCACCCCGGGCACCGCGCCGGTCGAGCAGGTCAAGGGCGACCAGGCCATGACCGAAGGCCGCGCGGCATCGACATCCGGTGCAGGAGCGCGTCCCGACGTCCCTGAGACCCGGATGCCGGAAGCCCCGGTGTCAGGTGGGGCGCAGTCGAGTCCCGCCGCCCGGGTGTCGGACCGGGTGTCGGCGAGCGGCCGGCCGTTGCCAGTGCCGAGCCGTCAGGGCACGACCCCCAAGGAGCCCGAGAGCCTGGACGCTCTGGCGCTGGTGGGCAGCGTGGTCAAGGCGCAGCTGGGTCAGACCCGGACCCTGCTCGGGCTGCTGCCCGCCGGTGTGCTGGTCGGGTTCTGGCTGGGCCGCCGATCGGCGCGCCGTTAGAGCCGCTCGATGCGATCCATCGGGCCAGAGGACGACTTCCGCTCCATGTTTGATGGAAGGGTGCAGAACTTGCTACTCTGTGCGGCACACGTCAGTGAAGGGGAGGCAGTGAAGGGCATGACTGAGTTGAGGGGCGCTGGTCGCCTCCACCGGATGGTGATCACAACAGCGGGCGCGGCAGCTTGCCTCGCCCTCGTCGCGGGTCCGTTGGCTCTCCGAGCTGCAGCTGCAGCCGCTCCCGTGCCGACAAGCCATGTGACCACCGGCGTCACGACCAGTCCCTCCGCCAATAGCGGTATCGCGGACTGCAAGACTATTCTTGCCGCAACGCCCACGGCTGCCACCAAGGCGTTCGTCACATCGACACCCAATGGGCAAACCATCACGTACTTTTTCAGAGTCACGACCACCAGCAAGTCAACGCAGACCGCGCTCGAGGATTGCGCCTACGCCAACAATGACCCCAGCAACATCAAGTACGAGATGTTCTCGAGCAGCCCTTCGTTCTCGGGGGGCGAGACGTTCACCACCTTGACCGTGGCCGCCGGTGACAGCATCTGCGATCGCGTGGCCATCACCAATGCCGATGGCACTACCGACTACACAAACCTGGTTGGCTCGAGCAAGGGCCTCGCGGACCCGTCTGCGTGCCAAACCCCGCCGAACGTCCCCGAAGCCCCAGCCGCTGGTCTGATCGCCCTCGCTGGGATGGGCGTTGCAGGTGCGGCAGTATTCGTCTGGAGGCGTCGTAACGCCGACCTCGCTAGCTGACGCGACGGACCACCACTGAAACAAGGGCTCAGCAGTGCGTTGCTGGGCCCTTGCTATGTTGACTGGACGGTCCGTCGGCCTGCCACCCCGATCCATACTCTGCGGGTGGCGCTGCGCAAAGGTGGCACGATCCAAGGAAGGGGCGCCAATGACTGTGACGATCGCTGCCATGTCGTGCCTGATGCCGGGTGGGCAGGGGGACACCAGACGCGGATGCGCGCCAACCAACCCGTCGACACAAGCAACAACCTGCTCCAGGAGAGACGTCGATGACTGATCGTTCTGCCATGCTTCGCCGCGGGCTCTGCGTCGGCGTTGGCGTGGCCGTCGCGCTCAGCCTGGCGCCCCAGCCACCGCGCGCGGTGGCCGCCGGCTTGACCGTTGCGACTCCCCCCGCCACCCCCGGCTTCGCAACCCCGGTGGCGAGCGGCATCCAGGGGAACGGATTCGAGCAGGACCTCCGGCTCGACCCGCAGAGGAACGCCGTCTACACCAGCGCACCCCAGTCGCTGTCCTCCACGATCAGCGACATCTGGCGGTCCCTCGACGGCGGTCAGACCTTCAAGTGGATCCCCGCCTCTGTGCAGCCGGCGGGAAAGCCGGTCTCCTGCGTGGGCGGTGGCGACAGTGAGCTCGCCGTCGACAGTGGTGGCAGCCTCTACTTCAACGACCTGACCCTCGCCAACTTCAGCACGGCCAGGTCAGATGACCAGGGCACCACCTTCGGTGCCAACACCAGCTGCAACGGTGTCCCCGACGTGGGAGTTGACCGGCAGTGGTACGCCACCGACGGCAACGTTCGCAGCGGCGGCTTCCTCAATCTCGCCTACGATCGCATTGCGCAGACCAATAGCACCCCGATCACCTGCCCCAACGGTAGCCCCGCCGGCAACCTGCGGAATGTCCTCGTCCTGGCCCAGTCACCACTGCTCGCCGGGGTCCAGGCGGGCGTCAACTTCGGCCCCTCACAGACTGTCACCTGCGACGAGGGGATCATGGGCAACAACGAGTTCTACCGCTACAAGGACGGCGCCCGGGTGTTCGTCGTCCATGACAACGCCGCCTTCAATTCGGTGAGCATGGGGCGCTGCGACGAGGTGGGGGCCTCGGTTACCAACCCCACCGGCTACGTGAACTGTCAGGACAAGCTGATCTCGAGCTTCCCGGGGTCGGTGACCGGCGGTAGCTTCGCCACCATGTCCGTCGATCGCAAGGGCAACCTCTACGCGGTCTGGGAGCAAGCTCCAGGAGCGCGGGGTGCCATCACCGGTGACACCAGCCTCAGGTTCGCCACATCGTCGGACGAAGGCAACACCTGGGCGGTCTCGTCCCTGCCCACCCCGGGCCTTCTCAACAACGTCTTCGCCTGGCTCGCCGCCGGCGACGCCGGCAAGGTCGATGTCGCCTGGTACGGCACTCCGCAGGGTCATCAGGGGACGGCCGGTCCCGACAGCACCACGGGTGACTGGAGCCTCTTCCTCAGCCAGACCCTCGACAACGGGGCAACCTGGTCGGCGCCCGCGGTCGCCAGTGAGCATTTCATCCACCGCGGGACCATCAACACGGTGATGGGCGGCCAGAGGGGCGACCGCACCCTCGGCGACTTCCTCCAGATCCGCGCGGGCGCTCAGGGTGAGGCGAACATTTCCTACGCTGACTCCAACAACATCGACGAGCCCTCCACCCCGCAGGCGATGTTCGTCCGCCAGAACTCCGGCCCTGGCGTGTTTGGCACCCCGGTTGCCGGCACCCCGGCGTTGACCGGCAACTGCGCGAGTGACCAGCCGCCCTCTGACGCCACCTTCGACTCCGGGGGTGTCGTCGGCCCCAACCAGCCCAACCTCGACCTGCAGAGGGTCTGCATGTCGCAGCCTGACGCCGGGCATTACAAGGTGCAGATGCAGGTCGCCGACCTCACCAGCCTCACCCCGGGCACCGGAGCGGGCGGCACGACCCTGATCTGGCAGACCCAGTGGCACGTGCCGTCCTCCAGCGACCCTAACGGCGGCGCGCTCTTCATGGTCTACATGGAGTCTGTCAGTGGCCAGCCCCCTACCTGCTGGGCCGGCCAGAACGCCACCACCCTGGTGGGCGGCGGGGTCGCCCTGACCTACCCCGGATCCACCCGGCTCACCGGGGCAGCATGCACCTACACGGCGGCCGCCCCCGGCATCATCACCATCACCGTGCCCACTTCCGCCGTGAGCGAGCCGGGGGCGATCGGCTCCACCCTGTACACGGTCACCGGGTCGTCGCAGACGCTGCCGACCGGCAACGCGGAGACCCCACCGTCTTTCGGGGGGATCGGCGGTCAGCTCTTCAACCTGCTCGACGTGGTGCCCAGCTTCGACTTCAACCCGAGCGCGCCCACCGACGTCCCCGAGAGCCCGTGGGTTCCGCTGCTTCTCACGGTGGGTGGGGTAGGCGCCGCCCTGACCGTCCGCCGGAAGCGCCGGGGGTTGGCGGCCCAGTGAGCGCCGCGTGCTGACCCACCAGCCGGCGGCGCGCCTGTCGGAGTACCCGGGCACGACCGACGCCAATGGCGCGCTGCGGACGGGCTTTCAACGCTGCGTGAACTCGTCCAGAGGGTGCAGAACTTGCTACCTTGCACGCCTCAGATCAGTGAAGGGGAGACAGTGAAGGGCGTGACTGAGTCCACGGGCGCTCGTCGCCTGCAGCGGGTGGTGATCGCAAGTGCGGGAGCGGCGCGAGTCTCCAAGCAGCAGAGGCAAGGCGGTGGGCGACGGTGGCTCGGAGTTGGCGCCGCAGGCCTCATCTTCCTGGCCGCCAACGCCGTGCCGGGCTTCACCACGGGTGTTCGAGCTGCCGGCCCCGCCGTGGGCCCGACAAACGGCTCGTCGATCAGCCACACCTTCAATGCCGTGGGACCTGGGGCCAGTTCCGGCGGCACACCCGTGGAGCAGGTGTGTCCGCCCGTCTACTGCGACAACTTCGACTTCAACGTTGCCCTGCCGTCGGCCGACACGACCTTCTACCAGAGCAACAAGGCGACCCTCTCAGTCCACTACACCTGGCCAACCCCCACCAGCGGCATGAACGACATGGATGTCTTTGCGTTCGATCCCGCTGGCACCGAAAGCGGTCCCGGCAACCCCGACACCACAACGGCCTTCCATGAAGACCTGAGCATCACCAACCCCAGCTCCGGAACGTGGCACCTTCGTTCGGTGGTCGGACTCACCCCCGCACCGACCGTCGCCTCCGCGACCATCACTCTGACCTTCGTCCCCATTCCCGCGCCGCCGCCGCCGCCGGGCCCGCAACCAGGCGATCCGCAGTTCCAGAACTACATGTCGCCGATTCAGAACCGGGACGGTTTGGGACGACCCAACGCAGGTGAGCCCTCGGTGGGAGCTGATTTCAAGACGGGGGCGATCATGTACATGGCGGGCACGCAGGTGTCCAGGATCAACTTCGACGATACCAAGGTGCCACCGAAGGACACCTGGACCGACGTCACCCCGCCCAGTCTCAAGAATGTCAATGAAGACGCCATCCTCTTTGTTGATCACAACACCAACCGAACCTACGCCAGCGGGCTGCTGCTGGCGGCCAGCGAGGGCGCCGTCAGCGACAACGACGGCGGCACTGGGACGCAGACGGACTGGCCGCCGTCCCAGGGCAGTCCAACTCCTCAAGGGCCGGACCACCAGACCGTCGGAGCTGGCCCGTATTCGGCCGTCTCCACCCCATCTCACACCTTCCCCGACGCCACCTACTACTGCTCGCAGTATGTCCTTCAGAACATCGGCCCCAAGAGCGAGTGCGGGCGCAGTGACGACGGCGGCATCACCTACCCCACCACCAACGTGAGCTTTCCTTTTCAAAACGGCGACTGTGGCGCCATCCATGGTCACCTCCGCGTGTCCCCCAATGGCACCGCCATGCTTTCCCAGAACACCTGTGGGACCAAGCAGGGCGGTGCGGTCAGCTTCGACAACGGTGGTGCCTTGACATGGCGGACATTCCATGCCACCGGCACAAGTCCCAGGGCACCGGGCACCGGCACTGATCCCTCAGTGGCGGCGGGGGCGAACAACACCGTGTACTACGGGGTCGAGAATGGCGATGGCCATCCGCTGATCGCTGTGGGTGCATTCAACGGCCGCAGCAACGGCGACCCCATCACGTGGTCGTCTCTCACCGACGTCGGTGTGCCGTTTGGCATCCAGAACAGCAAGTTTCCCGAGGTCATCGCGGGCGATGACAACAGGGCTGCTTTCGCCTGGCTGGGCACGACGGCTTCCGGCAACGACCAGTCGCCAAGCTTCAAGGGGGTGTGGTACCTCTACGTGTCCTATACCTACAACGGGGGGACGAGCTGGACCACCGTCAACGCAACCCCGAATGACCCTGTGCAGCGCGGCTGCATCTTCAATGGCGGCGGGAGCAATCCCTGCCGTAACCTCCTGGACTTCAACGACATTACCGTCGACAAGCAGGGCCGCGTCGTCGTCTCGTACACGGACGGCTGTACCGCCGGCGCGAACTACAACTGCGAGACCAACCCCGCGATCAACCAGAGCGGCTGTGGCACCAGCGAGGGTTCGTCGTTCACCAGCACTGCGTCGTGCACCTACGGCCGCTTCTCAGCGCTGGTCCGACAGGTCTGCGGCAGGGGTCTGTTCGCCGCCAACGACCCGGGCTTCAACCAGTCACCGAACTGCAGTCAGCAACCGGGCGTGGGAGCAGTGCCCGAGGCCAAGTCCGTTCCGGGGTTGATCGGCATGGGCGTCGCGGCCATCGGCGTGGTGTCGATGACGGCCCGGCGACGTCGACGTTGTCGTCGAGGAAGCCTCATCCCGCCGGGCTGAGCCGGCGGAGCGCGTCCAGATTCATGCGAAGATCTGTGAGAGAGCAACGTAGAGCACGGTGGAGCTGGGGCGGGCCCGGAGCCAACGTCCCCGAGACGCCCTGGGCGCCCGGGCTGGCGCTGCTCGGCACCGCTGTGATCGGTGTGGTGGGTGTCCGCCGCCGGCGCGGTGCAGGGGCGGGCCAGGTAAGGGCCCGCACGCCAACAATCGACTCAATCTGAGGGTCGCGGGCGGATCGTGTAGTTCCACTCTCCGTGGAAGGTGTCAGGGGTGATGTTGAGCGTCGCCATGTCGGCGTCGGAGACGGTTCGGCCTTTCTCGTACTTGTTCTCGTCGAGAGCGCTGCGCACGGTGAGCCCTTTGGTGGTCGTGGTGCCAACGATGAGTTCAACGATCACCTGGTAGGTGATCAGGGGTTTGCCGCGCCAGTTCTGGCTGATGCACGAGAAGAGCCGATGCTCGATCTTGTTCCACTTGCTGGTGCCGGGCGGGAAATGGCAGACGGTCAGTTCCAGGCCGGTCTCGTCCGCCAGCCTCTGGAGTCGAACTTCCAGAGCCGAACCAGGTATCCGTTGCTGCCTCCTCCATCGGCGGTGATCAGCAGCGTGGTGGCGTTGGGGTAGACGGCTTGGCCCATGGTCGGTCCCACCAACTCCTTCTTCTTCGTGTTCACCGAAATGACCGGCTCGCCCGCCACCAGGTGCGCGATCGAGGCAGCGTTGATGTGCTCGAACTGCGCGTTGCGGTCGGGATGACTGCTGCCCTCCAAGACCTTGCGATTTGCCTGGAGGCTGTACCCCATCTCGTGGAGCAATCGCCGAAGCAGGCTGGCACCGATCTGGTGCCCCATCTCGGTCAGGTGGGCGGCCAACTTGCGGGTGCTGTTGCACGTCCAGCGGAGTGGGGACTCTGGGTCACCGCGGCGTCCGGATTCCACCAGGCGCTCAAGATCGGCGCGCAGGGTCGGGTCTTTGTCGACCGCTCGCTTGCGTCCGGCGCCCTGTCGTCGGAGGCGGCCGTCAGCGATCGGTTCCTGCCGCTGGAGTTCGGCGATGCCGCGCATGATGGTGGTGCGCGCCACGCCTGTCGTTCGCGACACCGCAGAGAGGCTTCCTTGTCCCAGCGCCACCGTCTCCGCCGCCACCATGAGCCGACGTTGGCGCTCATCGAGGTGCAGGACAACACGTCGTAGCGCTGCTTTACTCCCGCGAGCGCGGCTGCATCGACCACGGGTCACCACGGTACACGTGTTCGCCAGCTCTGGCGCACTATTTTAAGCGCGAGCCCTTAGCGTGCCGTTCCGGGACTGTCCTCTCGTCTGCGACCGCGGACCATCACCGCAGCGGCCCCGGCCGCACCGACCAACAGCAGCGCGGACGCCCACGGCGCCTCCGGCACCTGACCGCCCGTGTTGTTGACGTACGTACGGTTTCCTGTGCCATTTCCGTTCGTGGCACCCGGGACCAGCTGCGGTCCTGTCGCCTGCTTGTAAAAGAGATTGTGCGTGTTGGTCCCGTCCTGGTCGGCAGGAATGACCAGCTCGATATTGCCCGCAGGGTCAACGGTCATCGACTCGAAGTCGGCGAGGTTGCGGTTGCCGCCACTGCTCAGCGGAGTACCGCAGAAGACGCCATCCGTGCAGATGCCACCTGGGTGCGGCGGCGTTGTGGTGACCTGGGTCGGCGCGCTGAAGGTCGGGTTGGGGTCGAGCGCGTTCAGCGTCTCGGTGACGTAGTACTGGAACTTGTTGGAATCGTTCCGATAGTCGTTGTAGCAGCTGGCGGCACAGCCGGCCACCGTTGTGGTGCCGTAGTACCCGACGGCCACCTGCCCGGCCTGACCCACGGCGATGGCCGGGAAGACCTGGGCGTGATCAGAGGTCAATTGGACAGGGTTCTTCCACTGATAAGTTCCGTCACCCTGCTTGATGCCGCGAATCAAGAACATGTTCGAGTTCGGCGCCCCGGCTGCGGGCGTCATCAGCGTGCCGGCCGCAGCGATGTAGAGGTTGCCGCCCGCATCGATGGCCAACTGGTTGAACACCTTGGCGTAGGTGCCACTCTTGGCGTTGGTGGTGCTGCCGTTGCTGGTGTCGCTGATCAGGGTCGCGGTGAAGGTCATTCCCCCGTCCGTGCTCTCTGACAGGTACAGCCGGTCAAAGGGCCCAGTGCCGTTGTTGTTCAAGTTCTGGGCAGCAGTCGAGGTGTTGGTCAGAATGAAGATGTTACCGGCGGCATCAACGACTGGCTTGCTCAGCAACGTGTTGGCAGCCGCATCGGCGATGAAGGCGCTGTTGGTGCCAAAGATGTTTCCAGCCCTTGTGAACGTCTTTCCCCTGTCGGTGGACTTGAAGATGAGGGGAACGCCGGCGGCCAAGTCGTGGTAGGTGAGGTACACCGTATTGCTACCCACTGTGGTCAGCCACTCGCGGTCATCCTCGGGGCCGGCCTGTGTGCTCTTGACGGGCGAGGTGAAATTGGCTCCGTGGTCACCGCTCGTGGTGATGTACGTCGCCGCGGCCTCGAGGTCGGCGACGTAAAGAAAGCCCGTGTTGTCGGTGGTGACGTCGCTGTCGAACCCACCCAGCTGGAAGCCAATGTTCTTCGACGGCCCGAAGGATGCGCCACCGTTGCTCGAGTGCCAGAACTGAACGCCCACCTGTCGATTGACGCCCGCCGGTCCGCCCACAGGGCTGGTGATGTATACGTTCCCGTTGCCGTCATCCTGGATGCTCGGCTCGCCCCCGGGGCCGCCGAGGTCTTGCACCGAAGAAAAGCTCAGAGGGGTTTCGGCCCCGACATGATGCGCTCCTGCGGCCGTCAGAGCTGTGGCAGCCAGGAGGGCCACCACCGTGATCGAAAAGCTCGTGCGCATCAGCCGTCTCCCTTCCATTTTGCAACGTGGACCCTTGATCCAGACGCGATGGTACCGCGTTGGGAGCAGCGGCGCTTCCAGGTCGACCTGGACCCCACTTGGGCCCTGCTCCGCTCCACTGCCGACAATGCCGCGCGAGGAGAAGGGCTGTTGACGGCAAGATCCAGGACGACGTGGTTCTTAGGCCCGATCTATACTTCGTCTGACGCTGCGGAGCAGGCGGCGCGATCGAAGGAAGGGGAACCAATGACTAGGACAAGGACAAAAGCCGTGGTGCGCTGGCTCACGCCAGTGTGCCATGGGGCCATCGAATCGGCAGGCACGCAGACCGACCCCATCGAGCACAGGCACAACCTGCTCGCGGAGAGAGGCCGATGACTGGTTCTGCTGTCGTCCTGCGCCGCGCGCTCTGCATCGGCGGCGGCGTGGCCGTGGCGCTCAGCCTGGCTCCGCAAGCACCGCACGCCGCGGCCGCAGGCTCGCCCACTGCCACTCCCTCGTTCGCCACCCCAGTCGTCGTCGACAACTTCCGGCCCGGCTTCGAACCAACCATCGCTGTCGACCGGCGTCCCGGCAACGGGCATGTGTACGCGAGCGTTCCCAACGGCTTCTCGACCACCGAGACCTTCCTCTGGCGCTCGGACGACGCGGGCACCAGCTTCCACCTCACCGAAGGTAACGCCGTGGGCAAGGCAGCCACGTGCGCGGGTGGCGGCGACACCGAGATCCAGGTCGACCCGGTCAGCGGTGCCCTGTATTTTGCCGACCTCCAGGGGCTGACCAACTTCTCGACATCGGTGTCCAACGATCAAGGCCATACCTTCACCACCACCTGCAAGGGTGTCAACGGGTCGGGCGTCGATCGCCAGTGGCTCGGCGTCGACACCAACGGCGGCAAGACAGCAGTGGGCACCGCAGCCACCGCCGGCCGCCTCTATCTCGACTACGACAACGTCGCCCAGCAAGGCGGGTCCAACCAGCTGGTGATGAACCAGTCGCTGGACGGCGTCAACTACGGCAGCTCCTGCGTGCCCGCCGGCGCAATCGCCCCCTGTGCCGGCCTCCCCGCGGTCATCTC
This sequence comes from Candidatus Amunia macphersoniae, assembly GCA_016464795.1. GTDB lineage: Bacteria > Chloroflexota > Dormibacteria > Aeolococcales > Aeolococcaceae > Aeolococcus > Aeolococcus macphersoniae. Next base: position 26,983 of record JAEKNN010000003.1, on the reverse strand, counting down.
CAATGACGAGGGGCTACCCGGACCGATCGTCGTCGATGACGTCCCCGGCAGCACGCATCAGCACAGCGTCTACGCCGTCCACACCAGCGGGGATACCGGCTCGGTGCTGGTCTCCATCTGCCGCGGCAAGCCGGGCGATGCCACAGCGGCTGCGGTCGCCACCGACTGCACAGATCCGACGCAGGTCAATAATTCGACGACGCGTGTCAACAAGTACTGGCACGATGTCGCGATCCGTCAGGAGACACTTGTCAACGGATCCCGAACTGACTCCATCAACAACATCTTCCCGGCGATCGCGGCCGACACTGCCGGAAACCTGTACGCGACCTGGTCGGAGTACCCGGGCAAAACCACCGGTGGCGCCTTTACCCCCAATGGGCCGGGGGCGATCAAGTTCGCCTACTCCACCAACGGCGGCGAGACCTGGTCGACGCCGGTCACCGTTAACAAGCTTGAGCTCAACAACAACGTCCTGCCCTGGATCACCGCCGGCAGCCCCGGGCGAGTGGCTATCGCCTGGTACGGCGCGCCGCAGGCCACCAACGCTATGGGCCAGTACGGTTCCGACACGCTCGACAAGGGCACCTGGAACGTCTATCTGGCCGAGTCGACGGGAGCGCTCACCGGTGGCGGCTTCAGCCAGGCAAAGGTGTCCGACCATCAGGCCAAGTTCGGCACCATCTCGACCCAGGGGTTGGGCGGGTCACCCGACCGCAGCCTTGGCGACTACCTGCAGGTGACCACCGGTCCGCGCGGTGAGGCGGAGGTCATCTACGTCGATGACACCTCGGGCGACCGCAACGTCACCCCAGCGCCGCAAGAGGCCGCAGGCCCGGTGATGTTCGTCAAGCAGACGGGCGGTGACAGCCTGTTCGCGACCGTCGGCGGCCTGGGCACCCCTCCGGTCAACCCGGTCAACAGCGTCTCAGGCTTCGCCGGCAGCTGCTGCCCAGCGTTCTACTCCCAGGCCGGGTTGGACAATCCGCCCCCGTCTGACGGGCACCTCACGGTCACAGGCTCGAGCATCCAGCTCATCGATCCCACGCATCTCCAGGTCACTCTCGACACCGCCGACCCCAAGCTCGCCAGCCACCTCGGCCCAGATCCCGCCGACGGTGGAACGACCAACCAGTGGGTGGTGCGATGGGCGTATCCCACCCCTGGCGGACAGGGTGACGGCAACATCTTCTACACATCGATGGAGACGGATGCTGGGCTGGGACCGAAGTACTTCGACGGCAGCACTGGCGCGTTGTTCACAACCCATGCGAAGAACTTCACCTACCAGCCCGACCACACGGTCAAAGGCAGCATCGCCGGCAATCGCATCACCTGGACAGTGCCCGTCGCTGACGTGGGCGGTGTCGGGGATGGCAGCACGCTCAACAGCGTCTCTGCGTTCACCTTGACAGCTGCCGGACCGAGCGTTCCGGTCACCCCCACGGCGCAATCGCCTCGCAACGACCTCAGCCCCAACGGCGTCGGCAACCTCATCGACACCTCGCCGCCGTACACGGTCGTGCTGGGCACGCCCGGAACCAACGTTCCCGAGACTCCCTGGGCGCCCGGGCTGGCGCTGCTGGGTGCCGCTGTGATCGGTGTGGTGGGTGTCCGCCGCCGCCATGCAGTGCAGTTGCGGAGCATGTAATAACGATGACTGGACCCGCCGTCAACCATCCGCGTCGCGCCTGCCGGCACGCGGCCATCGCCGCGACAGTGGCGATCGGAGCGCTTGCGACCCTGACCACCACCGCGCTGGCGGTCACCCCGGTCGCGCCGACCTTCAGCCACGCGTCGGTCAGCACCACGCTGGCCGGCGGTGAGCCCTTCGTCAGCTACGACCCGTCCGGCGGCAAGGCCGGCCCGGATCTCGTCTACACCTCCCACGAGGGCACCACCCATCTCTTCCGAAACGGGGTCGAGGACCTCAACAGCGTCTGCGTGATCGGTCAGCCGCAGCCGAGCGGATTCGTGTGCAGCTATGCCAACCAGGTCAACGTGTGGACCTCGACCAACCCGCTGGCGGGGCCGTCGAGCTGGATCCAAACCACCGTCGGCCACGATCTCACCGGCAAGAACTTCAACACCGGCCCGGCGGGTTCAACCAGTCCCTTCGGTGCCGGCTTCAGCGATCCCGATCTGAGCATCGACGAGGGCGGATACATCTACGACACCGGCATCAACCTGGCCAACGACTCGGTGTTCGCCTCCAACGACGGCGGCCGCAGCTTCCTGATCGGCAACAACAACTGCCACAGCGGTGACCGCCCCTGGCTGGCGGGCGGCGTCAGTGGCGAGGTCTTCCTGGCGACCGACACGGCGGTGGACCCGAACACCAATTTCAGCAGTGGGCACGAGATCTTTCATGGCGTGATCAGCGGTGCCGCGCCGCTGCAGACCCTGACCTGCTCCGGCGCGGGGGGCCAGAACGACCCAACCGGCACAGGATCGACAGGCATCACGGACGTGGGCACGTCCCATGCAGCCCCTGGTGGCCAGTACAGCGCGGCCGGCAAGCTGTTTTACGACCACAACACCGTCGCAGGTGACCCCTATCACGGCGCGATCATCGACCCCGCGATCTTTGCCAACGGTGCCGGGGCCAACGGCACCAAGGCTGGCGGCGTGGGCATCAGCATCCTGCCCAACGCCGCCCAGGCGTTCACCAGCGGCGTGGCATCGTTCCCACAGCAGTACCAGGTTCCGGTCAACACTGGCGTCTTCGCGCACTGGCCATCCATCGCCATCGACACCAACGACATCGTCTACCTGGTGTGGGACACCACCGACGGCACCGGCGCCGGACTGACCAACAAGATCATGCTCAGCACCTTCGACCTCAAGAATCCCAGCAAGGGGTTCACAACCCCGCTCACCATCGCCCATCCCGGCACCACAGTTCTCTGGCCGTGGGTGGCCACGTCGAATGATCGCGCGGGCGCCGGCAACGCTGCTGTGGTCTGGTACCAGTACAGCAACGTCACCAACCCCGACAGCGGCGGTGGCGACGTCCGGGTCATGGAGAGCAGCGTCTCCGGAACCGGCACGGTTGCGCAGGCGCCTGTCGATGCGGTCGGCACTCCCATCCACAGCGGCGGGATCTGCCAGGCCGGCACCACCTGCGTGGCCACCGGTCAGGATCGCCGGCTCGGCGACTTCTTCACCGACGCCGTCGACAAGAATGGCTGCGTGCTGATCGCGACGGGCGAGACGTCGATCACCGATCCGAAAGCAGCCACGAGCCGTCCGCTGTACATCCAGCAAACCGGCGGCGACAGCCTTCTCACCGGCCAGACCTGCGCGACCCCGACGGTCGGCGCGGTGCCGGAAGCGCCGTGGGCAGGGCTCATCCTCGGCGCGGGCGGCATTGCCGCGGCAGTGCTCTTCGCCCGCCGGCGACGCCGGGGGCCGGCTGCCTGGGGCTGATCGCGGCTGTCGATGGCTCGACGAGCTGATCGGCCGGGGGGGGTGCCCAGGTCGCCCGAGGCAATTGAGGAAAGCGATGCGTGACTACCCGCAGTCGATCGTTCCTGTCGATCACATCGAGCCCGTGCCACGCCGGGTCCGTGCCGTCCTGGGCGGCAAGGTGGTGCTCGACACCACCCAGGCACTGTATGTGTGGGAGTGGCCGAACTATCCGCAGTACTACATTCCGGTCGCAGACGTGAAGCCGGGGCTGCTCGTGGATGAGCAGCACGCGCACCGCCTGCATCGCGGGACCGCACACCTGCACGGGCTTCGGGTCGGCGAGGTCGCTCGTCCTAGCTCGGCCCGGCTCTACACTGAAGACGCCTTGGATGGGCTGGCCGGCACGGTCCGCTTCGACTGGGAAGCGCTCGACGCCTGGTACGAAGAGGACGAGCAGGTCTTCGTCCACCCCCGCAACCCCTACACGCGCGTCGACGCGCTGCGCTCGACGCGTCGGGTGCGGATCGAGCTCGATGGTGCGCTCCTGGCCGAGTCGTCATCGCCGGTGATGGTGTTCGAGACCGGCCTGCCCACGCGCTACTACCTGAATCGCACCGGGGTGAACTTCGACCATCTGGTACCTTCCGCTACGGTCACCTCGTGTCCCTACAAGGGACAGACCAGCCGCTACTGGACACTCCGCGTCGCCCATACGACGCACCCTGACCTGGCGTGGTCCTACGACTTCCCAACCCGCCAGCTTCTCCCGATCGCCGGGTTGGTCGCTTTCTACAACGAAAAGGTGGACGTCATCCTCGACGGCGAGCTGCTCGCTCGGCCGACGACGCACTTCTTCAGCTCAACACAAGACAGACCTTCCAGGGTGTGCTCGGTCAGGTCACGCTCACCTTCGACGCCGTACATGATCTGAATGAGCTCGTCGTGGACGGTGCCCGCGCTGTTCGACAGCCAGTCGAGCAGCCACCCAGGTTCGGCCGGGCAGGCGGCCAGGAACAGCGACCGGATGGTCAGCTCAGGTCCCGCAGCCATGCACAGCGGTAGTCGAAGTTCAGCTCGCCACCCATCGTCTCGGGCAATGAGGTGGTGGCCCCGGCCACGATGGCACCGGACGGCCCGAAGGTCAGCCCCTGCAACACCAACGAACTGCGACGTACCTGCTCAGGGAAGGCCCCGTCGTAACTGGTGTGCAGGACCGACCACGACTCCCAGGCGGCGAGGGTCTGTTCGATCGACGGTTTCCCTGCGGTAGCGGTGTTATTCGGCGAGAACGAAGGGGTGTGGTGCAGCGCGAGGTCGACCATCCGTTCGGGCTCCATCGTAAAGACGGACCTGATGACACCGTTGTCAAGGTGCATGTCAAGCGGCGCGCTACAGGTCAGTCGCACCGGACCTCCGCGCGCCTCGACCCCGCCTTCGAATCTCCGTAGGTGGGGCTCGGTGCGACCGTACTCCACGCGCGGGGCCACGTCGGTGCGCATCGTAACGACGCCCGACAGGCCCTCAACCCGGCGCTGCAGCAGATGCGGACTACGCAGGCCGATGTCATGTCCGCGCGCTCGGCACGCACCTACCAGTCGATCGACCCTCGCGGTCGACCAATGCAGCAGAATGGCAATCGGAGAGGAAGCCATACTCTGCGATCGCTACGGCTACTGGACCTCCAGCATCGATGCATTGCGCGCGAATCAGAGTTCGCCCCGCCACGCCATCGTTGCGGACCCGATCGCTGATAGTCGTGCTCGCCACCCGCTGACGTCGGACAGCGGTCGGTGTGGTCACGCCACATCCTTGATGTGCAGCGCAACCCTGGTGGTCAAAGGATGCCAACGTCCTGCCGTCGACGCCCGGCATCCGCGCTGACCGACCTGTGGCCCTGCTTCCGCCCGATTGGTCAAGCCGCTGGCAGGACCCTCCTCCGGCGGGCCAGCGCGGCAAACCCGCCCGCCCCGACACCAACCAGCAGCAGCCCGGGAATCCAGGGACTCTCGGCGGCACCGACCGCCGGTTGCGGCCCCAGGACGGCGACGAAGTTGCGCTGGTGCTGATGACCCTTGTTGGTCAGGGCCAGCGTTCCACTGCCCGAGCCGGTCAGCGCCGGCGGCTCGCCGGCAGAGGTCGGGAACGACTCGCAGCGGGTGATGTAGACGTACTGACCGCCGGCGACGATCTGGTCGTAGTCGCCCTGGAAGGTGCCGCCGCGTGAGAAGGCGCCGTAAAAGGCGTTGTCGGGCATCGTCCCAGGGTAGGTTCCCGGTCCTGTGTCCACTTTGAGCGGGGCGGTGAAGGAGGCGCCGCCGTCCTGCGACTCCTGGTAATAGGTGTCGATGGTCGGCGGCAGGGCACCCGACCCGGCCTCCAGGCGCTGCCTGTACATCACGTGCAGTGTGCCGTCAGGCCCGACCGCGAGCGACGTGTTGTAGTGGTCCACGAGATCGTTGGTGGGCCCCCCGTTGATCCGAGCCGGCGTCGACCAGGTGGCATGCGCCGCGTCGGAGGACTTGGAGAACACTGCGTCGTTCTGCTTCTTGGCGGCATCGGTGCGGAAGCGGTTGTCCTCCCAGCCCACGTAGATGGTTCCCGTTATGGGGTCGAGCGCCGCGCTCGGCAGCCCACCGGCACGCTGTTCCGCGACCCCGTTGGTCTTGTACGTGGCGATCGTGATCGGCACCTGCGAAAAGGTCAGCGGAGCCGGGAACGGAACGGTACCCGCCTTCGTGGCGGTCGTCTGGACAATGGGTGTGCCGTTGGGGCTGATCTCCGGCTGTTCACTTGGGTTGACGCTCACCGGCACACCGGACAGGGTGTTGAACACCACGGTGAGGCTACCGTCGTTGCCGATCACGGGCATGGAGCCGATGCCCTGACTCGGGTAGAGAACGTAAAAGCCATTGACCGTTTTGGTCTGGCTGTTGATCTGCGAGTTGGTCCAGTTGGCGAGCTGGTCGCAGTCGTGGTCGCAGTAGGCGTAGACGATCGGTGCCACCCGGTCCCACACCACGTAGACGCGCCCCGTCTTGTGGCCGGCGCCGGTGCCGTTGTCGACCACTATCCAGTTCTTGTCGTTGAGGCCGCCGACCTTGTCCTGCTCGAGGATGACCGGCGCGGTCCAGGTCCTGCCCCCGTCCCTGGAGACATTGACGGCCATGCCGCTGGCCAGCGCATTGCCGGTGGTGTCGTCGAACACCAGCGAGTTGGCGTAGACCAGGTACTTCCCGGGGTTTGCCGGGTCGGCTCCGAAGGTCACCACCGCGTCGGAGGCGCGGTCGAACGTGCCTCCCTGCCCGGGATAGGAGGTCAGCCCAGGAAGCTCGCCGTGGACCCAGGTCTGCCCGGCGTCGAAGCTGGTGGCGAAGCCGTTGGTGGCGTCGCCTCCACCATCGACGCGACCCTCCTGGTAGGCGGCGACCACGTGTTGCGAGTTGGCCGGGTCAACAGCGATGGAGGGCTCGATCTGTGTGTCCGGCTGGACGTACTCGTTCAACCCCGGCGCCCGCATCGTGGCGGTCAGGTCATCGGTGCCGCTCTGGTTGTCGCGGAGCAGGCTGACTGTCGGCACCGACGCAGCTCGGGCAAGCGGCGCCGTGCTCAGCGATGTGGCAGTTGCGACCATCAGACCGGTCAGCGCCACGAGCAGACGGGGGTTGGGTGCCGTCATCGTGCCGACCTCACCGCCCGCCCGCGGGCTCGACGGCTGCGCCCCACACCCGCCGCGATCAGCGCGAGGCCCAGCCCCGGCAACAGCGCCGCCCACGGAGACTCGGGGACCTGGGTGGCCGGGGTGACGCCAAAGTTGTAGCAGCAGATGCCGTCGATCTCGAGCGGCACGTTGTCGGCCTGCGCCTGGAGGTTGCTGGTGGCGCCTTGTTGATGGGTGGACGACAGCGCGTAGCTGCCCACCTCCTCGAGCAGGCTGGAACTCGTCGGAGTGCCGACGTCAGCCGCCTTGATCCTGATGGTGATCTGGCAGGGGCCGGTCGCCGGTGCCGCGGGACAGGTCAGCGCACCGGGTTCAGTGAGCCCACTCCCCGGATTGGTCGCACGGTTGGCAGTCTCTGGCTCAGGGTAGGTGGTGATGTGCGGAAAGCAAGCCGACACTGAGCAGAGATCGACGCTCTGGGCGCGGCCGGCGTAGAACTCCGTCCCGCCGATCGGGTTGACCTGCATCGCCCCGTAGTAGATCGTGTTGCCGAGCTGCCATCGGGTCACGAAATGCAGCAGCGTCGCCGGGTTGCCGCGCGCAGCCAGGTCTGCCAGGGCTGTCTTCGGATCACCCAGAACGTCGCTCGTCACGGTCAAGGTTCCGTCGGCCAGGCTCATGTGGCTGCCCAGCAGATCCATCCCCGGAACGTTCGTGCCGCCGATGACCGGATATTTGGCCTTGCCGCTGGTCCGCGTCAGCCCGCTCATCGGCATGCTGGTGGTCCCCGTGAAGGTGGTGGCCACGTCGCTGCCGTCGAGAGCGCTGGGGCCGCTGGATTGGTGGGCGACAGTGATCACCCCAGCGCCGCTGTGGTCGGCAACCTGCGGAATCGAGGGATCCAGCGGCGACTGGATGAGCCCGTTCGAGGTGTCGTCGTAGACGATCTGCGCAGCGCCCTTGTCGTCGAGGGTGACGACGAAGAAGTCTGCGAGATTGCGATTGCCGGCGGAGAGGATGCACTCGGTTCCCTTGAGGCAGATGTCGTCGTAGTGCATGGGATGCGGGGTCGCCTGAGTTGGGATGATCTGCGGTGCCGCCGAGGTGATGACCGCGTTGTCGGTGTCGGTCTGGAACTTCAGCTGTGACATGAAGACGTTCCAGGCCTTGGGTGGCGTCGAGTGAGCGCTGGGATCCTCGAGCTTGTTGGCTCCATACCAGACCGCATCCATCAGTCCAGGTCCGCCCGCCTTGCCCCACGGGAAAACGTTCACCTTGTCGTTGCTCAGCAAGCCGCTCACCTGAACCGGCGTGGTCCAGACCGTCCAGCCGGTCTTGTAGCTGGAGGCGCTGACGAAGACCTGACGCTGGCTGGGGTTGTTGTTGTCCGGGTTGATCGCGTAGGTGACGTAGAGATTGCGCGCGGTGTCCATGGAGAGCACGGTGAACAGCGAGTCCGGGTCTCCGGTGGGAGTGTCAGCAATGTGGACGAGTTTGGGACTCGCGCCTTCGTCCATGAAGGTCAGGTTGCCACTGGCGTTAGGGGTCCCGATGTTCATCAGCAGGCAGTGCGTGGCATGGCACGCCGCCGTCTGCGCAGCGCCGCCCGTCGAGGAGCCCCCAGACGTCTCGAAGACCTTGCCCGACACCTGGTCGATGGCTGGGTATCCATCAGCCCCGAACCTCCCCGCGGTGGACGCGGTGGTGTAGGTGAGACCGTCGGTGCTCTTGGTCCACTGACTGCCGGTAGTCAGGTTGTTGTACTCCATGTAGACCAGGGGCCCGTGGCCGTAGGCTGAGCCCCCTTGCGCCACCGGTGTCGGCGTAGCCGGGTCGTAGACCGCCAGCCACTGCCGGTCGGCGGCCGGCACCCCAGCGCAACCTCCCGGGTACACGTTCTGGCTGGTGGTGGCCCCGTCGTCGGCCGTGACGGCCACGCGGAGGCAGGTCAGGGCGTAGAGGTCGGAGAAGTACTGCTTGCCGCTGCGATCGAAGTTGATGTCGGTGTCGCCGCCTCCGGGCTGGGGTGCCGGGAAGGTGACGAGCGCGTTAGGCGGTGTGCCCTGGGTCACCGGGCGGAAGGTCTGACCCTGGTCCAACGAGCCGAACCACGTGCTGCGCTGCGTTCCCGTTCCAGTTGGACCGCTGTTGTAGACGCTGTGATCCTTGGGATTGATGGCGATGTCCGGCTCACCGTTGGTGTGGATGGGGTCGACGACAGTGGGCACGCCGAAGCCAATCTGACTCCCCGGCGTGGGGGGAGCGGCCGCCCTCGTCGGCAGGGGGCTCAATCCGGTGGCTCCCGCCGCGATCAGCGCAGCGACCCCAAGGCCGATCAGTCCGCCATGCGCTCTAGCCACCTGAACCCCTCCCCAACATCCGGTCTGGCCCTAGGCATCAGCCATGTCCGCTGTGGACCGCTGACCCGCCAACAACCTAAACGTTACTCGCACCCGCTTCCTTGTGCTCTGACGGCTCTGGCTCACGTCGGCTGAGGAGCGTCACTCCGGTGCACGACGCTTGGCGCCGAGCGCCGTCAAACCGGCGGCGCTTCCTGATCGCTGCTGACGCGGGCATGCCGCGTGTCACCGCGGAGCAGAGCTAGCGCATGCGGAAGTGCCGGCCAGACGGCGTCGAGGCATTCTCCGACAGCGCGGGGATTGCCCGGCAGCGACATCACCAGGCAGCCGTTCGCCACGCCGACCACCTGGCGGGAGAGCATCGCGTGCGGAGTGTGGTGCATCCCCTCGTGCCGCATCGCCTCAGCCATGCCCGGCACCTGGTACTCCAAGAGCGTGAGCACCGCCTGCGGGGTCACGTCGCGGGGACCGAGGCCGGTGCCGCCGGTGAGCACGATCAGCTGGGCCTCGTCGAGGGCGCGAAGCACCGCCGATCGCACCGCGTCGCCGTCGTCAGCCACCAGCTCGCGGCTGATCAGCTCTGCAGGCAGGGTGGCCAGCCGTTGGGCGATCACATCGCCGCTGGCGTCGTCGCGACCACCGCCGGCGCGGCTGTCACTGACGGTGATGACCGCGGCTCGGACCGTCACGCTGAGCCACCCACCGAATCGACGACATCTGGTGGAATCACCCATTCCAGCATGTGGAGACGAGAACGCAGCTGGCGGTCAGCGGTGATGAGGACTGTGCGGGCTCGCTCAGCGACCGCCACGTAGAGCATGTCGTAGATGGGATGGTCGTCATAGCGCCGCGCGAGGTCCCAGGCGCGTTCGACGACACCACTGTCATCAACCAACCGGATCGGAAGCCGTCGCAGAGAGCTGCATGACAGGTCGGCGGCAGCTCCGCTCCACCGTCGGCGGCGAACACCGGTGAGCAGGGCATTGGCAACCTCCTCCACCAGGAGCCGAGGCGCCAGGAGCGGCGCCCGCTCGGCGGCGAGGCGTCGGAGGGTCACCAGCGCCGGCGACGATGGATCGGTGTCCGGCGCCACCCAGTCGACCACCACGCTGGCGTCAACGACGGGCACGGAGGGGCTCGGCCGAGGAGCGGCGTCGACGATCATCCATGATGAGGTCGGCCGCCGATCGCTGCCGTCGAGGAGTGCCCTGCTGTTGCTCCTCTCGCTCGGCAACCCACTCCGCAAGGCTGAGCTGGGGGCGGCCGGCGATCACGCGGTCGGCGTCGGCTCGTTGGATGAGCAGCCGATTGCCCTGTTTCTGAGCGGCGAGCCGCCCCGACCAGATCCAGCGGCGGATCGTCTCCGCACTTCTGCCAACCCTTGTCGCCACCTGGCGCACGTCCAGCAGTTCCAGGTCGCGTTCAACGGTCATCGTCCGACATACTACTACGCCTACATCACCTTGAAGGTGTAGTAACCCCGCCGTCGATCCCCGCATGATCGGTCCGTGCCTGCGCAGTGCCGCGGCGTCCGCGTAGGATCAGCGCCCGTGAACGATTCGACGCTGGCTCTCGACAGGACGGCCGACACCGAGCGGCGCCTGGAGGCGCATCGCACCGAGCTGATCGCCTACTGCTACCGCATGCTCGGCTCACCATTCGAGGCCGAGGATGCCGTGCAGGAGACCCTTCTGCGGGGGTGGCGAGCGCTGGATCGGTTCGAGGAGCGAGCGGCTCTGCGCTCGTGGCTCTACCGGATCGCGACCAACGTGTGCCTGGACATGCTCAGCGGACGCGAGCGACGAGCGCGGCCCATGGACCTTGGTCCCGCGCGGTCGCCGGACGCCGCCAACCTCCACGTCCTGCCCGAGGCCCTGTGGGTCCAACCGGTGCCGGACAGCGTTGTCGCACCCGAGGGGGATCCGGCCGACGTCGCCGTGGCCCGTGAGTCGATCCGCCTGGCCTTCATCGCGGCCCTGCAGCACCTTCCGCCTCGTCAGCGGGCGGTGCTGGTCCTGTGCGAGGTGCTGCGCTGGCACGCGGCGGAGGTGGCAGAGCTTCTCGAGACCACCGTCGCGTCGGTGAACAGCGCCCTGCAGCGTGCCCGGGCCACCCTGGCATCGGCCAAGGTCACTGCCGGTGATCCGTCGCCGCCGTTGAGCGACGCAGACCGCGCCTTGCTGACGCGCTATGTCGACGCCTTCCAGCGCTACGACATCAGCGCGCTCACTGCGCTGATCCACGAGGACGCCACCCAGTCGATGCCGCCGTACGACCTGTGGCTGCGCGGCCGCGACGACATCTTCAGCTGGTGGTTGGGTCCAGGCAGCGGCTGCCGCGGTTCGCGCGTGGTCCCGACAGTGGGCGCGAACGGGCTGCCGGCGTTTGCACAGTACAAGCCCAGTGCCACCGGTCCCGGCTACGAGCCCTGGGCGCTGCAGGTTCTCGAGGTCTCAGACGGCCGGATCGTCGATCTGACCTTTTTCCTTGACACCGCCGCCCTGTTCCCGTTGTTCGGCCTCCCCGCCCGCCTCGACCCCCAGCAGCTGGGACAGGCCGAGGAAGCTGAGCAGCGCCTCTAGCTCGGCCGAGGCGTTGCAGACTCGGAGCCTCGCGCCTCGCCGTCGGGCTGCGAGCTGGAGCCGAGCGAGGCCCTCGACTGTAGCCGCATCGGCTGTGAGGGCGCCGGCGTGACAGTCGATCGGCGCGGGGCCCGGTGCATCCATTTCTGTAGAGACCGCGAGATCGGGCGAAGCTCATCGACAGGCGACCGAAGAACTCCCCGAATCGGCCCGGGAGTCGAACACGAGAAAGGCGGCGCAACGTCACGCTGCGCCGCCCTTCCCTATAGGAGCGGTGGGTCACGTGGGCGACGGGCTTGCGGCTGAGCTGCTACGCACCAGACGGTTTGTATGCGTTGTCGGTCTTCTGGAAGACATCCGGCACTGGGTACTGTCCGAGCACGTAGTAGAGGATGGCAGCGTGCATCTGGTCGACGATCTGCAGCGAGCCGGCGAGGGTGACTGCATCCTTGCTCTGCAGAGTTGGGCCGGCCGCGAGGTAGGTGTCCGCAGCCGTCTTCTCGAGCAGCAGTGCAAGCTTGGCAAGGCCGGGGACGTCGGTGACCTTCGCGAACGCCGTCTGCACTGTCTGATTGAGGTCAGCGGGCGGTGCCGTCACCGCGGGAGCGCCAGCCGCCTGCAGCACGCTGTTCCACTTGTCCAGGGCTGCCTGATGGTGTCCGCCCACGGTGGTCACGAAGGTGGCCACGGCGGGTGGAACGGTTCCGAGCTTGCCGGCGGTGGCCGCAGCGCCGCCCGCCTTGTACGTGGCCACTGCGAGCACTTCGAGGCTTGCGGCAGTTTTCGCGACCGCCGCGTCTCCGCCGCCAGTGGGCGTGGGCGACGACGAGCTGCTGCTGGAACTGCTTGGCGAGGGCGTGCTGCTACTTCCGCAGGCTGCCACGAACACCGCAGCGCCGGCTGCGCCTGTGCCGGCGAGGAAGGTGCGGCGATCGGTTGCTGCCGTCGCCACACGGTGGAGCATCGAGGAGTCCTTGATCAATCTGTTCTCCAAGCTCACTGCACTGCCCCTTCCTGCGGAGGACTGGCCTTGGTTGCACTGGGGATGGCGTCGGGGAACCCAGCGCTGCCTGCTGCCGCCGGGAGCTTCGTGGCATCCACGGGGATGGCGATCAGGGTGGGGTCATTCGCGGGCAGAAGTGCAGCGACCGCGAGAAGGGTGGCCAGGTGCTGGGTCTCGACGCCCATGACGGTGGCCATGATCATCTGGGACTTCTTGTCGCTGAACATCGAGAGGTCAGCCAGATATGTGTCGCGAGCCACCGTTTCCAGCGTCGCCGCCAGCATGACCACATCGAGTGGCGCCTTGAGCCCCGGCTTGGCCTGCGCCACGATCGGTGCGTACTTTGGGTTGTCGCTGTCCTGGACCTTGCCACCCAGCGCCGTCGTCTGTGCCTGGAAGGCCATCTTGTGCTGGTTGTGCTGGTCCATCGTGGTCATCGCAAAGGTCTTGACGACCGCGTTGCCGCCGGAGATGAACGGCAGGGTCAGCGCGGCGCCGTAGGTGGCGACGGCGAGATGCTCGAGTGAGGATGCAGTCTGCAGCATCATCACGTCCAGCGACGAGTCGGCGAACACCGGCTTGGTGAGCGCGCTCACCAGGGCAGCCGCAATGCCTCCGCCGATGAGCCCGCGGGTGGCAAGGCCACCTCCGGTCAATCCGAGGCGGCGCAGCACGCCACGGCGGCTTTCGAGAAGCGCCTCGACCTCTTCTGGCTCGGCTGGTGTGTGACCACGATCGGCGCGAAGATCCCGTAAGTCTGCAAGGTTGTCGTCGAGACCGCGCAGCGCGTCGGCCTGCATGTCCTGCGACTCATCGATGAGTACCGTCAGTTGACGGTCGTCCAGCTGCATATGGGGGGTCCCTTCGGTGATCGTTGTAGCCGCGGAGCATACCGAAGCCGGACGCCAGCACCGGCACTTCGAATAGCGGGGTAGACATCGTGTGTACGCTGGCGTACACCCGTTGCGGGCTCATCACTTCCCATGCCGCCACGGACACACCGTCGCGATTGCATCGTGCAGGCATCTGTCGGGGCGCAGGCTGCGTAGGATGCAGTAGCGCGCTCGCGTCGCTTCTCTCCATCGAGCGCGCGGAAGTCACCGACAGCGTCACCGGACGAAATCCGGCTGACACAGACACAGAGGTACCCGACATGCCGTTCATTGGCACCGGTCACATTTGGATCCTGGCAATTCTCCTGGTGGTCGTTCTCATCATCTGGGGTCCGGGCAAGCTTCCTGACGTTGGCTCCGGAATGGGACGTGCAATTCGCGAGTTCCGCAAGGCGTCCAGCGAAACCAAGGAGGAATTGGCCAAATCGGCTCGCGCGGACACAGCGGCCAGCGCGCCATCCGCTGTGCCATCGGTGGCCGGGCCGTCAGCGGCTGTCCCGGAGCAGGTTGCGACCGAGCGCCCCGTCCCTGGCTGACGTGATCGCCGGTCTGGGGAGCTGAGGCACGCAGGGCGTGGCCGATCCCGGTCGGCGCATGACTGTCACCGAGCATCTCGAAGAGTTGCGCCGAGTGCTGATGATCTCGGCAATCGCCTGGCTCATCGCCACCATCATCGCGTTCATCTTCCACGGTGCAATCTTCATGTTCCTGCTCCACCCCTTGACGTCGGTGCTCGGCAAGACCAACAACCACATCACCTCGACGGCGATCTTCACCAGCCCGACCGAGGGCCTGACCATCCCCATGAAGATTTCAGCGATCGCCGGCCTGATCGGTGCTCTGCCGGTGATCCTGTGGCAGGTCTGGGGGTTCGTCGCCCCGGGCCTCCGACCGGTGGAGAGGAAGTTCGTTGGGCCCTTCCTCGGTTCGGCCTTCCTGCTCTTCGTCGGAGGCGCCGCCTTCGCCTAATTCGTGATGCCGATCGGATTGAATTTCCTGGCCACGTTTCTCGGCGACAGCGCTGTCTATCTCCCCGACATCAATTCGTATCTGTCGTTCTTGCTGCTCCTCATCGTCGCCTTCGGGATCACATTCGAGCTGCCCGTGGTCGTCATCCTGCTCGGCGTGCTCGGCATCGTCTCGTCGAAGCTGCTGCGCCGCAAGCGCAAGTTCATCTGGGTCGGCATCATCGTTGCTGCGCTGATCGTCACACCCGGCGCCGACCCCTACACTCCCACTGCGCTGTTCATTCCTCTCATCATCTTCTTCGAATCGTCGATCCTCATCCTTGACAAGGCACTCAAGCGGTGAAGTTCGCCCGTCGCACGAAGAAGCAACAACGCTACACCACAAACCCGATCACGGGAGAGAACTGATGCGCCCTCGCTTTCTGATTCTCATCGCTGCGTGCACGATCGGCACGGCAGGCTGCGGCGGCGGCGCATCCTCGTCACCGTCCCAATCGTCGCCGCCGGCCTCCTCGGGAGCGAACAATGCGGTCACCATCCGTAACTTCGCGTTTGCACCGCCCAACCTTCAGATCGCTGCGGGCACCGCCGTGACGTGGACGAACAACGAGCCGAGCACCGCCCACACCACCACGGCCGACAAGTCGGACCCAGCGACATGGGACTCGGGGAACCTGGCGCCCGGTGGCAGCTTCTCGAACACATTCGCGACAGCCGGGACCTACAAGTACCACTGCTCCATCCACGACTACATGACCGCTACGATCACCGTCCGCTAGGTCGGAACGTGCAGCAGCGGGTTCCCGTCTCTTGGGGCTCGGATGAACATCACTGAGCTGGCCTGGCGACCATCATCACGACGGTGCATGTTCGCGCCCACCTCGATGACAGCTGTCAGCCTCTAACACGGCGAGCGCATGATCGATTGGGCGCTGGGTGAGCACCTCCGCGGACGCTGAGGACCGATGAGTTCTACGCGGCTCCGTCGTCGAACACTCGGAACCAGGTGGGCCTGCAAGGCGGCCCCGTGCTAACGTCGGCCGTCGGCCGGCGCCGACGCAACACGGATCACCAGGAGGGCGCACGGCATGTCGGATGTGATTCGGGCCGTCGGTCTGGTCAAGACCTACGGCGAGATCCATGCGCTCGACGGTCTCGATCTTGCCGTCCCAGAGGGAACCGTCACCGCGTTGCTCGGACCCAACGGTGCCGGCAAGACGACAGCCGTGCGCATCCTGGCGACGGTGCTCGACGCCGACGACGGATTCGCCGAGGTGGCCGGGATCGACGTGCGCAAGGACCCCAACGCCGTGCGCTCGCGGATCGGGCTGTCGGGGCAGTTCGCGGCCGTCGACGAGTACCTGACCGGGTACGAGAACCTCGACATGGTGGGCCAGCTGTACGGCCTGCGCAGACGGCCGTCGCGCGACCGCGCCCGCGAGCTGCTCGACACCTTCGGTCTCGCCGACGCCGCCGACAGACCCGTCAAGACGTACTCGGGAGGCATGCGCCGCCGCCTCGACCTGGCCGGAGCACTGGTCGCGCACCCACCCGTGCTGTTCCTCGACGAGCCCACCACCGGCCTGGACCCGCGCAGCCGCACTGATCTCTGGGAGGTGATCAACGAGCTTGTCAAGGCGGGATCGACGCTGCTCCTCACCACCCAGTACCTCGAGGAGGCCGACCGGCTCGCCGACGACATCGTCGTCATCGACCACGGCAAGGCGATCGCCCAGGGCACGGCCGATCAGCTCAAGGGCCGTGTCGGTGGTGAGCGAGTCGAGATCGTGGTGGCCGCCGACGCCGACCTCGCCGCTGCGCGGACGCTGCTCCAGGAGTTGGCGGGGGGCGAGGTCGTCGTCGACGAGCACACCCGCCGGCTCACCGCGCCCGTGAGCGGCGGCGCCGGCGTGCTCATGGAGGCGCTGCGCCGCCTCGACGCGCTGGGGATCGCGGTGATCGACATCGCCCTGCGCCGTCCTACTCTCGAGGACGTCTTCCTCACCCTGACCGGACACTCCACGGACGAGGACGGTGCCCTTCCAGGAACCGGCGCGAGGACAGAGCGATAAAGGTGGCCAAGACCTTCCGCGACGGCGCGATCGTCGCCAAGCGCAATCTGATCAAGATCAAGCGCGTCCCGGAGCTGCTGGTGTTCACGACGCTGTCGCCGATCATGTTCATCCTGCTCTTCGCCTACGTCTTCGGCAGCGCCATCAACGTGCCCGGCGTCGGCTACAGGGAGTTCCTGATACCTGGCATCTTCGCCCAGACGGTGATCTTCGGCGCCACCATCACCGGCGCGGGCCTCGCCGAAGACATGCAGAAGGGCATCATCGAGCGCTTCCGGTCACTGCCGATGTCGCGCTCGGCGGTGCTCGTCGGGCGCACCGGCAGCGATGTGCTCAACAACATCATCGTCATCGTGGTCATGTCCTTGACAGGCCTGGTGGTCGGCTGGCGCATCCACACGTCAGTGCTGGAGGCGGTGGCCGGCTTCCTTCTGCTGCTGCTGTTCGCCTACGCGGTCTCATGGATCATGGCGTGGGTGGGACTCCTCGTCCCCAGCCCGGAGGTCGTCCAGCAGGCGTCGTTCATTGTCATCTTCCCGCTGACGTTCGTCGCCAACACCTTTGTGCCCACCAACGGATTCCCCGGGCCGCTGCGCGCCATCGCCAACTGGAATCCCGTGTCGTCGGTCACCCAGGCCGCCCGTGACCTCTTCGGCAACACCAGCCCCCTCCTCCCCTCTCCGGACGACTGGTCACTGCAGCACCCTGTGGTGTACACGTTGATCTGGATTGGGATACTCCTGGCCATCTTCATTCCGCTGGCCGGACGTCAGTACAGGCGAGCCGCGAGCCGCTGACGTCTGCCTCGATCCGCTCGCGCGCGGCGGCGTTGGCTCGGAGCTCGGCAGGTCCCTCTGCTGTCGTGGGTGCCAGCGCCCAGCGCTGCTCGATCTTGCCGTACCGCCAGATGGCGATGGCGGCGATCCAGACGACCACGAACATGCCGACGATCACGAAGCCGATGGTGTTCAGGTTGAGCCCGTTGAGGAAGTCCCAGACGCCGCCGGAGAGGCTGAGCCAGCCGGAGATGATCGACAACAGCTCCACCGTACCGACGATCAGCGCCACGGCGACCGAGAGGCCGGTGATCGTCAGGTTGTAGAACACTCTTCGGACTGGCTTCGAGAACGCCCACCCGTAGGCGACGTTCATGAACGCACCGTCGGTGGTGTCCATCAACGACATGCCGGCGGCGAATAGGATCGGCAGGCAGAGCGTTCCGTACCAAGGGAGCCCGCCAACCGCGGCGCCGCCGGCCAGCGCCAGCAGGCCCACCTCCGTCGCCGTGTCGAAGCCAAGACCGAAGAGCACCCCCACGGGGTACATCTGCCAGCTGGACTTGATCGACCGCGCCAGAGGGCCAAGGAATCGGTTCATCAGACCGCGCGAGTTGAGCTTGTCCTCCAGGGTCGCCTCGTCGTACTTGCCGGTGCGCATCTCGCGGAAGATGCGCACGATCCCGACCAGGATGACCAGGTTGATGATGGCGATGAGGTAGAGGAAGAACGCAGAGACGCTGGTGCCGATGTAGCCGCCGACGTTGTGGAGCGCTGAGTCCTTGCTGATCTGGCCAGAGACGGTGCTGGCCGCAAACGCCAGCCCCACCGCAAGCGCCACCACGATGGTGGAATGGCCGAGCGAGAAGAAGAACCCCACCCCCAGGGGGCGCTTGCCGTCCGCCATCAGCTTTCGCGTGGTGTTGTCGATGGCCGAGATGTGGTCGGCGTCGAACGCATGTCTGAGCCCGAATCCATACGCGGTGAGGCCCACGCCGATCCCCACCACCTTCGAGTAGCTGGGAACGATGAAGGCGATCAGGACTCCGAACCCAACGATGTGCAGAAGGGCCACGACCCCGTAGAAGCTACCCAAGCGGGCCCACTCCCTGCCGGTCATCGCCCGTCGCATCCTCGAGATGCGCGACACCTCCGCCACAGCCATGCCACTCCCTCCAAACAACGTGATCAGGCCCGCAGGGTAGCGATGGTGCAACTAAATTGCAACAACCACTCGGTGGTAGCCATCGCGGCCGACGCTACGGGTCGAAAGCGCGTCGGCCGAAAGCTGACGGGTGCCCGACTGTCCCTGTCTACCGCTCCGCAGGGATGAAGCGAACGTCCCGGACGGCCGGGACCGCGTCATGCACGCGTTCGGCCACCTCCGCGCCGATCGACGTGGCTGATTCGATGGTCGTGCGGGCCGCGACCTGCCCCTCCACCTCGATGAGCAGAGATCGACCCATCCAACGGCCTCGCACCGTCGCGGCCTCCACGCCAGACACCGCGCACGCGGCGTCGCGAGCGGCATCGATGTCGCCGGCGTCCAGACCGTCCATGAGGTGATGGACAACTTCACGCGTCACCTCCCAGCCCACGTGCAGGATGAACAGCGTGACCGCGAACCCGGCGATGGGATCACCCCAGGTTCGGCCCGATGCCACCACGATCAGCCCGATCAGCGCACCCAGCGAGGACAGGGCATCGAGCCAGGAGTGCTTGGCATCCGCCTGCAGGGTGACCGACTGGATGCGCTTGCCGACGACGGCCTTGTATCGGGCGACAACCTGGTTGCCGATGATGCCGAGAGCTGCGCCCGCCATGCCGATCCCGAGATGGCTGGTGCCCTCCCCGCCGACCAGCTTCCGGTAGCTCTCGTACCCCGCGAAGACAGCGCTCAGCCAGACCACGAGTGCCACACCCAGTCCCGCCAGATCCTCAGCGCGTTCGAAGCCGTACGGATACGTCTTCGACGGCGGACGCTTCGAGACCCAGAAGCCGAGGAAGACCACTGCCGAGGTCGAGACATCCGAGAGGTTGTGCAGGGCGTCTCCGAGCAGCGCGACGGAGCCGGTGATGATCGCGAGCGCAAGCTCGACGCCGCCTGTGATCAGCAGGCCGACGGCGGACACGGCCACAGCGCGATTGGCGTCGCGACGATCGACACTCTCGTCATGCGTCTGGGCGAACCGGCTCCCCACTGTGGCGATGCCGTCACTCACCACCGCGGACCCTTCTCGACATGAGATGGCATACTAAAACATATGCGCGGACAAGCACACGTTGCTCCGATCGTCGACCACACTGTGGTCGAGCACGACCTGCCCACCGACGCTCAGGTGGCCGCGGCCGTCACGGCGCTGCAGATGCTCGCCGACGGAACCCGGCTGCGCCTCCTCTGGCTTCTCCATGACGCCGAGTACGACGTCACCACCCTGGCCCGTCTGACGTCGACATCAGCCGCGGCGACGAGTCAACACCTCGCCAAGCTGCGTCTCGCCGGTCTGGTGGTTGTTCGGCGCGCTGGGCGCCATCACGTCTACCGCGCGCACGACACCCACGTCCGAGAGCTGGTCCGAGCAGCCCTGCATCACGCCGATCATCGCGTCTCCGGTCGGCCCGACCACGCGTGACCGTCCGCCCCTCAGGCAGCCTCCGCGATGCGGACAGTCATGAGGCGAAGTCGGGCCGGGCCGATCTGGCGGACTCGCTGCGTCCCTTGGGCTCCTCCCACTCCTCCTGCCGGCCGAGGGCGGTGAGGTCGAGGAAGTAGTAGGAGCCGCCGGTGGATTCGAGCCCACGCGCGTACTGGGAATAGGTGTGGAACACACGCCCCTCGACCTGCAGGAAGCAGCTCCGGCCGGGCATCTCGAAGGGCTGGTCTGCTTCGAAGATGTCCGACCCCCGGGCCTCGGACTCAGCCCGGCTGCGGAAGTTGTACTGGCCGAGGGTGACAGACTCGTCGATTGTGACCCCGAAGTCGTGGTTGAAGTCGGTCCCGAACGACGAGTACCAGGGCACGTCCCAGCCCTTCTTGGCAGCCCAACGCTCGAGCTTCGCCAGAGGCGCTCGCGACACCATGGCGTAGCTGGTGTCGCGGGTGTGAAGGTGCTCGAAGAAGCCCGCCGACAGCTCGTCCGTGCCGGCCGTGCAGCTCGGACAGCCGTCCTCCCACTCCGGCTCGAACATGAAGTGGTAGACGATCAGCTGCGCACGGCCCACAAACATGTCGATGAGATGCACCTGCCCAACCGGGCCATCGAATGTGTAGTCCTTCTCGACCGCGACCATGGGCAGGTTGCGACGCTCGGCATTGAGCGCATCCCGCTGCCTGGTCAGCTCCTTCTCTTTGGCGAGCAGCCCCTTGCGGGCGGCCAGCCACTCCTCTTGCGTGGTGATCTTGGGAAGGCTCATCGCTGTCTCCTGTTGTTGGTACGCGCCATGGACGGGTGCTTCGGTTCGCATGGAGTTGGACCGGCGGGTCAGCTCGAACTCATCGGTCTGATCTGGCAGCACCACCTCACCGGGTTCCAGGACAGCGGCGGCCAGCGTTTCTCTACAGGCGTCCCGGCTGGGCCAACTGACCGATGAGTTTGCGGCCGGACGCCCGTCAAAGAAGCGGACTCGACGCGCTGAGGCGGCGCGGGAGTGACAGCGAGGGATTCGGCATGAGTGAGACGGCAGTGACGGCGGCCAACCACCCGGCGTGGATGGACCTGGGCACCAGGGACATGGAGGCGTCGAAGCGCTTCTACAGCGAGCTGTTCGGCTGGACGACCTTCCAGGAGCCCGACCCAGACCTCGGTGGCTACACCGTGTACCAGCTCGACGGCAAGGCGGTCGGCGGGGTCATGGACCTGGGCGACAACCCTGCACCGAACTCGTGGCTGCCCTACATCGGGGTGTCCGACGTGCGCGCCACGGTCGAGGCAGTGAAGGCCGCGGGGGGCGAGGTGCTCGTGGAGCCGAGGGACGTCAAGACCGCCGGGTCGATGGCCGTGGTCAAAGACACTGTCGGTGCGCCGATCGGTCTGTGGCAGGCTGGCGACAACCCCGGGTGGGGCGTGTACCGCGAGACGCGCGCGGTGTGCTGGAACGAGCTGCACACCGACGAGACCGAGGCTGCCAAGCGGTTCTACAGCGAGGTCTTCGGGTGGGAGGCGACGACGCAGCCCATGCCAGGTGGCGAGTACACGATGTTTGGGCGCGACGGTGGCGAGAACTTCGCGGGCCTGGCCGGGCTCATGGGGTCGCCGGCGCCGCACTGGCTGACCTACATCGCCGTTGATGACTGCGACGCGACGGTGGCGAAGGCAAAGGAGCTCGGCGGCACGGTGCTCGCCGGCCCGGAGGACATCCCCGGTGTGGGCCGCTTCGCGATGCTCCACGACTCGCAGAAGGCCGCATTCGCCGTGCTCAAGCCGCTGCCGCCAGGCCAATAGCACGACGCGGCACCCGCGCACAAGGCGTGTAGGTGGCGCAAGCCGCACCGGACGCCACGCCCGTCAGACACCGTCGAGGGGACGTCAGCCACCGTTCAACCGCCGCCAGCCAGCGGTGGCTGGCTTCCCACTTCATGCGCGTTCGACCTTGATGCCATATGGGCAATCACCGGGTGTCCGGTTACGGCACCATCGCCGCGGCCCCAGATGCATAGAGCGGCGGCCACACCACGACGCTGTGCCGCGGGGCCTGCCACTGCCAGATCACGGCCGCAGCGCGCAGGTTCTGGCCACGATGGGCGGGATCATCAGCAAACCGGACGCCTGCGCCATTTGGCAACGACCCCACGGGCAGCGATGTCGATCGGGCCGCCGCCGCAACGGACGTGGCCGAGAGATTCGCGGCGCGGGGCATGACGGTGTGGAACAGGGCCCACGCCGCGCTGAACCCGGAGAGCGCCTCCTCGTCCGGCGCTGTGCCGTAGCGCTGCTGCCACGCCGCCATCAGGCGGTGGTAGAGAACGCTCCCGTCTGGCAGGAGGCCCCGTCCAGTGAAGGTGTTGTCGGGGCGGTCGCTCGCGAAAACCCCGACCGCGTCGACACCGAGCGCGTTGCCAAAGTCGGGCAGGCACTGCGCCATCGTCGACCCGAGGAAGGCCTGGACGTGGAGATGACGAGCCAGAAAGGCACGCCGGAATGCGATGCCGTCAGGGATGTGGGACGCGAGGACGAGAACCGTCGGACGGGCGGCGGCCACGGCGTCGAGCGCGGGGCCGAACTGGGGGTTGTGCGGGTTGTAATCCGACTCACTGACCACGCGCGCTCCACCTGCAACGAGTCTGGCTCGGGCGGCGTCGGCCACCGAATGGGCGTATGCGTCGTCAGCCACCACCAGAGAAGCGGTCAGCTGGCCGGGCAGGATTCCCAAGCGGGGCGCCAACTGCGTCAGCGCAAAGGTCGCGGAGTTGTCACCGAGGTTGCTCCCCGAGGCGCCGACGCGGAACACCAGCGGCAGGCCCCGGCCCGTCACCTGGTCGGCGACCGCTCCCGCCTCCCAGTACAGCAGCCCGTCGTTCGACGCGGCCTGGCTCGCTGCCATCGAGAGGTCGGAGGAATAGGCGCCCAGCACCGTCGCCACGCCGTCCTGCCGCAGGCTGTCGATCGCGGCTGCCGCCTCGGCTGTCGACCCGACGCTGCGGCTGTCGATGACGATCTGTTGCCCGTTCACGCCGCCGTCCGCATTGGCGAACTGGCGTGCCATGTCGACCCCATCGAGCTCCTGCTGGCCGAGCGAGGACTGCGGTCCGGACAGCGGGAACACCGCACCCACCGTGAAGGTGGCGGGCGCGCTGGAACCGCATGCGGTGAGGGCCGGAATGAGACCGAGCACTCCGGCTAGGAGCAGCCCACGGAACCGCGTCGTCGATCCGTTGGTCATCGCTGCTCTCCTCCTGCCCGAGTTACCCGGGTACCTGCGCCTAGGGCTCATCCTTGGCCATCGCTTCATCCTCGACGGCCCGCTCCTGGGTTCGGCGTTGCTCGCCGATGGTCAGCAGAAAGGCGCATTCCTCGATGGCAACAACGCTGTGCGGCAGTCTCTCGGTGACCACCAGGAAATGACCGGGGACGAGGTCGTGGGTCGCGCCTCCCACCTCGAAGTGCAGTCGGCCTTCAAGGCACTGAACCGTGATGGCGGAATCCGTGTGGTGCTCCTCCATCCGGCCGCCGCTCTTCATGGCCACGAGCACCAGTCTCATGGCTGGGTGCTTGGCAAGAGTTCGTGCAGAGTGGTCAGCTGACGCGTAGGAGGCGCTGCTGCGCAGTGCACCAATCTCCTCGTGCCAATCAAGGGCGATGACATTTGCTGAGAGTGAGCGATGGAGATCCACCGCATCGTCGGTCATGGCCATTCCCTCGGACACGAATCATGGTCGCGGACGGCTGCCGCGGCAGGTCTGCCGAAAGTGTGGCGCAGCTGCCCACCTCCCCGCAGCGCGTCAGGGCACCTGGGCCGCGCTGTGATCGGCCGAGCCCGGCGCCTCTACGATGGCGTCGGTGAGCACTGATAGCGCCGGACCGCCCTCCGCCGCGGCTCTGCCCCCGCCTCCCCGGTCGAGCGTCTCGCCGGAGTCGGTGAGGAGCCTGCGGTCGCAACTGCTCAAGGGCGGCGACGTGGTCGACCCGGCAACCTGGGCAGGCGGGATTCCGCAGGCTCATGGCATCGCTCCACGCGTGCGCATCGGCCGTAGCAAATGGTTCAACCTGCTCTGGCTACTCCCGATCGGCTTCCTGATGCTCATCATCGCGGTGGCGGTCGCGCAGGGATTGCGGGGCCTCCCAGCTGTGCAGCGGTTCATCGCCCAGCATCCCGGGACCGTCGAGCCCGCTGGGGCTGCTCAGAATGCCGGTTTCCCTCTGTGGGTCGCAGCGCAGCACTTCCTGACCGCGTTCTTGATAATCTTCATCATCCGGTCCGGGCTGCAGATCCTCAGCGATCATCCGCGGTTGTACTGGACTCGGCACAGCACCCCCGGCAAGGACTGGTTCCGAATCCAGAAGCCGGTTCCCGCCGACCCACTCTGGACGGCCAAGCAGGACTCGATCACCCTCCCTCGGCAGGTTGGTCTTCCGGGAATCCGACACTCGATCGGGCTGGCCCGCTGGTGGCATCTGGGCACCGACACACTCTTCCTGCTCAACGGCCTGGTCTTCTACGTTCTGCTCTTTGCGACGGGGCAGTGGCAGCGATTGATCCCGACCAGCTGGTCGGTCTTCCCCAACGCTCTGTCGGTGTTGATCCAGTACCTGTCTCTGCACTGGCCAATGGAGAACGGGTGGGTGGCGTACAACGGCCTGCAGTTGCTCGCGTACTTCATCACTGTGTTCGTGGCGGCTCCGCTTGCCCTGATCACCGGGCTGGGCATGTCACCAGCGCTCTCGACCCGCTTCAAGCGGATCAGCAAGCTGCTCAGCATTCAGACGGCGCGCTCGCTCCACTTTCTGGTGATGGCCTGGTTCCTGCTGTTCATCCTCGTCCATGTGACCCTCGTGTTCACCACCGGCCTGCAGCGCAACCTGAACCACATCTATGCGGGCCGCAACGACGACGGCTGGGTGGGACTCTGGCTCTTTGTTGCCTCAATGGTCGTGGTCATCGTCAGCTGGGTTGCTGCGACTCCGTTCACCCTGCGCCACCCTCGGCTTGTGCAGCGGCTCGGCTTCGCCTTGATCGGTCCCGCCCAGCGTCTCTTCGAGCATGTCGACTCCACCCCCGGGGAGTACAGCGAGAAGGACATCTCGCCTTACTTCTGGCACAACGGCCACTACCCCGACTCCGATGAGTACAAGGCTTTGTTCGACGGCAACTTCGCGGACTACCGGCTGCGGATCGGCGGCTTGGTCGATGAGCCCGTCGAGCTGGACCTCGCTGAGCTGCGAGCGCTGCCGCACCACGAGCAGATCACCCAACACTTCTGCATACAGGGATGGTCAGGCGTCGCCAGGTGGGGCGGGGTGTCGATGCAAACCATCATGGAGTTGGTCAAGCCCCAGCCCGGGGCGAGGTGGGTGGTCTTCTACTCTCTCGGTGACGGCCCCAACAAGGGCATCTACTACGACGCTCATCCGATCGAACAGATGAGCTACCACCTCACCATGTTGGCCTACGACATGAACGGGGAGCCACTCTCCTTCGGCCATGGCGCCCCGCTGCGGCTACGCAATGAGACGCAGCTGGGCTTCAAGCAGGTCAAATGGATCGCTGGCGTGGAGTTCGTCGCTGATTACTCCGAGATCGGCGGCGGCTACGGCGGGTACAACCAAGATCACGAGTTCTTCGGGTACCGCCAGTCCATCTAGAGTGATCCGGCTTTTCGTGCCTAGGGCGAGTCAGCCTGTTTCACACCGGGATTATCTGGTCGGAGGCGCGTCACTCCGACAGCGGCAGCGGCCACCAGGAGGATGCCCCCGGCCACGAAGACGGGCCGAATACCCACCAAGCCGGCGAGGGCGGCCCCCACGGCGACGGAGACGAGCCGGCCCGCCTGCCAGGTCAGATCGACAAGCGCGAAGGTCCGACCACGCACGGCCTCAGGGACACGACGTTGGATGAGGGTTTGGAACGAGACCATTCCGCTGGAGGTGTTGATGCCGTACAGGGCGAGCAGTGCGCCGCCGGTCGCGCCCTGGCTGAGGAGGCCGAGCCCGGCATCGCCGCAACCCCGGATGGCGTACGCGGCTGGGACCACCCGCTCCGGCGCGATGCGCGTCAGTAGCGGCAGCAGCAAGGGACCCAGCAAAGCTCCCACAGCGATCGCCGCCAGCCAGAAGCCGTACCCAGTCGGACTGAGGTGGTATTCCTTTTCCGCCAGGACGACCAGAAGCGCCGAGGTCGCGCCCACCGATAGAGCCGCGAGCAGTTGCATGACCAGCAGCGTGGGCAAAACGGCGATGTTTCGCAGCAGGCGGAAAGCCTCCGGAAGCCGCTGCCGAGGTCTCTCGGGGAGGGAGACCGGGCCGGCAAGCGCTGGGAGCCTGAGCAGCACCAGGGCGGAAGCCACGAAGCTGCCCGCGTTGAGGGCGAACAGCAAGCGGGCAAACCCATTCGCCACCAGCAGGCCAGCCACGGGGGCGGCAACGAGCTGCAAGGCCACCCCCGCGGTCCAGAGCAGGCCGTTTGCCGCAACGAGGAGGTCGCCGGGAACCAGCCGCGGTACCAACGCGGATGACGAGGGTGAGAACACGGCGGTGCCGATTGCGAGGGCGAAGGCCACCGCGACGGCCATGGGGTAGCTCGGGGCAATAGCCAAGAGACCGGCG
>JAEKNN010000034.1 GCA_016464795.1 Candidatus Amunia macphersoniae | reverse complement strand
GGACGCGCGAGTGCGACACTTCGCGTGGTCGCCGAGCACGCCGAGCTGTGGAACATTCCTGGCGGCGACAT
The DNA here is from genome assembly GCA_016464795.1 of Candidatus Amunia macphersoniae. Lineage (GTDB taxonomy): Bacteria > Chloroflexota > Dormibacteria > Aeolococcales > Aeolococcaceae > Aeolococcus > Aeolococcus macphersoniae. Next base: position 17,913 of record JAEKNN010000034.1, on the reverse strand, counting down.
CGACGACGCCATCCAGCGAAGCGCGCTCCTGGATCGACTCTGTGCGGAGATCGGCCGAGACCCCGCCTCGATCACCCGGTCAATCCATTTGTCGGTCTCGTACGACCAACCCGCAATGACCCGGGAGTCGATCGCACGAGCCATCAACGCCGGCTTCCGCCACATCGTCCTCGGATTATCTGCCCCGTTTCCCGAGGGCGTCGCAGCCTGGATTGCCAGCGAGGTCATCGCCAAATCGGCCTAATTGAGGTGGCCTCGGCCCGATCCACGGGCTAGCCCTGCCGTGGCCGCGGCTCATTCGGATCGGCGCGTCGATCTGATTCCACCGAGCGGTCCGGTTCAAAGTCGGCGCCAATGGCAGCGACGCGCCCTCGGGCGCCCTGTCACTCGCTGCCCGCGAAGGTGACCCTGGCCAGCGGACTGCCAGCCACCCACTCTCGAGGACAGCCGTGGGCCACGGACTGTCCGGGCCGTTCCGGTGGTTGAACTCTTCGACGAAGACGGCAAGGACACGCCGACGCTCCGCTGCGTCGACGATGACCGTCGCCGTCGCCGGCAGATCGGCGACGACGCCATGCTTGAGGTGAAAGGTGAACTCCGGATTGGCGGCCAGGTTGGCCAGCCAGTTGCGGGTCGTGGGTCCCGGGATTCCGCTTAGATAGACGTCGTCGCCTAAACGGTAGAACACGATCTCAATTCGCCGCGGTTCGCCGGTACGACGACCGGACGTGGTGATGTCGATCGTACGATCGTCGGCTGACGAGGGGGCATCGATGGCCAGCGCCTGGCGCACATCCTCTCTCATCAGAGGTGGCCGTCCGCCTCGGAATGCGTCATCGATTTTCGCCGGCCTGCCGATTCGTGGGAGGGCTGTTGCTGGAAGCGCTGCTCTCGACGGCCATTAAGGTTCTCGCCCCGAATTACCCGTGACGGTAGTAGTAGTCCTGCTCGAGATCCTCGAGCAGGCTTGGCCCCGTAGGCTCCCACCCGAGAACTTCGCGCGTGTGCTCGCTCGAGGCCGGGCTGTCCACGGGCAAGAGGAAGCCCAAGAACCCGAAGTGGTCCAGCGCGTCCTCGGGAGCGACCGAGACGACCGGGATGTCGAGCTTGCGTCCCACGACTTCGGCGAAGTCTCGGCCTCGAACGCCCTCCTCGCCCACCGCATGGAGTGTCGAACCGGCTGGTGCCTTCTCGACGGCCAAGCGGAAGGCTCGAGCCACATCGAGCCGGTGCGTGGCGGGCCAGCGAGCCGATCCGTCGCCGACGTAGCCCGAGACACCCTTGTCTCGAGCGACACCCACCAGGATGGACATGAAGCCGTTGTCGCCATCGCTGTGGCACGTGGGCGGGAGCCGCACGACGCACGAGCGGACGCCGCGAGAGGCGAGGGCGGCGGTGTAGTGGGCATTGGCCATCCGGTCGGATGCACCCTCGATGGGTCCACCATTGCCCTTCGCTGCTTCAACGCCATCCTGCTCGGTCACCATCCGTCCGGGCGCGATCCCGAACACCCCTGAGGCGATCACAAGCGCTCGGTCCGACCCCGCCAGTGCCTCCCCGAGCACCTCGATGGCCCGGCGGTCCTCGATGGCCGCTCCAGCCATGTCGCCGGCATAGAGCAGGTCGTGGCGGAAGGCAAGATGAATCACTCCGTCGGCCGACTTGGCTGCGTCGCGCAAGCCGTCAGGATCGTCGAGATCCCCCCGCCTAACGGTGGCGCCGGCGGCCTCCAATCGCTGTGCCGACGCGTCAGAGCGAGCCAGGCCGACCACCTCGTGACCGGCTCCAAGTAGCTCGGGCACGAGCGCTGACCCGAGCCAGCCCGACGCGCCGGTGACAAAGACATTCATGGGGATACCTGCAAGCTTGTTTGATGTCAGCAACTGCCATCAGGGTAGACCCCAATGTCCGTCGTCAAGGCTGGGACCCCTGGGGGGTCGTCATTCCTTAGTCCAGATGTCGCCACTCTCGCCCCGTCTGCCCTGAGCGATCTCCACCGAATAACCGTCGGGGTCCAAACCGGTCATCACCCGCTCCCATGGTTCGTCATGCGGTGGCCCGTGAAACGTCATGCCCCGCTGCAACAACTCTTGGTAGGCGCCATCGAGGTCGTCGGTGCTCAATTCAACGTGGATGGCGCGTCGCTGGGCCGGCGTCATGTCCTCGGCACCCTCCTTGCGTGCCTCGTCCACCGACAGCAGCCCGATCGAACCGCCGCCGTCGACCTTGATCAGGGCGAACGCTGGCTCCGAGCGGTAGGCCACTGTGAGACCGAGGAGGCCGCCATAGAATTCAACCGACCTTTCGACGCTTTCGACGGTGAGCGTGAGTCCCTCGAACCGCAGTTTCGGTCCCATTGGTATTGCCTTTCATAGCTGAGTGCGCTAGCCCACGATACGCGCTATTCGGCGGGCGACGCTCGATCACGTTCGGGACGTTATCGGAGCATCTCAGAAGCAGCGCTCGTCTCCTCAACGATCACGGACAGGAGCTCCGCGGCCGGAATCTCGCGAGCGTGGGTCGCTGCCTGGCCACCGAGACACCAGCCACAGCCATCGAGGCGCCGGAAGTCGGCGGTGAGGGCACGCTGCAGCTCATACGGCGCAGGCGGTGAACCCGCAATCAGCTGGTCGACGAACGGCGTGCGCGCTCCCCGGGCGGCGCGGCCCGTGTACGCATCGCTGACCACCGACGGGAACTTACGGAGCGCCTGACGCCACACCTCCGATGCACCTGATTCCGCGCAGAAGAGGAACGCAGTCCCCAATTCGACACCGGCGGCGCCCAGAGTGAGGACTGCGGCAACGCCTCGACCGTCTACGACGCCCCCGGCGGCGATGACCGGGACAGACACGGCGTCGGCGCTTTGACCCCGCCCGAAACCCGTCACAGTAGTTCCAGTCCACCATGGCCATTTCTCCGCGTATTCGAATGGCCTTCCGGCGGGCCGTCCCGGTGTCGGGCCGATTCGTCCGGAACCGCGGTACCCAGCTACCTATACCTAATGGCATAGTCGCTGAAGCGTGGGTCAGGCTGGCTGGTGGTCGATCACCGTCCCGAGAAGCGCTGGATGGTGGCGATGAGCTCATCCATGTACGCCTCCCCGTCTCCGGCTGCGATCCCATCGGCCACACAGTGCTGCACGTGCTCGCGGAGCAGGATGAAGCCGATCTTCTCGAGGGCGGCGATGGCGGCGCTGAGCTGGGTCAGCACCTCCGGGCAGTACCGCTCCTCCTCGACCATCTGCGCGATGCCATTGACCTGACCGGCGAGCCGTCGGAAGCGCTTCAACAGATCCTGTTTACTCGCCTGGTACGCGCCCCGATCTCGCAGTGGCGCGGTCTCGGCGGGTTGGCTCCGACGTGGTCCCGCCGGAGCGCGGCTAGCCGGCGATGTGGCCATGTGCGCGTCCTGCTGGTTCGCGGTCAAAGTGCTCGGCGCATCCGGCGCTGCAGAAGTAGAAATCGTGGCCGTCGCGGGTTCTCCGTGCCGCAGCGTCGGCCATCTTGACGGACATGCCGCACACCGGGTCGAGAGCCACCGCTGTCGTATCCGTGACTACCTCGGTCATGCCCTCTGGTCCTCCGGATTTCGGTCCGGCAAAGCGCTCCGGCTGCCTGCCGAACCGGTCGTGGCAGCCGTCGGAGCAGAAGTAGTACGCGGTCCCGTCGTGGACGGCGCGGGCGGGAGCGCTGCTGGTCTCCACCTGCATGCCGCACACCGGGTCGATCGCGTAGCCCGTGCCGCCGCCGAACCGGGCACGGTTGCGATGCAGGTAGTACAGCCCGGCGAACGCGATCAGGAAAATCACGTTGAGGACGCTCGTGTAGTCCAGCGCAAATCGCTCTGGCGCAATCTGCGTCGGGCGGGTTGTCGGCACGACGCCCACGGCCTGGAAGAGGAGTTCAACCAGCAGGCCGCCCGCCGACATGACCAGCCAGAAGGACCCGAGGATCCGCAGCATCATCCTGGTTCCGTAGTACTTGCGATAGATGACCAGCAGCGGCAGTGTGATCAGGTCGGCAAAGATGAAGGCAACCACCCCGCCGAAGCTGATGCCGCCCTTCCACAATGCGGCGGCCAGCGGCACGTTGCCGATCGAGCAGACAAAGCTGATGATCGCGATGAACGGGCCGACAATCGCGTTCTCCAGCGCCGTCCAGAATCCGTGGCCCGTGATGAAGACGTGACCCCACACAGCGTCGGGGACCAGCACGGCGAGGAATCCGGCCACGCCGAAGCCGATCACCATCTCGCGACGCAGCATGGTGATGTCGGCCATGGTGTAGCTGGCCGCGTCCGACCATCCCGCCAGGGTCCGCACCCGCACCGCAAATGGCACCCGATCCGCCGCGTGATCGTCGGGCGCGGAAACATCTCTGAGGTGCTCGACGTGGGCGCTCCGCTCCGAATCGCCCGACCGCAGTCGCTCTCGCGCTGCCTCAACGAGCGCCGTGGGGAAGACGAACCGTGAGACCAGCGCGAAGAGGCCGATCATCAGCACGCCGCCGACGAACTCGCTGGCGGTGAACTGCCACCCGATCAGCAGGGCGAGGATGATGCCGAGCTCGATCACCAGGTTGGTCGAGGCGATCATGAAGACCATCGCGGCAGTGAAGTTGGCGCCCTTCTGGAACAGCGACTTCGCCATCGCAGCAGCGGCGTACGAGCACGACGACGAGACCATGCCGAGGAAGGTGGCCTTGCCGAGGGTGCGAACGCCCGGCCTACCCAGAACGCGCTCCATCTGGCCTCGGGAGACGAACGCCTGCACGACACCGGACAGACCGAATCCCAGGATGAGCGCCCAGAGCGTCTCCCAGAACATGAAGAACGCTTCCTCGAGACCGCCGCCGATGGCACCCAACACGCTCATGGTCGCCGTCGCCCTTCTGCCACTTCTATACCCATCGGGGGTATCGTAGCAGCTGCGACACTCTCGGGGCGCCGCGCTGACATCGAGGAGCCGCCACGCGCTCCCGCGGTTCGGCCTGCACGGCGTGGCTCAGCCGCTGCCGGCTCCTTCGGGTGACTGATTGACGTGGTTATCGTAGAACCTCTTGATCTCGGTGAGGTTGAGCGTCGGGCCAATCGGATCGAACCAGTCCCAGGACTCGACGTCGAACTTCTCCTTCTGCGCCGGGTATGGCACCGCGATGAACTTCGCATACGGCACCGCTCCGCCGGGGTCGGGCGGCAGGGCGCGGTACCACGTGTTCAGCGAGGCCAGGTCACTGGCGCAGCCGTCGGGGCAGTTGTAGGTGACCACCACGTAGCCGTGCTCGAGGTTGTGCACCCAGTACCCGGCGGTGAGCTTGGCCGCGGCTGACCCCGGGTAGACGCCGGCAGCGATCGGTGCGGTGCCGGTGCCGAGGCTGTAATGACAGCCGCTCGCGGGTGGGTTGTGGATGTAGGTGATCTGAGCTCCCTCGGCCACGTGGACGTGGGGCATCTCGTCGACCGGCTGGCCGACGGGTGCGCTGTTGGTGTTCGGAGGCGAGGGCGAGTACGGGCTCTGACCGCTCGTGTCGCAGTTGCTGTTGCCGACGAAGTTGACGGTCACCCCTCCCGGCGACGTTCCCGTGCCCCCGCACGCGACCATCAGCACCGAGGCGGCCAGGACGAGCAGGCGACGACGGCGCATCGAAGCACTCCCTCCGCGAACGACTACTCGGCCATCGTAGCCGACGAAACTACTCCCCCATCGTATCGTCGACCTGTCGGCGCATCTGAATGACGGCCGGACGGCGATGACGCGTCAGCCGTCGCTGGTGGGGCGCAACATTCGGCTGAGGCGAGCATGTCGTGGGCCTGTCCGCCTGCTGCAGGACGAGCAGGTTGCTGCGGTCGCCAAGCCCCGGGCTCCCGCGCGCAGACCGTCGGCAACGCGCCAGCGCAGACGTCGCACCAAGAACATGAACGGGCAGCCGGGGCCGCGCGTGTACAACAGCTCGGCGCCCTCGCCGAGGCCCACCGCGGTGAAGAGGTCGAGTTGGAAGGTGTGGCAGTTGGTCATGGGGGTTCGACACCACCACCAGGGCCATCCCCATCGCCCAGCGTACGACGCCGCGAACCGCCGGATCTCGTCGCGCACCTGGGCGTCGGTCTTGCCGGTCAGCAAGAGCGGATGAAAGGTGAAATCCGCGTCCTCGCCGTGGCGCGGGTCGGTGGTGGGCGCTCCTCCGGCAACGTCGCCGCCCACTCCGTTGAGGGTGCCGATGGTGCCGACGATGACCTGCGGGATCGAGAGCGGGCAGCGCATCGACCACCACCCGTAGCTTTCCCTGCCATCCACCTCGACCCACCAGTGACCGTACGAGTCGCGGAACTGGGGGATGTTGCGCTTGACGGTGACGAACGGCAGTCGACGAGGCGCAGCCTGGCTCACTTCGACTTCTTGTCGGGGCCCTTCTTCTTGCCCTTCTTGCCAGCACGACTTCGCTGCGATGCAACCGCCTCGCGCTTGGCCTGTTCGCGCTGCTCGCGGGTCAGGTGTGGATCGTTCGTCCCCATGGTCACTCATACCTCAACGGCCGTCACGGCGAAGCGCACCCGCAAACACTGGCGGACAGCTCATCTCACTTGCCACTACGGGGCCATAGTAGCATCGTCATTGGCGCCCGCTGCTCGGCTGATAACGCCCAGGTACACGGCGAAGCTTGCCATGAAGATGGCGAAGAGCGTGAGGTTGGCGCCGGGGATGTAATGGATGGTGAGATGGCCCAGGAAGACGTCCATCCAAGGCTGGTGCGGAATGCCGGTGACGAAGAGCAGGTCGGGGACCATCGCGTACAGGTGCGCTGCGACGACCCAGAGCAGTGGGAGCCCCACCGGCCGCCGCTGGCGCCACGAAACCAGCGACATCAACAACAGCGCCGCCGACGCACCCGCGTAGAAATGGGCGAACCAATGAAAGCCGGCGTCGTGGTCGTGGTAGGAGAGGTACAGGCCGACCTCGACCACGACGGCGAGCAGGCACCAAGCGCACAGGCCAAGCCAGTGTCGCCGCCTCATCACACCGTCCGGGTCATGGTTTCCACCTCGCTGAGGTGGGTAGCCACCTCCGGGTCGAGCGTCGTGTAGCGCACCAGACCGTTGGGACCGACGATGGCATAGCCGACCGGGGGACCTCCGTCGCGGGGTGTGCGCATCCGATCGAGGTGCGCCGTGGGACACGCCGGGCTCTCCGCCACCGCCGTGATGGCTGCCCTCGGCGGTGCCAATGGGCGGCCGCAGACCACGATGACCAGCCGAGCTGCAGCCCGGAGCCCCGGATCAGTCTCGAGGGCGGCGACCAGCGAGGCTTCGAGTGACGGGCGCGTGAAGAAGATGACCGAGCGCGACCCATCGGCCGGCAGACCAGCCCCCAGCGGCGCCGCGGGGTAGGGCGGCCCGGACACGTCGAGGAAACCTGGCCTTTGGTAGGCGGGGTTGGGATCATCAAGGGGATCGGTGGTCAGCCGGGAAACGAGGCTGAGGCCGCCGAGCACGGCCCCGACCGCGAGCCACAGCGCGATCAGCTGGTGCATCCGGAGAGCATGCCCGGACCCTTTGGTACTATTCACGGCTAGTAACCGTACTGGGCTGCGTGCCCGACAGGGGATGGCTGTGCGCAGTGCCCGGGATCGAGCCCTCGAGCTGCTGGGGCCCCTGGAGGCCCGGATCATGGAGGCCGCCTGGGTCGGCCGGCTCCCTGACCCCTTCGTCGTGCGCGACGTCCACGAGGTCCTCGCCGACCTCGCTTACACCACGGTGATGACAACCGTCAGCCGGCTCGCCGCCAAGGGGATCCTCGGCGTCGAGCGTTCGCAGAGCGCCCGCGCTCACCGCTACCACGTGGTCGAGCAGCCGCGCCAGATGATCGAGCGTCTCAGCCGTGTCGAGGCAGGGCGCGCCGTCGCCCGCTTCGGCGACGCCGCCTTCGCCGCCTTCAGCGCCGAGTTCGACCGGCTCACCCCAGCGCAGCGCGAGCGCCTGCGCCGGCTGGCCGACCGGTGAGACGGCTGCAGCTCGCGGCGCTCGCCGTCGCGGGCGCGCTCTTCGGGTCCTGCCTGATCAGCGCCGCCGCTGCCTGTCCGGGCTGGCGTTGCGGTGCCCAGGGCACCTCGACAGGGGCACAGACGGCCCTGGATGCCGCAATGCTCATGGTTGCCCTGCTGGCGATGTCCGTGGTGGCTCGGGCCGCATGGTTGACCTGGCGGGGCCGCCGCTCCCTGGCGGCCCTGCAACCAGCCCCTGGCGGCGAGGCGACGGTCGCGCGGCACCGCCTGGGTGGCCGGGCGCGGCTGACGGGCGGCTCCGGGATTGCATTCTGCACCGGGCTCCTCCGGCCGCGGCTCTATTTCAGTGTCGACGTCGTCGACGCGCTCGACAACGAAGAGCTCGAGGCCGTGCTCGTCCACGAGCGCTGCCACGCCGCGCGCCGCGACCCCCTGCGTCGCGTGCTCCGCCGCGCGCTTGCGGATGTGCTGTGGTTTGCCCCCGCGGTGGCGTGGTGGGCCGACCAACGGATTCGTCGTGAGGAGATGGCCGCGGACGCGGCGGCGGTGCGTCGGGTCGGCCTGCGCCCGGTTGCCGGCGCCCTGGTCAAACTCTGGACAAGTCCGCCGACCTCGGTCAGCAGCGCGGCGTATGGCGACGCGGCGTCGGCGCGAGTTGCCTCCCTTCTCGGCGATCCATGTGGCCCGGACAGACTGCCCCGGAAGGTCCTGATGATCAGTGTGGCGGGGGCCCTGGCGAGCGTCCCGCTGGGCATATGCTTCGCCACCCTTCTCGTCTGAGTGCAGCGTCCCGTCGCTCCAGCGCTCCACCGGGACGTTGTTGGTACGGCTGACATCCGTCGTATGACCAGCCCGTCTGCACGCCGCCGACGGGAGCGCTGATGGCCAACTCGCTCGACCGGATCCGGCGCACGTACGGACGACTTTCAGCCACGTACGACCGCAGCGCGAGCCGTTGGGACCGACTGCTCGGCTTCGACGCGGGTCGGCGTTGGGTGTGCGAGCGCGCGCGCGGCGACGTCCTCGAGGTGGGCGTGGGCACCGGTTTGAGCCTCCCCCACTACGGGTCTGCCGTCCGCCTCACCGCGATCGATCTCACCCCCGAGATGCTCGATCGCGCGAGAGGTCGAGCGGTGGAGCTGGGCCTCGATGCCCAGTTCCAGCTCGGCGATGCCCAGGCACTGGAGGTCGACTCCGCCAGCGTCGACACGGTCATCTTCACCCTCTCGCTCTGCACCGTCCCCACCCCGCGCCGGGCGATTGCCGAAGCCTGGCGGGTGCTCCGCCCCGGTGGCCAACTCCTGCTCATCGAGCATGTGCGCAGCCCCAACCCAGTTGTTCGCGCGGGCCAGCGGGTGCTCGACCCCCTCTTCCGACGGCTCGAGGCCGACAACCTGTTGCGTGAACCGATGGAGCATGTTCGCCGCCTGGGTTTCCGGGTCGAGGAGCTGGAGCGCTCGGCTGGTGGGATCGTGGAGCGGCTGCGCGCCACCAAGCCGTAGGTGACGCCCCGGTGGCCCTGTTCAGCACTTCGGACGACCCTGAGCGGGAAGGAGCGGATCGAGCGCGCTGTTGAGGGACGGCTTGTCGAGGCCGCCGAGGCGCCGGCTGACGATGTGGCCCGAGGAGTCGGCGATCACCGTGGTCGGTGGCGCCGGCACATCGTAGGTCGCGGCCACGTCGGCGCTGGGGTCCGGAATGCTGGGATAGGGCACACTAAACTCCCGGATATAGGCGCGACCGTTGGCATCATCGTCGCGCAGGTCGACGCCAATGAAGACGACGCCGGCGGGCATGTAGCAGCGCGCGATCGCGTCGAGGTCGGGCTGCTGCTTGCGGCACGGGCCACACCACGACGCCCAGAAATCGACGACGACGGGGTGGCCTCGATGTGCAGCGAGATCGAAGGAACCGCCCTGCAACGTCGACCCCGACAGCGGCGGCAGGGTCTGCAGTGACGAGCCGCCCAGGTCGGTCCGGGTGGCGATGTCCTGCTGCAATCCGCAGCCGGCGAGCAGCGCGGCGACGACGAGTGCCGCCAGCAACTGTTGCTTCATCAGCCGGACACCGGTGCATCGATCGTCCGCAGGGCGTCGATGGTCAGCGGGGCGTCGTAGTCGTGGAAGGTCTGGTCCATCAAGGCGCGCCAGACGGTACTACGTCGGCGTAGTACTATGCGAACGGACTGCTCCCGTGCTCGGCCAGCGTGATCCCGACCAGGGCGCCCGCGCCAGGACTGTCGTTCTTGACCCACTCCGTGATGGAGTGCGATCCTAACCGGCCCATAGTAGTTGCGAGGGAATGCATTGACCGAGACGGGCGCAGCGGCCGGCCTCTCGTGGCCGCGCCGGCACGCGGTCGCGTTGCTCAGTGCGGCCGCCCTGGCCCTCGGCGTCCTGGGCACCGTCGGCATCACCTCTCGACAAGAGCCATCCCACCCCCGCGCCCGCCCAGACTCAGTACCTCCCGCCGATCGGTCGGCAGCTCACTCCGGCGGTGCCCTTCGTGCTCAAGGACCAGGCGGGTCAGTCGGTGAGCCTGGCCTCGCTGCGGGGGCAGACGGTCCTGCTGGCCTTCCTCGATCCGCTCTGCAAGAACGTGTGTCCCGTAATGGGCCAGGAGCTCGCCGCCCTCGAGCAGGCCCTGCCGCCCGACAAGACCCCGACCCTGGTCATCATCAGTGTGGCCCTGATCGAACGCCCGCGGACGTGAGCCACTTCGTTGCCACGGTGACGTGGCGACCCGGCTGGCACCGGCTGCTCGGCTCTCAGGTTCAGCTCGCTCCCGTCTGGGCCGGCTACCACGTCTTTGTCGACGCGAGTGCCGCCGACGTGGTGCACGACGCCGTTCTCCTCATCATCGATCCGAAGGGACGGGTCAGCACCGAGTACAACGCGCCGCTGCCGCTCACCGAGGTGAACACGTCGCTCAAGGCTGCGGACGCCGCGCAGTGATCCCGGCATCGCGTCGTGCCGGGTTGCGCATCCGCGTCGGCAGCACGTCCGGCTAGCTCATGGCGCGCAACCCCCCCGAGATTCCTCGGGCGAGTCGTCCCGCGGGACGCCCCGATCCGCGCGTCGCTGTGATCGTGGCCGTCCTTGTCGCTGCGGCCGCATCTGGCGTGCTGCTGATGTCGCGCATCGGCCACTCGGACCCCGCCGCCGCGACACCGCAAACGTCGACTGACCCTGCGCACTTCGACCTGCCCACCCTGATCGGCACAGGTCGTGTCCGGTCTAGCGACTTCCGCGGGCGCCCGCTTGTGGTCAATTTCTTCGCGTCCTGGTGCACGGCGTGCCGGGATGAGGCGCCCGGTTTCCGCGCGGTGCGCGCAGTTGCCGGCCGGCCCGTCACGTTCGTCGGGGTCAACACCCAGGAGACGGGTGACGGCGCGGCCTTTGCCAGGGAGATCGGCGTCAGTGACTGGCCCCTGGCGCGCGACGTCGGTGGGGCGTCGAGCAGCGGCCTCCTCGAGGCAATCGGGGGTGCGGGGCTTCCGATCACGGCGTTCTACGACGCCACCGGCAAGCTGCGCCAGGTGCCGGTCGGTGCGCTCAGCGAGGACACCGTGCGAGCCCACCTGCGCTCCCTGTACGGTCTCCACCTGTGAGCGCGGCCCTGATGACCACCCATGCGCTCCCCATCGCGGCGACCTCGGCGACATACCCACTCGCTCTGCTGGCGGGAATGCTCTCCTTCCTATCGCCCTGCGTGTTCCCGCTCGTGCCGGCGTACATCGCCTACTTGAGCGGCACCACCGCACAGCCGCTGCTCGTTGCCGATGGCCCGACCGGGTCCGCCTCCGCGCCGCGGAGGACGCCGGTCGTTGCCAGCGGCCTGGCCTTTGTGCTCGGCTTCAGCGCCGTCTTCGTCGCCCTGTTCTATGTGCTGCGCGCGCTGGAGGTCGCGCTCCTCATTCGGCACCAGCGCGAGGTGAACCTCGTGGCCGGACTGATGGTCATCCTGCTGGCGCTGCAGACGATGGGAGTGCTGCGCATCGGCGCCTTCATGCGCGAACGACGCCTGCATCTCGCGCCTCGTGCCGGAATCGCCGGTGGCTTTCTGCTCGGGGTGACCTTCGCCGCTGGATGGACGCCGTGCATCGGCCCGCAGCTGGGGGCAATTCTGCAGCTCGCTGTGGGCGGATTCGGAGGCCTGCCCTTCATGCTCGTCTACTGCCTCGGTCTCGCCATCCCGTTCCTACTGGTGGCTGCCCTCACCGATCGCCTCCAGGGGATCATCCGCCGGGTGAACCGTCACCTGGGCGCGGTGAACCTTCTCGCCGGCGCGCTCCTCCTGGTGTTCGGGATCTTGCTGCTCACCAACCAGTTCACGTTCTTCAACCGCTTCTCTGGCCAGTCACCATTTGACGTTTAGGTGCCGGGCTCCGACCCATTGATCACGTCCTGCCTGCTGCTCCGACTACCACCGCACTCGGAAACCTCCACCCGAGCGAGGGTCCTTCCGCAAGGCTGCGCGGACGCTCGCCACTCGCATCGACCCCGCCGCCAAGCGCTGTTCAAGAAGGCACGACCGTTGCGCCGCGCCGACGTGCTGACGTCTCCGAAGCGCCGCGCAAAACGCCGTGTCAGTGGCGATGCCCGGCGAAGTCGTGGACTGCGCTGTCAACGACGGTGGGGGTGACGGCCGCCTGGGTTACCTTGTCGCCGCGAAGCCGAGCGACCTCAGCTTCGAGACCCGCGGTGCGCTGGTCCTGGACGCTGGTTTCCTTCGACTCGCCCCCGTGCATTCCACTCATGCCCATGCCGTGTCCGCCTCTCATCATCAGCATCATGCCCAGAGGGCACGCCACGATGAGGACCAGGAAGAAGAGGCTGCTGAAAGTCATGAGAGTTCTCCTGTGTGGATCCGTTGTGTCGTCACTGTGGCACCGTGCTGGAGGGGTAGCTAGGGCCGAACGGCCCCAAGTCAACCGGGACAGACGTCAGCGGCGCCATGCGGCAGAGACGACGCGATCAACCCTGGGGAGGCCGGCTGACCGGCCGGCGGACGTCGAGCCCTAGGGTGCGCGCGCCGCAGCGGTGCCCGCCCAAAAGGGTTGAACAGAAACCGCAGTCACCGGAAACGGAGGGATTCTCGCGACGAGCGGAGGCGCATCGCGCGGGAAGTCGGAGCTTCCCCGGCACCGCGCGCCCCCAGCACGCGCCATGACGGCGGGGACATCGACCGGGAGGGCGGCTCGGCCGTGGTTGTCCGAGCGGAGTCGTTCGTCAACCCGCAGCTGAATGAGCTCGAGACACCGTTGTGTCCGACCGAGGGGAAGGTCATGACCGCCATCGGCGAGCAGCGTCAGTGACACCAGCGGGTTCGCGGCGCGAAGCTCGTTGAGCAGGGCGACGTCCGGGACGGCGTCATCGAGAGCGGCCACGAGGTCCACCGGCCTCTTTGCGGAGATCACCCAGCCGGGGGCCTCCGCCGAGAGGATCAGCCCCTCCATGCTCTGCACGTAGGACCACCAGCGGTGGTCGACCGCGTCGCGGGCGACCGGCGTCGGCACGTCCGGACGCATCAAGGGCGCGAACCGTCGCGCCAACTCGCGATGGGCGCACATCACGCCGCACAGGAACTGCGCCGGCGGGTCGAAGGCCATGACGCGAATCAGCGTGCTCATGGCCTTGACGTGACGCCTGGCATCGGCCCGAGACTTGTACACCGGTGGGGCGATGGCTATCACGCAGTCCACCAGTCGAGGATGGCGGTTCAGCAGGGCCAGCGCGACCAGCGTGCCCATCGAGTGCCCGACCACGATGGCCGGTTCGTCCACCCCCGCCTCGCGCAGGCAGGCGGCGAGCGCGTCTGCATGATCGTCCGCGGTGTATCCATTCAGCGGTTTTGGAGACTGACCGAAACCGAGGAGGTCAGGGACGACCAGGCGGCAGCGCTCGGCGAGAACGTCGAAGTTCGCACCCCAGTACCGATTCGAACCGCACATCCCGTGAAGCAGCACGACGGGTGGACCGCTCGCCCCGAGACGACGAACATTCAACGTTCCCGCCGTCACCACCCCGGTGGGCGGACGCCACCGTTGCGCAGCTCGGGTCCGCAACACCCGAACGGCCGAGCGCGCCGACAAGACAAGTGCTGTGGCAGCCGTGATGCGAGCACCGTTGCGGCTGATGAACGGCAGACGGAAGCGCCGATGCGGCGCCCCCGCGTCGATCGCGATCGAGGCGTCGACACCCCAGACGACGCCGAACACGATGCGGAGGATGCCGATACCCTTCAACCGCCATGGCGCGAAGGACGCGCTGGTGACCGCGGCGTCATGGGCACGGATGACCTCGCCCGCAGCGGGCGTGACGCTGTCGACGGCGCTCGAACCGGCACCCTTGCCCTGGCTAGGGCTGATCTCCGTCTGCGGCGTGGGCCTGACGACCGGATCCGCGGCAGCGGTGGCTTCGTACTTGATGGACATGGTGTGGTCGTCCCCGAAGGTCGGGGATCCCATACCCCGCATCGGTAGGATGGTGCTCTTCCCGGTGCCAGCGCACCAGTGCCGATGGTCCCCCATTGCTGCCTTCGCGGTGAACTACATCCACTCCTCCCCCACCGCGTTGACTTCCACCGGCTTCGGCCGGGCGAGCGATGGGAGCCCGATCGTCGACGTCAAGCTCACCACCGTCGGCCAGGTCGGCACCGGCCCCCATCCGAACTGGGTGGGCTACCTGCCGAAGACGTTCATCAAGGTGCCGCCGAACGCAACGGCCGGGTCACCATCGACCAGCAGGACAGCGCCAGCGGTCTGCGCAATCCGTACCAGGGCCTGGTACGCGGCACCGTGGGCGGCGCCATGACCGTGAACGGCAAGACGACACGGGCGATTGATCCGGCAACCGCGGCGCACACCTTCTCGGTGCCAGATCTCGGGGTGAGCGTGCCGCTGCTGGGGATTGACCCCAACAACCCCAAGAACACGGACGACTTCGTGGTCTTCCGTTTCAAGGTGCCCCGCCTCCGGAATCTTCCACTGGCAGTGCTTCGTCCCCTGTGGCGCGGGCACCCTCTACGGGAACGGCGGCCCGATGCAAACCCTCGGCTACATGGACGGTCAGATCGAGGTCGCCTGATCGCGGCTCGACCCAGCCCGAGCCCCGCCAGACGCCGGCTGACCCGCGAGGCGGTTCCAGCTCGTGGCGCCCGCTCCCTTGCGGAGCCGCCGCCCGCGCTTCGGCAGTCGCTACTATCGTGCCAGTAGTAGTCCATCGTCAGAGGGTCGTTCCAGCAGATGAGTCGCCGCCGACGGGGCGTTCCGGCTGGGAGCCGCGTGGCCGCCGGGACCACGCGTCGCCCGGCGACGCGCCCGCAGGTTCCGGCACCATCCCGGCACCTGCCACCCGGCCCCGCGGAATCCGCCGACGACGAAGAGCTGCCCCAAGGGCTCACCCTCAACTACTGGTTCGATTCCGGCAGCGGTGCTCAGCCGTATGTGGCCAGGCTCAGGTTTGCGGGACGTCGAACCGGCGTCGACCGACCCTCCGGGCGCGATACCTTTGTGCGCGAGGAAACGGTCGCGGTCGTTCCCCACAGCGGCCCGGTCTCGGTATCGCCGCGGGTCTTCGACATCAATGCCGGCGAGTGGGAGGTCGCTGCCGAGATGCTGAGCCCCAACGGCGGACGGCCGATGGCGGGCAGGCCGCGCGCGGGCGCCCCGGCGGTGCATCCGGCGGCGTGGTCGTGGCCGCGGTGGAAGCTCCTGATCAGAGCGCCCGCGCCCCTGAAGACGCGCCTGGCTCCTCTGACCGGATTCGACGCCATGCCCGCGGTGATCCCGGGTAGCTGGGTGTTGCTCGTCGCGCTCGGCGTCGTCGTCGGCTTTCTCTTCCAGGGCCGGCTGCTGCCGTACGAGCACGTGGCTCCGGGACGGGTCTTTCCGGTCTCGCTGCTGATGGTGGCCGCCGGCATCATCGGAGCCAAGCTGTGGTTCATCGCCCTGAAACGCACCCTGCGCGGTGTGTGGCGCGATGGCATGTGCATCCAAGGATCACTGGTCGGGGCCGCGGTGGTCGGGCTTGCGGCCATGGCGCTGCTCCATCTTCCGATCGGAGCCGTTGTGGACGCCACCACGCCCGGGCTGTTCATCGGCATCGCGGTCGGGCGCACCGGCTGCTTCCTCACGGGCTGCTGCGCCGGGCGCGCCACGTCCTCTCGCTGGGCGCTCTGGTCATCGGACCGCCGGGTGGGCGCGCGGCGCATCCCGGTTCAGCTCCTGGAATCCCTGTCGGGGCTCGTTATCGGCGCAATTGCATTGGTGGTCGTCCTTCACTCGGGCGCGGGCTCGGGTGCGCTGTTCCTCGCCTCGTTCGCCGCGTACACGCTGTGCCGTCAGGGTTTGCTCAGGCTGCGGGCGGAGCGGCGCCGATCGTCCATCGGTGGACCCCTCTCGGCCGCGCTCGCCGCGACCGTCTTGGCTGCCTCCACGGCCTTGCTGATCATCGGAGTGCGCTGAGTGGCGAACCTGAGTTAGAGGCCCGACGGCATACCTGCGAAACAGAGGAGAGGTGCCAGGAGCAGTCCCGCACCGGCGACGCTCTGGAGGCAGGTCAGCAGCGAGGGGACACCGAGCGAGACGGAATCACCGGCCAGCCGGCGGATCCGGACGGTCGGCGATCCGCCGAAGGCGGGCACCGCGCCGGGCGAACCGACCCCGCCGGCGATGAGCAGAGCTCGGGCCACGGGGCGGGGTCCGCAGCGGCGCACCGCCGCGGCGTCCGCGGCGATCTCCTCGCCCGTCCGAGCGCGTTCGTCCCACCAGGCGGCAAGGGGAATGAAGAACATGGTCCGCGCCCATCGGTGGCGCAGGGCTCTCCTCAGCGGATCTCGGCGCCGGCGGTGAGCGTGCTCATGAAGCAGGACCGCGGCCAGTTCGTCTCCCGACAGCGACCCCACCAGGCCGCGCGAGATGAAGACGAGCGGCGAGCACGCGCCGGCACACACAGCAACGGGTACGTCCGAGTCCAGGCAGACGACGGACGGGACGTCGAGGAGTCGCGTGAGCTCATCGAGGGTCTCGCACGAAACGGCTCCGATCTCGGCAAGGCGACGCCGAGCCAGCGAAGCATCGGCAATGCCCAGTCCGACCATCGCCAGCAGCAGAGCCACCGACCCGGCCAGGCCGATCCACCCTGCACTGGCGATCAGCGCCGGGCCGATCCCCCCAACGCGGCTGCAGAGAGCGACCACCACGAAGATCGCGCACGCGCTGAGGGCAAACCGGAGCAGGCGGTGGCGCGACATTCTCAGTCCTCCGCGAGACGCTGCAGGCGCCGGACATCATCCGGCGACAGCGCGTCTAGCTCGGCGGCGAACGCCGCCAGGGCACGGTGCCCGTACCGCTCGCGGAGCAGCTTCGCGTGCCTGCGGCTCAGCTCGACCAAGTATTCGCCGGGCGTTGCACCCACCGAGTAGTGGGCGGCGCGGGTACCGGGGCGGTGGACGACAGCGAGGAGGCCCTTGCGCGCCAGTCGGCTCAGCGTTGTCATGACCGTGGTGTAGGCGAGCTCCGGCAGGAGACGGTCGCGGACCTGGGCGACGGTGAACGCCTCGGCTAACTCTCCACGCCAGAGCGCTTGCATCAGGCGGCCCTCGAGCGGCCCGAGGGAGTGCAGAGCGGCCTCAAGATCCTTCACGGGGCCCGCAGTCTACTACGGCACCTGTCGTAGCGAATCTTACTCCCCCGGCATAGAGGCACTGCTCGCGGTCACGTTGCGGATATGGGAATCTGCAGCTGGCGCCCGCTCGGGAGGGTGATGCCGAGTGCGAAGCCGCTGAAGCTGGCAACCCCGATGTTGAAGCACATTCCCAGCCGGACAGCCGACACGGCCGGTGTCACGGCGGCCCCTCCACTGATATGGAAGTTTTTTTCAAGGGGGGCGAGGGCGGGGAGCGCCGCCGA
>JAEKNN010000061.1 GCA_016464795.1 Candidatus Amunia macphersoniae | reverse complement strand
CGAGCGGTTCGAGAAGCTGGTTGCGGACTACAACGCCGGCAGCGTGAACACTGAAACCTTCTTCCAGCAGCTCATGGAGTTCAAGCAAACGCTGAGCGACGAGGAAGCCCGGGCGGTGCGCGAGGAGATGACCGAGGAACAGCTCGCGGTCTTCGATCTAATCATGCGGCCATCACCGGAACTCATGGACGCCGAGAAGGACCAGGTTAAGCGCGTCGCTGAGGAACTTCTGACCGCCCTCAAACGGGGGAAGCTCGTCCTCGACTGGCGCAAGGAACAACAACTGCGAGCGGCGGTGCGGCTGACTGTTGAGGAGACGTTGGATCGCCTGCCGGAGAAGTTCACCAGGCAGCTTTACAGCCAGAAATGCGACGCCGTGTACCAGCACATTTTCGATGCGTACTGGGACGATGGGCACTCTGCTTATGACCGCGCGGCGTGACGACAGCCTCTGCCCTGGTGGCCCTGGATGCCTGACGCGCCGGGATGCGCATGTCGGGGCGCCTCTCGCGTAGATTGCGTCGACTTTCGAGCGGCACCAAGCGAGGCCGGGTCGCACGTCGTACTCTCCTGGTTGTGATCGGCGACGACGCCCTGTTCCAGGTCAAGGACCTCATTTGGACCCTTGCAGGAGCCCTGCTCGGCGGCGTGGTCGGGTGGTTCATTTCTCTCTGGTTTTATCGTAGGGGACGCAGGGATATGGTCGACGACGCACGTGAGGCAGACGAAGCCAGGGCGGAGAGCGCGCGACTGCACGTCCGCCGGGTCGCTCTGTGTCTTTGGCGGGAGGCGCAGCAGCCAACCCCTTTCGGAGTGGACCCAGCCCGTCGCGAGATGGAGGCTGGCCGCGGGGCGCTCATACGAACCGGCCAGGCCGATCTCGTCGATAGCGCAGACGACATCCTAGATGCTCTGGCCGAGTGGCACGACAACGGAGCTCCCCTAACTGAGCGCGTCGAGATGGTCGCGAACGTCCGGGTCTTATGGGTGGCCGCCGGCGGAAATCCCGCGGAGTTGCCCGATATGGTCGACCCCTAACGCACAGCCAGGCGATTGGATCGCGCAGCGGCTCGCGCGTCGTCGACGGGTTGCTCGGCTGCATCCCGAGATGGCGCCGTCAGGTCCGATTCGTCGGATATGCCAAGAGATCGCTGCTGATAGTCCAAAACGTCGGCCAGAAGAATGCGGCGATGACCTCCTTCAGTCTCGCGGTACGGCATCACCCGTCGGCGGAGGAGTTCCACCAATGACGGCCGAGAGACTTTGAGCAAATCGGCGGCCCGCTGGGTTGTCAATACCTCGCTGTAGGGCTCGATGGCGACGGCCAGATTCCGGGCAAGATAGTCAACCGCCAAACGCAGCGCTTGGCGAGCGGGCATCGTCAATTCGACTGTCGTGCCGTCAGCAAATTTCAGGTCCATGGCCTCGCTTGTCGCCAAGCGGGCCTGCAATGAACGGAGTTCGCTCAAGTCGCCTTCAGGGGGCTGGACGACCAAGTCGCTTTCGGTGATGTGTTCCATACCCGAGAGGATACCTAGAGCCGGCGCAATTCGCAAGAATCGAAAGAACCGTTACAGCGGACCCCGGTCGGATTGTCTACTGCTCCGGCCACCGCGCGAGCGAACGGATGTGCGCCGGCACCGGTCGTGGAGTGCGCTCTGAAGTGCTTCACTCAGAATAACCTGAGGCATGGGCCCTGAAGCAGCGCACGCGGCTAGCCGTGGATCCTTGTGGAGACGCTGGGACCCGCACGTCCACGTCCCCGGAACCCTGCTGAACGATCAGTTTGGCGGGATCGCCGTGGCTCAAGCTTTGGACACCCTTGCATCCCGCCAGCCGACCATCGAAGTGATCGGCGTAACTGACTATTTCACGACCGCCAGCTTCCGCCGCGCTGCCGACGCGTGGGCACGGGGCGCGGGCCCCTCAATCCGAAGTCTGTTTCCGAACGTGGAACTTCGTCTCGATATCCCGACCACCAGAGGGTCCGGGGTCAATCTCCACCTTCTTTGCCCAGCCGAGGAGGTGGACGCACTCGACCGATTCCTTGGATCACTCGAATTCACCTGGCGCGATCGCCCCTTTCGAGCCGACCGCGGCGGCCTCATCGACCTTGGGCGGAGCTTTTCGAGCGACCCTGGGCTCGACGAAGAAGCTGCGATACGCGAGGGGGCGAAGCAATTCAAGGTGACTTTTGAAGCGCTCCGAAAGCAGTTCCGAGCTGACGCCTGGGCCAAACAGCATTGCCTCGTCGCACTGGCCGGAGGTCAGGGAGACGGCAGTTCAGGCGTGCGGGTAAACGACAACTCCTTTGAAGCCCGCCGACAGTCGATCGAGGCCTTCGCCGACATCATCTTCAGCGCAAACCCCCAGCAGTCCACCTTCTGGCTCGGACAGGGGGCGGACAGTCCGACCCGCCTTCGCGACATTTATGGCGGGACTAAACCTTGCTTGCATGGAAGCGATGCGCACAATGTGGCCGCCCTCGGCCTTCCAGCGGCTGATCGCTTTACCTGGCTGAAAGGCGACGCGTCCTTCGAGACCTTGCGCACCGCGTGCTTGGCGCCCGAATCGCGGGTACACATTGGCCCCCTGCCGCCAACAGCGGGACACGGCCATGGGAGGATTCGTCGGATAGGTGTGCACGGCCAGGAGTGGTTCGTGGGCGGCGACGTGGCGATCAACCCGGGCCTCGTCGCCATCATCGGGGCCAGGGGCTCGGGTAAAACTGCACTGGCTGACTTACTTGCCGTCGGTGCGGGCTCGAATCAACCGTTCACTAACGCCGCGTCTTTCATCCGGCGTGCCGCGCCGTTGCTTCAAGGATCCGAGGTCGAGGTTGAGTGGAGCCACGGTGACGTTAC
The DNA here is from genome assembly GCA_016464795.1 of Candidatus Amunia macphersoniae. Classification (GTDB taxonomy): domain Bacteria; phylum Chloroflexota; class Dormibacteria; order Aeolococcales; family Aeolococcaceae; genus Aeolococcus; species Aeolococcus macphersoniae. Next base: position 75,639 of record JAEKNN010000061.1, on the reverse strand, counting down.
GAAGCGCGAACTCTCCACGGTCGGCGAAAGCCTCAACGCTTCAGACCGAGCGGTTCGCTATCTCAGTCAACAGTTCGTCGAACAGCTATGTGCGTCAGATGGCGTATCGGACGATCTTCTCCACGAGATCGAACGAGTCGTCTTTAACGCCTGGCCAGTTGATCAGCGACAGGGTTCTACTACCTTCGCGGAGTTTCTCGATATCCGCCTAAGCGCAGCGCGCTTGAGGCAACAGGCCGAGCTTGTTGCGATTGCTGATCTGGGCGAAGCCATTACCGACCAAAGGGTGCTTAAGGATGGCCTGCCCAAGAGAGTCGCGGAGCGAAATGATCAAATCAAGCGGCTGCAAGCCCTCGCGGCGCAGACAAGGGATCTGACCAAGAGGGGCGGACTCGCCAACTCCGAGCGACTGTCGATCGTCAGCGGCGCGCTCGAGCTCAGGCAGCAGCAACTCCAACGCCTTGATCGCCAAGTAACTGATCTGTCGGCACTGGCGGACCAGGTCCGTCTAGGCCGTGAGCGCTTCCGTCGCGACGCTTCCGGACTTCGAGAGAGGCACAGTCACGCCGGACTCCCGGACCCCGAATGGTCTGCGTTCAATGCTGAATTCGTTGGGGACGTGGATGCGATCATCGCCTCTGCGCTCGCCACAAGCCGAACGTTGCGTTCAACGTTCGCCGGAGCCACCGATAGCCAAGAGGCGGTGCCGCCACTAGACGCCCTCAGCGCTGACGAGCTGGCCAAGAAAACGTTTGCAGAGCTTCGCGCCGACCGCCAGCGCTTGCAGCATCTTGTCGGCCTCGACGACACACGGACGAGGCAGTTGATGAGGCTCAACGATCAGTCGGACGCGATTCGCGCCACGATCGCGAAACTAGAAAACGAAATCGCCGCCGCCAGCGAGGCTGAGGCGCGAAGCAGCGAGGTCACGCAACTGCGCCTTGAACATTACGCCTCGTACTTTGACGCGCTACTGGAGGAGGAGAACGAACTCAGGAATTTGTACGCCCCGCTTGGCACGATGCTCGGCTCGTTCGGCCCTTCGGTTGCCAAACTTCACTTCTCCGTCCGCCGGAAGGTGGGCCTGGATACATGGGCCGCGGCCGGGGAAGAGCTGATCGATCTCCGTAAGGCCGGAGTATTCCGCGGGGCGGGTGAGTTGGCGAACATCGCCCTCCAAGAACTTAGTTCAGGTTGGCAGTCTGGTGATGGGACTGCCGCCGCCGAGGCCATCCGCAGCTTTTCCGCCAAGCACAGCTCTGATCTTCGACAGCAGGCTAGAAGTGGGACGGAGGATCCCGTCGTATACCGCGAGTGGGAACGTAGCGTATCTCGCTGGCTGTACGCAGCCGATCACGTTACTCTGAGTTACAGCTTGGAGTACGACGGACTCGACATCGGGCGTCTATCACCGGGATCACGGGGAATAGTGCTGCTCTTGCTTTATTTGGCCGTGGACCAGGAGGAGACCGATCCGCTGATCATTGACCAGCCGGAGGAGAATCTCGACCCGGAGTCAGTGTACGCCGAGCTCGTCAACCTGTTCCGGCAGGCAAGCCGGCGTCGCCAGATAATCATGGTCACTCACAACGCAAATCTGGTCGTAAACACCGATGTGGATCAGGTCATCGTTGCGAGGTGTGGTACCGTCGAGGAGGGGAGGCTCCCCGAGCTGACGTACCTTTCGGGCGGGCTCGAACAGCCCGCCGTTAGGAAAGCGGTTTGCGAGGTACTGGAGGGTGGTGCCGAGGCGTTCCGACAGCGGGCGCGGCGCCTGAGGCTCGACTTCGCTCTTTAGGCGAAGCGTGCTTTGCTGGACCGGCGGGGGATCGCCATTCGTAGGCAAACAGGTTCACACGTACCTCCCAACTGGAGGTAAGGGCGGCCATGTAACGGCCGGGCTGTCGGAAACAACAGGCTTTGCGCGGTCTGCCTGTTTCGCGCTACGATCAACTCGTATTCGGCAGGCTCGTTTCAGTGCTTACAAAACAGCTGCTCTACCACTGAGCTACGCCGGCCAGCGCATCGTGAGTTTACCCGGTCGTTGCTGAACGCAGCGGGTGGCTGACCGGGAGCTCATTGAGCTGGTTGCAGGCGCTCAGCAGGGCACGGGTGGTAGCATTCAGCACTAAATGACCCGGCCCGCCGCAGCCGCAACCCCGGCAACCATGTCCCTCCACGAGGCCAGCGACCGCCTCGGTGTTCACTACATGACGGCGTACCGCTACGTCCGTACGGGCCGGCTCCCTGCCGCCAAGCGCGACGGCGTGTGGGTGGTCGACCAAGCCGACGTCGACCGCCTTCGTGCCCGCGGAGCCGCCACCCCGCCGGGACGTGGTCGCATCGCCCACGCGCGCCGCGTCCCCGAGCTCGTTGATCGCCTCATCGCCGGCGACGAGGCCGGCGCCTGGACGATGGTGCAGTCCGTCCTCGCCGGCGGCACGTCGCCCGCCGACCTGTACATGCGCATGTTCGTCCCCGCGCTGCGGCTTATCGGCGAGCGCTGGGTGTCGGGCGAGATCACCGTCGCCGACGAGCATTGCGCCACCACGGTGATGCAACGCCTCGTCGGGCGCACCGGCCCGCTCTTCCGCCGTCCCGGTCGCACCCGCGGCATCGTCGTGCTCGGTGCGCCGGAAGGGGACCTCCACAGCATGCCCACCGCTCTCGCCGCCGATCTTCTGCGCGGCCAGGGTTTCATCGTCGTCGACCTCGGCGCCAACGTGCCCACCGACTCCTTCGTCGAGTGTGTGCGGCGCCTGCCGCGTGTCATCGCCGTCGGAATCGCCGTCACCGCAACCGAGTGCCGCACCGCGGCTGCGCGCCTGGTCATAGCGCTGCGCGACGCCGGCGTCGAGATGCCCGTCATGGTCGGCGGCTCCGGGATCGACGAGGCGACCGCACGCGCTCTCGGAGCCGACGGTTGGGCGGACGGTGCACCACAGCTACTCCGCCTCGTCGGGAACGTGACATGAATTCCCCTACCCTCGTCCTGTTCACGCGCGACCTCCGCATCCACGATCATCCCGCCCTCGCCGCGGCGGCCGCGAACGGACCCGTCGTCCCGCTCTTCGTCCTCGATGACGCCCTGCTCGACGGCGTGCACGCCGCCCCCAACCGCGTCTCCTTCCTTCTCGACTCCCTCCACGACCTCCGCGTCGCGCTCGCGGATCGCGGCTCGACCCTCCTCGTCCACCGCGGCGACGTGGTCGCGGAGACGATGCGCGTCGTCGCCACCACCGGTGCGACCGCCGTCCACATCTCCGCCGACGTCTCGGCGTACGCTGCTCACCGCCAGCGCCTCCTCTGCCACGCATGCCACGCCGGCGGCATCGACCTGCGCACGTTCCCCGGGGTCACCGTAGTCCCGCCGGGCGAGCTCCGGACCGGCAACCACGACCACTACCGCGTCTTCACCCCCTACTTCCGCGCCTGGCGCACGCATCGCTGGCGCGAACCGCTGGCGGCAAGGCACGAGCTGCGCGTACCGGACTCGATGCCGCGCCCGCGGCCCATCCCGGCGCTCGAGACCCTCGTTGCGCGCCGGCCGTCGCTGCAGCTCGCGCTCGGGGGCGAGATCGCCGGGCGCGAGCGCATGCGCCACTGGCTCGCCAATGGCATCGCAACGTACGCTGCCACCCACGATGCTCTCTCCGGCGACGGCACCAGCCAGCTGAGCCCGTACCTGCACTTCGGCTGTGTCTCGCCGCTCGAGCTGGCCACGCGCAGCCTTGCCGCCACCGACGACGACGCGTTCGTGCGGCAGCTCTGCTGGCGCGACTTCCACCACCAGGTCACCGCCGCGTTCCCCGCCATCGCACACCGCGACTACCGCCCGCGCGGCCGCACGTGGAGCCACCGTCCCGACCTCCTCGACGCGTGGCGCCGCGGCCACACCGGCGTCGATGTTCTCGACGCCACCATGCACCAGCTCCGCGACGAGGGCTGGATACCCAACCGTGCGCGCCTCATCGCCGCGGGCTACCTGGTGAAGACGCTCGGCATCGACTGGCGTGCCGGTGCCGCGCACTTCATGGACTGGCTCGTCGACGGCGACGTCGCCAACAACTCCGGCAACTGGCAGTGGGTCGCCGGCACCGGCAACGACACGCGGCCCAACCGCGGTTTCAACGTCGAGCGCCAGGCGCACCGCTTCGACACGGACGGCACCTACGCGCGCGAACACCTGCCCGCGCTGGTCGCTGCCGGGCACATGGAGGAGACAGCCTGATGAGAGTCGTCGTCACCGGTGCCACCGGCACCATCGGCAGCGCCGTCGTGCGCGCACTTGCGTCGCGTGGCGACGAGCCCGTTGCCCTCACCCGCGACGCCGCCAAGGCGCGCGGCATCCTTGGAACCGTCGAGACGCACGCGTGGCAGGAGCCGGCGAAGGGCGCCCCTCCGGCCGACGCGCTGCGCAGCGCCGCCGCCGTCATCCACCTCCTCGGCGAGCCGATCGCGCAGCGTTGGACCGCAGAGGCCAAGCGCGACATCCGCCTTTCCCGCGTCCTCTCCACGCGCCGCCTCGTCGCCGGCATCGCCGCCAACGACACGCTGCCAACGCTGGTCTCGCAGTCAGCGACCGGCTACTACGGGCCGCACGGAGACGAGTGGCTCACCGAGGACTCGCCACCCGGGCATGACTTCCTCGCCGACCTGGTCGTCGACTGGGAGCGTGAGGCGATCGCGGCGCCGACCGGCGTGCGCACGGTCCTCGCCCGCACCGGCGTCGTGCTCTCCCCGCGGGGCGGCGCGCTCTCCAAGATGTTGCCCCCGTTCCGCATCGGCGTCGGCGGCCCCATCGCCGGCGGTCGCCAGTACCTGCCGTGGATCCACATCGACGATGTCGTCGGCGCGCTGCTCCACCTCGTTGACACCCCGGCGGCGACCGGCGCGGTCAACGTCGCGGCGCCCAACCCTGTCACCAACGCGGAGATGTCGGCAGTGCTCGGCCACGTGCTCCACCGTCCCGCCGTCATGCCCGTCCCCGCCTTCGCCATCAGGGCGATGTACGGCGAGATGGCCGCCACCGTCCTCAATGGTCAGCGAGTCTCCGCCGCCAAGCTCGAGCGGCTCGGCTACATCTTCGCGCACACCACGTTCGAGTCGTCGGTGCGCGTCGTGCTCCAGGCCGCGGCATGAGGGTCCACGTCCTCGAGCGCACCCAGGTCATCCCGCGTCCCGTCGACCAGGTCTTCCCGTTCTTCGCAACGGCGAGCAACCTCGAGCGCATCACGCCGCCCTTCCTGCGCTTCGAGATGCTGACGCCCGAGCCCGACGAGATGCGCGTGGGCACCCGCCTCGAGTACCTCCTCCACGTTCATGGCGTCCCCATCCGCTGGATCTCGCGCATCGACGCGTGGAACCCAGGGCACAGCTTCGTCGACCGCCAGCTGCGCGGCCCGTACGCGCTGTGGGAGCACACGCACGAGGTCGAGCCGCACCCACACGGCACGCTGTCCCGCGACCGTGTCCGCTATGCGCTCCCCCTCGGCGTGCTCGGCGAGGTCGCCAACCGCCTGCTCGTGCAGCGCGACCTGCGCCGCATCTTCGACTACCGCCGCGAGGCGATCGTCCGCCTGCTCGGCTAGCTTCGCGCCGTCGCCACCGAGGTCAGTGCCCGCCGTTACTTGACCCTCAACGACGCTGGCCAAGTACGTGCCGGACGACCAGGAATGAGTGAGAGCCGGAACGGTGCCGAGCAGAGTCAAGGATGTACCGGAACTCCGGTGTCGCCCTTTAGCCGGAACCACACACATCCGTCTCTAGAGGCGCTGTTCACGGCGTGTCCGTGGAGTGTTCGTGGGGCGGACGAGCGTTGGCCGCCAACGGCACCCACCCTTCGTCCCAGCCACCACGGCATGGCGTCTATTCCACCACCAAATGGCGTCCAATCCGCCATGATCGCCGGTCGCCCAGCGACATTCCGTTGGCGCGCACGTCCGGCAAGGCACTGGGCATCTTCGATGCCCACTGGGACGACGCGCGCGGCTTGATGCCGGTCCATCCGGCTATTGAACTGTCAACCGTACAATACGTACGGTTGGTACGTTCGTGTTATGCTCCCCCACATGGCCGCCCTCACCTGCACTGACGTGACGACCGCCAGGAGCTCGCTGCCGGAGCTGCAGACGCGAGCCGTGGAGCACCATCGGCCCCAGATGATCCGCCGCCGCGGAGATGCCGATGCGTCCGTCCTGCTCGCGGCGTCAGACCTCGCCAGTTCCTTCGCGGCCTTTCGCTTCGAGCCGCACGTGACCATGGGCGGCGAGGAGGCGACCGCCAGCCTCGGGAGCCTTGGCATCGTCGGGGTGGGATCGACCGCTGAGGAGGCCGTTGAGGACCTCGCCGTCGAGCTCCGCCGGTTCGCTCAACGGTATTTCGAGAAGGCCGCGTTCTACCGGGAGACCCACTTCCGGGGGTATCTGCCCTGGCTCCTGCGCTTTGCCGCGACGCCGGAGGACCGTCAGCTGGACCTGCTGTACGAGGAGCCTGCAACCGCCCCGGTTGCCCCCGCGTCGACCTCTGTCCTGAGGTGAGGACGCCCTCGTGGGGCGAGATCGAAGAGTTCTGTCGATCTGACGGCTGGGACCTCGTCCGAGAGACGGACCACAGCTTCTTCCGCAAGGTGCTGCCTGACGGGACCGTTCTCGAGACGCACTCCTCCTTCTCGTCGTCCAAGACGATGAGCGCCAACCGCTACGCGCTCATCCTGCGCACGCAGCTTCAGGTCTCGGCGCAGGCGTTCTGGGACACGCTGCGAACGGGTGAGCCGGCATTGCGGCCGTCGGCTCCCCTCCCCGACATGCCGCCGTCATTGCCAGCGTGGCTCATTCGGTCCCTGAAGCGGGAGGTCGGACTCACCGACGACGACATCAGTCCGCTCAGCGAGGTGGCCGCGCTCCAACTCCTCGTCGACCACCGCTCATCGCCCGGGTCCACCAGGGAAAGCCACCCGACCACTTGATGCGCGGCTTCCTGTTGCAGCTGCCAGGTGGCCACTGGCGAGCCCCTACAGTCAAGGGCCATGCCGCGTGCATCGCCACCGCGTCCGGTTTCCCGCCGCGGGCCGTGACACTCACGACATCAGCGACCAGATCGAAGGCTCGCCGAGCGCACACCTCGGGCTCATCTTACGATCCGGCTGACGACAGGGTCCTTGCAGCCACCGTCGAGCAATCCCTGCAGGAAGCCGTGGCGATTGGCACTCGGCGACCTTCTCAGTCGTGATCGTCCGGCCGCGGCCTTCGACAACGCGAACTGCCATCAGCCGTCGGTCGGTTCCGGCCTCACCCGCGGCCGTCTCAGTCGCTCGAGCTCCTGACGCGACCGGGCGTCGAGCCGGTCCTCGAGCCTGTTGGCAAAGCCGGCCTCACGGCGGCGGCGGGCGGTGTGCTCGCCGAGCTCGGCACGCACCCCCAGCACCACCTGTCGCAGCGCCTCCGCGCCGATCACCGACGCGCCCATGGCCATGACCAGGTCGCGCTGCAGGCGGTCGCCGGTAGCGACGGTGACGCGTCCGGCGTCTCCTCGCGCCGAAGCGATGGCCACGCGTCGCTCGATCACATGGTCGGCCGTCTGGTGGATGCTGCCGAAGATGACGGTGACCCCGTCGACCAGCTCGCCCGTCCCGTGATCGCGTGCCCGGCCGTGCGCGTCGAACACCACGGTGACTCGCTCGCCTGTGGCCGCGGCGTACTCACCCAGCATCGCGATCAATCGATGGCGTGCCTCCTCACCGCGTCCACCCTTGATCAGGGGTGAGAGCTCTGGCCAGGCATGGATAACGTTGTAGCCATCGACCACCAGCTGGTTCATCGCGCTTCCCGCCGTCCCACCGCACGGCCCGCATCAGCCACGTGGCGCAAACCCGCGCTGGCGTACCACTTCGTACAGCAGCACCGCGGCCGCGGCGCCGGCGTTCAGCGACGACACGTGACCTGCCAGGGGCAACGACACCACCGCGTCGCAGTGCCGGCGCGTCAAAGCCCTCATCCCCTCCCCCTCGGCGCCGACCACCACCGCGACCGGGGTGGTGAAGTCGAAGCTGTCGTACCGAACCTCACCGTCGGCGGCGAGCCCCACCACCCACAAGCCGGCGCTCTGCATCTGCTCGAGCGCGTGGACGAGATTGCCGACAACCGCGACAGGAACATGCTCGGTAGCACCCGCTGACGCCTTGGCCGCGGCCGCGGTGACTCCGGCCGAGCGGTGGCGAGGCAGCACGATGCCGTCGGCGCCGACGGCGTCCGCCGTCCGGGCGATGGCGCCAAGGTTCTGCGGATCCTGAATGCCGTCGAGCACCACCACGAGCTGCGGCGGACGTGACTGGGCGAGCAGGTCCGCCAGCTCCAGCGGCGGGCGGCCATGGAAGTAGCCGGCGATCCCTTGATGGTGCTCGGTGTGAGCGATGTCATCGAGTCGACGGCGGGTGCTGTCCTCCACCGGGATTCCCCGTTCTCGGGCCAGCACCAGGATCTCGTCGAGCCGGCCCTCAGATGACACACCGACGGCCAGCACGAGCTTGCGCGCCGGTCGCCCCGAACGCAACGCCTCGAGCACCGGGTTGCGCCCGTAGAGGATGTCCACGTGTCCGAGTATCGCCGACCGCGCGCCTTTACTCGGGCGGTGGTCGTTGTGCCCGACGCCGCCGGCGAAGGAGGGCGAAGCCGATGATCAGCGCGCCCACCACCAGCAGCAGCGGTGCCAACGGCGCCTCCGGCAGATTCATCGGTGGGATCACCGACACCGGCGCGTTGCTGATGTCCGGGAACACGTCGAGCCAATGTCGAGTGCCGTGGGTGTCGATCCATCCCCGCGTGTTGCGGTCAGCGGCGTCCTGAACGCGGCCGGACAGGCTCATCCAGTGCGCCGGCTGCACGATGCTGCCGTCAGCTCGCCAGATGGCCACCGCGGTGCCGTCGGGAGCGAAGGTCCGGGCCACGTTGCACTTGATCTCCGGGCCGCCGAGCGGGTCGCGCGACAGCTTGCCGTCGGGAAGAACGTAGCGGCCGCTGACGATGTCCTCGACGATGCCGCCAAAGGTCCTGTCCATCAGTGGCACGAGCATGGTGGCGATCGAGTCGGCCGCGCCAGAGCCCGCCGACTCCGAGTCGTCGGAATGCCCACAGCCGAAGCGGTCGGTGCCGTTGGCCTGGGGATTGGTTGCCGGGTACTCGCCAGGCACACCGACGCCGTTGCCCTTGGGAAATATGTACCCGACCATGTCCTCGCCGAGGCCGTCGATGAAGCGGTATGGCGTGTGCATGTGCGGCAGCGGCCACTGTGGCAGTCCGTACTGCGCGAAGGGCATGTCCTGCGGACCGACGAAGCCGCGCAGGAAGGTCACGGGAAAGATCTCACCAGGGGCGGAGACGAAGGAGCCGTCGCCCACCTGGAATGCAGCCACCTGGGTGAGCAACTCCGTGCCTTCGGTGCTCCCGTTGGGGCCAACGGGAAGGATGACAGTGCACTTGTTGGTGTAGACCGGGCGCGATCCGAACACGCCGGCCGCGCCCGCAGCCTGGAACAACGCGTTGGTCACCTCCACACACACGTCGGCGCGGCCGCCCGCGATGCTGGTGCTGGTGGTGAACGGAGGCTCATTGCCGGCGGGGAAGCCGCCTTCGACAGCAGCCGCGAGTTGCTCGCCGAGGGCACGGGTCTCGCTGTAGTACCCGAGAGGGATCTCACTGCCGGGCGCGGTGTACAGCGTGCGACAGCCGGCGGGGTGCGACGCGTCGACGAACTTCTCTGGCGTGCGCGAGATGTTCTTGCTGAACACCTCCGGCGTCTCGTTGCTGCCGACGCTGCCGGCCATGTCGATGGCCACGCTTCCGGGGTAGTCGGCCTGGAGCTTGCCGCGGAACCAGCTCTGCCAGTCGGCGCTCAACCAGGTGGCTTCCTGATCGAGGGTGACCGTGCCCATCGAGGCGGGAGCTCCGGGGTCTGCGCTGGCCCCGCTGTCGAAGCCCAGCGTCTCCGAGTGCTGGGTGATGTTGGCGAGCGTCGCGACCACGCTGCCGTCGGACGCGACAGCCTGGAACGACGGCATCAGCTGATCGTCGATGTAGGGGTACGAGGAGAAGCACTGGCGCAGGTTGGCAGGCTGGATGGGTTCCGCGAATCGGATGTTGGCCGGCCGCATGGTGCGCACCGCCTTCTCGATGGCCAGGGCGGCGTTGGGCACCAGCCAGCTCTCCGTCCAGTACTGATTGACGCTCGACGAGGCCGCATTGGGCCCGTACAGGCCGATGGAGTCCGGTGCCGACTCGTCGTGGGTCGACGAGATGAAGATCCTGTCCGGTGGGTGGATCTTGAGCGCCGTGAGATCGCTCACCACACGCTTGCGGATCTCCGCCTGGTACACATTGAAGAGGCCCTCGTGGTCGAGAACCTCGATGGCGATCGAGGTGGTGCCGTTGTCGATGGCCACCGCCTGTGCGGAGGGTGCGTCGGCGACCTTGGTGTAGAGGCGCGGGGCGTTGCCACCGCCGCCGATGTAGTTGCCGTCCCAGCGGCCGTTGCGGTTGCAATCGAGGAACGGGTCGCCGAGGTCGTAGTGGCCACTGTGCTTGCTGTCGACGTAGGGCTCCTCGAACGCGAACTGACGCGCCCCCGCGTACACGACGTTGCCGGGCGGCAGGCAGTCGGCCGGGTCGCTGCCGAGGAAGGGAGCGAGCGAGCCGCCGAACGAGGGGGGCGCGTAGCTCTGCGACGCAGCGCCGACCAGGAACGGCTGCCCGGTCGATGCGTGTGCCACGGTCGCGGGCGAGGCGAGGGGCACGGCGCCGAGGGCGGCGATCACCAGGATCAGCCCGACGACCAGGCGCCGTCGACAGCTCCGTCCGTCCATCACACCGTCTCCCGTCCCGCCCGTGCCGCGACCACATCGCGGCGCCGCAAGGTTAACGTCACCCGAGCCGCAAAACCGGCGCGCTGCCCCCTGCAGCCCGGGCGGCGCCGGTGGTTACAGTGGTGGGAATGACCCTCTCCCGTCGATCAGGCTGGTTCCTGCTGCTCTTCGCCGTCTGGAACGCGTACGTCTGGGGGACGTTCGTCTACAACGTCTACCCCGACCACCATTTCGACGGGTTCTTCCTCATCCACCTGGCCATCGGCTCGTTCACCGTCCTGCTGGGGGTCGGTGTCGGACTGATCGGGTGGCGCCGGGTGCGCCACCGCTGATCAAGCCGCCGCGCGACCGAAGGCTCGAGCCGCCAGCAGCACCGCCACGATTCCCAGGCCGAGCATCACGCCGAACCCCAAGAAGCCCCGGCATCCGTGAGATTGGCGTTGAAGGCGGACCGTGCGCCATCCACGGCGTAATCACAACGTCGCGAAGGACACGGCCGAGGAGCAGCGAGATCCGGTTGACCGGGGTCACGCGCACAGTGAGCGTCGCCATCTCCAAACCCGCCGAGGTCAGTGAACGCATCAGCTCCGGCATGGCGGTCTCGCCACGGTCGCCATACAGCCGGATCAGCCCGTCATCTGAGCTGGCCTCACGGACGAACGCCCGCGACCGTGGCATCGCCACTGGTCGGCCGCAGCAGGGTCGCCAGCATTCGCAGGGTGGTCGTCTTGCCGGCCCCGTTGGGGCCCAGGAAGCCGAAGATCTCGCCGCTGCGCACCTCGAGGTCCACGCCGGCGACAGCTTCCACGGGGTCGCCCTTGCGCGCCGTGAACGTCCGACGCAGCCCGCGGGTGCTGATGGCGACGCCGGGCTGGTGACCGATGCCACGGCGGGTGATCGAAGGTGCGGTGAGCGTCATGGGCGGTGCCCTCCGGTGGTGGCGATGGCAGTGCCGGAAGCGACGTGTCCCAGCGCAGGTGACGCGATCTGAGCTCGTCGAGCACAGTTCAGCGCCACGCAAGCTCCGCCTTCTGGAGGCGCAGGCCGAGGTCCGACCACCAGCTTCGCGTCAAGGAGGTACAAGCCGTCCCTGGCCTCCGATGCCCCAAACCGCCAGTCGCCCCACTACCATCGCGCTCAACGGCAACAGTCCGTACAGAATTAGGAGGGCCCGGTCGAATGAATTCACTCGTGGAGCCTGGTTTCGCCAAGGACCCGCCGGTCAAGCTGAACGTCAATGCCAAGATCCTGGGGTTGGTGCTCCTGATCCTCGGGGCGCTGGGCATCCTCCTTGACATCCTCGGCCTGATCACCGTTCTCGGGTTCTGCGGGAGCTTCTCGGTGTACGGCGCGTGCTCGTTTCCCATCATCTGGACGATCGGCAACCTCGTTGCACTGGTGGCGGCTGTGCTCGTGACTGCCGGTGGGTACCGCATGTACCAAGAGAATCCCCAGGGCAAGGAGTGGGTCGTCTACGGCTTGGTGATTCGCTTCGTCGGTGCGGTCATCAGCTTGATCGGTAACCTCACCGCGTACAGCGGTCTGGTCGGAGTCAGTTTCGGCGGAGCGGTCATCTTCGGACTGATCATCAACCTGATCTTCTTCGTGATCATCTACTACCTGGTGGTAGTCAGCCGCTTCCCCCACCAGGCACCCCTGAGCCCTCCCGGCGCCAACGCCTGGGGCGGCGGTGGTGGTCCGTCGGCTCCGCCTCCCCCGCCGATGCGGTAGCAAACCGAAAGAGTTGGCTGGGCCGCCGCACCAGACGGTGCGGCGGCCCAGGAGCGAGCGCTCCGGTGCAGCCGAGCGTTCGAGATCGAGGTCGCGCCGGCACGGAGCGGGGCGGTTCTCTCTCGTGCTATGAGCGACGCCAGCGCTGCCCCGAGGGTGTGTCCTCCACCGAGACGCCTCGCTCAGCAAGCACTTCTCTGAGCCTGTCGGATTCGGCCCAGTCGCGCTCGGCTCGGGCGGCTTCACGGCGCGCGAGCACGGCGTCGTCGTCCGCTGTGAGGGACTCTCCCAGGCGCTCCCGATCCACCAACGGCAGCACGCCGAGCACGTCATCGATCTCGGCGATCAGGGCGACCAGCTCGGCGTGACTGGCGTCGCCGAGATCGCCCCCGTCGAGGTCGCGGTTCAACGACCTGATCAAGGTGAAGACAGCGCCCATCGCCTCGGGGAGGTTGAGGTCGTCGTCCATCGCGGCCTCGAAGGCCTCGCGTGTCTGGGTGATCCGAGGATCGGCCGCAACCTGGCCGCCGTCTTGGGGAGCATGTGCATCGACACGCGCGCGGAAGTCGGCGAAGCGGTCGACGGACTCCGCGGCCGCGTGCAATGAGGCGTCGGTGTAGTTAACAGGCTTGCGGTAATGGGCCCCGGCGCCGAGAAGGTAGCGCAGCGCTGACGGCCGCGCGCCCGCCGCGACCAGGTCCGGCATCGTGGCGAAGTTGCCGAGCGACTTGGCCATCTTGTCGCCGCCGATGCGCAGGTGGGCGGAGTGTGCCCAAGTCTGCACGAAGCTCCGCCCGGTGGCCGCCTCGCTCTGGGCGATCTCGTTCTCGTGATGCGGAAAGATGTTGTCGACCCCACCACAGTGGATGTCGAACGACTCGCCGAGCAGCGCCATGCTCATCGCTGAGCACTCGATGTGCCAGCCTGGCCGGCCACGCCCCAGTGGCGTGTCCCAGCCGATCTCGTCTGCCCGGACAGCCTTCCAGAGCGCGAAATCACGAGGGCTCTCCTTGTCGTACTCGTCGGCGTCGACGCGCCCCCCGGCGCCCGCGATCAGCCCCTCGGCGCGTGCACCCGAGAGGCGCCCATAGCCCGGAAACGCCGCGATCCGGTAGTACACGCTGCCATCGGTGTCGTACGTGACCCCGGCCGCGCCCAGCCGCTCGATGAGCTCCACCATCTGGGCGATGTACTCGGTGGCGCGCGGGTAGTGGTCCGCTCTGCGGATGTTGAGGACGTCGAGATCCTCGAAGAAGGCGTCGATCCAGGGTGCGGTCTCCTCGCCCAGGTCACGACTCGCTGCCGTGGCGTTGCGGATGATCTTGTCCTCGACGTCGGTGAGGTTCATGACATGGGTCACCCTGAACCGTCGCTCGAGCCAGCGGCGCAGCACGTCTTCGAAGATGAAGGTGCGGAAGTTGCCGATGTGGGAGCGCGCGTAAACAGTGGGACCGCACGTGTACATGCGCACGTGGCCGGCCTGCAGAGGAGCCACGTCGCGAAGTGCGCGGGTCAGAGTGTCGTGCAGCCGCAGCGTCATGGCACGCCAGTCTACCGAGGGCCGCTGTCACCGCCCACCCGGGCGGTGGTCGTCACGCCGGGACTTGCACCGGCGACGCCTGTTCTCGCCGGGTCACGATCTGGTCGATCAGTCCCCACTGCAAAGCCTGCTCGGCGGTCATGTAGTTGTCCCGGTCCATGTCGTGGTTCACCTGTTCCGCAGTGCGGCCGCTGTGGCGCGCGTAGATGTCGACGATGACGTCGCGCTGGCGCAGGATCTCCCGTGCCTGGACCTCGAGATCGGTGGCCTTGCCCTGGAGCCCGCCCGCCCAGGGCTGGTGGATCAGGATCAGAGAGTTGGGCAGGGCAAGGCGAAGGCCGCTCGCGCCCCCCACCAGCAACAGCGATCCGCCGCTCGCGGCCATCCCCAGGCAGATGGTGGACACCGGCGCGCTCACGTACTGCATGGTGTCGTACATGGACAGGGCTGCAGTGACGCTGCCACCTGGTGAGTTGATGTAGAGACTGACCGGTTTGCCGGGGTCCTCGCTCTCCAGAAAGAGCAGCTGGGCGGTCACCAGGTTGGCCACATCGTCGGTGATCTCGTCGCCGAGAAAGATGATCCGGTCGCGCAGCAGACGGGAGTAGATGTCGTAGGAACGCTCTCCCCGCGCCGTCGTCTCGACCACAGTGGGCACCAGCGTCATCCTCACTGCTCCCGTCCGGGGATGGCGAAGCCGATCCTGCGGCGCGCCGGCGAGGCGGCGGGGCTGGCCAGGTAGGTGCCGAACTGGGCCACGGCTCGGAGCGCTTCGGTGCCGAGCATCGCCGTGGCCAGCTGGAGCTGGGCGCGCGGGTCATGCTCGCTGGCGCGGGCGTCGGTGAGCGCCTGCGGGGTGAGCGCGTCGGCGATGTCGGCGTAGAGCACGTGGAGGGGGATGTCGAGGGCGGCGGCCATCGCCACCAGCCGCTCGGCACTCACGTCCTTGCGACCGCGCTCCACCTCCGACAGGTGCGCCGGGGAGCACTGGGCGGCCGCAGCCACGTCGGCCAGCGAGCGTCCGCCGACCTCGCGATGGCGTCGCAAAACCGCCCCCTGCAGGCGGCGGAGCGAGCCCGCTCGGGTTCGGTTGTCGATGCTGGTTACGCTGACAGCGTTGTTCATTTCGCTCTGAGCAGCGTATCAGGTCGTGCCAACATGCGGGAATCGGTACGGCCGACCTCAACGGGTCTGGTCGAGGAGGGCGACCGCGGAAGCGGCGATGCCTTCGCCACGGCCGGCAAACCCCAACCCGTCCGCCGACGTGGCGGTGACCTGGAGCAGGGCACGGTCGACTCCCAGCGCTGCCGCGCATGCCAGCGCCATGGCATCGACGTGCGCCCCCAGGCGCGGTTGCTCAGCGACCGCCACCACCTGGGAGGAGACCAGACGTAGGCCACGCTCGCGAACCATCGCCGCCACCGCGCGGAGGAACTCGGCGCCCGAGGTGCCCAACCAGCGGGGTTCGCTGGACGGGAAGTGATGGCCCATGTCACGCAGCCCGGCCGCCCCGAGCAACGCGTCGCAGAGTGCGTGCGCCAGCGCGTCCCCGTCGGAGTGGCCGGCCAGGCCGCGGTCATGGGGCACGTGAACACAACCGAGCATCAGCGGACGCCCCTCAACCAGCCGATGGGCGTCCAGGCCATGGCCGATGCGCAGGGTCACGAGCGATCGGCGATCAGGGCGCGGAGCAGGACGAGATCGCGGGCGTGGGTCACCTTGAAATTGTCAGGGCTGCCAGGAACGATGTGCACTGTGTAGCCGAGGGCCTCCACCAGGGCCGCATCATCGTCGACGCTCAGCGCATTGGCGCTGGCGTGGCGGTGCCCCGCCGTGAGCAGGTCGCGCCGGAACGCCTGCGGGGTTTGGATGGCGTAGAGATCCTTGCGGTCGAGGGATTCGACCACGACCCCGCCGGCGCCGCGCTTGATGCTGTCGACCACCGGCACAGCTGTGGTGACAGCCCCGTGCACCATCGCGGCGGTCACCACGGCGCCGAAGAGCTCGGGCGCGCAGAGCGGTCGGGCGGCGTCATGCACTGCCACCACGTCCACCACGCCCACCTCGTCGAGCGCCCGGCGGACGGTGTCCTGCCGGCGGTCGCCACCGATGGTGAGCACGGCCTCGGTGATGCCCGCGGCCGCGGCGAGCGCGGCGATCAGCGAGTGACGTTCGCGGGGCGCCGCCACGATCACACGTGCAAATGCGCCTGATCGAGCGGCCGCGGCAAGGGTGTGCGCGATCAGTGGCCTACCAGCGACGTCGACGAAGAGCTTGTCCTCACCCATCCGCCGTCCCCGCCCCGCCGCGGGGATGATCAGAGCGGCGGTCAGCGCTGCGCCGCTCGCGGACGGACCCCCCGGACCGTCCTCGGGGGGGCCGCGGCCGGGGTGGCATCGCAGGTTGCGAAGATCATTCGCCCGGACGTCGTCTGGAGCACCGAGCTGACGGTCGCGCGAACCGTGTCGCCGAGGTGACCGCGGCCATGCTCCACCACCACCATGGTGCCGTCATCGAGGTAGCCAACACCCTGCTGCAGCTCCTTGCCTTCGCGGACGATGGCGATGGAGATCTCCTCACCGGCGGCGAGGATGGGCTTGAGCGCGTTGGCCAGGTCATTGAGGTTGAGCACTCGGACACCGGCGATGCGGGCGATGCGGTTGAGGTTGTGATCGCCGGTCAGCAGGGCGGCGGACCGCTCGACGGCAAGCTTGATGAGCCGCGAGTCGACCTCGGCGACATCGGGAAAGTCCAGGTCGACCACCTCGCAGACCACCTCCTGGCGTCGCTGCAGGTCCTCCAGCACCGTCAGGCCACGCTTGCCCCGGGCACGGCGCATGGGATCACCGGAGTCGGCGACACGCTGCAGCTCCTCGAGGACGAACCCCGGGATCAGCAGACGACCGGGCACGAAACCTGCCTTGGCGACGTCCACGATGCGACCGTCGATCAGCGCCGAGGTGTCGACCACCACGACCGGACCGTCCGTCGACGGGACCTCCGGCGCGGATGGTGCGGGGCCGGCCGGCCCCGCCGACCTGGTGCGCAAGAGATCGGCGAACGCGGTGTGCCGGCGAGTGGCGACCCGCAGGCCGGCGTGGACCAGGGCCGCCCCCAGGGCAAGCGAGATCACCGTACCGATGTAGAACGGCAGCGGACCGAGCAGCGCCGCGACCAGGGCGGCGATCACCAGGCCCACGACCACCCCGGCGACAGCCCCCAGGATCTGGCCAGGGGGCGCTTCATCGAGGAGGCTCTGGAGGAGCAGGTAGGGCTCCAGGGTGAGCATCGGCGCGGCCAGGGCGAGCGCGGCGGCCCCGACGATTCCGCTGCAGGCGAGGACGATTGCCGTGACCGACCGGTTGTTGTCGAAGAGGCCCGGCGAGTTGGTGATCACGAAGCCGGCGTAGAACACGCCAACCACCACTCCCAGAATGGCGCCCAGCGCCCTCGCGATGGCCCGCGCGCGGCGCAGCGTGTTCGCTGAGTGACGATTCATGGCTGGCTCGATATAAGCACAGGCCTCACCGAGATGCGGCTGGCGTCACGCTTTCGCAACGATGGCGGCTGGCCAAGGATGAACGCGCTCAACCTTCGGAGAGAAGGTCGAGCGCGGCAGCGACCGTCGCCACCCGGTGCAGCCTCAGGCCAGCTGGTGAGGGCTTGCGACTGGAAGCGGGTACGACCGCGGCGGTCTGGCCGAGCGCCTCCGCCTCGCCGAGCCTGGCCTCCAGCCGCGAGGCGCGCCGAACCTCCCCGGCGAGGCCGACCTCGCCGACAACCACTGCGCGTGCAGAGAAACACAGGTCGCGGGCGGCTCCCGCCACCGCCATTGCCACGGCGAGGTCGACGCCCGGGTCGGCAAGCCGGACTCCACCGACCACGTTGAGAAAGACGTCAGCCTGGTTCAGGCGCACCTTTGCCCGCTTCTCCAGCACCGCGATCAGGAGCTGAAGTCGCCCCAGGTCGAACCCGGAGCTGGTGCGCCGTGGCAATCCAAACGGGGTGGGAGCCACCAGCGCCTGAATCTCCACGACCAGGGGACGCGTCCCTTCGCAGGCAACCGTGAGCACGTTGCCAGGCACCCCCAGGCTGGTCTCATCGAGGAAGGCGCGCCCTGGGGCGTCGAGCTGGCGCAGGCCACTCGCCTCCATGCTGAAAAGACCGAGCTCACCTGTGCTTCCGAAGCGGTTCTTCACGCCGCGCAGCAGACGGTGCTCACCGTGCCGCTCCCCCTCGAGGTACAGCACCACGTCGACCATGTGCTCGAGCGTCCGCGGCCCGGCGATGGCTCCTTCCTTGGTCACGTGCCCCACCAGGACGATCGGCACTCCCGTCTCCTTGGCAACGCCGAGCAGCCGAGTCACCGCCTCGCGCACCTGCGCCGGGCTGCCGGGCGCACCCGCTGCTTCGGAGGCGCTGAGCGTCTGCACCGAGTCGACCACGGCCAACGGCGGCCTCGTGGTGACGACGGCAGCCACCACCGCCTCGAGGTCGGTCTCGGCTAGTACGGCCACCGACGCCAGCCGGCAGCCAAGACGCTCGGCCCGCATCGCCACCTGCTGGGCCGACTCCTCGCCCGCGCAGTACAGCGACGGGGCGCCCGCAACTCCGACCCGGGCGGCCAGCTGCAGCGCGAGAGTGGACTTGCCGATCCCCGGGTCGCCACCGAGCAAGATCAGCGAGCCGGCGACCACGCCACCGCCGAGGACCCGATCCAGCTCGGTGATCCCACTGGGCCGCACCTGGTCGGCGCCGTCGCCGATGCGGTCCAGGGTCAGCGCGCGGCCGACTGGTCGCGACGGCCGCTGCCTGGGCGCAGTGCCGACCACGGCCATGCCCTCACCGAGAGTGTTCCACGCTCCGCAGCCGTCGCACCTCCCCTGCCACTTCGGAGCGGTGACACCGCAGTCAGAGCAGACGTACTCGGTCCGGGCGGCCCGCGCCGTCGGAGCGTTCACCGGCGAACGGGATGAGTCACGAACATATGTTCGAGGATTGTGATCGACGTCGCTGCTGCTGTCCAGCGCAGACGGCGTCCTGACCGACTGTGTCCGCCCGGCGTCGCCTGCCTACTCGGCGGCTCGGGGACGCCGTCTCCAGACGGGTGCGCCACTGAGGCGCCGCCACAGCAACAGCCCGGCCCCGAGCAGGACCAGCACCGGCAGAGCGCTCACCAGACCCTCGAGGACTGCCCCGGTGACGTGCACAGCGTTGTCCCAACCGCCGCCGATCCCGCCCGACACCGGGTTCGGCGCAGGGACCACGGCCACGGTGGCACCGCGCTCGGACATCTGCACGGTGGCGGTGGCGAGATCGACGGAGGCGGTGAGGACGTTGAGCTGACCCTGGCCAGTGTCGACCTCCGTCTGAACTGTGGCGATCTGCTGCTCGAGGTTGGTGATGTCGGTGAGCGACGTCGCCTTGGCGAGAAGGCTGTCGAGGGCGGCGAGATGCGCGTGAGCGGACCCCAGGCGCGCGTTGACGTCGACGAATTGGGCTGTGTGGTCGACGGCGGAGAAGTTGATCGCCGACGCCACGAAGGTCGACGGCATCCCGTTGAGGAAGTCGGCGATCTTGGCCGAGGGAACCTTGAGGGTGACGGCGCCGCTGACGATCCGGCCGCCGCTGTCGGGTTGTGTGGCGGAGCTCACCACGTAACCGCCCATGCCCACGGCGCGCGCGATGACGCCCTCGAAGGAGCTGAGGAAGCTGCCGCCCGGGACGGTGTAGGTGGCGTTGACCGAGCGCTCGATCTGGGCGGTTGGGGGCGTGCCCACGATGATGCTGTTCGCCATGCCGGTGGTTGAGGCGGGGGCCCCGCCGGCGCCGGATCCAGCCGGCCCGGAAGCCGGCAGCGCCGGGTGGCCGACGGCCGCGCTCTCGCCGGCGTTGCTGGCGGAGGCGCAGCCGGCCAGTGCCGCGGTCGCGACCAGGGTGATGCCGATGCGGCGAACGTTCATGTGAGCTCCTTGGCGAGTGGATGGTGGGCGAGGTGGCGGTGGTCGCCGGTTACGGAATGCCGTTGCCTGAGAGCACGGCGACGGGGCTTGCGGTGACGGAGTCGACGAGCACCAGCTCGGTGCCCAACGTCGCGCCGCCCGGGCTCATCGACACCCCGCCGCGGACGGGGACATCGACCACCCAGCACAGGCAGCCGGACTGAGGGCGGTCGGGCAGCTGAGCGAAGGCGAGCACGGCCGGTCCTGGCCTGCCGGCGCCGGCACCCAGTTGAGCCACCGCGGCGGCCTGCGCCTGGGCGGGCGACAGCACTGCCGACCCGTGCCCGGCCGGAAGCAGCAGCCGAACGCCGCTGTCCGCCAGCCGCGCGACGTCAACACCTGGGTAGCGGATGGTGGCGGCCGCGGATCCGAACGAACGCCCCACCGCAGCCGCCTGCGAGCCGCCGGGGAGCGACGCGGTCGAGGCGCCGTGCGAGCCCAGGTGCGTCACCCCCAGCACGACCAGCGCAGCGGTCGCGAGGATCCCGACGGCGCCGGCCGCCAACCCCGAACGGGGGGTCCGACGCGAGTTGAGCGTCCGTGCGCTCAGCTGAGTGACGCGCCGCGGCAGCGCCGCGGATGTGGTGATGGCGAAATATCTCCGCAGCTCCCCGTCGAGGCGCTCGGATCTGGTCGGCTCAGCCATTGGCCATCTCCTTGCGCATCGATGCCAGGGCTCGCGCCAGGTGGGTGCGCACCGAGCCAGGGCGGCAGCTCATCAGGTCGGCGCATTCGTCGATCGAGTAGCCATGGTGGTAGTGGAGGAAGACCGCTGCGCGCTGGCGGGGCGAGAGCTTGCGGTAGCTGCGGTCGAGGTCCACCAGGCGGCCTTCGAAGCGGGGGTCGGGCGGGGCCGCGTCGCCGCTGTGGGTGACCCGTGCCAGGCGCAGCCGGAGCCCCTGGCGACGGTTGATGCAGTGGTTGACGCAGATGCGCACCATCCACGTCTGCCGGGCGCTCTCGTCGCGCACGCTGTCCCAACTCCGCCAGGCCTTGAGCATTGCGTCCTGCAGCGCATCCTCCGCGTCGGAGTGATCGCGCAGGATCGAGTAGGCGATGCCGTACAGCCGCCGCCGCTCGGCGCCGAGGAGCGCGTCGAAGCTCGCTTCCGCAACCTGCGGGCGCGCGGTGGCCGCCATCCTCAAGACCTCCTGCGCAGTCTCCACGCGAGAATAGACAGGCGCGGCAGCGGTTTTGCTGACTCCGCGCCCGCACAGCGGTCAGCGGCGGCGCGCGTAGCCCCGCTGGCGGCGTTGTGGCCGGGGCCGCTCCGCGGCCGCGGCAGCGGCCTCAGCCTCGGGGTCATCGATCCGCCGGCGCAGCTCGGTGAGGCGGTCCCGCAACTCCGCCGCCCGCTCGAACTCCAGGTCGCGGGCGGCGCGCTTCATCTCGCGCTCCACCTCCTTGGCGAGCCGGAGCAGCTCATCCGGCGGCAGGCCCGCGGCCTCCTGGAGGTCGGCGGCGTGGGCGGTGACGTCGTCGCGGTGCGACTCCATCTGGTACACCGCCTTGACGATCGACAGCGGCGTGATCCCGTTGGCGAGGTTGTGGGCAACCTGCACCGCGCGCCGCCGGTCGGTCTCGGCGATGGCTCGCTCCATCGCATCCGAGCGCGAATCGGCATACATCACCACGTGACCATTGATGTTGCGGGCGGCGCGGCCGATGGTCTGCACCAGAGAGCGGTAGCCGCGGAGGTACCCCTCCTTGTCGGCGTCGAGGATGCCGATGAACGACACCTCGGGCAGGTCGAGGCCCTCACGGAGCAGGTTGATCCCCACCAGCACGTCGAAGACGCCGAGGCGGAGGTCGCGGATGATCTCGACGCGCTCCAGCGTGTCGATGTCGCTGTGCAGGTAGCGCACCCGCACGCCTGCCTCGCGCAGGTAGTCGGTGAGGTCCTCGGCCATCTTCTTGGTGAGGGTGGTGATCAGCACCCTCTCCTTGCTCTGCACGGTGCGTGCGATCTGGGCGAGCAGGTCGTCGATCTGCCCTTCGGACGGCTTCACCTCGACGGTGGGATCGACCAGGCCGGTGGGCCTGATGATCTGCTCCACGACCTGCTTGGAATGCTCCTCCTCGTACGGCCCTGGCGTGGCGCTGGCGTACACCACCTGACCCACCATCGAGTCCCATTCAGCGAAGGTGAGCGGGCGGTTGTCGAGCGCCGACGGCAGTCGGAACCCGTACTCCACCAGCGGGATCTTGCGCGACCGATCACCGCCGTACATGCCGCCGATCTGGGGCACCGCGACGTGCGATTCGTCGACCACGATCAGCGTGTCCTCGGGGAGGAAGTCGAGCAGGCAGAACGGTCGCTCACCCTCGGCTCGACCGCTGAGGTGGCGGGAGTAGTTCTCGATCCCAGCGCAGGTGCCCGTCTCCTGCATCATCTCCATGTCGAAGTTGGTGCGCTGGAGCAGCCGCTGCGCCTCGAGCAGGCGGCCCCGTGACTCCAGCTCGGCAACGCGCTCATCCAGCTCCTCGCGGATACGCTCGAGCGCAGTCTTCATCTTCGCCGCAGGGGTGACGTAGTGCGACGCCGGGAACACTGTGAACTCGTCGCGCTGGGCGAGAATCTCACCGGTCAGCGGGTCGAACTCCTTGATCGACTCCAGCTCGTCGCCGAAGAACTCGATGCGGGTGGCCACCTCCTCGTACGCCGGCTGGACGTCGAGGACATCACCGCGGACGCGGAACCGAGAGCGACCGAAGTCGATGTCGTTGCGCGAGTACTGCAGGTCCGCGAGCTTGCGCAGCAGGATGTCACGGCGCCAGGTCTCGCCGCGCTTGATGCTCAGCGACTCGCCAAGATAGTTCTCCGGAGAGCCGATGCCGTAGATGCAGGAGATCGACGCCACCACGATGACGTCGCGCCGGGTCAGCAGCGCCCTGGTAGCGCTGTTGCGCAACCTGTCGATCTCGTCGTTGCGCGAGGAGTCCTTCTCGATATAGGTGTCGGTGCGCGGGATGTACGCCTCCGGCTGATAGAAGTCATAGAAGGAGACGAAGTACTCGACAGCGCTGTTGGGGAAGAACTCGCGGAACTCCGCCCACAGCTGCGCCGCCAGCGTCTTGTTCGGTGAGAGCACCAGCATGGGCCGTTGCAGCCGTTGCGCCAGGTGGGCGACGGTGAACGTCTTGCCGGATCCGGTGACGCCCAACAGCGTTTGCTCGCGCATCCCCTCGCAGACACCGCGGTACAGAGCGTCGATCGCTGCCGGCTGGTCGCCGGCGGGCGCGAAGAGCGAAACGATCTCCAGATCGGCCACCGATTCAGTCTACCCAGCGGCTGCCGGCGGGGGTCCGGGCGACCGCCAGGTCGCGCGGGCGCAGCGCGCAATCGGTGGCGACCTCTGCCACGGTGGCGGGAGCGACGGCGAGACGCCCGGCGATGGCCAGGGGGTGCGGATTCGCGAGCAGGCGCATGAAGTCGTCGCTGGTGTGCAGCATGGGCGTCGAGGCGCCGCCGGAGGATCTCATCCTCCAACGACCGCCGAATAGACCTGCTCGAGACGAACCGCCACCGCCGCCCAGGAATGCTGCGCGCGAACGCGGCTCTCAGCCTGGGTACCCAGCTCCTCGCGCCGGCGCGGGTCGTCGATCAGCGCCTCGCAGACGGCAACCGCCGCCGCCAGGTCACCGGGTGCGACCAGCAGTCCCGTCTGGGGCACGGCGTCACGCAGGCCATCCACGTCATAACCGACCACAAGTGCGCCGGACGCCTGGGCCTCGAGCGCCACCAGTCCGAGACCCTCGTACAGCGAGGGCATCAACACCAGCGCCGCGCGTGCGTACTCCTCGCGCAGGCGTGTCTCCTCGACCCTGCCGAGGATCTCGATTGGGCTGCCGGCGACCGCGCGGCGCACCTCCGATTCCAGACGGCCCGAGCCGGCGATGGCGGCGCTGGCCTGGCTGCGGCCGGTCAGCACGGCACGCATCACCGTCACCGCGTCGAGCACCCCCTTCTCCGTCTCCCATCGTCCCGCGAACAGCAGCCGCGCCGGGTCGCGTGGTGGCGGGGCGAGCAGCGGGCCGTCAACACCGGGAGCCAGCACCTCGACGCGCGATCGCGGAACGCCCAACAGATGCACCGCCTGCGCCGTCGACGGTGACACCGCGAGCACCATCGATGCGCGCCGGTAGGAGCGCGCCTCAACGGGCGACAGCAGCCGGCGCAGCGACCCCGCGCCATGTGCCTGCCGGTAGGTGTGATGCGCCGTGTACACCAGCGGCGCCCCACACTCGCGCAGCAGGAGGACGCCGCCCGGCCCCCCGCTGGCATGGACGACGTCGCCGCAGAGCCGCCGGATCAGCTCTGGGTGCCTGTTGAGCTGGAGCGAGAAATCGAGCGGAGCGCGACCGCTCACCCGTGGGTAGCGAAGAGCGTGGTCGCCGCGCCCTGCCACCGTGTCGACAATGTGGCCGCGGGCGGACAGCGCGGTGCGCAGGCCCCGGAGGACGATGCCCTGTCCGCCCAACGGCGGTTCATCGTCGTAGCTCACCATGGTGACCCGGGTCACCGCTGACACGCCGGGCAGTAGACGGTGGTTCGGCCCGCGCTGGTGGTCTGGCGGAGCAGGACGCCGCAACGCATGCACGGTCTGCCGCCGCGGCCGTACACCTGCAACCGTTCCTGGTTGCTCCCCTTGGCATTCCAGAGGTCGCGGTAGTCGTCGATGCTGCTGCCTCGGTTGCCGATCGCGGTCCGCAGCACCGCCGGAATCGCCGCGTGCAGCGCCGCCCGCTGGGCGCGCGTCAGGGTGTTGCACCGCCGCGTCGGGCGCACTCCGGCGAGGTGGCACGCCTCGTCGACGTAGATGTTGCCGAGCCCGGCCACGCCGCGCTGATCGAGCAGGGCAGCCTTCAGAGACCGCGTGGTGGAGCGCAACCAGGTGTCGAGGCTGCCCGGCGTGAAATCCTCCGACAGCGGCTCGACGCCGAGCGCGGGCAGCACTCTGGAGTCTTCCAGGGTGCTCCGCGGACCGAGCAGGATGCGCCCGAAGCGACGCGCGTCGTCGTACCGAAGCTCGCGCCCATCATCGAGCAGCGCGCGCAGGTGGGTGTGCGGCGCCGGCGGCGTCTGGCTGGCGCAGACCAGCAGATGACCGGTCATTCCGAGGTGGAACACCAGGTCCTCACCGCTGTCCAGGGCGCAGAAGATGAACTTCCCGCGCCGGTTCACCGCCTCCACGCGCTGGCCGGGGAGAACTGCGGCGAAGACCTCGGGGACCGGAAACCGCAGCACCTTGGGGTGGCCCAGCTGGAGGGACATCACCTGCCGTCCCACCACCGCGCCACGAAGGTCGCGAGCGACGGTCTCGACCTCAGGAAGCTCCGGCACTCACCGTCTCACGCAGCGGCGTCATCTCCTGCCAGTTGATGCCGACCTTGACATCAACGACCAGCGGGACCACCAGGTCTGCCGCTCCACCCATGGCATCGCACAGCATCGGCACCACCTCCTCCACCTCATCGTCAGGAGATTCGAGCACCAGCTCGTCGTGCACCTGCAGCAGCAGGCGAGAGCGGCCCCCCGCCTCTCGAAGCGCTCGGTCGAAGCGGATCATGGCCAGCTTCATGATGTCCGCCGCCGCGCCCTGGATCGGCATGTTCACGGCCATCCGCTCGGCGGCGCCACGCAGCTGGCGGTTGGCCGCGCGGATGTCGGCGAGGTGGCGGCGACGGCCCAGGAACGTCTCGACCCAGCCCCACTCGCGAGCGTGCATCCTGGTTCGCTCGAGGTAGCGGGTGACCGCGGGGAAGCTGGCGAAGTACTTCTCGATGAAGGCGCGCGCCACCTCCTGGTCCATGCCGGTGTCCCGGGCCAGCCCGAAGTCGGAGAGGCCGTACACCACGCCGAAATTGACCACCTTGGCGATGCGGCGTTGGTCGGGGGTCACCCGCTCGGGCGGGACGTCGTAGACCTCGGCGGCGGTGCGGCGGTGGATGTCCTCGCCGCGCTCGAAGGCGGCGATCAGCTCCTCCTCCCCACTGACATGGGCGAGCACCCGCAGCTCGATCTGCGAGTAGTCGGCGCTGACCAGCTGGTGGCCGGGATCGGCGACGAACGCGTGGCGGATGCGCTGCCCCCACTCGGTGCGAACCGGCACGTTCTGGAGGTTGGGGTCGGCCGAGCTGAGCCGGCCGGTGGCG
The DNA here is from genome assembly GCA_016464795.1 of Candidatus Amunia macphersoniae. Taxonomy (GTDB): domain Bacteria; phylum Chloroflexota; class Dormibacteria; order Aeolococcales; family Aeolococcaceae; genus Aeolococcus; species Aeolococcus macphersoniae. Next base: position 49,355 of record JAEKNN010000061.1, on the reverse strand, counting down.
GCCACGGCCTGGTTGAACGAGGTGTGCACGCGGCCGTCGACAGCGCAGAGCAGCGGTAGGGCGTCGACATAGGTGCTCTTCAGCTTGGTGAGCTGGCGCCACTCCAGGATGACATCGACGACAGGGTGCTCACCGCGCAGCGACTCCAAGCTGTCCGCGTCAGTGCTGCGGCCGGTCTTGGTGCGCCGACCCGCCGCCAGGCCAAGGTTGTCGTAGAGGAAGGTGGCCAGCTGCTGCGTCGAACCCGGGTTGAACGTGTACCCGGCCGTCTCCGCGACGGTCGCCTCGAGCTCGCCGATGCGCTGGTACAGCTCCGCGGAGAGGCGGGCGAGCTCGTCGCAGTCGACCCTGATGCCGACGCGCTCCATGGTGGCCAGGATCGGTACCAGCGGCATCTCGAGGTCGTCGAACAGTGCGTGCAGCGTCCCCTCCGCGAGTTGCGCATGCAGGGCGGTGACAACCGGTGGAACCATCGACACCCAGGTGCCGTAGTAGCTCGCCGCCTCCTCCACGGGCAACACCGAGACGCTGCGCCGCCCCCGTCCACTGCCGAGGATCCCCTCCTCGGGTTTCTCGGTGAGCCCGCAGAGGTCGTGGGCGAGGACAGTCAGTGCCGGCACCCGGGTGCGGGTGGTGATGCACAGGTAGGCGGCGAGCATGGCGTCGAACCCGAGGGAGGCCAGCGCCACGCCGCGCCCACCCCAGGCCAGCAACTCCTGCTTCAAGTCATAGCCGTGCTTGACCACCGAGGGATCCTCGAGCAGCCGCGAGAGCAGGACGACAACCTGCTCATCCGCGTTGCCCTGCTCGTGGCCGACCGGGATGTAGTAGGCGGGGTCGGGGGCGTCGAAGGAGGCCAGCGCAACCCCGGTCACATCACCGCGACGTGCGGTGCCATCGATGATGCTGCGCAGCACGACGTCCCCGCGCTCACGCAGGCGCTGAACCATGTCCTCGGCGGCGGCGGCGCTGTCGATCACCTCGACGTCCACCGCCGCCGGCAGCGAATCGAGGTTGAGCACACCCTGGGGCGACGGGGATGGGGCGGAGCTCGCGGTCTCCACCCCATAGGTGGGGATGCGCCCGAGCAGGGAGCGGAACTCCAGCCTGTCGAACACCGCGCGCACCGCCTCATCGTCAGGAGGACCGAGCCGAGAGGCATCGAGGTCGAGGGCTATCTGCATGCCCATGTCGATGGTGGCCAGCTGCTTGCTGAGGCGTGCCTGCTGCTCGTACTCGGTCAGCAGCCGCTTGACCTTGCCCTCCTTCATGGACGGAACCGCCTCGAGGATCGCCTCCAGGGGACCGTGCTCCTGGACCAGCGTCATCGCCGTCTTGTCACCGATGCCGGGCACGCCGGGGATGTTGTCCGAGACGTCGCCGCGCAGGGACTTGAAGTCGACGACGTACGGTGGAGCGAAGCCATAGCGCTCGTACACGCGCTCGACGTCATACACGATGGTGTCGGAGATACCGCGGCGGTTGGCAAAAACACGCACGCGGTCGGTGACCAGCTGCAGCGCGTCGAGGTCGCCGGTGACGATGATCACGTCGAGCCCGGCGCGCTCACCCTGGGCGCTGAGCGTGCCGATGACATCGTCAGCCTCGAAGGTGGGCACCTCGATGATGGGGATGCCCAGCGCCTCGACCACCTCGCGGCACCAGGGGAACTGGGGGATCAGATCTTCGGGCATTGGCTTGCGCCCGGCCTTGTAGGTCTCGTCCTGCTCGTGCCTGAAGGTGCGCCCCGGTGGGTCGAAGGCAGCCACGGCGTGGGTGGGCCGGTGGTCGCCGAGCGCCTTCAGCAGCATCGACGTGAATCCGTAGGCCGCATTGGTGACCTCACCGCGACTGTTGGTCAGCGCCGGCATCGCGAAGAAGGCGCGGTACACCAGGGAGTGACCGTCGATGAGCAGCAGCGTATCTCGATCCATCTGAGGCTATGGTACGCACCCGCTGAGCACCTCCTGGAGCAGCCTGCAGGGAGGGCGAGGACGGTGGATTGGCCGCCCGAGCCGTTACGGTGTCGGGCGGCGCTTGGGAGCGGCGCTATCATCGAGGCATGGCCGATCTCGTCGAGATGACCGTCGACAGCATCCGCGTCCACATGCCCACCGGCCAGCACGTGGTCATCCTCAAGGAGAAGACCGCCGAGCGCTACCTGCCGATCTGGATAGGCATCAACGAGGCCAACGCCATCGCTCTCAAGATCACCGGGATGACGCCGGAGCGGCCGATCACCCACGACCTGCTCGCCAACATCCTCGGCGCGGTGGATGTCAACGTGGATCGAATCGTGGTCACCTCCCTCGCCAACGAGGTGTTCTACGCCCGCATCCTGGCCCACATCGACGGCCGCCGCATGGAGATCGACTCCCGGCCGTCTGACGCGATCGCCGTGGCGGTGCGGGTGGGGGCCGGGATCTTTGTGGCCGACGAGGTGCTCGATCGAGCCGGGGTCCTGCCCGAGGCCGACCACGAGGGTGAGGCCGGCGAGACCGACGAGGAGACCACCGAACGGCTCGCCAAGATCCGCGACTGGGTCAACGAGCTGAACCTGCCCGACCTCGGCGGTGAGAGCCCTCTGTCCCAGAGCTGACCTCCGCGCAGGGCCGCTACGGTCGGGTGCGTGCTGCCGTCGACTGAGGGGCGCTCGGTACGGCCAGTATCCTGTGAGCAGGCCGGGGTGGCGGAATGGTAGACGCAGCGGTCTCAAAAACCGCCGGGGGCAACCCCGTGAGGGTTCGACTCCCTCTCCCGGCACGTCACCACGGGTCAGAACAGCATGAGCGCCGTCGCGGCCATCTGCCGGATCCGCCTCCACTCCGCGGAGTGGCGCAGAGCGTCGACGGTCCACAGCTCCGGATCGTTCGGCCCGCTCATCGCCCGCAGAGCGTCGCCTACCTGTTGGGCAGCTGCGGCTGCTTCGGCGCTCAGCGCACCAGCCGTCACAGCGGAGTCGGCGGCGCCAACAACGTCGTGCAGTTCGAGGGCAAGTTCGTCGATGTTGAAGTCGGGCGGGAGTTCACTCCGATCAAACGAGCGCGCGAGGTCCGCGACCTGCTGCTCGGGCTGATCACCGAGGTGAGCGAGGGCCGCTGCGATCTGCTCGCGAATCCGGGCGCCTGCACTGCGGTCATTCGTTCGTGGTGGTTCTCGACGCCAATGCACACGCACGATCTCTTCCCCGGAGAATCTATTGAACCGGTCGCCAAGTAGAACACTCGCGTGATGTCAGGGCCGCTCCCACGCGCCGCACCCGACGTGACCCTGACCAACGCGGCCGCCTGCGCGGCAGAATCCGATCATGACGCAGGAACAGATTCAGGTTTATGCCGTAGTCCGCCACGACCGTTTCCAGCAGTCGGCCGATCCGCAGGTTGCGATCAGCGTGAAAGAAGTACTTCCGACGCTCGAGGCCGCCGAGGCGGAAGTGAGCCGCTTGCGCGCACTCCAAGAGAGTAAGGACGTTGACTACTTCTGGCAGGCGACTCGCTGGTTTCCCAGCGGACGCGCCCGACGGCGCTCTGGAGCCGCTGGCCTATCCGGCCGACCGCCGACCGCGCCCGGTTGACCCCTTCCGGCACATATCTGCACACGCGTTGGCGGACGGCGACGGCTGGTGGCGCCCCGCCTTCCGGACTCCACCGGCCGTTGACACTCGCACTCGGACACCAGCCGCTCCGGCTGGTAGTTCGCAGCGATGTGGGCCCGTCCGAGCCTCGTACTAGCCCGGTGTTGGTAAGTGCAGGGCTCGTCCTCTTGACGGGTCATCGCCGGTGGTCACGGTCTGGACGCATTCTGGTGGCCAAGCCTCCGCGGCATCGCTCCGGCGCTAGCGTCCGTTCATGACCTTGGCAGCCTCGCGCTTGTGATTCTGGCTTTTGGTGGCCCCACCGCACTCATCATCGTGGGACTCGTCCGGCAGGCGTCCCCTACGCGTCGATGGCGGCGATCGCGGTCGATTGCGCTTTTTGGAGCTTCAAGGGTTTTAACCGGCCAGGCCGAGGATCGGATTGTGTTCATTCCCAGCGCGAAACAGATCACAACCCGAGGGACGCAGCGCCGGCACTCTCGCTGAAACCCTGTGAGCCGGTGGTGGCATCTACGAAGGTGAACGTGCCACAGCTGAGCGGCTGAGGGGTCTGTAGAGCCCGCGGCGTGGCATTGGGGGCTGCTGGCGGGCCGGTCCCCAGCCCACAATCCGAGCGCCAGGTGAAGGCCCACGCGAGGGTGTGTGTGTAGTTGGGTGTGGTGTCGTTCTCGTTGGCGCAGGAAGCCGGAGACGCCCACGGCGGCGACGACGAATTGGACGGAGGGACGCACTCTGGCCGGATGGTGGCGGGGTACGAGGCGCTGACGTATGCAAGCACCTCGCGGAGCCCACACTTCGGCTGGCTGCCCCACATGTACTTCATCGTCGCCGTGGCAACGACCGCGCTCACCTTCGGTTGAAGCGATGGCGGCACCGGTTCGAGGTGGATGTCACCGACGTTTCTAGGCACCGTGAGCCAGCTCGGCGGTACCGCGGGCGCGTCTGGGTCGCACGGCGCCGGCGAGGGCGTGGGGGCCGCCACTGCCGGTAGGCCAATCGCAGAGGGGGACGGCGCCGGGGTGTGCGTGACCGCGCTGACGGCGGGTTGTGCCGGGTGGCTGCGGAAGGCGAGGCCGACGGCCAACACGCCAGCGATGCCGATGGCCAGCGCAGCGGTTCCGGTCACCTCCCAGATCCACCGTCGGCCTCCGCGCCGCCTCGACGCGGCCACGATGCGCTCGACGAGCGCTGGGTCGACGGGGTGTGTGGGCAGAGAGCTGCGCAACGTCGCGCGCAGATCTCGGTCCGGGTCAATGCTCATGCGACTCGTCCTCATTGCTGAGAACCTCGCGCAGACGGCGCGCGGCTCGGTGGGCGCGTGACCGCACGCCCTCGGGAGAGATGTGCAGCACCAGCGCGGCCTGATCGGCACTCATGTCTGAGGCGCCGGAGCAGGTCCTCAGCGCGTACGGCGCCGCCGGCCTGGGCGCGCATCGCCAAAGCTGTCAGAGCTGCCTCCATGGACTCCCCGTCAAGCATGGGTCACATCACCCTATATACGCGATATACGCGCGGACGGTGGGTCGGCGTTTCAGATAAGGGCTCCCCTCGTGGACTGACCGTCGAGAGGGCGGGAACGTCGGCGGATGACCCCAAACATGCGTGGGCGACGATTGACAGACCGTGTCCCACCTGCGTTCTGAATTTGCCGGCGCTGCACGGACTCGCCCGAGCGTCCCGCCCACGCAATCGCCTGTGCGATGAGGAGGCTCAGCGCTGAATGGGCGCCTAGAGTCGGGTCGTGCGTGTCTACCGGATCATCGCCGGCCCGCGACGGTCGCCTGCAGACTTCACCTCGCTCTTGAGACCGGGACGCCCGGTCCCGCGAGCGCTCCTGCGGTCGTCAAGCGCAAATGGGGCGCCGTGTCGACGTTCACCAAGCCCGAGCTCGCGGGCAAGCGAGCTCGCGAGAAGAACCTCGGCTCGTGGTGAGCGGCGCTTGAACTCCCGGCGGAGGTAACTGTGGAGCAGGACCGGCCCCAACCTTGAGACGCCATGTGAGCGTGTACGGCACGTCACCGGAGCAACTTCTCGGCTACGTGGTCGAGGTGGGCCCAGTTTGATCCCGAGGAGTCCGTAGAGTAGCCGCATGACGTACGAGCTCTGGGACCTCCGCAATCGAAACAGTCTCCGGACCTTCACCTCAAGGCCCGAGGCCTTCGAAGCGGTGCGCTCCATCACGCACGAGCAGCCCGAGCTGGTCCCCGACCTCGAGGTGGATGGTGAGGACGCGGACGGGGAGCAGGTCCTGAAGGTCACCGGGCAGGAGTTGGCCGAACTGGCGGAGTACCGCGAGTACGCTTGAATGCGGCTCGCCCGAGCCTGGGCGGAATTCGGCCGGACCGCCCCGGAGCCCGACTCCTCGGGCGCCACTGACTGACGCGCTATCCGACACCCCCCGGGCCGAACCCGCGCGGTCAACCCCGGACACAATCCTAGGCGATCGCCCAAAACCCGAATGCAAAGCGCCCTCAACGGAGCCGTGCGGACGGCGAACTCTCGGCCTCAAGAAGAAAACGCCGGGGCGACCCCAATGAGGGTTCGACTCCCTCTCCCGGCACGTTGCTGAGAAGGGACCATTGCCACGTCCCCTTCCCTCTGGGTCGGGGCCAGGACTATCGGGGGACGCGCTGGGATGGCAGAAACATCGGGCACAGGACGATGAGCGACCGGGGCGAACGCATTGCCGTACGGTTTCGAGTTGCCCGCGTCGTCTACCCGATCGCGGTCGGCGGCCTTGTTCTCGCCGGCCTGCTCAACGCGATCACGTGGCTGCCGATTGACGTGTCAGGACTGACCCCGCTGTGGGCAACACTCTTCGTCATCATCTTCCCGGTGTGGTTACCTGTGGTCTTGACCCTTCAGCGCGAGCAGAGGGCGTATCGCGCCGAGCACCCGACACGACGCTGGTACCAGTCTCGGTACCAGCTGCCGTTCGCCGTGGCCTTCGCCGGTGTTCCCCGGTTGGCAAAGGTGGCCGGCGTGATCGTCGTCGCGTACGTGGCGATCAACGTCTCTTCCAACATCGCTTTGTTGCCGGGATCACCCGAGATGTCGGGCAACCAGTACTTCTTCAACGCTCACGGTCGCCACGTCCCGACCGACCACCCGGGCTATCTCACCGGACTTCGGTACCAGATGCGGATCTTCACTGGACATCCCATGGTCTTCTTCGGCGCCGCCGCGCTGACCATGTACGGAAGGCGGGGGCCACGTGGCGGGGGCACGGTCCCTCTAACCTGACGGACCTTGCGTCTTCCCCACCGAACCACCATCGTGACGAACCCCATCCCCTCCGGACATCTCCACACAGAAAACGCCAGGATCGTGGGTGCCGGGGGTGAGACGGTGCGGTTGGCCGGCGTCAACTGGTACGGGTTCGAGTGCGATCCCATGGTGGCCGGTGGCCTGGACCTGAAGACGGTCGGCGACATCTGCCACCTCATCGTCGACCTGGGTTTCAATCACATCCGCCTGCCCTATTGCCACCAAATGCTCGTCGACAATCCCCGGATCACCAACGGGCTCGCAGCCAATCCCGTGCTGCAAGGACGTACAGCCGTCGAGGTCATGGACGAGGTGATCGCGGAAGCGAGTCGTCACGGCTTGCGGGTGGTCCTCGACAACCATCGCTCCGAGGCGGGTTGGAGCGCCCAGGAGAACGGGCTGTGGTACTCCCGGCGATTCACCGAGAACGACTGGCTGCAGTCTCTGCGGTTCATGGCCGACCGCTACAAGGACAACCAGACAGTTGTCGGAATCGATCTGCGCAATGAGCCAGGGTCGCCGGCGATCGACCCCGACCAGTTTCCGAAGAACGGCGGCGCGGTGTGGGGAGCGCCGGATCGCCTCGGCACGCGATGGCCGCGCGACTGGGCCGCCGCCGCCGAGCGCGGTGGCAATGAGGTCCTCAAGGTCAATCCCAACCTCCTGATCTTCGTCGAGGGAGTGAGAGGCGATCCGGCAGGCCCGTTCTTCGATGGGCAATGCCATTCGTACTGGCCGGGCGGAAATCTCTGCGGAGTGCGCAGCAAGGGAGGACGGCGCCGTGCTGCCCGACCCATCAAGCTTCGGATTCCCGGACGCTTGGTGTACTCCGTGCACGATTACGGTCCGGACATGCACGCGGAGATGCCATGGTGCCAAGCCAATTCCACAGCAGAGACGGCGGCGGCTTCTCGCTCGGTCTGGGAGCAGACCTGGGGCTTCATCGCACGACAGGGGATCGCTCCGATCTATGTCGGCGAATTTGGCACGCCGAACGGAGTCGTGCAGGCTGACAACAGCGCGCCGGGTCACGTCACCGACACGGATCGATCGAGCACTCAAGCGAAGTGGTTCAACTACCTGATCGACTACATGAACGAGCTGGAGGTGAGCTGGGCGTACTGGTGCCTCAACGGAGACCAGCCACTCAACACGGGACGCCGGGCGGCCCAGCCGGAGTTGTACGGCATCCTGCGATCAGACTGGAGCGGCCCCGCCTCTGCGTTGATGGAGAAACTGGTCCAGTTGTAGTTCCGCCCCGCAGATGCTCGGCTACTGCTGGCCATCGGCATCTGATGGCCTCTACCGTGCAGCCGGACTTGAATTGTCTGCACCTAACTGGCGCAGATGCAGACCTTCGGCGATCAGCTCCTCAAGGGGTCGATCGACCGTCTTCTGTTGCGGAAGCCGCGTGTCTCTGGCGTGGTGGAGAGCCACCGCTACCGGGTTCCAACCGACGGGGACCGCGACCGGGCCTGTCGCCATCCCAGCGGTCGCGACTCAGCCACCGGACCAGTTGGTAGCCGGCACAGGCAGGAATGGCAACACCCACGAGTACGCCGACCAAGACGCCAAGATCGGAGTGATTGGTGATGCGGTCCCCAATCACCCCGCCGATGAACGCGCCCACGATTGCCAACAGGAGGCTCAGCATGCCAGCAACCACGCGCGGTCGATCTCTCTGTGAGGCCGCCTTTCGTCGCGACAACTGCGGCCACGCGGGCACGTCGTTACTGATCAGCATCAGGCCGATGAGAAGCGACAGGCCAATCAGATGGGCTCCACGCCGCGTCCACCTCCTTCCGTCGGGTCCCAGCGCATCCCAGCGCAGCACCGCGACGAAGAGAGCGGCAGACCAGCAGAAGACGGTGGCGCCGAGTAGGACGCCTGAAACATGCGCCGTCGCTCGGTAGTGTGACCATCCGATGATGGTGCCGATTGCTCCTCCGATGGTTCCAAGTGCCGTCTCAACCAGCGCAAGTTTGCGGGCGCCGGCGTCTGAGGAGGACGCGCCCCTAGTCGTAGATGTCGGGCCCATCCGGCGAGCCTACCGTGGCCAATTGCGCGGAACGCCTGCCGCGGCGAGATTGTCGCATGCGCCTTCAGAGGCCGATGCGCGACCACGGATCCGCGCACGCGGCGGGACTGTGCATTGTGCCGACGAGTCCTCCGCTGTCGGGTCACGTGCAACGAAGTTACCGAGCCCGACACTGGCTAGGTGTTCCGCCGCTCCAGGCCCTTGGCCAGCACCAGGCCGAAGAGCACATGATCGGCGGCGAAGGCAGCGCGTTCGACGGGCCGGGTCGCCTTGGCCTGGCTCAGTCCGAGAATGGGAGCCAGCCCCAACTCGAAGCCGAGCCACACCATCAGCCCGTACACCGGTCCGGTCCAGCGATGGCGGCGCAACCATTGCGGCAGCACCCCGAACAACGAGCCACCCACCGCCCCGAAACCCCAGTGGGACACCTCGATCACGGCAGCTCGCATGCCGGGCGGCACCTGCCTGAGCAATCCGCTGGCACTTTGCTTGGCCATCGCCTCAGGCGGCGTTTGACCCACCAGACCGAGCTGGGTGGTCAGAGCGCGCATCCCGCTCATCGCCATCGCCGCCACCACGCCCCACCCACCGGCCTGGAGCATCACCATGGGTTTTCCGGGCTCTCTGTGCAGGCGCATCGCTGCCTCCTCTGACAATTGAACGGCACCGCGGAGCGGCGGCCATGGCCGGGCGCGGCCGGCCGCGAACGATACGCCAGTCGAGATGTCTTGAGAGCTCCGCGACAACCGCTACGGGAGCCGGAGGCTGGGTGTCCCTGCCGCCACTCGGCGCTGATCGGTCTCGTTCGCGTGCAGACGCTCCACCTGCGCGTTCGACCGTTCGACCTGCTCCGAGAGGGTCTGGACGGTCACCTTCATGGCGTCCAGCGCCCGCAGCTTGTACGAATCGATCTGGTCGAGGGCAGCGAAGACGTTGTCCCAGGCGCGCTGCAGCGAGGCGATGTCCAGGCCGGGGCTCTGTGCCTGGTCCTCAACTGTTGTGGTCTGGTCGCGAAGGGCGCTCGAGGTGCTCTCGATCATGCTGCTGGTCACCTCATTCACCGCCTTGACCTGCTCGCTCACCAGCCGCTGGTTGGTGAGCGCCTGGGCAACCATCACCGCTGTGCGAAGTGCGGCGACCGTGGTCGTGGTGGCAGTGCGCACGGCTCGGATCAGCTCGCGGTTGTTGGTCTCCACCACCCGCAGCGCTGCGTACCCCTGCACTGCCACCGCGAGCTGGGTCAGGATCTCCTGGCGACGGCGGCGCACTGGGAAGAGGACATCCTCTCGCAGCACACGGGCGTGATCAGGGTCGTTGGTGTCGACCGCGTCGATGCGCGCTTCCAACCCGGTGTCGAGCTGCTCTGCCATGTAGGCGTACTGGCGCAGCGTCTCCATCTGGGTCCACAACGCCTTCTGCTCCTGCCCGATCGCGGCGTTGTCCTTCTCCAACTCCGCTCCGCCCTCGCGAAGTGCACCCACGATGCCCTGGATGTGGCTCTGCGACTTCTGATAGCGAGAGAAATACGCACGGACACGGTCGCCGAAGGGGATGACACCGAGGAGCTTGCGCGGGCCCGAATGGCTGAGATCGTGCTTCGCCGGGTTCAGGTCCTCGACCGAGCGGCGGAGATCGAGCAGGCCTTTGGCGATGGGCGTGTTGCTGTCGCCGAGACCACTCATGGCTCGTGCTGGCCGATCGAGCAGACGGTTGCTGACATCCGACGTGGAGCGAATCTCGCGCTCAGCCAGCGTGTCGATGTCATCGACTCGGCGACGGTACCGGTCACCGTGAACGTCGAGGGCGGCGATCCCGTCCACGAACGCGCTGACCATCGAATCGATGCGCTGGGCGGCGTCGGAGGGCACAGCCACTTGCTTCTCTGCCTGTTCAGGGGCGACCGCCGCCACCACCTCGGGGGCGCTCAGCGACAGGCTCACCTCGGCGCCACCCGCCGTCGCGGACGAGTCGGGCGCGGAAGCGCTGGTTGGATCCGGCATCGGGACTCCTCTACCGCGGCGGCGCGGGTGGCTCAGACGACTTGGCGGCGGTCCCGTTGCCCTTGGCGGGTACTGCTCGCCGGTTTCGCCGCCCGTTGTCCGTGCCGGTCTCAGCGTTCGAGTCTCGCTCACGGTTGCTGCCACTGGCTGTGACCGCCGGCAGCAGCGATTGTCGGGCGAGCCCAGTCAGAGCCCCGGCCTGCTGGATGATCTCCGCAATCGCCCCCGTGACCCCCTGCGCTCCGTTCAGGACTGTGAACTGACCGACGTGTTCGAAGGGCGCCGCCGCCGCGGCCACGATCTCAGGCAGCTTCTCAGCGATCTGTTGCGCGATCACCGCCTCCTGGTTCTGACTGAGGGCAGCGGCGCGGCGCTCGATGCCCGATGCCTCGGCCTCCATCCGGGCCCTGATCGCGTCCGCTTCGGCCAGTCCGCGGGCCTTGGTGGCGTCAGCCTGGGCCTGGCCGTTGACCCGGGTCGCCTCAGCCTGCGCCCCCGCCTGTAGCTTGATCTGCATGGCGGCAGCCTCGGCACGAAGTCGCGTTTCCTGTGCCTCCCCCTCGGCCTGCCGGATGCGCGCGTCGCGACCCGCGGTGGCCAGCGTGGTCTGCTTGTAGGCCTCGGCGTCGGCAGGCTTGCGAACGTCGACCTGGAGCTGCTGCTCGGTCTGCTGCGCCTGCAGTTCGGCAACCCGGGTCTGCTGCTCGACGACTGCCTGGTGAGCCCTGGCCTGCGCCAGCGGCCCCTGCTGAGAGGCCTCCTGGGTGGCCTTGTCGACCTCGGCCTGAAAGCCTGCCTTCTTGACGTTGGTCTCCCTGATCGACTCAGCCATCCTGGCCTGTGCGAGCTGCTCCTGACCCACGGCCTCACGCTCTGCGTTGGCTCGCGCGATGCGGGCGTTCTGCTCGACCTCAGCCTGGTGCGGAGCCGCCAGATTCTCGATGTAGTTGGACGAATCGGCGATCGACTGGATCTGAAAACTGTCGATCACCAGCCCGAACGACTCCATCTCCATGGTGCAGCGGTCGCGCACCTGCTGGGCGAACTTGTCCTGGTCGCTGATCATCTCCTCGACAGTCATCGATCCCGCGATGGCGCGAAGGTGGCCGACGAAGACGTTCTGCACCTTGGTCTCCAGCTCCTGCGCTGGTCGATCGAGAAAGCGCCGCGCCGCGTTGGCGATCGACCGGTAGTCGTCACCAACTTTGTAGACGACGACGCCACGCAGATCGAGGCGAATCTTCTGCTGGCTGACACACGGCACCTGGATCTCGCTCTCGTGCGCCTCGAGCGACAGGCGGCGCACCTTGGTGATCCCGGGGGCGATCAGACATCCTCGGCCGGTGACGATGCGGAATCCCATGCTCTCGCCAACGCCGTCAGGACGCTGTCCGGTCTTGAACCCGGAGATGATCAGCGCCTCGTCCGGCTCGGCCACGCGCCAGGAGATGCGGAAGACGATGGCCATCAGCACCAGCAGTCCGAGGGCTGCGCCCAGGATGATTCCGATCAGAATGCTCATCGCGGCAACCTCATGACGTCGGTCGGTGAAACCTCAACGGTGCGGCCGCCCAGGCTGCCCACCACCAGGACCTGCGTGTGCTTGCGGATGGTCTGATCCTGGGCGGCCGCGCACGCCGGGAAGCGCTCAGTGCCCGCGCGAACCTCGATGAGCACCTCACCGAAGTGTCCGGGAGTGATGTCCGCGGTCACCCTGGCGAGCTTTCCGACGACGTCCAGTGCCATTGCCACCTCATGGGTGTGATCGGCCCAGCGATCGGATGGTACCCCGGCCACGGCCTCGGGAAGCGCGCCTGCGCATCGAGAGATCACGTTGTTGCACGCCCGTGAGCTGGGCCGGACGCCCGCGAGAGCGTCCTGCCAGAATTGGCTCAAATGTCCCGATCCCTCAAGGTGGTCTTGGCCGGGTGGCTGTCCGGTTTCGTGGTCACGGCTGTCTGGGGCGCCGTCCATCCTGACGCACACCGAACGCTGACCTCCCTCCTCCGGCCGGCGCTGATCATCCTGGGGCTGCTTCTGGTGGCCAACCTGGTCGCCGCTCGCTTCGCCCGGCACGACGACGGGGTGGTGCGGGAGGAGGCGCAGGCGCCTGAGAGGACTGTCGCCCGCAAGTCCTCGGCCCCCGCGGTGTCACCGGCGGTCGCGGACATGTCAGGTCGCTCCAGGACGGTGCCGGATCCCGCCCGGCGCGTGGAGGCGCCACCAGTCGCCACTGAGCTGCCGCGGTACGCCAGGGAGGCGCCCCCGGACGAGGCTTTGCCAAGAGCGGAGAGGTTGGCTGCGGCTGAGCAGGGGGCGCCATCGGTCACGGCTGCCCTGCCCCGCTACGCCAGGGAGGCGCCCCCCTACGACCCGTTGCCGGAAGCGGACACGTCGGCCGCTGCTCACCAGGAGGCGGCACCGGTCGCCACTGCCCTGCCCCGCTACGCCAGGGAAGCGCCTGCCTACGACCCGTTGCCGGAGGCGGCGAAGCCACCAGCCGAGCCGGCGGTGGTCACCGAGCCCGCGGTTCTGCAACCCGTGGCCGCCGACGACAAGGCACCACCGGCACCCGCAGCATCCACCCCAGCCGTGGCCGACCCCGCGGTCGCCCGGATCGCCCTTCTCGAAGAACGCCTGGCCCGGGAGCAGGAACGGCTCGACGCTGTCCTGCGCGCCATGGCTGAGGCCGAGGCGACGGCGGAGTCGGACGGTGAGCCAGAGGTCGAGCTCGTGGGTATTCATCCCGAGGCAGCTGAGCTCGAACCTGCGCTGCGCCAACAGGTGCTCTAGACGCTGGCGCGGATGGTCGACAATGCCGACATGGTTCGGGAACTCGAGGCTCAAACGACCTCGCGCACCTAGCCACCAATGGTGACCGGCAGCACCGACACCTGTGTGTCGGCCGTCGCAAGCCGTCAGCAGGCCGTAAGGAAGCGGGCGCTACGCTGGTGGCGATGAACCGGACCTCTCCCGAGGATCGTGACCGTGCGCAACGACGGGTGCGCACCATCACCATTGCGACCGCCGCGAGCGCAGCCGCGCTCACGCTCGGCGGCGCAGCCGCGGCGGCGGGCACATTCGCCGGTCGCACCGTCGCCGCCGACCAGCCCGGCCAGCCGGCCGTGCCGACCCAGGATGCTTCCGGCGGCCTGCAACCCCCAGCCCAGCCACCGAGCGACGCGGCCGTCCCGGTGAACGGCAGCGGTGGGCTCAACCCAGCCCCGATCAGCTCGGGCGGCTCCTAGACCATGATCAGCGCCAGCTGGCGCGCGCTCGGGACGTCGGTGGTGGTGGCGGTGACTGACGGGACGGCACTCGAGCGGGCGCGCGAGGTGGTCTCGGCTGAGATCGACGCGCTCGACCTCGCTTGCAGCCGTTTCCGGCAGGACTCCGATGTGAGCAGGCTGAATGCCGCGGGAGTTCCGGTGGTGGTCACCCCCCTCCTCGCCGATGCCATCAGGGTGGCACTCCGGGCCGCGCGCCTGACCGACGGCGACGTGGACCCGACGGTTGGTCCGTGCGTGATGGCGATCGGGTACGACGCCGACTTCGCGGCGGTGCCCTCCGACGGGCCCCGACTCGGCCGCCCCGTCCGCGCCGTCGGTTGGCGAGCGGTGACCATCGGTGACGATCCGCCGCTGGTGACCCTGCCGGAGGGCACCACCCTCGACCTCGGTGCCACTGCCAAGGCGCTGGGATCCGACCGCGCGGCCGCGGCGGCGCACTCCGCATGCGGGTGCGGGATCCTGGTCAGCCTGGGCGGCGACGTCGCCGTCGCCGGGTCGGCGCCGTCCGCTGGCTGGCCGATCCGCGTGGTCGACGACCACGCCAGCGCTGCGGAGACACCCGGACAGCGCATCGCCTTGCACAGTGGAGGCCTGGCCACCTCCAGCTCCACAGTCCGGCAGTGGCGTCGTGACCGCGTTCCGATGCACCACATCGTCGACCCGCGCACCGGCCGACCGGCGATCTCGCCCTATCGCACTGTCAGCGTCGCTGCCGCCACCTGTGTCGACGCCAACACCGCGAGCACGGCCGCGCTGGTCCGCGGTGCCGGCGCTGCCGACTGGCTGGAGTCGATGCGTCTGCCGGCGCGCCTGGTCACCCACGCCGGCGAGGTGCTCCACCTCAACCGCTGGCCGGTGGCCGCCGAGATGGCGGCGTGATCGCGGCCGCAGGGCCAACGCCACTCTGGTACGCGGCACGCAGCACCGGCTACGTCAGCCTGTTGATGCTCACCGCCATCCTGGTGCTGGGGATTCTCACCACGGCGCGCTGGAGCAATCCGGAGTGGCCCCGCTTCCTGACCCAGGCGGTCCACCGCAACCTCTCCCTGCTCGTGCTCGTCTTCCTGCTCATCCATATCCTCACCTCGACCATCGACCCCTTCGCCGGCATCAGCATCCTCAACAGCGTGATCCCCTTCACCGGCTCGTACCGACCGGTGTGGCTGGGCCTGGGCGTGGTGTCCTTGGAGCTGCTGGTGGCGCTGGCCATCACCAGCCTGCTGCGCCAACGAATCGGTTTCAGCGTGTGGCGGGTGATCCATTGGGCGGCCTATGCCTGCTGGCCGCTGGCAATGCTGCACACACTCGGGACCGGCAGTGATGTGCGCTCGACCTGGGCCGTCGTGGTGAGCCTCGCCTGCCTGGTGGTGGTGGTGGCCGCCATCGCCTGGCGGCTGGTTGGCTCCCAAAGCGGGGTACGGCCACTGATGCGCCTGGCCTCCCTTACAGTCACGGGCGCGGCGACGGCGGCGTTGCTCGGCTTCGCCGCGGCCGGTCCGCTGCACAGCGGCTGGGCCAAGGCGGCGGGCACCCCCGACCGACTCCTGGCCCTGAGCTCGAGCGGGGCGCCGAGCGTGAGCCCAGCTGTGGCAGCGCCAACACCGTCGCCGGCGCTGCCTGCGCCGGCCCTTCCCGCCGGCCTCACCGATCAGGTGACCGGAACCGCGGTGAGCAACGCCACCGACGTCTCGGTGACGCTGACGGATGCCCGCGATGCCAAGCTGCGCATCACGGTGGCGGTGCATGGCCGGCAGGCCACCGGTCAGCTCACGATCTCCGAGGGCGGCGCGGTGATCTGCACCGCCACAGCCTCTGTGCTGCAGGATGTGCAGGCCACCTGTGGCGGGACCGCCGTCGACATCAGCCTCAGCCGGCAGCCGGACGGAACCATCGCCGGCCAGCTGATCACCCAGGTGGCCAGGAATTGATGGCCACCGGCGGTGTCAGCCTCCTCGATGGGCCGGCCGTCAGCGCCGGCGCGGAGACCTTTGCGGAGCATCAGTCCCGCCTCGGCGCACGTCCCCAATTCTCCGGTGGGTCCCTGATCGACATCGTCGATGCCGCCGGGCTGCGTGGTCGTGGAGGCGCCGCGTTCCCGACCGGGCGCAAGTGGACGGCCGTGCGGGAGCGGTCAGAGGGGAGAGCGGTGGTCGTCGCCAACGGCGCGGAGACCGAACCGCTGAGCGGCAAGGACAGGCTTCTCCTCAGCGCGCGCCCGCACCTCGTCCTCGATGGAGTGCTGTTGGCGGCGGAGGCCGTGGCAGCGAACCGCGCAGTGGTGTACATCTCAGGGGCCCACGACGACGCTGCTGACGCCGTGAGCGCGGCGATCGCCGAGCGACGAGCCGCCGACCTGCCGGTGGCGATCACTGTGGCGCGCGCGCCCCACAGGTACGTCGCAGGTGAGGAGTCAGCCGTGGTCGCGAAGCTCAACGGGGGCGCGGCGCGGCCGACGCTGGTGCCGCCGCGGCCCTACCAACGAGGCGTCGACGGCCGGCCCACCCTGGTGCAGAACATCGAGACGCTGGCGCATGCGGCGGTGATCGCCCGGCGGGGCGCCGACGCCTACCAGAGGGCAGGAGCGGACGGTGCCACCGGGACGGTGCTGGTGACGATGGCAGCCGCCATCCATTCCCCGGGCGTCCTCGAGCTCCCGGGAGGATCCACGATCGCCCAGGCTGTCAGTGCCGCGGGCGGCGCCACCGGCTCGGTGGCGGCGGTGTTGGTGGGCGGCTACTTCGGCCGCTGGGTGGCCGCGGACGATGCCTGGGACCTCCGGCTGGGGGTCGACGTCCCCCTGGGGAGCGGAGTCATCGCCATCTTCCCGCACGGGCGCTGCGGGCTCAGCCAGGCCGCCGCCTTGGTGGGGTTCCTGGCTCGCGAGAGCGCCGGCCAGTGCGGTCCCTGTGAGCACGGTCTCGCATCGCTGGCCACCACCACCGCAGAGCTGGCCGCAGGGACCGCCAGGCCTCGGGATGCTGATCGCCTGCAACGCTGGATCGCCCAGATCGCCGGTCGCGGCGCCTGCCACCATCCCGACGGCGCCCTGGTCCTGCTCAGCAGCGCCCTGCGCGTCTTCGCCGGCGACGTCACCACTCACCTGCGCAAGGGCCGGTGCGACCGCGATCAGGCCACCATCCTGCCGGCTCCCGACTGGAAGGCCCGGGCTCGATGAGATGAACCACCGCCTGCATGTCGACCCGATCCGCTGCGACGGGTACGGGATGTGCGCCGAGCTGCTGCCGGAGCGAATCACCCTGGACGACTGGGGCTACCCCATCGTCGACTCCAAGCTCGTCGGCGGCGCCCTGCTCGACCTCGCCCGCAAGGCCGTGGCCGCCTGCCCCACGGCGGCGCTGCGACTGGGGTCCGAGGACCAGAGGAGCCGCTAGCGGCGGCTCGCCGGATCAGCGCCGCTGCGCGCCTCGGCGAGGGGTTGGGCGGGGGGGGTCAGCATGCTGTCGAGCATGCCCAGGAAATCGGAGACCCGCGCCGGCTTGGTGAGGTACCCCTGCGCGCCTGCCGCGAGCAGCCTCTGGGCCTGGCGCTCAGTGGCGTCGGCGCTGTACATCACCACCGGGATGGCGGCGGTCCGAGGGTCGTCGCGCAGACGGTTGATCACCTCGTCACCGTTGAGGTCGGGCAGGTGCAGATCCAGGATGATCAGGTCGAGCCGGTGCTCGCGAGCCAGCTCGATGGCCAGATTCCCCTGCATGGCGGTGAGCAGCCGGATGTTGGGCCGCAGCGCGAAGATGGATTCCACCAGTGCCACCGTGGCCAGGTTGTCCTCGACGTAGAGCACAGTGTGGTCGTGCCGGCGGGGATCTCTGAGCATCGCTCGGCCACCCGCTGCGGGAACGCGAACTGCCTGATCGGACCCGGTGGCGATCTGCAGGCGGCAGGTGAAGGTGGCCCCCTCGCCCTTGACGCTGCGGACTGCGACGGTGCCCCCCATGGCGGTGATCAGCTGCCGACAGAGCGCGAGCCCGAGACCGGTTCCCTGGACGTGGCTGCGCTCCGCTCCCAGACGTTCAAACGGTTGGAAGAGCATCCGCTGGTCCTCCTGGCTGAGCCCGGGACCGTCGTCGGTGACGTCGATCTCCACCTCGCGGTCTGTGCTGGCGGCCGAGACGGCGACGGTCCCTCCGGCGGAGCCGTACTTGATGGCGTTGGTGAGCAGGTTGAGCAGCACCTGGTTGAGCCGCTGACGATCGGCCCGCACGAAGACAGCTGCGTCAGCGTCCATCCTCACCACCAGCTCGACCTTTCGTTCCGCTGCCGCGTGGGCCACCAGGCCCACGCCCTACCCCCCCCCAGCGGGCAAGTTGATTGGGTGCCAAGAGTGTGTCTAGCGGCCGGACTCGATACGGGCGATGTCCAGGACGTCGTTGACGAGGCTGAGCAGGTGCGAGCCGGCGCGCTGAATGGCGTCGATGGCCTGGACCTGGTCGTCGCGTGGTTCGCGCAGCTCCAGCAGATCGCTGAAGCCGAGCATCGCGGCAAGGGGGGTGCGCAGCTCATGCGACATGCGTGAGAGGTACTCGCTCTTGGCGTTGCTCGCCTGCTCCGCAACGTCGCGTGCGGTGCGCAGCTCGTCGGCGGTGCGTCTCTCGGCGGTGATGTCGCGGTTGATCTCCAGCACCGACAGCGGTTGCCCCGCGGTGTCACGCTGAAGCGCCCAGCGTGCGCTGATCGGGATCGTGCGTCCGTCCTTGGTGCGCTGGAGCAGCTCTCCCTCCCAATGGTCGTACTCACCCAGGGCTGCGAGAATGCCGTCCAGCGGCACCGGGTACTGACTGTCCAGCAACAGCTGCGGATCCTTTCCCTGGACCTCGGCGTCGGTGTACCCGTACAGCTCGGTGGCCGCCCTGTTCCAGTACTGGATGCCATGCGTGGCAACGTCCCAGCTGAAGACGGCGTCGTAGGCAAGATCGAGCAACTCGGCGTTGCGCCGCATGCCCTCGACAAGGTGGACCCGGTCCAGCGCCACCGTGATCGACACACCGTACTGGCGGAGACGGGACAGCTCCTCGTCGCCGAACAGCGGAGTGAAGGGCCCGGCCACCACGGCGATGTAGCCGTCGCCAGCGCGCGAATGCACAGCCACAACCGCCGTCGGTCCGAGCGAGCTGGGCAAGGCCCTGAGACCGAGGTTGCGCACCCCCTCCATCTCGCTGTGGAGGGTGGCCGCCGCCCCGGGATGCAATCCCTCGGTGGCCACCACGATCCCGTCGAGGGCGATCAGCGCGCCGCCGCCACCGAGCAGTCGCGAGGCCCACTCGAGGGCGCGGCGCCCCAGCGTGATCGAGTCCGGCGAATACAGCAAGAGCTCGTTGATGGCATTGCGGAACTCGACCTCCTCACGTTCGCGCCATACCCGGCGCAACCAGACCGGCGGCGAGAATGCTGCCCCGAGCAGCGGCATGCTGCACAGCACGACGGCCTCGACGGTCAGCTCGAACCCAGTGTTGGGGCCGGCACCGGCGGCGAGCGCGAGGGCAACGATGGACAGCACGATACCGCTGAATCCGGCGTTCAGCGAGCGCAGTCGCGCGCGCTGCACACTGGGAAGAGCGCCTGAGACCAGCCACAGCTGAACGATGGAACCACCCACAAGCCCCGACCAGGTCAAGAGCATCCCAATCTCGATGAAGAGGGCGAGCCCCGTCACCGCCGGCTTGTTGCTGGTGCTTCCCAGGCTCACCGCGAAGGTGGCGGCCGAGATGGCCAGCGTGCCGCCTGCGAACAGGCGGAGGACGATCGGTCGCGAGGGGATCAGGCTGTGGCGAAACAGCACGAAGGCAAATGCCGAACCCATGAACAGGGCGATCAGCACCAGGTTCAGGAGATGTCCGGGAGCGCCGGGGGGTGCGGGCACGCGGCCGAGAACGCCCACCGCCCCGAGAGAGCCGACCGCGATCGCCAGCCACAGGTGGCTGCGGTCGCGATGGCGCGTCCAATCCCTCAGGGTCACGATGCCGAGCAGCACCAGCGCCGCTGCCACGGCCCACTGAAGCGCCGCGAGTGCCTGGCTCACGACGGCGAGTATGACCCGGGGCCGGAAGAGAACCGGCTGGACGTTGCCATTCCTTTACTTTCCACCCACTTGGGTCTTGGTCGCCTGCTTGTCGCCCGGACCCACTCGGACGGTGGCCGGGGACAATGCCGAGGTGCCCCACTACTTCGACACCGAGCAGCAGACGCCGTCGCAGCCGCGCCAGATCAGGCTGCGCCTGCGCGACCTCGAGGTGCCCCTGGCCAGCGACGCCGGTGTGTTCGCTCACGCTCGTGTCGACGCCGGGACCCGCTTCCTGCTGCGTCGTGCCCCCTCCCCACCACCCCAGGGCGACATCCTCGACCTCGGGTGCGGCTATGGACCGATCGCGATCGCGGTCGGCCTGCGCGCACCGCTTGCCCGCGTGTGGGGGGTCGACGTCAACGCCCGCGCCCGGGAGCTCGCCGCGGCCAATGCGACCGCCGCCGGAGCGGGCAATGTGGTGATCGCGGCTCCGCACGACGTCCCGGACGAGCTTCGCTTCGCAGCGATCTATTCGAACCCCCCGGTGCGCATCGGTCTCGTGCAGTTGCACCCGCTGCTGACCAGGTGGCTGGGCCGCCTGCATGAGGGTGGCGCCGCGTACCTGGTCGTGCATCGCCATCTCGGCTCGGACTCGCTGGCCCGATGGCTTCGGGGGGAGGGCTTTGCGACGGACCGGCTCGCCTCCCACGATGGCTATCGAATCCTTCGAGTGCAGCCGCGCACGGCGGTGGGGGATGATCGCTGAATGGGGAGCTCAACATTCGCTGCCGCGCTCGGGGTCATTCGAATCGACATCGACCCAGTAAT
Source organism: Candidatus Amunia macphersoniae (assembly GCA_016464795.1). Classification (GTDB taxonomy): domain Bacteria; phylum Chloroflexota; class Dormibacteria; order Aeolococcales; family Aeolococcaceae; genus Aeolococcus; species Aeolococcus macphersoniae. Next base: position 28,318 of record JAEKNN010000061.1, on the reverse strand, counting down.
CCACATCGGCAGCATTCCGGTGCACTGGTACGGCGTGATGTATGCGCTCGCCTTCTTGGTGGCGTTCAGGTACGGCGTCCTGCCCCATGTCGAAGCGCGTGGCATCGACCGCAGCACCGCCGAGCGCGCTCTGATCTGGACCATCATCGTCGCCCTGCTCGGGGCACGGCTCTACTACGTCGTGCAGCAGCCCAACCTCGGCGACTACCTGCGCAACCCGATTCGCATCGTCGCGGTCTGGGAAGGTGGGATGGCTTTCTTCGGCGCCATCGTCGCCGGGCTGGCCACGGTCACCGTCTTCGCCTGGCACAACCGCATCTCGGCGTGGGTGCTCTGGGACGCGGCGGTGATCTTCGCTGTCATCGGCCAGCCCATTGGCCGCATCGGCAACATCATCAACGGTGACATCCTCGGGGCTCAGAGCAACCTTCCCTGGGCTACCGCGTACGTCAATCCGCATGCGGTGCTGCAGTCCTGCTGCCAGCTCGGTGTCGCCTATCAACCGGCAGCGGCGTACGAGGCCATCGGCACCATCCTGATCGGGGTCGGCCTCTTCGCGCTGCGACGGCGAGGCCTTCGCCACGGGGCTCTCGCGGTCGCCTACATCCCGCTCTATGCCATCAGCCAGCTGATCATCTTCCAGTTCCGAGCAAGCGAACCGATCATCGGCTTGGGGCTGCACCAGGCACAGTGGACAGCGCTGGTCATCCTGTTGCTCGTGTCACCGGCTGTGTACCTGGTGTGGCGGCGTACCAGCGCGGCATTGTCGGCGGGCACGATCGTCAAGTCTGGAGCCGGCTCGCCGCCGTCGGAACCGGCGGCAAAGCTCCAGAGCACTGGGCGAGGCGGAACCAAGCAGTGACCAACATCGCCGTGGTCAACCTCGTCGACGCGGTCTTCCTGGTTCTTCAGCTCCTGATCTTGGCCAGGATCATTCTCACCTGGCTGCCGGTGAGCCCGTGGAACCCGATCGCTCGATGGCTGAGAAGGATCGTCGACCCCATCCTGCGTCCGTTCCGGCGGGTGCTTCCGACGTTCGCGGGAATGGACTTCTCTCCGCTTCTCGCCCTGGTGGTGCTGTACGTCCTCAATCAGGTGATCGACGTGTTCCTGCTCACGGGCACCGTCTCACCTGGTCATGCCCTGCTCAGCGTGCTCCGTCTCGTGCTGCTGAGAGTGATCATCGTCTTCTGCGTGTTGCTCTTCGTACGGCTGCTCTTCTCCTTCTTCCATGCCGACCCGTGGCATCCACTGGTGATGGGCATACGCCGCGTCAGCGACCCGCTGGTGCGTCCGTTCGCGACGGTGGTTCCGCGAAGCGTGGCTATCGACGGCGCAGCGGCGATCGCCTTTCTGGTGTTTCTGGTCGTCTACTTCGTCGGTCAGGCCGTCTTCAACGCGCTCGGTGCCTTCTGAGCAATTCCACGAGCGGTTCTCCCCGACTTCAGTTCCGCCGGCCGGCTCCCCACGTCTCGCGCTCGGGAGCCCGCTCCCGTCGTGTCTCGACGCGGTAGGTGCCGGGGCCGAACAGCGCCTCCACTGTGCGCTCGAAGCCAGGCCCGGGCCCCACCGAGAACTTGCCGTCCAGGGCGACATCATCGATGGAGTGGGCCGTCTCCACGTGGATGACCACCGGCGAATCCCCAGCATGTTCGGCGATCGCCTGGTGCAGGGGTCCGAGCAGATGCTGCTGGTCGACGGCGATGCGGATGTGCACTGTGCTGTTGCGCCGCCATGCCACCAGTCGCGGATCGTCCATGGCGTAGATGGCGTCAGCACGGATCTTGGCGGGCTCTGAGTCACGTTCCTCATCCTCGCCGCCGTTGGGCGCGCCGGCAGTGGGTGCGGCGCGTCCCATCTCCACCTTGCCGCGGACGACCACCACGGCGTCCGGCCGGAGCAGCTCGGCAATCGACTCGAACACGCGGTCGAAGACCACCACCTCGCAGGCACCGGTGAGGTCCTCGATCTGCAGGAACGCCATGCGCTGGCCGGTGCTGCTCTTCCTGGGGACGAAGGCGCGCACGTCACGGATGCATCCACCCACCTGCACGACCAGCCCATCGAGGTGCGGACCGAGCTCGTTGATCGACGTGTCGACACGCTCCTGCAGCGTCGACGCGATGCGGCGCAGCGGGTGGTCGCTGAGGTACATGCCGAGCAGGTCGCGCTCCCAGGCCAACCAGGAGTCGTCCCCATGGCTCGTGTCGGGAGACGCTTCGTGCTCCGCCAGGTGCGGCACCAGCGTGCCGATGATGTCGACAGCGTCGCCGAACAGCGATGTCTGCCCGACCTCGCGCTCGCGGCGCACGGCCGCGGCGTGATCCATGGCGCCGTCGAGCTGGCGCAGAAGGCCATGCCGGTCGCCGAGCGGATCGAGCGCGCCGCACTGGATCAGCGACTCGAGAACGCGGCGGTTGAGGTCGCGACTGTCGACGCGCAAGCAGAGATCGAGCAGGCTGGTGAACGCACCATCGTTGCGGGCGGCGATCACCGCCTCGGTGACGCTGGCGCCCACGTTCTTGACGTGTTGCAGGCCGAACAGGATCTCGCGACTCTCGATCTCCCCCACCGTGAACCCGCAGCCACTGCGATTGATGTCGGGCTTGTGGACGACCAGCCCGTGGGCATGCGCGTCCAGGATGGTCTGCTTGAGCTTGTCGAAGTCGCCACCGCGGCTGTTGAGCAGAGCCGCCATGTACTCGAGCGGATGGTTGGCCTTGAGGTAGGCGGTCTGGTACGAGATCAAGCCGTAGGCCATGGCGTGCGCCTTGTTGAAGCCGTAGCCTGCGAAGAACGCGATCAGCTCGAACAGCTCGATGGCGCGCCCCTCGGCAATTCCATTGCTGACGGCGCCGGCGAGAAACTTCTCCCGCTGCTTGGCCATCTTCGCCTTGTCCTTCTTGCCCATCGCCCCACGCAGAAGGTCCGCCTGGCCGAGCGTGAAGCCCGCCACCGCCTGGGCGATCTTCATCACCTGGTCCTGGTACACGATGGTTCCGTGGGTCTCGGCGAGCACCGGCTCGAGAAATGGCTCGAGGCCGGCCGGATACTCCACAGCGAGCTCACCCCGCTTGCGCTTGGTGTACAGGTCGACGACGCCGCCCTCGATCGGACCCGGTCGATTGAGCGCATTGGCGACGCCGAGGTCCTCGAGCGAGCGCGGCTGCATGTCGATGAGGATCCGCTTGGCGAATGTCGCCTCCAGCTGGAAAACGCCGTGAGTGTCCGCCTTGCACAGAAGCGCGTACGTGGCGGCATCGTCGAGCGGGATGGTGTCGATGTCGATGCGCTGGCCAGTGCGCTGCGCGATCATCTCCAGCGCCTCGTCGATGACTGTGAGGTTGGTGAGCCCGAGGAAGTCGATCTTCAGCAGCCCGACCTGCGCAATGCTGTTCATGTCGAACATGGTCACCGCGCTGCTGCGGTCACCGGTGGTGGACCGTTGCAGCGGCACGATGTTGGTGAGCGGCTCGGCGCCGATCACCACGCCCGCGGCGTGCGTGGAGGCGTTGCGACAGATGCCCTCCAACCGCTTGGCGATGTCGAGGATCTGCCGCGCCCAGCCCTCACCCTCATAGAGCTCGCGCAGCTCTCTGCTGCTCGTCAGCGCCTTCTCCAGGGTGATCTTCACGCTCAGGGGGACCAGCTTGGCGAGGCGATCGACATCAGGCAGGGGCACGTTGAGCGCACGCCCCACGTCCCGGATCACCGCCCGCGCCGCCATGGTTCCGAAGGTGATGATCTGGGCGACGTGGTCCTCGCCGTACTTGGCCTGCACGTATTGCAACACCCGGTCGCGGCGGCGGTCGTCGAAGTCGATGTCGATGTCGGGCATCTCGACGCGCTCGCTGTTGAGGAAGCGCTCGAAGATGAGCCCGTAGCGCAGCGGGCAGATGTTGGTGATGCGCAGCACGTAGGCGACCAGTGAGCCCGCCGAGCTCCCGCGCCCGGGACCGACAACCACACCATCGCATCGAGCGGCGCGGATCAGATCCCAGACGATCAGGAAGTAGGGAGCGAAGCCTGTGGTCTCGATCACATCGAGCTCCATGGCCAGCCGCTCGCGGGCCTCCGCCGTGATGCCGTCTCCGTACCGCTCACGCAAGCCCGCCTGGCAGAGCTCGCGAAGGTAGGTGTGGGCACTGTGCTCCGGGGGAATGGGCGCGTACGCGGGCAGCAGGTTGCCGCCGAGTTTCAGCTGAACGTCGCAGAGCTCGGCGACCGCGAGAGTGTTGGCAACCGCCTCCCCGTAGGCGACAAAGCGTTCGCGCATCTCCGCCCCGGTGGTCAGCGAGAAGTGCGGCCCGGCAAAGCGAAACCGCTTCTCGTCCTGACGCCGAGCCTGTGTCTGAATGCAGAGCAGGACGTCGTGCGCCTCGGCATCCTCGACGTCGATGTAGTGCGAGTCGTTGGTGGCAACCAGCGGGGCGCCGGTTCGTCGAGCGATCTCGATCAGGCCGGCCCGGATCACCTCCTCCTCCGCGATCCCGTGGTCCATCAGCTCGAGGAAGTAGCCGTCCCTGCCGAACATCTCGATGTGCTGCCGGGCCACCGACTCGGCGGCGTCCATGTCGCCGCTCAAGATGGCCTGCGGCAACTCACCGCCGATGCACGCCGACAGACAGATCAACCCCTGCGCATGCTCGCCGAGCAGCTCCTTGTCGATGCGCGGCTTGTAGTAGTACCCCTCGAGGTGCGACTTGCTGACCAGCTGGATGAGATTGCGGTAGCCGGTCTCGTTGCGTGCCAGCAGGATGAGGTGGTTGGGATCGCGATCGGCGCGGCCCTCCTTGTCGTGGCGCGACCGCGGCGCCATGTACATCTCGCAGCCGATGATCGGCTTGATCCCGGCGGCGCGGGCCTCGGTATAGAACTTGACAGCGCCGTAGAGCGCGCCGTGATCGGTGATGGCCAGGGCTGGTTGCCCGTACCTCTTGGCTCTGGCCACCAGGCCTGCGATGCGCGCGGCGCCGTCGAGCAGGGAGTACTCGGTGTGAGTGTGCAGATGAACGAACGGGTGGTTCGCCACCTCCTCCTGTGCGCCGATCGCCTGGTTGACCATTCCTGCCCTCATCACCGTCGAACGGACGTACGGTAGCACTCCGCCCGAGAGGCCAGCCCACGGTATCCTGCGGCCCCCGTGGACTTTCTCACCGGCCTGCACGGCGGCGTCGCCACCGTCCTCATCTGCGTCCTCCTCTTCATCGACGAGGCGGGTGTGCCGCTGCCCTTCATCCCCAACGAGGTCCTGCTGATCATCGCCGGGCTGCTGATCGCCTCGGGCAGCCTCAACCCGTTCGTCTTCTACCCGCTGGCATGCGTGGCCCTGCTCGGTGGCTCCTGGACTGGTTACAGCTGGGCCAAGCGAGTGGGGCCCCGGCAGCTGCGACGAGTCGCCGGCCTTCTCCATGCCATCAAGGCGTACGACAGGGCGACCCGACGGCTGGCGACCGCTGACGCGCGCCACATCGGCCTCAGTAGGGTGATCCCCGGGATCAGGGTGTACGCCACCCTTTGCGCCGGCTCGGCCCAGGTTCCCATGCGCACCTTCATGGAAGGGAATGTGCCCGCCATCCTCGGCTGGACGGCGCTCCTGACCGGGATCGGGTTTGTGGTCGGCGCACCAGCCGAGCACCTGCTGACCGCCGTCGAGGCGCAGCTCTTCAACTTCGCCCTCAGCGGCGGTCTCCTGGTGGCGCTCGGCGTGATCGCCTTCCGCGCCGCCCGTCGCGCCCCCGACCCTCGGCGCGATCCCGTGGCCGGCCCGTTCACCGGCATCGCTCAGCGCGACCGCTACTGGCTCGCCTTCGCCGTCGACGCCGGCATCGTCGCCACCGTCGTCGCCGGGTTCGATCGCATCACCCGAGCGGTGCTCAACTTCAAGTACCAGATTCTCCCGGAGGGCAAGTACGACGTCGGCGTGATCGTGCTCGCGATGGCCCTGGCCTACATCGTGGTCAGCCGGCGCAGCTCCACCGGCGAGACCGCCGGCGAGCGCCTCTTCGATGTCAGCTACGTCCACCATCGTCCGCACCCGCCTGCGGTCCCGGCCGGCCTGGATGACGACGACGACGCAGCCAGCGTCTAGAGTGGAGTGCACTAGATCTCACGGCGCAGGCTGACGACGCTCTCGATGTGATGTGTCTGCGGGAACATGTCGACAAGGTCATATCCGTCGACCGAGTAGGGGCCAGACCCCGTCAGGATCCGGAGGTCGCGTGCCAGCGTGGCCGGGTCGCAGGACACGTACACGACCCTCGGTGGTCCGGCCAGCGCAAGCCACGCCGTCACCCGCGGATCGCAACCGGCCCGCGGGGGGTCGAGCACCACCGCGTCAGCACCGGCGCCGGCCGCAGGAAGAGCGTCCTCCACCGCCGCCGCGATGTAGCGGATCGCTCCCCTGAGGCCGTTCATCTCGGCGTTGAGCAACCCGAGCCGGGCCGAGTCCCGGTTGCTCTCGATGCACACCACCGACGCGCCGTTGGCGCCGAGCTCGCAGGCCAGGACGGCGATGCCGGCGTAGGCGTCGACGACTGTCCGGCCGGCGGTCTCGCCCAGCCCGCGCAGAGCCGCGCCGTACAGCGCCTCGAGACCGTCCCAGTTGACCTGGACGAAGGTCTCAGGCGAGACCCGGAAGGAGTGACCGCGCCAGTGCAGGGTGGTGAAGGTCGTGCTCCAGCGCTGATCGGCCGCCAGCGAGCGCGCATCGACCGCCGCCGCAGGCAGCGCGCTCTGCGGCCGGGGACGCAGCAGCAGCTCGTCACCGTCCTCTCCCGCGGTGAGGTGCAACGCGGTCAGCTCCGGCCCCGCGGCCTCTCGGACCAGGGCGCGCAGCTGCGCCAGGGAGCCGGCGATGCGCGGATGGTGGATCAGGCAGTCGTCGACAGCGACGGGGCGCCAGCTGCGCATGCGGTTGAACCCCAGCCTGGCGTCCGCCATGCCGGCCTCCCCCGGCACGACATGGAACTCGCCGCGCCAGCGGTAACGCCAGGGATCGTCCATCCCGTGCACCACCAGGTCGACGTCGATGGGGACGTGCTGCCGGCGCAGCGCGTCGCGCACTATCTCCTTCTTCAGCTCCAGCTGATGCGCGTAGTCGACGTGCTGCAGCTGGCACCCTCCGCACTCGCCGTAGTACGGACACGGAGGAACGGCTCGGTGCGCCGACCGCGACAGCACCTCGGTGGTGCGCGCGAACCACACCCTCCCCTTGCGGTGATGCAGCTCCACCTCGACAGTTTCATCCGGCAGCGCTCCGTCGACGAACAGGGCGCTGCCGTCATCCAGACGCCCCAAACAGACGCCACCGTGGACCATGGCGCCGACGGTCACCACCAGGCGCTCACCTCGCCGGTGCTGTTCAGGCGCCGGATCAGGCGGAGAGTCGCTCACGCAGCAGGCTGTTGACGAGCGCCGGTTCGGCGCGACCTCCGGCAGCCTTCATCACCTGTCCCACCAGCCGGCCCAGCGCCTGGGCTTTGCCGCCACGAAAGTCCTCGCAGGCCTGCGCGTTGGCGGCAATGACCTCGTCGACGATCACGGTCAGCGCCGCCCGGTCGCTGACCTGGCCAAGCCCCCGCTCCCTGACGAGAAGCGCAGCATCCCCGCCATGCTCATACAGCTCGGCGAGCAGCTCCTTGGCCGTCGGACCATTGATGGTGCCGTCCTCGAGCAGCCGGAGAAGTGTGGCCAGGCCCACGACACCGACCCCGCTGTCGACGAGGGAACGGTGGTGCTGATTGGCGAGCGCAGCAACATCTCCCATCTGCCAGTTGGCGGCAACCTTGGCACTAACACCCGCGTCGACCAGCTCCTCGTAGGCATCGGCGTCCTCCCGTGAGGCTGTGAGCAGAGCCGCGTCGTAGGTCGACAGGCCGTACTGCTCGGCCAGCCGCGCAGCGCGTGCCTCGGGCAGCTCCGGGAGCTCGGAGCGGATGCGTTCCACCAGCTCGCGTCCCAATTGCAGTGGGGGCAGGTCGGGTTCGGGAAAGTAGCGGTAGTCGTGGGCCATCTCCTTGCTGCGCTGTGACACAGTGGCCGCCCGTGTCTCGACCCAACCGCGGGTCTCCTGCAGCAGAGCCCCGCCCTGCTCGAGGACCGCCACCTGACGTGCGATCTCGAAATCGATCGCCCGATGCACCGCCCGGAACGAGTTCATGTTCTTGACCTCGACCTTGGTGCCGAGCTCGCTCACGCCGAACTTGCGCACCGAGACATTGGCGTCGCAGCGCAGCGACCCCTGCTCGAGGTTGCCGTCGTTGACGCCGATGTACATCAGGAGCTGGCGCAGCCTGACCAGGTACTCGCGGGCAGCGTCGGCGCTGCGCAGGTCGGGTTCGCTGACGATCTCCATCAGCGGAACGCCCGATCGGTTGAGATCGACCAGGGAGGACGTCGCCTCCTGGAGGACGTCGCCGGCGTGGTGCATGGTGCCGGTGTCCTCCTCGAGGTGAACGCGGGTGATGCCGCAGCGGGCGCGCTCCTCGTTGACGGTGAAGTCGAGGTGGCCGCGCAGCGACATCGGCAGGTCGTACTGCGAGATCTGATAGCCCTTGGGCAGGTCGGGATAGAAGTAGTTCTTGCGGTCGAACTTGGTGAAAGCGGGGATCTCGCAGTCCAGCGCAAGCGCGGTGCGCACAGTCATCTCAACCGCCTGGCGGTTCATCACCGGCAGCACCCCTGGCATTCCCAGGCACACGGGGCAGCAGTTGCCATTGGCCGGCGCGTTGGTGTAGGCGGCACTGCACGAGCAGAACATCTTGCTGCGGGTGAGCAGTTGGGCATGGACCTCCAACCCGATCACCGCCTCGTAGGCGGAGTCGACCCCGAGACCGACGGTCTGCGTGGTCATGCGCTGGCCACCATCGGGGCACGCAGTGCGTGCCACTGCGTGGCCTGCTCGTAGGCCCGGGCAACCTGGAACACCCGGGCGTCGCGCAGCCGCGGGGCGATCACCTGCAGACCGACGGGGAGCTCACGGCTGAGACCGCACGGAAGTGAGATCCCCGGCAGGCCGGCCAGGTTGACGGGGATGGTGAGCGCGTCGTTGAGGTACATCTCGAGCGGGTCCTGGATCGTCCCCATGGTGAAGGCCACCTTGGGCGAGGTCGGGCACACCAGCGCGTCGACGCGCTCGAAGACGCTGTCGAACTCGCGGGCGATCAGGGTGCGGACCTTCTGGGCGCGCCGGTAGTAGGCGTCGTAATACCCGCTGCTCAGCGCGTAGGTGCCGAGCATGACCCGTCGTTCCACCTCGGGCCCGAAGCCCTCACCGCGGGTGCGCAGCAGGGTCTCGGTGAGCGACGGACGCTCGACCCGACGGCCGAACCTGACTCCGTCGTAGCGCGCCAGGTTCGATGAGCACTCCGCCGGGGCGATGATGTAGTAGGTGGACAGACCGAGATCGGTGCTGGGCAGGGACACCTCTTCGATCGACGCCCCCAGCCCCTCGAGCACGGCGATGGCTTCGCTGACGCGGTCACGCACTCCCGGCTCCAGCCCCGCTCCCATGTACTCGCGCGGGATGCCAAGACGGATGCCGTCGACGCCCAACTGCAGGGCGGACACGGGGTCGTCGACGGGATCGGGCACCGAGGTGCTGTCGCGTGGATCATGGCCGGCGACCGCCACGTAGGCGACGGCGGCGTCCTCGACGGTCTGCGCGAAGGGGCCGATCTGGTCGAGTGAGGACGCGAAGGCGATCAGCCCGTAGCGCGAGACGCGCCCGTACGTGGGCTTGAATCCCACCACGCCGGTCAGCGCTGCCGGCTGGCGGATGCTCCCCCCGGTGTCGGTGCCGTAGCTGATCGGGACCATGCCCGAGGCCACGGCCGCGGCACTGCCGCCGCTGCTGCCGCCAGGCACGCGCTCCACGTCCCACGGGTTGCCGACCGCTCCGAAGGCCGAGTTCTCTGTGGATGAGCCCATGGCGAACTCGTCGCAATTGGTCTTGCCAACGGGCACCGCTCCGGCGTCGAGCAGACGTTGCACGGCGGTGGCCGTGTAGGGCGGCCGGAAGTCCTCGAGGATGCGTGACCCCGCCGTGGTCGGGTAGCCGGCCAAACAGAGCACGTCCTTGAGAGCGATGGGGATCCCGCACAGGGGACCGGCGCCGGCCGGGTCGTCGGCGAGCATCCCTGCCGCGCGCTCGCACTGGCGGTCGGCGAGGTCGTCGGTGTGGGCCAGGAACGCGTTCAGGCGGCCGTCGAGCCGGCTCAGCTGGGCGCGGGCGTGGTCGAGCAGCTGGCGCGGCGTGGTCTGACCCGCGCGAAGGCTCGCGGCCATCTCGGCCGCGGTCGCTCCAGCGCAGCTCATTCCTGGATGGCCCCCACCTTGAAGTACTCACCGTCGGTGTCGGGTGCGTTGACGAGTGCCTCTTGCTGGCTGAGGGACGGGGCTGGCTCGTCGTCCCGCCAGACGTTGACGAGGTTGCCGACCTGGGCGGTCTCCGGGATGTCGGAGATGTCTGCGCGCTCCAGGGCCGAGATGTGCTCGAGGATGACGTCGAGCTGGAGGCCGATGCGGTGTCGCTCCTCCTCGCTCAGCCCGAGCCGGGCGAGCATGGCGACATGGGCGACGTCGTCGGGGCTGAGCGGCATCGACACATTATTCGCGACCCGCGTCGCCTGCCGTCCCTCAGGCGTCGTCAATGGGAAGCCAGGTGAGCACCGCCTGGTCGCTGACGGTGAAACCGGCCGACCGGTAGGCGGCCAGGGCAGCCGGGTTGGCATCCCGGGTCCACACCGAGGCGAAGGTGACGTGGCGTCGGCGCAGCAGCTCCATCGCCTGCGCCACCAGCATCCGGGCCACACCGCCGGCGCGAGCCTCCGGACGCACATAGAGCTCGGCGAGCTCACCCTCGAGCCCGGTGCCGGGGTCGAACAGGACCACCCAGCAGACCCCGATGGCCGCGCCCTGCGAGTTGCGGGCGACCAGCAGGTGGTTCTCGCCGCTGAAGGTGGCCTGGATCCGCAGGCGACGCCGGACCTGGTCACGGGTCTCGTGCGGGTGGGTGTAGTGCTCCTGCTCGTCCAGGGTCAGCTCGACGAGCATGGCCGCCACCTCCGGGTCCTCCCCGGTCATCTCCTCGACGTTGATGCTGTCGGCCACCGCCGGCATTGTGACCGCGGTGAGAGAAGCCGGCGCGGCCGGTCAGGCGCCGGACGGGGGTGAGGGTAGCGGGGGTGAGGGTAGCGGGGGCCCCCCCGCGGTCACCTGGGGAAGGGGCGCCCCGGTCGCCTGAGGCACCGGGACGGGAAGGTGGGTGGGATTGGTGCAGGGATTGCCATAGGTCCTGACGTCGGAGCACCCCGATGGAATGGCCGCGGCCGACGGCACCGCACCGGTCACGAATTGCCACACACCCCCTTTCCAGGTCCAGGTGTCGGCTCCCGGGACGCCGCCGGCGACCACCGCGCCGGTGGATCCCAGTGGAGCGATACCGATGCCCCCGAAGAGCACGATCGATCCTGAGGGGCCCTCGGCCAGAGCCACTCCGGTGCGTCCGCCCGGTTGTCCGGACGCTGTCTGACGGCTCCACTGCCGCTGCCCGGTCGCCCACGACCAGAGCTGGGCGTCCCCGGTGAAGACCAGGGCCTGACCCTTGGCCGCTGCAACTGATGCACCGCCCAGCTGGGGACCGCCCTGGTTGGTGACGCTGGAGATGGCCAGCGAGTTCCACGCGGTGCCGGTCCAGCTGTAGGAGGCGGTGGCCTGAGCCGCGGGCACCGTTGCCGGTTCCGGACAGGCCAATGAACAGGCGGTGTTGGGGATGCTCTGGGTCACCAGCATGGCGTGATCGCTGCCGGAATCCGCAAAGACGACAGCACTGGCCCCCGTCAGCGGCACGATGGCGCCGCGCCTCTCAGTCCAGGCGCCGTGGAACCACGTCCAGGTGGACAGCGACCCCCCGAAGGTTGGGCAGCCATCCGATCGCACGGCAGCTTGGCGGCAGGGGACGCCGCAGGCCGGGGCCTGGGGCGCGCAGGACGGGACCAGCGGCGGTGCCGACGAGCTCGACCCGTTGGATCCGGCGACGGGGCACACGATCGCCGGCTGGGCTTGGCCACTGCCTGCGGCCAGCGGCGGCCCGCAGGGCGGGTAGCCCGTCCACCCGGCCGAGGGCGAGGACACGGCGACCACCTGTCCGGTGGCCCCGTCGTAGGCCAGCTGCGAGAGGCTCGGGGTGTCCGGGCCGTTGCTCGGCTTCGAAGTCGAGCCCACCCGGTGCCAGCCATTGCCGGTGAACAGCCACGTCTGCACCGGTGAGATCTGGGGGACCGGGGCGACAGGGCAGACGGCGTCAGGAGGGCCAGAGGGCGGGACGACACCCGGCGACGGAGCGACGCCCGGCGAGGGAGGGGCGGTGGGAGCTGGGGAAGCGACCGAGGACGCAACCGGCGACGATCCTGGTGGGGGCGGAGCGGCCGCCGGGGCCGGCGAGCCACCGCTCGAGCGCGGCATCGGGTTGGCAGGTGCGTCGGAGCCCCCCGGCGACGCTCCCGCAGACCCGCCCGGGACGATCGTCGATGGGATCCCCACCGCGCAGCCGGCCGATCCGTTCTGTACCTGCGGCTCCAGCAGGCCCAGCAGCAACACCCCGCCGTCGGCTGGGTCGTCACTCATGTGGATCCCGACCAACCGGCCGGGCGACGCGCCGTAGGACTGTGCCCAGCCGGTGCCGTTCCACAGCCACGTGTCCGCGAGCGGCGAGCCGGCAGTCGACATGCCCCCGTACATGACGGTGACGCCGGCGGTGGAGTCGTAGGCCATGGCGGCGCCGGCCCGCGCCGCCGGGTAGCCTGTGGTGGTTGCGGTCCCCCCCTGCCTGGCGCTGCGCAGTGCCAGGAAGGTGCCGGCGCCGGCAAGGGCGACAACCACGGCGAGGATTGTGGCCACGGCCTGCGGCCAGCGGTGCGGGTACACGGTGTCGGTGGCCTTGATGCGCGCCACCCGGTCCGCGTAGTCGGCGGTGGCGCGCGGGGCCCTCAGCTCTTCGAACGCGACTGACAGGTCGCGGTGGTCCTGGTCGCTCACGGGTCAGCTCGCAAGCTGGCCCGGACGTGCTCGAGCGCGCGATGGGTCGCCATCCTGGCAGCCCCCTCGCGCATGTTGAGCACGGCGGCCACCTCCGCGTAGCTCAACCCACCGGCAACCCGCAGCCCAACCAGCTGCCGATCGCGCTCCTGGAGCATCTCGATGGCGCCGCAGATCGAACGAAGGTCGCTGCGCTGCTCCGCGTCCTCCTCGACCGACGAGGGGAACTCGCGGGCATGGCCGATCCGGCTGACCAGGGAGCGACGACGACCCTCGCGGCGGTACTGGTCGATCACGGCGTTGCGGGCGATCCGGAACAGCCATGTGCGCACCCCATCCGGCTCTGGGTGGACCCGCTGGTAGGCGGCGAAGGCGGCGGCGAAGACGTCGCTGGCGACATCCTCGGCCACGTCCTGGTCGCGGAGCTGCGAGACGCAGAACCGGAAGACGGCGTCGGCATTGTCTGCGTACACCTCCTCGAACGGCGTCAGCGCCCCCGATACCACTCTGGTCATGGCGGCGATCATCGACTGCACAAACGTCGCTGCGTGGGAACCGTCACATCCTGGGTCCTCGTCGCCCCGCCGGTACACTGCGGGACGAGTCACACAAGGAGCCTTCGGTGAGCGAGACGCCCCCGCCCGGCAACCCCGAACGCCTCGAGAACGAGGCTCTGACCACGCTCCAACCGGGCTTGGCCCGGCTCATGCCCGAGATCGGCAACAGGATGTGGAAGGCGTACCACGCCGCCAGAGCCGAGAACTGGCCGCTGGCAACCTGGCAGCTGAAGGAGATGCGCAAGCTGTTTCGCCTCGGCAACGTGACCCGGCCCAAGTACGAGCACGATGTCGAGGCCTACATCGACGAGGATCTGGTGCCGCTCTTCGCCGCCTGTGAGGCGGGTGATCGGCATGCCTTCGAGGGCGCGTTCCACGACGCGGTCGAGGCAGCCAACGAGTACCACCGCCGCTGGAACAAGGGGTTCCTGGTGTGGAAGGTGCCGCAGAGACCGCCCGACGACCTGGTGCTCGAGCCGCAGGGCTGAGGCGGCGGCTGGCGCGCCCATCTGCTACACCGGGACGGTGCGCGCTGACATCGGCGAGATGCTCGACACCCTGCGCCGCGGGGGGATCCGCGACACCCGTGTCCTGGAGGCGATGGCCGCCGTCCCGCGTGAGCTGTTCGTGCCTGCCGCGCTGGTCGGCGAGGCCTACGCCGACAGGGCACTGGCGATCGAGTGCGGCCAGAGCATCTCTCAACCTCTGATGGTCGCCGCCGTCGCCCAGGCGCTGGAGCTGACGGCTGGCGACACCGTCCTCGACGTGGGCACCGGGTCCGGCTACCAGGCGGCGGTGCTGTGTGCCTGCGGCGGGCGGGTGGTGGGCATCGAGCGAGTCCCGGAGCTCGCCGACTCGGCTCGGCGGCGGTTGGCCGCCCTCGGCATCGAGGTCACCGTGCACGTCGGCGACGGCAGCGGGGGCCTGCCCGACCGGGCGCCTTTCGATGCCATCGCGGTGGCCGCGACCGCGCCGCGGATGCCGGTGGCGCTGCCGCGCCAGCTGCGTGAGGGCGGCCGGTTGGTGATCCCACTGCACCGCGAGGGTGATGAGATGGACGAGCTGGTGCGCCTGCGGATGACCGAGGGGCGCTGGGTCACCCAGGCGCTCGGCCCGTGCCGGTTCGTGCCGATGATCGGCACCGATGCCTACCCGCCCGGGTGAGGATCGCCCGCGGGGACACGGAACATCCTGACCAACGGGCCCCCGCCGGCGCGCTCGATCGCCTCTCCCGCTGAGGCGCCGAAAGCGGCCTCCAGGACCATCCGGACCTCGCCATCCGCGGGGCGCTCGTCGAGCCGCGAGCGGGTCAGGGTCACCGCGTACTGGTCGACGCCGTCGTCACGGTTGGGGTAGCGGGAGCGGGTCACCGCCACGCGCAGACCCAGCTCGGCGACGTCGAGCTGATGGCGCCCGGACAGCTTGACCCCGGGTGGGCTGAGAAAATCCTCGTCCGCGCGGGCGCGCAATCCTCTCAGCTCCGCGGCCATCCCCCCGCCGGTGTTACTCACCGCCTCAGGGTAGCGCCGCGTGCGGGCGGCACACGTTTAGCATCACCACCACGCGAGGTACGCCATTCCCAGCGGCGCATCGCGCCCGCATGGATCGCGAATTTCTCGAATCACCATCTCCTGGGAGGAATCCACCAATGGCCAAGATCGTCGGCATCGACCTCGGCACCACCAACAGCGTCATCGCCGCCATGGAGGGCGGTGAGCCGGTGGTCATCGCCAACGCCGAGGGCGGCCGCACCACCCCCTCCGTCGTCGCCTTCACCAAGAGCGGCGAGCGCTTGGTGGGCACGCTGGCGCGCCGCCAGGCCGCCGTCAACCCCGAGAACACCATCTCCTCGATCAAGCGTTTCATGGGCCGCACGCTCGACGAGGTCACCACCGAGGCCAAGCAGGTCCCCTACAAGGTCGTCTCCGGCAAGGACGGCCGCGTGGAGATCGACGTGCTCGGCCAGCGCTACACGCCCGAGCAGATCTCCGCCATGGTTCTGCAGAAGCTCAAGACCGACGCTGAGGCGTACCTGGGCGAGAAGGTCACCGAGGCGGTGATCACGGTGCCCGCGTACTTCAACGACGCCCAGCGGCAGGCCACCAAGAACGCCGGCCAGATCGCCGGTCTCAACGTCCTGCGGATCATCAACGAGCCGACCGCAGCCTCCCTCGCGTACGGCCTCGACAAGAAGGAGAACGAGAAGATCCTCGTCTTCGACCTCGGAGGAGGCACCTTCGACGTCTCCATCCTCGAGGTGGGCGAGGGCGTCTTCGAGGTGAAGGCCACCAACGGCGACACCCATCTCGGCGGTGATGACTACGACCGCCGCATCGTCGACTGGCTCGCCGACGAGTTCAAGAAGGATCAGGGCATCGATCTGCGCAACGATCGCCAGGCTCTGCAACGACTCACCGAGGCCGCCGAGAAGGCCAAGATCGAGGTCTCCCAGAGGCCGGAGACGGAGATCAATCTCCCCTTCATCACCGCCGACGCGTCAGGTCCCAAGCACCTCGCGATCAACCTCTCGCGGAGCCGGTTCGAGCAGCTCACCGCCGACCTGACCGAGCGCACCCGCAAGCCGTTCCAGGACGCCCTCAAGGACGCCGGCATGACCGCGCAGGAGCTCGACGAGGTCATCCTCGTGGGTGGCTCGACGCGCATGCCCGTCATCCAGGAGCTGGTCAAGTCGTTCACCGGCAAGGACCCGCACCGTGGGGTCAACCCCGACGAGGTCGTGGCCGTCGGCGCCGCCATCCAGGCCGGCGTGCTCAAGGGCGACGTCAAGGACGTGCTGCTGCTCGACGTGACCCCCCTGTCGCTGGGGATCATGACCGAGGGCGAGGTGAACACCAAGCTCATCGAGCGCAACACCACCATCCCGACCTCGAAGTCGCAGGTGTTCTCGACCGCTTCCGACAACCAGAACTCGGTAGAGGTCGTGGTCCTTCAGGGCGAGCGCCCGCTGGCGCGCGACAACCGCATCCTCGGCACCTTCACCCTCGATGGCATCGCACCGGCGCCGCGCGGCCTGCCCCAGATCGAGGTGACCTTCGACATCGACGCCAACGGCATCCTCAACGTGAGCGCCAAGGACCGAGGCACGGGCAAGGAGAACCGGGTCACCATCACCGGTTCCACGACGCTCGATAAGAGCGAGGTCGAGCGCATGGTCAAGGAGGCCGAGGCCAACGCCGACGACGACCGCAAGCGCGCCGAGGCGGTGGAGACCAAGAACCGTGGCGAGAACCTCGCGTACCAGGCCGAGAAGGCGCTGAGCGATGCCGGCGACAAGGTCCCCGCGAATGTTCGCGGGGACATCGAGGCCAAGGTCAAGGCTGTCCGTGAGGCGATCGCCGGTGGTGACACCGACGCCATCAAGCGGACCACCGACGACCTCCAGGGTTCGATCCAGAAGATCGGCGAGGCGGTGTATGCACAGGCCGGGACCCCGCCCACCGACGGCGGTGATCACAACGGGACCCCCCCGGGCCAGGAGGGCGCCAAGCCTCCAGCGGGCGATGAGGTGGTCGACGCGGAGTTCAAGGAAGTCTGATCCCGACGGATCTAGCCCGGCGCCGTCACCGTGACGGTGCCGGGCTTTTTGTTGGAAGTCGGGACCACGAGGACGCCTGGTGTTGCACCGGCCGCGGCCGGGGACATGCCCCTGTGCGTGGCGGGTGCATCGGCGCATGATCTGCTGGCCCTGACGCATCGGTGGCGTCGCCATGAGAGGAGGCACAGCACAATGTCACGAGCATTCGAAGACACCGCGTTGCGGACCCCCGAGCAACCCGCCGCGCTCATCGCCGACCCCGCTCCGCTCGGCCTCGGCGCCTTCGGGATCACCACCCTGGTGCTGTCGCTGGTCAACGCGCAGATCCTCCCCAAGGCGGTGGAGGTGGGCGTCATGTCGCTGGCACTCACCTTCGGGGGCCTCGCCCAGCTGCTCGCCGGGATGTGGGCGTTCCGGCGCGGCAACACCTTCGCGGCGACCGCCTTCAGCGCGTTCGGAGCGTTCTGGCTCAGCTTCTATCTGCTGGTGGTGGTCTTCATCCCCCAGATGAAGGCGGCCGCGCCGGCAGACATCGGCAACTTCGTCGGCTGGTACCTGCTCGCCTGGGGAATCTTCACCGCCTACATGACCATCGCATCGCTGGCCGGCGCCCGTGCCGTGCAGGCGGTGTTCGTGCTGCTGACTGCCACATTCGTCTTGCTGGCGATCGGATCCTTCGCCACCAGCACCGGGATCACCCAGATCGGCGGCATCGTGGGCATCCTCACCGCGGCCGCAGCCATCTACGCGTCGTTTGCCGATGTCACCAACGCCACCTTCAAGCGTCGCGTGCTGCCCACCTGAGCACATCCACCCCGCCAAGGGCCAGCGTCGCGAACGCGCTCGAGGAGACCCACCCATGACTGACACGGCCTCGGTCAACATCGACGCCCTGCTGAAGGAGGGGCGAACGTTTCCGCCCACAGCCGACTTCACGGCCACGGCGAACGTCCGAGATGACTCGCTCTATGCCGAGGCGGACGCCGATGCCGAGGCTTTCTGGGCGAAGCAAGCGGACAAGTATCTGAGCTTCTCGCGCAGGTGGGACACCGTCCTGGAATGGAAGCTTCCCTTCGCGCGCTGGTTTGTCGGCGGCGTCATCAACGCCAGCTATCAGTGCCTGGACCGCCACGTGGAGGCGGGTCGCGGCAACAAGCCGGCCTACCTGTGGGAGGGTGAGCCGGGCGACACCCGCACCATCACCTACGCGGAACTGCTCGAGCAGGTGTGCCGATTCGCCAACGCCCTCAAAGCGTTGGGCGTCAAACGCGGTGACCGCGTTGGCATCTACATGGGCATGGTCCCCGAGCTGCCGGTGGCGATGCTGGCCTGCGCGCGCATCGGAGCTGCCCACTCGGTTGTGTTCGGCGGGTTCTCCGCGGACGCGGTCGCGGATCGCATGAACGACTCCGGCTCAGTGCTGCTGATCACCCAGGACGAGGCCTGGCGCCGCGGCACCACCGTGGCCCTCAAGCGCAACGTCGACGACGCGCTGGCCAAGACGGAGACCATTCGCACGGTGGTGGTGGTCCGGCGCACGGGCAACCAGGTGCCCATGACCGAGGGTCGGGATCACTGGTACCACGACCTCGTCGAGAGCCAACCGACCACGTGCGATCCCGAGCAGATGGACTCGGAAGACCTGCTGTTCACCCTGTACACCTCAGGCACCACTGCCAAGCCGAAGGGGATCAAGCACACCACCGCCGGCTACCTGCTCCAGACCATGTACACCCACGACGTGGTCTTCGACATCCAGCCAGACACAGTGTTCTGGTGCGCCGCGGACATCGGCTGGGTCACCGGTCACAGCTACATCGTGTACGGGCCGCTGGGGAACGGCGTCACCTCGGTGATGTACGAGGGGACCCCCGACTTCCCCGACAAGGATCGCTGGTGGGCGACCATCGAAAAGTACGGCGTCACCGTGCTCTACTGCGCGCCCACGGCCATCCGCACATTCATGAAGTGGGGCAAGGAGTACCCGGAGAAGCACGACCTCTCATCGCTGCGACTCCTCGGCACCGTCGGTGAGCCGATCAACCCAGAAGCGTGGATCTGGTACCGGCAATTCATCGGCGGGGGTCGCACGCCAGTGGTCGACACCTGGTGGCAGACCGAGACCGGCGGCATCATGATCGCCCCCCTTCCCGGGGTGACGGTCCTCAAGCCGGGCTCGGCAACCCGTCCACTGCCGGGCATCTCCGCCTCGGTCGTCGACGAGCAGGGCAACCCGGTGCCGTTGGGCGGCGGAGGTTACGCGGTGCTGACCCGTCCGTGGCCGGGCATGCTGCGCGGCATCTGGGGTGACGACGAGCGCTACAAGGAGACGTACTGGAACAAGTACGGCGACAAGTATTTCGCCGGCGACGGTGCCCGTATCGATGAGGACGGCGACTTCTGGTTCATGGGTCGCGTCGACGATGTCATGAATGTCAGCGGTCACCGCATCAGCACCACCGAGGTGGAGTCGGCGCTGGTCGACCACCCGTCGGTCGCCGAGGCCGCGGTCACGGCCAAGGCCGATGCGCAGACGGGCCAGGCGGTGGCAGCCTTCGTCACTTTGCGGGGCGGCGTCGAGGAGAGCACCGAGCTGGCCGCGGAGCTGCGCGACCATGTCGGCAAGCTGATCGGGGCCATCGCCAAGCCGAAGTGGATCACTTTCACGCCCGAGCTGCCCAAGACGCGCAGCGGCAAGATCATGCGTCGCCTGCTCCGCGACATCTCCGAGAACCGCGACCTCGGCGACACCACCACCCTGGCGGACGCCAACGTCGTCAACGAGCTGCAGAGCCGGGCGGCTGCGGAGGCCGA
Source organism: Candidatus Amunia macphersoniae (assembly GCA_016464795.1). Taxonomy (GTDB): domain Bacteria; phylum Chloroflexota; class Dormibacteria; order Aeolococcales; family Aeolococcaceae; genus Aeolococcus; species Aeolococcus macphersoniae. Next base: position 8,353 of record JAEKNN010000061.1, on the reverse strand, counting down.
CAAGGAGCAGTAGCGGCCACCTGGCCCCACAATCTCCCGGTGGCCACCGAGACGCGCCCTGCAACCGACGGCGTGGCAACCGACGAGGTGCTCGGCGAGGAGGCCGAGGACGTCATCGAGCGCGGCTACTCCGTCGGTGAGACGCGCCTGGCGCGCAGCACCATCGACATCCTCATCACCGGTCTCATCGGCGGCATCGAGGTGTCGCTCGGAGGGCTGGCGGCCGCAAGTGTGCTCGGAGCCGTGCTCGGAGCAGCTCCGCAGGCGCACCTGTACGGGGCGCTCGCCGCCGCTGCTGTTGTCTTCCCGATCGGATTCCTGTTGGTGATCCTGGGCCGCTCCGAGCTGTTCACCGAGAATTTCCTCATCCCGGTGGTGGCGGTGGTCAACCGCGAGGGACGTGCGCTCGACCTGCTGCGCACGTGGGCAGCGTCGTGGGTGGGAAACATGGGCGGCTGTGCGGCGATGGCAGCGCTGCTGTCCGTCCCCGAGGCCATCGGCGCGCCGATCATCTCCGGTTACGCGGCGTACACGGACTACAAGCTCAGCCTGCCGGCGCTCGCCATCTTCGTGTCGGCGATCCTCGCCGGTCTGATCATGACCGTGCTGACCTGGCTGATGCTGGCGGTGCGCAACGTGGTTGGCAAGATCCTGGTGATCTGGGCGATCGGTTACCTGATCTTCGCCGCCAACGTGTCGCACACAGTGGTCGGTGCCGCCCTCGTCTTCATCGGCTACTCGCACACCGCCCACTCATGGGTCGACGTGGCCGGCTGGATCGCACTGAGCACCGCGGGGAACCTGGTCGGGGGCGTCGGCGGGGTGACCATCTTCCGTCTCGCCCAGACCAGGGAGAAGCAGCGCAGCAACCGCCGTCAGGAGCGCGGCAGGGCCTGACCAGTCGCTCTGACTAGAGCTGGTCGATGCGGGCGAGCACCCAGTCGTAGTCGCCGCTCATCACCGGCGCCTTGCAGTACGAGCACACGCCGTTGAGGTCGACATCCAGCGGCGCGCCGCAGTTGGGGCAATGCTGGGCCATGGTTCCGCCGTCGGGCCGGGTGGTCGCCTTGGAGGACCGCTCGAACAGCCAGTTCTCGTACCACTCGCGGACGTTGCGGTCGCCGCGCACGATCTTGCCGGACGCGTTGTCGACATCGTAGTCGGCGCATGCAGCGTGCATGCGCAGCTGGATGTGATCGTGGGTGGCCTCGCTGCCGGCACTGACGATGGTCGCGCCCGCGAGCGCCAGCTGGTCGAGCACATTGTGCTGACCCTTGGACACGTATTGCTGGATCTGCACACGGTGCTGATCCCACAGCGTGTCCGACATCACTCGCCGACTCTCCTCAGGTTTGCAGTCGCTCCACGCCTGCTGGATGATGAAGAACTCGCGCTGGGCACGATTGATGAAGTCGGTCTCATCGAACTCCGGGTCGTGGGCACGGATGGCGTCAAGCCCCTCGGCGACGCGGTCGGGCCCGGCGGACGCCTGGCCCACGCCATAGCCAGCGGGCGCTCCCATCGGAGCGCTGTCCTCGTAGGACGGGCTGTACATCGGCCGAGGCATGCCCATGCCACGCAACCCGCCGCCCGACATGCGCCGCCACGCGTGGAACGCGGACACCAACAGGATGATGAACAACAACGGTCCGCCACCGAAGAAGAGCAGCGACAGCAGTCCCAGCGACCCGAAGCCTCCGCCCCCTCCGTAATAGCCGCCACCCCCGTAGTAACCACCCCCACCGTAGCCGCCTCCTCCCCCACCGAATCCGCTGCCACCGCCGCCGCCGCCGAATCCGTGGCCACCGCCGGCGCGCGCCAGGATGGCGTGGTGGAGGAGCAGCAGGGCTGTGTTCACAACGGCTCCCAGCCGTCACTGGGAGGTGGCGGGGGCGCCGGGTAGCCGTCCGTCCGCTTGCTGCGGTCGGTCCCACTGCGGCCGCCAGTGAGGCGGCCGAAGACGCCCTGGAGCACGATCGGAATGGCGATCGCCACCACCCCGAGGTAGAAGGTGGAGGCGTTGGGCAGCGCACGCTCGTCGCCGAGGCCGTTGTAGCAGAACAACGCTTCCACGAACGAGATGGCGACGATCACCGCCATGCCGACGACCAGCAGCACCTCCTGGTTGTGGTCGTGGAGGAGGCCGAAGTTGGGGAAGCGCGACTTGGCGACGCCATAGATCTTCAATCCGGTCCAGGCGTTGAGCATGATGCCGCTGACCAGTGCCAGGATGCTGATGCCAAGCCGGAACGCGGCCAGGTGCTGGACGATGAACGCGGCGATGTTGACGACTATCAATCCGACTGGGGTGAGTGCCCCGATGGCAGGGATCGTCCAGCGGCGCAGGGCGGCCCCGACGCCGCGCTGGCGGGGCACGTCGAAGCGGTTCTGGCGGGCACGCGAGGGCATTGCCTAAGAGTACGCGCCGGGATGCACCGGGCACGCCCGGGGCGTCAGCCGATCAGCCCGCTGCGTCTCCACAGGACCATCCCCGGACCACCGAGAAGGTCGAGACCGCCGAAGAACGTCACCAACCGCGACGCAGCCCAGCGCATGGTGTCGCGACGGATCGGGCTGCTGAGCGCGGCGCGGCGTGCCTCGAGCGGGTCCAATCCGACGGCGGCGTATGCGTCGGGGTGGATCAGTCGCGAGCTGATCACCAGGGCCGATCGTGCGGTGACCCAGCGGGCCCACTCGCGCGCAAGTGGTGATGCGCCGGCCATCTGACGCTGGAGCTCGTCGTGTGCGTAGCGCACGTGCCGCGCCTCCTCGATGACGTGGATCTGGGAGATTCGCCGCACCAGGGGCTGGACACTCTCGTCGGTCATCAACTCCCGCTGCAGAGTGTCGAGGATCTCCTCGGCGATGAGGATGGCCGCAAAGACCTCCGGTCCGCTGGCGGTTGTCTTGAGGAAGCGACCCAGCGCGTGCGCCGCCTTGCCGGGACCGTATGCCGGACACCCGAGCTTCTCGATGAAACGCGAGAACATCACAGAGTGGCGACACTCGTCTCCGATCTCGACGAGCGCATAGCGCACATGGTCACTGGTCGGCGAGAGGTCGTAGATGTGACGCGCCAGCAGTTGCAGAAGGATGAGCTCGAACCAGATGCCGACGCTGGCGGTGCTGGCGATCTCGTGTCGCGAGAGGTCGATGCGCTGCTGGCGGGTCATCCGCTCCCAGATTCGGGTGCCGTACAGGCTGACGCGGTGCTCGGGCATGTAGAACAGGTCGCTGGCGGGTGGCTGAGCCCATTCCACATCCACCTCGGGGTCGAACGACTTCTGCGCCGAAGCGCGGATCAGTCGCTGTGCCATCGCCTCGCGGCTGACGGCATCGAGCGCGGTCGCGGCGACGCTTGTGGTGGTGGTCATGCGGTTCTCTCGTCGACAGCGAGCGGCGTGGAGGCAGCGGAGTGGCCCATCCGGGTGCGCATGCCGGCGGCGAGCGCGTGGATCGGGGTTCTCACGTACGTGTCGCGAGGGTCATGTCCTCCTGATTGGACGCTACTATGAGTAACGGTTACTATTAGTAGCATGCGTATCCCGAAAGTCAAGCCGGGGTCGGTGCCGGAGCCCCGCGGGGCCCGGCCCGACCGCTGGCATGGCCACCGTCAGGCCCGTCGCGCCGAGCTGGTGGCCAGCGCCATCGAGGCCATCCGTACCCGCGGGGCCGGGGTCGGGATGGACGAGATCGCCGCTCAGGCGGGCGTCAGCAAGCCGATCCTGTACCGCCACTTCACCGATCGCGCTGATCTCTGGCTGGCGGTCGGCAAGCAGGTCACTGACGAGCTGCTCCTGGCCATGTCCACCCAGCTCAGCGTCGACCGGCCACCGCGGGAGACCATCGCCGGCGTCATCGACACCTACCTCGCCCTGATCGAGGAGGACACCGACATCTACCGCTTCGTGGTTCACGGGTCATTTGCCGACCGCGGCCTGACCTCCGAGCTGGTGCACACGCACATGGCGCTGATGGCCGAGCAGGTGGCCCGGGTCCTCGGTGACCGGCTTCGCGACGCCGGGGTGGACTCGGGGGGCGCCGAGCCCTGGGCGCACGGGATGGTCGGCATGGTTCAGGCCGCCGCCGACTGGTGGATCGACAGGCGCTCGATGTCGCGCGGCGCGCTGGTCGCCTACCTCACCTCGATGATCTGCAACGGCATCGAGGGCCTCGTCGGTGGCGATGCTGCTGACGCGCTACCATTGTCCGTGCACAGCGCGTACCCCTGAACGCTGTCGCCTCGTGGGGGCGTACGGTTTCGACGGGGTCGTGGTTTGCGTGATGGCGAGTCGAGCCCCGGGCTCGTAAAACCGGGAAAAACATAAGTGCGAACACTGCACAGCCCCTTGCGCTCGCTGCGTAAGTAAGGCAAACGATCAGGCTACGGCCTGACGTCGACCGGTCGTTCGACTGTGGTGACCGGACCCGACGCTAATACCAGCAGTCTCGGCCTCCGGTGGCGTCGCGGCGCCGGAGGCGACGTACACCGCGGCTGGCTGGTGCGAAGCCTGTCCCAGGGCGTTGCATCGGTGAGATGAAAGCGGGGACTACACTCGTAGAGGTTGCGCTTGACACGGCTTCGGACCCGGGTTCGATTCCCGGCGCCTCCACCAGACCGCCGTATTCGAACCCCGGCGAGTTGACTGCCTGCCTGTTGCACCTGAGAGGCATCGGCATGTCGGTCGCCGACATTCAGCCGACCGCTCTATCCGGCAGCGGCTCCCGCTGGGCCGCGACTGCGCACCTCCTCGAGCACCTCGGCGGGATGCTTGGACGCGTTCACCTGCGGCCACACGTGCTCGACCTCGCCGTCGGGACCGACGAGGAACGAGACGCGCTGCGTCGCCGGGAGGACGCCCATCATCTTGCCCACGCCATACGCCTTGCGGATGGCGTGGTCGCGATCGGACGCCAGCGCGAACTCCAGCCCGTACTTCTCCGCGAAGCGCTGGTGCGACTCCCAGCTGTCGGTGCTGACCCCGATGACATCGGCACCGCTGTCGGTCAATGCCGAGAGGTTGTCGTTGAGGCCGCAGGCTTCCGCCGTGCAGCCCGGGGTGTCGTCCTTGGGGTAGAAGTACACCAGCACATGGCGCCCGCGCAGTGACGAGAGTTGCAGGGTGCTGCCGTCACGGCGACGGGCGGTGATGTCCGGGGCCTGATCGCCGATCTCGAGAAGTGGCATGAACGTCCTCCTGTTGGAACAAGAGCGTACGCGACTGATGTGCTGGAGCGGCTCGCCTGGTCGAGAGACCTTGGTTGCACAGCATCGTCGGGCCAGCATCGCCATGGGTGATTCGCGTGCATACTCGCCGTTCGTGAGCAACGCAGAGGCGATCGACGCGCACGTCGGCCCCGAAGCCACCGCGGCAGCCGCCGCACATGGTGCCCAGCCGTCCTGGGCGCGCCAGTTTCACGATGTGTCGCGATGGTGGCGGCGCGTCTTCTCCGAGGTCCTCGGGACATTTCTGCTGGTTCTCGCCGGCGTGGGCAGCGGCGTGGTCAAGCACGTCAGCGGCGTGCCCATCTCGCGAGCAGCCGAGGTGACGGCCCCTGCATTGACGGTGATGGCAGTGATCCTGTTTATGGGCAAGGTGGGAGGCGCGCACCTCAACCCGGTGGTGAGCATCGCCTTCGCGCTACGTCGCGAATTCCCCTGGCGGCGGGTGCCCGGATACATCGTCAGCCAGGTGGGCGGGGGGATCCTGGCCTGCCTGTTCCTGTGGGCAGTCCTTGGCCGTCCTGGTGACTTCGGAGCGACAGTGCCGGCGCCGGCGGTCGGCGATGTCCAGGCGATGCTGATCGAGCTGGTGCTCACCATGGGGCTGGTCAGCGTCATCCTCGGCACCGCCTCGAGCGCGCAGAACGTCGGGGCTCTGTCGGCCATCGCGGTGGGTGGCTACATCGCGCTTGCCGGACTGTGGTCGAGCCCGATCAGCGGAGCGTCGATGAACCCGGTGCGCTCGCTGGCGCCGGATCTGGTGCGCGGCGACCTGTCGCACACCTGGCTGTACGTGGTCGGCCCGTTGCTGGGCGCCCTGATCGCTGTGGTCTTCGCCATCGTGCTTCGTGGCGCCGGTGGCGACACCGCTGCCATGGCCGCCGCCCAAGGGGACGACTCGCGCGGGGCGCGCTGACTCAGTGGCTCGTGCCAGTCAGCCTCCTCGACGATGACCGATATGGCTGCACCAGCGCGGCCGCAAGGCGTCGAGATCGCTCAGTACAGTGACGGGATGACCGACGACCCTGAGCATGTTGCCCTCAACCGCGCCGCCTGGGATGTCATGGCGTCGGACTACGTGGATCCGGGACGCCGCGCCTGGGAATCGGACGCACCGTGCTGGGGAACCTGGCAGGTGCCCGACTCCGAGCTGCACATCCTGCCAGACGTCGACGGACTGGACACCATCGAGCTCGGTTGCGGCACCGCGTACGTGTCTGCATGGCTGGCGCGACGCGGCGCGCACCCGGTCGGCATCGATAACTCACCCAACCAGCTGGCAACCGCGAGCAGCCTCCAGCGTGAGCATGGCCTCGACTTTCCGCTCTTACTCGGCAACGCGGAGACCGTCCCGCTTCCGGACGCCAGCTTCGACCTCGCCATCAGCGAGTACGGCGCCGCGCTCTGGTGTGATCCGTACAAGTGGATCCCCGAAGCGGCCCGGCTGCTCCGTCCCGGTGGGCAGTTGATCTTCTACACGAATGGCTGCCTGCTGGTGCTCTGCGAGAAGGACGACGAGGACGTGCCCGTCGAGCCGGTGCTCCGCCGCGCGTACTTTGGCCTGCACCGCACCGCTTGGTCGGACCAGCACACTGTGGAGTTCCACCTCGGCTACGGCGACTGGATCCGGCTCCTGCGCGCCAATGGATTCGAGGTCGAGAATCTCATCGAGGTGCGTCCACCCGAGGGAGCGACAACGCGGTATCCGTACGTCGATCTGGCCTGGGCGCGTCGCTGGCCGTCCGAAGAGGCGTGGATCGCGCGCAAGCGCCAGTGATCTGTCACCGTCCCATCGCCTCCCGGGTGGCGATGCAATAGGCTAGGACGGCACATGGCACGACAGAGACGCACCGGCGCCGATCCCGGCGTGGCCGCAACGCTCGACAACGTTCTCATCGCCGGTGCCTTCCGGGGCCGGGGTGAACGCGAACAGACGGAGATCGAGCTCGACGAGCTCGAGGAGCTGGCGCGCACTCTGGGGACCACGGTGGTCGAACGCGCCGCGGTTCCCCTCCGCGAGATCCACCCAGGGACCTTCTTCGGCTCCGGGACGGTGGACGCTCTGGGGGCCCGCCTCGCCGAGCTCGGTAGCCCGGCGGCCTTGATCAACGACCAGCTCTCGCCGCGCCAGCAGCGCAACCTCGAGGAGGCCTGGGGGGTGCCGGTGCTCGACCGCACCGAGGTCATCCTGTCGATCTTCGCCAGACGCGCCCGCACCGCCGAGGGCCGGGTGCAGGTGGAGATGGCCCAGCTAGAGCATCAGCTGCCCCGCCTCGCCGGCGGCTGGGCCCACCTCGAACGTCAGCGTGGCCGCGTCGGCACCGGCGGCATGCGCGGCGGCATGGGTGAGAAGCAGATCGAGGTCGACCGCCGGCTGATCAACCAGAAGCTGCGTAGGTTGCGCCAGCGGCTGCGGGAGATCGAGCGCCAGCGGACCACCCGGAGGACCGCGCGAACCGCGGTGCCACTGGCGTCCTGCGCGCTCGTCGGATACACCAACGCGGGCAAGTCAACTCTGCTCAACCGGCTCACCAACTCCACAGTGCTCGCCGACGATCTCTTGTTCGCCACCCTCGACCCCACCTCACGACTGCTCGGGCTGGCCAGCGGGCGGCGGATCATCGTCACCGACACTGTGGGGTTCATCCAGTCGCTCCCGCACGAGCTCGTCGAGGCCTTCGCGGCCACGCTCGAAGAGGTGCGCGAGGCGCACCTGCTCGCCATCGTCGTCGATGCCTCCCACCCCGACGCCGAAGCCCAGCTGGTCACAGTCCTCCAGACGCTCGAGGAGATGGGCTGCGACCAGCCGGCGGTGCTGGCAGTCAACAAGATCGATCGGCTGAACCCGGCGGAGGCTGAGGAGATCGCCCGGCGGCTTGGCGAGATCGCCGGCATCGAACCGTTGCTCGTCTCAGCCGCCAAGGGCACTGGCCTGCGCGAGCTTCGCAGCGCCATCGACGCGCTGGCCGCGGAGGCGGTGCCGGACACCCGGGCCAACCGTCCGATCATGGCGGCCACCACCTTCGACATGCCACCAGCGATTGAGCCTGACGCGGCTGACGGGGTGGCAGGGGCGTTGTCAAGCACCAAGGAATCTGACCCTGGGCTGATCGTTCCCTCACCAAGGAA
>JAEKNN010000011.1 GCA_016464795.1 Candidatus Amunia macphersoniae | reverse complement strand
CGCTGGCCGGTTTTGACCCGACCGCAGGTGGCCGCTTTTGCCCGACCGGTGACACTACGTCGGGACTGAGCACGCCACGAGCGGACAGCTCGTCGGCGAGCCGAACTGGGAAACCGGCGCGGTGTTCGGTGTAGTCCTTCGCTGTGAAACCGAAGTCCGCCGACGGTCGAGGAGCGCTCATCGCGATTCAGGGTCCCCGCTTGGTGCACACGCTCAGCACCCCAATGGTAATGGCGTCGCACACGCTCGGCCTCGTCAGGGGGTGGGCCGAATGCACACCAAGGCGGAGGCACCCCGGGCAGACTACCATCGGTTGGTAAAGCTGGCGCCTATTTGGCGCGCGCCTCACGAATTTGCTGCGAGTGCTCCTGCAGGTGCTGGGAACGACGCTCCACCCAGAGCGCAACCGAGTACTCGCCAATCTGTTCGTGGACACCCGTGTTCAGCAAGGGCTTGACCTTGGCACCGAGCAGCAACTCCAGCGTAGCTCCGTGCAGCGATCTGATCAGCGCCAACGAACTCTCGCTAGAGCGCGAACCAGCGTCAGACACGTCCGCCAACTCCTCCTCACCATATGCAGCTATGGGCGCCCCATTGCGTGCAAGAAGAAGACGAAGCCGCCCGCCGGCGATGACATCGGTATCAGCGACGTGATGGATGATGGTGCCGACCGCCCACTCTCCCGGCGCCGCGCGCCTGTCGAGTTCGTCCTGCGCCAGGCCAACGACAGCTGCGTCGAACTCGTCGAGACTCTGGCGATAGCGATCGATGAGTAGCTGGCGATGTGTTGCATCCATGACTTGCTGCCAGCATACGGGTCAGAGGGAGAGCTCCCTGCAGCGGGGGGAGGGTCCGGGCATGCCCCAGGCCAGGATCCGTAAACCTATCCTGACGCGTCACTAATCGTCGAAGTCATCGCAGGCCAGTCTTGTGCCAGACCGCCAGTCGAATCCGGTCCACCCTCGTCCATGGGAACAGAAAGACTGCGACGAGGGCGAGGAGGACTAGCAGACCCCATCCGGTGCGACCTAGCCCTGTCGTACGCAGAGCAAGCCACGCAAACCCTGGCAAAGCTAGGATCTCAGCCGAGCCCAGCAAGCCAACGACAACGCTCTGGTGCGACCTCGCCCCCCAGGCGACGTAGGCGACGCCGACAGCGCACAGGCCGCCATCCACCAGCCCGTCTCGTACGCGGAGACTAGCGGCCTCGTTCGGTATCGCGACTGCCATGACGTAAAGGAAGGAAGCGGCCGAGAGTGACGCAACGGCGATCATGGCCATCAAGACCAGCCGACGGCGGCGGTTGAAAGCCTGAGTTGGTCGGACCACCGCGCGAGTCTAGCCAAGCGCCCGAGAGTTGATGCGAGTGACGATTCCGTCGCACAGGCGAACGTGCTGCCCTCGAGCCGCATCCCGCAGCTCACATCAGCTCTCTCCGGACCCGCCGGCGCGCTGCAATAGCCCGGTCAGTGGCATGACCCTCGCGGCAGGCAAGACCGTTTCGGTCGAAGCCGATCAGGCGAAGCCGATCAGGCATTTCAGAGTTGTCGATCACTCGGAGCGAGGGCCGGACGCCGTGAGCTGAACCCGGGGCGTCGGCCTGTCACCATATGACGGCTATGACTCAGGGCACGTCGACGATCCGTTGTGACGCCACACTGCACGCGATCGACAGGTGGACGATTCTGCGGTTGCCCGCTACGGCGAGCGAGAAGCTGCCGCCGCGGGGTCAGGTGGCCGTCCACGGAACGCTCAATGGCCATGCGTTCCAGACGGTGCTGGAACCCGACGGCTCGGGAGGCCACTGGATGAGGGTCGAGGGAAGGCTCCAGCGCACCGCACGCGTCAGTGCGGGTGACACCGTGAGGGTCGACATCGAACCCAGCCAAGACTGGCCGGAGCCGACCGTGCCCCAGGACCTGAAGGCAGCTCTGACGGCTGCCCCTCAGAAGATCCAAGATCTCTGGAAAGACGTCACGCCCATGGCGCGTTGGGAATGGGTTCGCTGGGTCAATGCGACCAGCAACCGTGACACGCGCAAGCGACGTGTCGAGGTCAGTATTTCGAAGATGAGCAGCGGGAAACGACGGCCCTGCTGTTTCAACCTTGCCGCATGCACCGACCCCGACCTGTCGAGAAACGGCAGGCTTCTCGAGGCGTCCTCGCTACGCGCCTGAACCAAACGCTATGGCTTCGAGCTGGTCAACGACCTGGCTGATCGCAGCGGAAGCGTCGATCTCGACGGTGCAGGTCGCGCGCAGCAGCGGCTCGACGACAGCCAGGTGCTCCAGGATCAGCCCCCGCTCCTCGGGCCGCTTGCCGTAGGGATTGTCGGTGCGCTCATCGATCCTGGCCAGCAGAACCTCGGCCGGCGCGCTGAGCAGAACGACGTGGTCGAAGCACGGGTAGAACCGGCTCTGATTGGACCTACAGCCCGCCACGAACAGAGTGCCGCGGTCGGACCCGTCCAACAGCGCGCTCATGGCGTCCTCCCGCCAGACCCAGTCGCTCGATCCGTCCGGCAGCCTCACCCAGCGACTCCACTGGTCAGTATCCGTATCGACGGTCCGATGGCGGCGCAATCCCAGCATGCGCAGCGCCGTCGACTTGCCCGTGCCCGACATCCCAGTCACCAAGATCTGCGGCATGCGGGAAGGCTACGGGAAGGGGGCGTCCCCCTGGGGCCAAGGTCAGCGTGGAATGACACCGGATTGAAAGCGATACGGGGGGAGATGCGAGCGAACTACCTGGCGGCGCCTGCGACCAGAGCGCGGAGGTCACGTAGGGCTCGGTGATTGCTCACCAGCGCAATCGGCGTGAACACCAAACCGAACGGGAACCCCCACCAGCCGAAGAGCAGGTTGTGGATGAAGGTCTGATGACACTGGCTCTCGAGCTGCTCGAGGGTGCCTGTGTGAATCGTCTTCTGTCGCTGGGTCAGGATGATGACGCTGGTCACCGTGGTCAAGGTCACCCTCCACGACGACATCGGGCGCGGTGGCGGCGGGGGAGGGGGCGGTTGCATCGCTGCCGGCGCTACGTATTGGTTTGCCTCGCTCATCACTGTCCCATCCTCTCCGCGCTCAGAGGTTAACCACCGTGCCCTCCCTGGCCGCGTCGGAGGGCATGGAGGACAGGCCCCCTACTGCTCCGCCGTCTCGGGCGAATGAGGAGGCATGTTCTCGATATCCTGATCGCTGAGGTTGGCGAAGAGCGCCAGATCGTCGCTGCGATCAAGGAATCGCACCTGGAGAACGACGTCGTGCTGCCACCATCCGTCGGGATGGATCACCACACCGACGAGTTCACGGTCGTCATACAGGACGTCGCGCACGCGTCCGAGCCGCCTACCAGTGCGTCCGTGCATGACATTCTCGCCTTCTCTTATCTCGAGCTCATCAGCACCTTTCCGGGCGGTCTCTGAATATGGCCAATACCCAGCCAGCCCGACTTGTGCGGAGATGACGCGCAGCGTGTCACCGGGTTGCGCTGACGCGTAGGCATACGAGAGGTAGGGCGCCATCTGTCGAACGTCGGTTGAGGACGCCGAGAGTTGGACGAGGTCGGGGGTGACGGAGACCACAGCGCTCACCGGTACGATCACGTCAGCGACCATCAGCCCGCTGCCCGGAGCGAAGAGCCGGCCTGAGAACCGCTGCGTCTCTTCGACGATGATCTCCTTGAGATCCCACGTCTCCTGGCCGACCACCAGGCGATGCAAGCTGCCCACGTGCTTGCCGTCGCTGCTCTCCACCTTGGCGCCGAGGCGGAAGTCGGATACCTGGTGCGGTGTCATGTTGACATGGTGCCAGAGCCGCCACGAGGTTCGGGTCTGGACGGATCTCCAGGACTCCACAGTCGCTTCGGCAATGTTCTCGATGTGGCGTCCGTATGCCAGATGCTCATCAGACAGGAGGCTGCCGTGCTGGCCCGGCTGGCGCGCCTCCCCTCACCACACTGTGACACCACGTGGACAGGAGTTCCGTTTGTCATGGCAGGCGCGGACGCGACGCGGTCAGCCGCCTGGGCTGCGGCTGCTCCAGTACCTCGGGGCCACCCACGAAGGAGGATGATCCTCTCGTGCAAGAGACCGCACTGTGGCGACCGCAAAAACCGTTGAGGCGATCGCAGATCGTCGGGGGCGGACGCTGAGTGAACGTCGTCGGTGTGAGCCACTTGTGGTTGCTCCTCATCTACGTGCTCATCTTCGTGCTCATCGTTGGCGGCGCCGTCGCAGTGGTGCTGCTGGTGGTGAGATCCAGCCGACCCGGCCAATCCCTGAAGCTTGTCGACCGTCGCGAGTGTCCAGCCTGCCGGGAGTGGATGCGTCGTGACGCGAGCCTCTGTCCCCACTGCCGCACGCCGTCCGAGCCGTGGACCTTCCACAACGGTCGCTGGTGGGTGCAGCGAGCGGATGGGTGGCACTACCTCGACGAGCGCTCGGGTGCGTGGCAGAGGCCGGAGCAGGGTGCACCGCCACGCTGACCGCGTCCGCCTCGAGCTCGGCGAGCTCACCCTGCGCGGCTGGCACCCTGACGATGCCCCGGCGCTTGCGGCTGCTGTCGCGGACAGCATCGACCACCTCCGCCCCTGGATGCCCTGGATCGCGTTCGAACCGGTGCCGATCGAGCAACGCCGAGCGTTGCTGCAGCGCTGGGCAGCCGACTGGACGGACGGCGGCGATCTCGTCTGCGGCCTGTTCCTGGGCCCCGAGGTGGTTGGCGGCGGTGGGTTGCACCGGCGGATCGGGCCTGGTGGTCTCGACATCGGTTACTGGATTCACGCTGCGCATCTTCATCGGGGGTACGCGACCCGCATGGCGGCGGGGCTCATCTCACTGGCCTTCACGCTCGCGGACGTGAGCTTTGTCGAGGTCCACCACGACGCGGTGAACGTCGCCAGCGAAGCGGTGCCGCGCCGGCTGGGCTTCGTGCTCGTCGGCGATGAGGTGAGGGAGCGGCAGGCTCCGGCTGAGACCGGCGTGGGCCGCGTGTGGAGGATGCAGCGCGACGAGTGGGACCGTCGGTGAGCGCGCTGCCCGGCACTACCATTGACCGTGCGTGATCCGGTTGTCCGCGTTCGTCGACCTGCCAGGCCCCGTCGAGGATGTCTTTCGATGGCTGGATCAACCCGAACGCGTAGCTGCGCTCAACCCTCTGCCGACGCGAGTGGTGGAGTGCCGACGGGTTTCCAACGGAGGCTGGTTCGTGCGCATGGATGTCGATGACGAGAAGGGCACCCACGAGCTGGTCGGCGAGTCGGTCGAGTACCAGCCGCCTGTCCGCACTGTCACTCGATCCCTGATCAGGGGCAGGTATCCGGTGGTCACGGCCAGGACTCTGACCACGACGGAGGGCGGGACTCGCGTGACCCTCGAGGCCAGCTACTCGGTCCCGGTCAGATTTCCCTGGGTCGACCGGCTCTACGAACGGCGTTGGAAGGCGCTGGGACAGAAGGCACTCGACAAGACGCTCGCCCGGTGGGCATCGACCTACCCTGATTGAGACTGACCCATTGCAGGAACTGCCTCCGCGTTTGACTGGGTCACCCGCCTGCGCGAGCGGCGCCGGCGGAGGCCGTGACGGTGCTGTGCACCCCGCCGCTGCCGCCGGCCGGAAAGCGGTGCTTCAGCGACAGGAATGGTCGTTCGATGAGCACGAACGAGAGGCTCGCCACAGCGATCGCCAAAGGCAGGTCCAGGGCGAGACGCAGCAGTCCGGGACCGACGCCGATGCCGGCGACTGCCGCGTCGATGGTCAGGCCCCAGAGATACATGCCGTATGAGCGTCGACCGATCCACCTCATCACACGGTTGTCGAGCAGACCGCCGGCCCGGCCTTCCACGGCGCGGAGGATCAGGACGCCGGCACACAGCGCGGCGGCCAGCTCAGGCAGTGGTCCCGTCGGCGCAACCATCAGGGCCAAGGCCATGAACACACTGGCGGCGACAGCGGTGAGCTTCGACAGCGAGGGTCGTCGCTCCGCCCAGAGCAGAGCAAGGGCGCAGCCGACCAGCAACACGCTCCCGTGGGTGGGCGTTGCGAAGTACACGAAGTACGAGGCGGTGCCTCGCAACGACATCAGGACGCTGAGCAGCTGCCCGGCGAACGCAAGGGCGATGCTGACTTTGAGCGCGAAGACGATGCCGCGGATGCGGAGCAGGCCGATCAACACGATCGGCCAGACCACGTAGAACTGTTCCTCGATGGACAGCGACCAGGTGTGGCCGAGATAGCCACCCAGCGGCACCCCCTGGTGGAGTGCCAGGTCCCAGTTCTGAACGAAGAGCAGCGCTTCCGGTGCCGCGCGCAGCGTGTCGGCCCGGCTGGCCGGGGAGCCGATGAGGGTGGCCAGCAGCTCGGCGACGCAGACCACCACCACCAGAACCGGGAGGATCCGCAGCCCACGCCGGCCGTAGAAGTTGCGCAAACGCACCCGACCCGACGCTCGGTGCTCTTCCACGATCAGCGTGGTGATGAGGAAGCCCGAGAGCACGAAGAAGATGTCGACCCCGATCTGACCCCCCGCAAACGGCGGTTGCTCGGCCCAGGCGTGGTTGAACAGAACCGCGAGAACGGCGATCGCGCGGAGGCCATCGAGCGCCGGGCGATGGCCGAGGCGGAGTGATTGAGCGCTGTTCATGAGACCAGGCCTGTCCGCGACGGCTTGGAGCCGTCGTCAGCAGTGCCGTTCGACATTCTCTGGTCGCCCGCCCACGTCCAACGCACGGACCTGCAACGACTGCCTGACGATCACCGCACCCCCAATGAACGCACCCGTGGCTTGACACCGCCGACTGGATGCGGCTACAGTTTGAGCAAATGCTCAAAGCGATCGCTCAAGACTCACCCCGAGGCGCGACCCAGACCCTGGTCCAGCTGGCCGGCCCGCGAGAGCAGCGCATCTCGGCGGCCTGCCCGCATCGAGTGGCCAATCCGGCGATGCAGCAGGACTGGGTCAACCTCAGCTTCCTCCACTGGCGCTACGACCCCGCGGAGGTGCAGAGCCTGCTACCCGATGGCGTCACCGTCGACACATGTGAGGGCTGTGCGTGGGTGGGACTGGTGCCCTTCCTCCTGCGCGTGCGCGCGCCTCGCGGACCGACGCTCCCCTGGGTGGGCGTGTTTCCCGAGACCAACGTTCGCACCTACGTGCGCGGACCGGACGGCCAGCATGGCATCTGGTTCTTCTCCCTGGAGGCGCCTCGGAGGCTCGCGGTGTGGGCGGCGCGACTGACCTACCGCTTGCCCTACCACCTGGCGGCGATGGAGATGGTGTGCAAGGGCGACTGTCGCGACTACGCCAGCTGGCGGCTGGGCGAGCCGTGGCGGGGGACATCGAGCAGGGCGCGCGTGCACGTCGGCGAACCGATCGCGCCGGAGGACGTCAGCCCGCTGGAAGACTTCCTGACAGCTCGCTGGCGGCTGTACGCGCCTGGGAGCGGTGGCATCTGCACAGCCTGGGTGGAACACGCCCCCTGGGGACTGCACCGGGCAACCGCGGAGGATGTCGACACCCGCCTGCTGCAGGCCGACGGGCTGTCTGCGCCTGCCGGCAAGCCGCTGGTCCACGCCTGTGACGACGTCCATGCGGCGCTGACCCCGCTGATGCGCTGCAAGGGGGATGAGCGCACGAGGGTGCGGTGGGGGAGACTCTGACCATGCCATCGCGCGGCAAGCGCAGCTCCCGCCAAGCCCCTGTCTCGACGCGCGATCGGATCGTGGCCGCCGCCATCGTCACGCTCCGCGACGAGGGTTTCGCTGGTACCAGCGCCCGCTCGATCGCCAGACACGGCGACTTCAACCAGGCGTTGATCTTCTATCACTTCGGCAGCGTGCTCGACCTGCTGATCACCGCGCTCGAGCAGCAGAGTGCCGATCGGCTGGCGCAGTACAAGGCAGCGGTGACCGACGTCCCCGATCTCCGCAGCGCACTGGCCACTGCGCGCACGCAGTACCAGACGGACGTGCGCGAAGGCCACATCACCGTGCTGGTGGAGCTGATTGCCGGCGCCTCGTCGGTACCCGAGCTGGGGGCGGAGATCGTGCGCTGTACGGAGCCGTGGATCGCGTTCGCGGAGGAGAGCATCAGGCGTTACCTGGGTGGAACACTGCTGGAGTCGCTGATCCCGGCGCGCGAGGCGGCACACGCCCTGCTGTCCATCTACCTGGGCATGGAGTTGCTCGACCACCTCGACGCTGATGCGGACACCGCCGGCCCTCTGTTCCTGGTCGCCGAGCGGATGCTGAACGCTGTCGAACCATTTCTTGGCGGGGCCGGGCGGCGGCCACGAGGCGGCACGGCGGCCGGCCTGCAGCACCTCAGCCTCGATGGTCCCGACGCCCCTCCTGATGAGGCGACGGAGGGGTCAGACCGAGGGGGGCAGAAGAGGCGGCGGCGGCGCCGCAGCTGACTGCGCGTGAGCGCCGGACGCGTGCAGGCTGTCGGCCTTTCTCTGCTGCCGTGCTGTCAGCGTGATCACGATCACGATCGCCAACAGGCAGGCGATGATGCGCAGCACCAGCGAGACCATTGCCACAACCGTCGAGTCATGCAGCGAGCTGGGAGTGACGTTGTTGGGGCTGATTGCGCCGATGCTGGTCACCAGACCGAGGATCCAGAAAGTCCACCACCCGGCGATGAGACCGCGTGACCCCGACCGGCGACGCGAGTCGCGTGTCGAATCGGCCACCGCCGGGTCCGCCGCGCGCCACGCCTCGTCGACAACCTGCACTGGGCGAACCAGGTTGGCGAAGGGCACGAACCACCATCCCACCGCCCAGCCCGGCGTGTAGACCAGCTGCTTGGCGCCCAGGGCACGGTTGTTGGCGACGATCCTGTGCAACCACATCAGGAAGACGATCCCGCTGAGGATGTAGACGGCAACTTCGAACAAGAACGAGTTCTGGACGAAAGTGTCACTGGCATTCGCGTCCGCTTGGGTGGGAAGGTCGCCACTGAGGATCCGGTTGGCCAGGGACAGGCGGCTGAGCTGGGCCACCAAGAACAGGACGGCCGAGAGCACCCAGAGGCCGAGCGCCGAAGCGGCCACGAGGCTGCGGGTGCGCGTTGGCCGGTAGTCAGCTCCGGCGCTCCGCGGGACCCAGGTGTTGCCGTCCCATTGCCAGGCGCCGTCGACGGACAGCTGGCCAGCGTAGGGTACTGGCGCCGTTGCGGGAGTGCCGCCGAGCACGGGTGGCGGGGGTTGCTGCATCCGATCCTCTCCTGCGAGCGGGCACTCTACGCCAGCGGGACCTCCGGTGGGTCGGCTCAGCTCGCGGTGCGTCGCCGGCTGCGGGTGACCAGCCGCCCTGGGCCGGCGCCGGCAAAGGGCACGAGACGCGAGATCAGCCGCGCAGGCGCCGCCACCAGCGCCGCGAGCGGTAGTGCTCCAACTCCGCCGTGGCGGCGTCTGCACACTGCATCTGTTGGTGGAGGAGGCTGATGATCTCGCGCTCCCGCGCGGCGGCTTCGGCGGCGTCGCGGAGGCGATCGGCCCGCTCGCTTCCCGCGCGTTCGCGCCAGGCGCGCAGCCCGACGGTGAGGGTGCCGATGCGCCTGTCCTTCTCGGCGATGTCGGTACGCAGGCGGACGATCTCGACGAAGTTGTCGATCGCCTCGAGCTGGAGGGAGAGCACCACAGGTGTCTCCTCGATGGGCACGGGCGTGCGCCGAATGGCGGTGCGCATGCCGACCAGCTCGATGATGCGCTCCCGGGTTCCTTCAACTGTATCGACGGCGTCGACGGCGTCGGCTGCCGGGGTGACGTGCAGTGCCATGGGGATCTCCTGCGGGGACGTGGAGTGGAATGGAGAGACCTCGCTGGCGGCGACCGTACACCCGAATGAGGCTGAGCGCACGTGCGCGCCGGGTTTGCCGGCGTCCTGATGTGCGGCGTCGCTCTGCCTCCCGCTACGCTCACCGGCATGGCACACGACCTCGACGACTACTGCACAGCCCACCAACCCCGCTTCGTCGAGGAGCTGATCGAGCTGTTGCGCATCCCCAGCATCTCCGCCGATCCGGCCCATGCCGCCGACGTCCGCCGCAGCGCTGAGCACCTCGCCGCGCGGGCGCGGGAAGCCGGCCTGACCGGCGTCGAGGTGGTGGAGACGGACGGCCACCCCGCTGTGTACGGCGAGCGAATGGTGTCGGAGTCGTTGCCGACGGTGCTGGTGTACGGGCATCACGACGTCCAACCTGTCGACCCACTGGACGCGTGGGTGTCACCGCCGTTCTCGCCGGAGGTGCGCGATGGACGGCTGTACGCGCGCGGGGCTGTCGACGACAAGGGCCAGGTGTACATGCACCTCAAAGCGGTGGAGGCTCATCTGCGCACCCGCGGGGAGCTGCCTGTCAATGTGCGCATGCTAATCGAGGGCGAGGAGGAGGTGGGATCGGCTCACTTCGAGTCGCTGGTGTCGACGCTGGCCGATCGCCTTGTCGCCGACGTGGCGGTGATCTCCGACACCGGCATCTTCGCGCGGGGGGTGCCGTCGCTGACGGTGGGACTGCGCGGCCTGACCGGCGTGGAGGTGGAGGTGCGCGGGCCGTCGCTCGACCTGCATTCGGGTGTGTTCGGTGGCGCGGTGCAGAATCCGGTCGAGGCGCTGGCGCGGATGCTGGCGTCGTTGAAGGATCCGGAAAGTGGCCGGGTGCTGGTGCCGGGGTTCTACGACGACGTCGTCGAGCCGACCGAGACAGAGCGCGCTGGGTACGCGTCGTTGCCCTTCTCCGAGGAGGGATTTCGCCGTGACGCGGGCGGGATCCCGGAGACGGTGGGAGAGGAGGGCTGGACGGTGCTGGAGCGGCGCTGGGTGCGGCCGACCCTGGAGATCAACGGCATCTGGGGCGGGTACCAGGGGCCGGGAAGCAAGACCATCATCCCAGCGCACGCGGGCGCGAAGATCAGCTGTCGCTTGGTGCCGGCCCAGAGACCGGCGCTGATCGCGGAGGCGGTGGCGACAGCGTTGCGGGCGGCCACCCCTCGCGGGGTCGTGGCCGAGGTGACAGTCAAGCATGGGGGCAACCCGGTGGTGACGCCGGCGGATCATCCGGCCGTGACCGCCGCGTCGCGGGCCATGGGCGCTGTGTTCGGCAAGGAGCCGGTGATCATTCGCGAGGGCGGCTCCATCCCCCCGGTCGAGGTCTTCCAGCGGGTGCTTGGCATCCAGTCGGTGCTGGTTGGCGTGGGTCTGCCGGACGACCATATTCACGCGCCCAACGAGAAGTTCGACATGGACCACTACGCCATGGGCGTGCGCGTGCTCGCGCGACTGTGGGACGAGATCGCTGAGGAGATGGGATGAGCACCAATCCACCGACGGGCGAGACGCCACCGCCGCTCCCGGGCTACCCGACGCCCCCCTCCGGGGGACCGGTGGGGTACCCGGCGGCACCGGCGTCTTCAGGGGCTGCCCCGGCATATCCGGCGGCGATGCCGGGGATGACGTGGGCGCCACCGGGCCCGGCCCCGGGGATGATGTACGCCGGTTTCTGGGCGCGGTTCCTCGGCTTCCTCCTGGACAGCCTGCTCCTCGCGGCGGTCGAGGCAATCGTCACTGTGCCGCTTCTGCTCGTGCCTCTCTTCGAGTTCTTCCGGGACCATCCGTTCGCCAGGGGTCAGCAGCCGCCGTTGCCAAGCGACCTCACCACTCGATTCGCCGTCATCGGTGTGCTCGGTGCCGTGGTCAGCGCGCTGTACTTCGGGGGACTGGTGGCGTGGCAGGGACGCACCCTGGGTCAGCGCGCGGCGGGCACCTTTGTCGTACGTGCCGAGGACGGCGGCAAGCTCCCACCGGGACGCGCCTTCCTGCGCGCCATCGTGTTCTGGGGACCCGGGTTGCTCGGCCCAATCCCCGGCCTCGGCACCATCGCCGGGTTGGTCGCCTTCCTGGCGATGCTCTCCGTCGCCTGGGATTCGCGCAAGCAAGGCTGGCACGACAAGCTGGGCAAGAGCCTGGTGGTCAAGAGGGTGGCCGCACCCGGGTACACGGGGTGACGCCGTGACGTACATCGAGGCGGTCTCCGCGCTGGAGGTGCTCGACTCTCGCGGCAATCCGACGCTGTCGGTCACCATCGGCCTCGCCGATGGAAGCTCGGGAACGGCCATGGTCCCGAGTGGGGCCAGCACCGGCGCCCACGAGGCCGTCGAGCTGCGCGACGGTGATGCCGCGCGGTTCGGTGGCAAGGGGGTGCTCACCGCTGTGGCCAACGTCATGGAGGTGATCGGGCCAGAGATCGTCGGGTTGGACGCGCTCGACCAGCGCGCGCTCGATGCCACGCTGATCGCGCTCGACGGGACTGCCAACAAGGGTCGGCTCGGGGCCAACGCCATCCTTGGCGCCAGCCTGGCGTGCGCGCGGGCCGCGGCCGAGGCGTGCGGCCTGCCGCTCTACCGCTACCTCGGCGGGGTTGGCGCCCAGGTGCTACCGGTGCCGCTGCTCAACGTGCTCAACGGGGGCGCCCACGCACAGACCAGCGTGGACTTCCAGGAGTTCATGCTGGTGCCCCTCGGCCTGCCAACCTTCGCGGAGGCGATGCGGGCGGGAAGTGAGTGCTTTCACGCTCTGCGCGCGGTGCTCCGCGAGCGTGGCCACGACACCGGCCAGGGCGACGAGGGAGGCTTCGCGCCCAGCCTGCGCCACAACGAGGAGGCCGTCGAGGTGCTGCTCGAGGCGATCTCGCGCGCCGGGTACCGGCCTGGGGAGGACGTGGCCTTGGCGCTCGATCCCGCCGTGGCCGAGCTGTACGCCGATGGGCGCTATCACCTGCGCGGTGAGGGCCGGGTGCTCGACTCGTCGGAGCTGGTGGAGCTGTGGAGCAGTTGGGTCTCGCAGTACCCGATCGTCTCCATCGAGGACGGGATGGGCGAGGACGACTGGGATGGCTGGGCTGAGCTGACGTCCCGGCTGGGGTCACAGGTGCAGCTGGTCGGCGACGACCTGTTCGTCACCAATGTGGACCGGCTGCGCGAGGGGTTTGCCCGCGGCGCCGCCAACGCCGTGCTGGTGAAGGTGAACCAGATCGGCTCGTTGAGCGAGACGCTCGACACCATCGCGCTGGCCGCGTCCCACGGCTATGCGTCGGTGATCAGCCACCGCAGCGGCGAGACCGAGGACACCACGGTCGCCGATCTCGCTGTTGCTATCAACGCGGGCCAGATCAAGGCCGGGGCACCGTCGCGGTCGGAGCGGGTGGCGAAGTACAACCGGCTGCTGCACATCGAGGCCGAGCTGGGCTCGTCGGGACGCTATGCCGGGCGCTCGGCCTTCCGGCTGCTCGGCGCTGCCTCGGCCCCGCAGGGGTGAGCGACACCAACGACATCGAGCTCGCGGCGGTTCGTGCCGGTGGGCATACTCCCCGCGGGCCCGAGGGAGAGGATCTGGTGGCAGCGCCGTCGCTGTCCTCGGTGCGCAGCTATCCCGACCTCGACGCGCTCGACGCAGCGATGGAGGCCGACCCGCGCGTCTACCGGCGCCACGGCAACGAGACGCTGACCATGCTCGAGAAGGTGCTGGCAACATTGGAGACGCCTGCGGGTGGGGCCGCTCCGATCGCCAGGGCCACGGCCAGCGGGCAGGCCGCGCTGTTGCTGCTGGTCAGCGCTGCGATGATGAGCGGACGGCGTCGCGTGGTGCTGGTGCGCCCTGCGTACGGCGGCACCGAGACGCTGCTGCTCGGGCCACTGGGAGCGCTGGGCATCAGCACCACCCTGGTGGACCTACCGCCGCCGCCGTCTGTCTGCGACATCGGCTCGATGGTGGGCGCGGTGATGGATCGTGATGTCGCCGTGGTTGTGGCCGAGATCGTCACCAACCCGCTGCTCGGGATCGTTGACGTCCCCGCCGTCGCCACCGCAGCTCACCAGGCGGGTGCCCTCTGTGTGGTCGACAGCACGCTGACGACGCCTTTTTTGTTCCAGCCGCTGGCGTTCGGAGCCGACGCGGTGATGCACAGCCTCACCAAGCACCTCGGCGGTCACAGCGACGTTCTCGGCGGCGTTGCGGTGGCATCCGTGGACAGCGAGATCGGCGACTGGCTGGACGGCCACTGTCGTGCGCTCGGCGCCGTGCTCGGACCCTTCGACGCGTGGCTGACCCTCCGTGGGCTGCGCACGGCGCCGCTGCGGGTGAAGCGAGGCACCGCGACGGCGGCGGCGCTGGCGTCAGCGCTGGCGGATCATCCGGCCGTCGCTGCGATCCACCACCCGGGGGCTGGTGGCGGCGGTGACGCTGCGCTGGCGGCGCGCCTGTTGCCGCGCGGGGGCGGGCCGATGCTGTCCGTCGACCTGCGTGGTGGACGATCGGCCGCCGGGCGCCTGATTCGCGCGCTTGCGGGCATTCGGCTCGCCCCCAGCCTCGGGGACGTCAGTACCACCGTGAGCCACCCGGCGTCGACCTCGCATCGGCACCTGGGGCCACAGGCGCGCCAATCCCTGGGCATCTCCGACGGACTGCTGCGCTTCAGCATCGGCATCGAGGAAGAGGAGGTGGTGCGGGCGGAGTTGACCACCGCGCTGGACGCGGCCGGCTGACAGCTTCCCCGCGGGTACCATGGGGCACGGCGTTGACCATCCATCATCTGGAGGCACCCATGGCCGTGCTCCGACTCGCCAACGGGTCCGACATCGTCGTCAAGCTCTCGGTGGCCGAGACCATGGCCGCGATCGCGATCACCGACGGCTCCCCTGACTTCGTGGAGATGCCCGGCGAGGAGGGCGTGATCCACCTCCGCCCATCCTGTGTCATCGCCGTGATCGAGGACAGTCGCCGTGGCACTGCGGGGTTCCGGTTCGGGCCGGGGCGAGCGGCAGAGTAGCGCGCCCGGCAGGACGGTCGACCACCTGCCGCCGTCGATAATGGATGGCATGACCGAAACACCGCGTGCCACGATGCCCGAACGCGTGGTTCGGGCAGACCGACGGGCCTCGATCCTCGGTGCCATCGGGCAAACGCCACTGCTGCGCATCCGCCTCTTCGAGCGGGACGCTCCCGGGGTCACGGTGTTCGGCAAGGCCGAATTCCTCAACGCCGGTGGATCGGTGAAGGACCGTGCCGCTCTGCGGATGATCGAGGACGGTGAGGCGTCCGGTGCGCTCACTCATGACCGGATCATCTTGGACAGCACCAGTGGCAACACCGGCATCGCCTACGCGCTGGTGGGCGCCGCCCTCGGCTACAGGGTGCGGCTGGTGATGCCCACCAACGTCAGCGATGAGCGCAAGACAACGATCGCTGCTTACGGGGCGGAGATCGTGTACAGCGACGCCCAGGAGGGCAGTGACGGAGCCATCCGTGTGGCGCGCGCACTGTATGAGGAGGCTCCGGACACGTATTTCATGCCCGATCAGTACAACAACGACGGCAATTGGAAGGCGCACTACGATGGTACTGGGGCTGAGATCTGGGAGCAGACGAATGGGCAGGTGACGCATTTCGTCGCCGGGCTCGGCACCAGTGGGACGTTCGTCGGGGTGACCAGACGGCTGCGCGATGAGCGAGCTGATGTCGTGTGCGTCTCTGTGCAGCCCGAGGATCCCTGGCATGGGTTGGAGGGCATGAAGCACATGCCGACGGCTATCGTTCCGGGGATCTACGACGCCGCCCTCGCGGACGACAATCTCTGGGCGCCGACCGAAGCGTCGTACGAGCTCGCAGCCGAGCTCGCCGAGCACGAGGGCGTCATGGTTGGGCACTCGAGCGGTGCGGCACTGTGGGGCGTGCGCGAGGTGGCGAGGCGAATCGGACACGGCGTCGTTGTCACCGTCCTCGCCGACGGCGGCGGACGATACCTCAGCGGCGGACTGTACGGGAGGCGGTGGCAGTGAGCATGGGCGACATCGAGCTGGCCATCGCTGCGCATCTGCGCATTGCTGAGCTCGGCGCGGCGGCCTACCCGGACGAGGGCTGCGGTGTCTTGCTTGGACGCTTCGCTGGGTCGCGGGTCCAGATCGTTGATGCCACCTCCGGCACCAACCTCAACACCGATCGTTCACGTGATCGCTATCTACTCGATCCGGCCGACATCGTCCGCGCTGACCATGAGGCGCGCGACCGCCAGCTCGATGTCGTCGGCTTCTGGCACAGCCATCCTGACCACCCTGCCCGGCCATCACAGTTCGACACCGACCATGCCTGGGTCGACTATGTCTACGTCATCGTCAACACCACCGTCGAAGGTGCCGGCGATCTGAACGGCTTCACGCTCGTCAGCGAGGGCGGTCCCTTCGAGCGGCTGGCGCTACTGGTGACATCAGGCGATGGGACCGACGGGTGAGTCGCGCTGCGGGGACACGCGGCCGACCGCGTCGTCGCCGCCGGGGTGAAGGCGCTGACCTCGGGGTGCCATCGGGCATCGTTGCCCTTGTGGGCCGGCCGAACGTCGGCAAGTCGACGCTGTTCAACCGCCTCACCGGACAGCGACAAGCGATTGTCGACGAGCTGGCGGGACTCACACGTGACCGCCTATATGGCGTCACTGAGTGGCGTGGCCGGCGATTCACCGTTATCGACACAGCCGGCATCGACCCGTCCCTGATCCGCGACGATCCTGGTCTGGCGGTCCTGGCGGCCGGGACTCAGCAGCAGGCTCGCCTAGCCATCGAGGAGGCGGATGTCTGCGTGCAGCTTGTGGATGTCCGGGCGGGCATCACAGCGCTTGACCAGGAAGTCGCCACCATTCTGCGTCGAGGCGGCAAGCCGGTGATTCTCGCTGGTAACAAGGCCGAGAGCACTAGAGATCCCCACTACGCCCACGAGCTGTACTGCCTAGGCCTCGGTGAGCCGACGATGATCTCCGCGCTGGTTGGCACTGACACGGGCGACCTCCTCGATCGGGTCGTCGACGACCTGCCGCCTGCTGGGAACACCAATGGTGCCGTGATCGCAGACGAGCTGCGGCTGGCGATCATCGGCAAGCCTAACGTTGGTAAGTCATCGCTGCTCAATGCGCTGGTGGGGGAGGAGCGCGCCCTCGTATCACCTCTGGCCGGGACCACTCGCGACACCGTGGATACCATCGTCCGTCACCGGGATCGTGCTGTGCGTCTGGTGGACACGGCAGGTATCCGTCGGCGCGGCGTCATCGACACCAATGTCGAGCACTACAGTCTCCTGCGAGCATTTCGCGCCCTCGAACGTAGCGACGTGGCCCTTTTGGTTGTCGACGCCAACGAGGGAGTGGTTGCTCAGGACAGGCACGTCGCCGGTTATGCGGTGGACGCGGGCAAGGGACTCGTGGTCATCGCCAACAAGTGGGACCTGGTGGACCAGGAGAGGCGAGCCGATCCCTCATTTCTCAAATCCCTTCAGGAGGCCTTCGACTTCATCCCTGGAGTCCCGCTGCTCACCGTGTCGGCCCTCGAAGGACGCAACCTGCGGCGTGTGCTCGACACCGCCGCCACCGTCGCCACCGCTCGCGCCGTCCGCATTCCCACGGCCGCGCTCAACACCCTGCTCCGCGACGCTTTCCTGGCCCACCCTCCGCGCAACGACAAGGGCCGTCAACTCAAGCTCCTGTACGCGACTCAGGCGAGCACACCGGCGCCCACCATCGTCCTCTTTGTCAACGATCCCGACCTCCTGCACTTCGCCTACGGCCGCTACCTGGAGAACCGCATCCGCGCTGTGTTCGGGTTTGCCGGCACCCGAATGCGGATGGTGGCGCGAGCGCGCGCTGACCGCGAGCGCTGATGCGCGTCGCCGTCGTCGGGGCGGGGTCGTGGGGGACTGCCCTGGCTCAGAGTCTGTCGACCGCGGGGAGCGAGGTGCACCTCTGGTCGCGGGACACTGCGGTCGCCGAGGCCCTGCGCACAACCCGACGACATCCCTGGGCGCTGGACGGCATCGAGCTCCACGCGGGAATTCGGGTCGACGATGAGCTCGCGGTCTGCCTCTCGCAGGCGGAGATTGCGATCCTGGCGGTGCCGAGCCACGGCATGCGCGTGATCGCGAGCGCGCTGGCGCCGTCCGCGGACGCGCTCATCGTGGTCAGCGCAGCGAAGGGCTTTGAGGTGGAAACGGGTCTCACCATGACCGGGGTGCTCGCAGACGTGCTCGGCTCGGCGGCACGGATCGCCGCCCTGAGCGGCCCCAACATCGCCCTCGAGGTGGCCCGAGGACTTCCTGCAGCCACGGTAGTAGCCACTCCGGACGTCGTGGTGGCGCGCACCGTGCGTGACGGCTGCAACGGAGGACCGCTGCGCTTCTACAGCAGTGACGACGTCCGCGGCGTGGAGTACGCGGGTGCCCTCAAGAACGTGGTGGCGATCGGAGCCGGCCTGTGCGATGGCATCGGGGCGGGCGACAACGGCAAGGCCGCATTGATCACCCGCGGCATTGCGGAGATCGCTCGCCTCGGAGTTCGGGCGGGGGCTCGCGCCCTGACGTTCGCGGGGCTGGCAGGGATCGGCGACTGCGTACTCACGTGTATCAGTCCACACTCGCGCAATCGCGGTCTGGGCGAGGCGATCGGTCGCGGCACGCCTCCAGACGTGGCGATCGCGGCCAGCCACATGGTTGTCGAGGGTGTGAACGCGACCAAGGCCGCGCTGCTGCTCGCGGACCGCTACGGGGTGGAGATGCCGATCGGCCGCGAGATCCACTCAATCCTCTTCGAGGGCAAGAGTGTCGGGTCGGCGCTCAGCGACCTGATGACCCGTGGAGCGGGCGACGAACTTCGCGGCTTCGAACCGGGTGTCGAGAGTTGAGCTTGTCTCCGTGTGCCCCGCGCCGCGAGGTACAGTTACCAGGCGCACCCGGGCATCGCGATCGACGCGTCCGCCCACTCGTCGGGGAGTAGCTCAGCTGGTTAGAGTACTGGTCTGGGGGACCAGGGGTCGCAGGTTCGAGTCCTGTCTCCC
>JAEKNN010000057.1 GCA_016464795.1 Candidatus Amunia macphersoniae | reverse complement strand
TCGGCGGCGCTCCCCGCCCTCGCCCCCCTTGAAAAAAACTTCCATATCAGTGCAGCGCGCGGACGTTTCGGCCGGCACCGCGGAGTGGCGGGCTGCCCGATGATTGTCGAGTGACCGCTCTGCGCCAGCCCGCCGGTGCCGATGAGATCCAGCAGGCCATCGCCGCCTTCCAGACCTCGCTTCCATTTGCCCTCGACCCCTTCCAGCGGGAGGCCATCGAGAAGCTCGAGCAGTCACGAGGCGTGCTGGTCGCCGCCCCGACGAGCAGCGGCAAGACGCTCGTCGCCGAGTACCCGATGTGGCGCTGCCTGCTGGCACCAGGGGAGCTGCGGCGGCCGCACGCGCGGGTCATATACACGTCCCCGCTGAAGGCGCTCAGCAACCAGAAGTTCCACGATCTCTCGCAGCGGTACGGGGCAGCCAACATCGGCCTGGTCACCGGAGAGCACACCATCAACGATGGCGCCGCGGTGGTGGTCATGACCACCGAGATCTTGCGCAACGTCCTCTACGACGAGCCGGCACGCCTGGATCGCGTGTCCGACGTGGTGCTCGATGAGGTGCACTACATCGATGACCACCCGCGCGGCACCGTGTGGGAGGAGATCATCATCGAGGCCCCGCGCCACGTGCGCCTGATCGGCCTGTCCGCGACCATCAGCAACGTTGAGGAGGTCGCCGCCTGGATGGGAGGGCTGCGCGGCCACATCGGCACAGTGGTGCGCACAGAGCGCCCGGTGCCGCTGGAGATGTGGCTGTCGATCAGCAACCACCTCGAGCCACTGTTCGACGTTCGCGGGCGGGTGGCGCGGCGCACCTTGGAGATGGCCCAGAACGATTCCATGCACGAGGCTCGCTTCCGCTACATGCGGCGTGCGCCCGACAACGATCTGTTCCACGTCATCGACGAGCTGCGCGGCCGCGCCATGCTTCCGGCGATCTACTTCATCTTCTCCCGGCGGGGCTGCGCCGAGGCCCTGGGGCGGTGCGCCGTCCACGGCTTGGACCTCACCGACGCCCGCGAGAAGGAGGCGATCGACGTCCGTTACGGGCAGATGATGGAGCGCATCGAGGACAGCGATGAGCGCCGCGTCTTCCGTCAGGCCATCGACGTCCACACGCTTCGCAACGGTGTCGCCATGCACCACGCCGGCATGCTGCCGTCGGCCAAGGAGGCTGTGGAACGCCTGTTCATCGACGGCCTCATCAAGGTGGTCTTCGCCACCGAGACGCTGTCGCTGGGTCTGAACATGCCGGCCCGCGCGTGCGTGGTCTCCTCGTTCACCAAGTTCGACGGCACCGGGTTCCACTCGCTGACCGCTGGTGAGCTCACTCAGCTGATGGGACGGGCGGGGCGCCGCGGCATCGACCCTGTGGGTCACGGTGTCATCCTCAAGGAGGCGGATGTCGATGTGCGCGACATCTACGACGCAGCCATCGGTGGCGAGATGAGCGTCGACAGCAAGTTCGCGCCCACCTACACGATGGTCCTGAGCCTGTTGCGCACACGCAGCGTGGAGCGTGCAGAGGAGTTGCTGGACAAATCCTTCGGCCAGTACCAGAACGTGCAGCGCGCCGATCACTGGACGGAGAAGCGCGGCAACCTCGAGGAGCATCTGGCCGACCTCGGCTGCCGGGTCTTCCGGCACCCCAAGGTGCAGTGCACCGAGCGCACCCTCAGCACGCATCTGGCCCTTGCCGACTCCGTCGAGGAGCTGCAGGCGTCCGTGCGTCGTGCCAAGCGCGAGCACTGGCGTGACTCACGGCGCGGTCGGCACGGCGGCCGCGGTGCCGACCCGGGCCAGCGATTCGAGGCGATGCGACGCGATCTGCGCCACCAGCAGGAGCGCATCAACAACTCACCGTGCCGCTCCTGCCCTTTCTTTGGCGAGCACCGCGCCCACCGCGTCGAGGTGCGCAGCATCGAGGAGACGCTCGAGGGCGGCGAGACCGAGCTCGAGTGGGCGCGGCACCGCTATCGCCGTGAGTTCCGCGCCCTGCGCAGCGTCCTCCACGACGCGGGATTCCTCGAGGATGACGCTCCGACCCAGCTCGGACTGCTGGCGGCCTCCCTGTTCGGTGAGAACGCGCTGTTGGTGGCCGATGCCATCGTTGCCGGCCATCTGGATCCTCTCGACCCTGCCGAGCTCGCCGCTGCGCTGGTCAGCCTGGTGGCCGAGGATCGAGGGCGGGATCGGCCTCAGCCATCGCGACGACACTTCCCCACTCCGCGCGTCGAAGTGGCCCACCGTCGCCTGCGCGGCTCTCTGCACCGGCTCACGGCGCTGGAACGGGAGCACGGGCTGCAGACCCTGCGACCGCTGTCGCTGGACTACATGAATGCAGCGCACCAGTGGGCATCGGGCACGGCGCTCGCGGACATCGAGACACCGGCCGCGAACGACATCGGTGATGTCGTCAAGGCGATGAAGAACCTGTATTCGATGCTGCGCCAGATGGAGCAGGCGCTGCGAGGCCATCCGCTGCTGGTGAGGGTGCGCCAAGCCCGCGAGGCGATGGAGCGTGATCTCATCCGCCGCGTCTGAGCCGCGTCTGCTAGCATCGCCGGCATGCACGTGACTGCGGTGCCCAGCACCACCTCGATGATCATGCGCCGCGGAGGTTTCCGAACGTAGCGGCGCCTCGCGCCCTCCGTCAGGAGCCCTCCCGGGGAACCACCGGGAGGTTTTTTTATGTCCACCACCAACACGCTCAGGAGCGTCGGCATCGCCACCGCTGTCACCGACGGCGGGGGGGCGACCCATGTCACCGGTCTGCGCTGCCGCGCGTGCGGTCATGAGCACGAGGCCTCAGCCACGCACCTGTGCGAGCTCTGCTTTGGCCCCCTGGAGGTCGCCTACGACTACCACGCCATCGCGCGGCGGGTGTCGCGAGCGCAGATCGAATCGGGTCCCCCGACGCTGTGGCGCTACCGTGATCTGCTCCCGGTGGGTGACGGCGAGCTGGTCAGCCTCGGCGAGGGCTTCACGCCGTTGGTGCATGCGCGCAACCTCGCAGCCGAGCTCGGGCTGCGCAACCTTCACCTCAAGAACGACACGGTCAACCCCACCAACTCCTTCAAGGATCGAGTTGTTGCTGTGGCTCTGAACTGGGCGCTCCAGCAGGGGTACAGCACGATCGCCTGCGCATCGACAGGCAATCTCGCCAACTCGGTGGCCGCATACGCGGCGCGCGCCGGGATTCGGGCAGTTGTCTTCATCCCTGCCGACCTCGAGCCGCAGAAGATCGCCGCCACAACCGTCTTCGGCGCCGAGGTCATCCCCGTCGCAGGCACCTACGACGACGTCAACCGCCTCTGCGCCGAGCTCGCCGACGATCTCGACTGGGGCTTCTGCAACATCAACCTGCGCCCCTACTACAGCGAGGGAAGCAAGACGCTCACCTTCGAGATGGCGGAGCAGCTCGGCTGGCGGCTTCCCGACGAGATCGTCGTCCCGGTCGCATCCGGCTGCCAGTTCGTGAAGCACCGCAAGGCGGCTGCGGAGCTCGTCAATCTCGGGCTGGTGGCAGATCGACGGCTGCCACGCTTCACCGGAGCCCAGGCGCTGGGCTGCTCCCCGGTTGCCGCCGCCTTCGACAGCGGCGGCGAGGCTGTCCATCCCGTCCGTCCGGACACCATCGCGCGCTCCATCGCCATCGGGAACCCCTCGGATGGGGCCGACGTGGTGCGCATCGCGCGTCGCACCGGGGGCGTGGTCGCAAGCGTGACCGAGGAGGAGATCCTCGAAGGCATCGATCTGCTGGCGCGCACCGAGGGGATCTTCACCGAGACCGCCGGCGGCGTGACCGTTGCCGTGCTTCGCAAGCTCGCCGCTGCGGGGCGCTGGCGGGGTGATGAGACGGTGGTGGCGTTCATCACCGGTCACGGCCTCAAGACCCTCGACGCCATCGCCGGCCGCCATCCCCTTGGCGAGGCGATCCTGCCTCAGAGGCGGAGTGTGTACGGCAGGCTCGAGGAGCTGGGGGTGAGCTGAGGCTCACTCTTCGCGGAGCATCGCCTCGGGCACGCTGACAACTCGATAGGGCATGTCGGTGATGTCGTAGAAGCGCAGCGGCTTGCGCAGTCGCTTGGCGATGCCGATCTGAACCTTCACCCCCAGCGACAGGTTGCCGAACACCCACATCTGGTCGCAGCGAACTATGAGGTTGTTGAACGCCTCTCGAACCGTCTCCTTGGGGACTGTGTGGAGCAGGTAGTAGTCGAAGAGCATGAACGGCGAGATCGGGACACCGCCCTCGTCGAGGACGAACTTGGTGATGTGCTGTCGCCAGTAGAAGTTGCGGTTGCTGATGGCGCAGTAGATCAGCTGCTTAGGACGTCGCAGCGCTCGTTCAGCCTGCTCAGCCGGGCTCGCCTTGGGACGAGGCGTGAAGATGCGCTCGAGGATGTCCTCGGCGTCCTTGACCGCGGGAGACGGCGCGGCAAGGGGTGCGGAATCGATATCGGGCACGGCCTGAAATACCTTTCTGGGACAGCCGAAACGGCGGGCGGATCATAGCACTGGCCCTGTGCGCTGGCGCCGACCCGATGGCGGAGGGCGCCCTCCTCAGGCGGCAGTGGACCTCGCCCATGGAGCCAGCTCGCGCAGACGTTCCAGCGCGCCGGCCAGCAGCCGTACGTGATCGGCATCATTCAGCCAGCGACTCTGGCCTGAGGGATGCGGCAGCGGAAGCAGCACCGGGCTCCGATCGGGCGTCGTCTGCACGAGCCGACCGTCGCCAGACCATGAGTGGCCGACGATCTCCTCCAAGCGGTGTCCGGGCAGGAAGCGGCCGTGGGCGAGCGTGCCGATGCAGATGATCAGGGCAGGGCGGAGCAACTCCAGATAAGCATCCAGCCAGCCGCTGCACAGCGCGACCTCATGCATGCTCGGCCGCCGGTCGCCGTTGTTCCCGGCCAGGCGTCCGGGAAAGCAGGTGGTCATCGAGGTCATGAACACCTGGCGGCGCACCTCCTGCTCGCTCGCAAAGCCGGCGCTCGTGAACCAGCGCATCAGCTGCGCGCCGGCACGACCTGCGAAAGGCCTGGTGACATCGTCCTCGACCGGGCCCGGCGCCTGACCGACGAGCATGATGCGCTGCTCGATGCCGCCGCTGAACACAGGATGAGCTCTTTCCAGGTGGCCCGCCTCGACACAGCGGGTACAGGCGCGATGCCTCTCTCGGACCTCGTCAATTCCGCCTCGGGTCGCCGCTGCCACCACGCGATTCTAGGAATCGACCCGCGAAGGAAGCGGCGCTATGATCGTCTTCCGCCGGCGCAGCCTCGTCGACTCCCGGCGGGTCACGTCCAGCACGATCACGCACAGGACCGCCATGCCTGACGACCCACCGCGCTCTCCTTCTGGCCCGCAGCCGGACTCCCGCCCGACAGCGGGGGCGCCTGCATGGTGGGGCGCGCTCGGCCGCCCGGACCTTCCACTCGACGTGGAGGGCCCGCGCCTCCCTGCTCCGGTGGTTCCGGCCGGGCATGGATCGCAGGCAGTGCGCGACCGCCGGCCGTCCTCGCATCGCTGGCGCGCGTGGTCGCTGAATGCCATCGTTCTGGCCGTCGCCGTGCTGATCATCTGCATCGGCGTGGGAGTGGTGTCCTTCAAGATGTTCCTCACGGTTGGTCTGTTGTTCGGCGTTCCTCTGATCCTCGCCGCCATCACGGTCACGGTCGTCGCTCGGCGATTTCGCTGACCCGGTGAGCGGGCACGGTCGCCAGCAATCCCGCCGGCGCCGCGCCGCCGGTGACCTCCCGATGGCAGTCACTGCGGAGATGCGAGCCGAGCTGGCCGCCGTGAAGCATGCCCAGCACCGTTTCGCCCAAGCAGCGCTGGGCGATGCGGCGAGCGCCGGCGCGGCCGCCGACGCCGAGGTTCTGCGCCGGCTGCGCCTCGAGCCCATCAAGGGAATGGGGCGGGTGGTGTACTCGTCCAACGCAGTCTTCCTGCTCGAGCTCGAGGGCCCTGACCCGACCCATCCGGATCAACCACTTCGGGCGATCTACAAGCCGACCCGCGGCGAACGACCTCTCTGGGACTTTCCGCGCCAGACGCTGCACATGCGCGAGGCTGCGGCCTACGCAGTGAGCGCTGCGCTCGCCGACGGGCTTGTTCCCGCGACGACACTTCGCGATGGTCCTGTCGGTCCCGGTTCCGTCCAGCTGTTCGTCCACGCCTCGGACGAGACGGGCATCACGGCGGCCAGAGCACACTCCAGGCGCAGTTGCGCGACCTCGGAGCCCTCGACGTGCTGATCAACAACGCCGATCGCAAGCGCGCCCACCTGCTGTTCGGTGACGACGGCCGGTTGTGGGGCATCGACAACGCGCTCAGCTTCCTGCCCTACCCTCGCCAGCGCACAGTGCTCATCGACCTCGGTGGTGAGGCGCTGCCCCTGCAGGCGGCCGACCGTGTTCAGTCGCTGGCGTCGGACAGGGCCCGTCGCAGCGCGCTCGAGGCGGAGCTGGCACGGCTCCTGGAGGCAGACGAGGTGGTTGCCTTTGGTGAGCGGCTCGACGCGCTGGCAGCTCACCCTGTCTTCCCGGTCCTGGACCCCTGGGACGGTCGGCCCTTCGAGTGGTGGTAGCCAGCCGAGAGAGGTTGCCGAGCCGCCGCCCTATACTCGTGCCTCGATCCGCCAGCGCCCGTAGCTCAGTTGGATAGAGCGCCGGCCTCCGGAGCCGGAAGCGGGGGTTCAAGTCCCTCCGGGCGTAGGCAGACCGTCAACGCCCGGCCGTGTCCGGCGCACTCCACTAGAACTGCCAGTTGGTGCAGCCGCGACGGGGGCGGTTGCGGCAGGAGCACGCGCAACGGGGTCGGGCGCGGCGGCGGCGGACCGCTGAGGGGTCGGCCGTGTAGGCCACCAGCGCCTCGAATCGTTCGGGCCCGATGATTCCCTTGGCCAGAGCACGAAGCGCCCACGCCGGTGGCACGGGTGCCTCCCAGAATCCGCGGCGCGGCAGCTCGCTCATACCTGGAGGGAACTATAGAAGGCCGGACGCACCGACGGGCCCAGGCGCCGACCGACGGTCAGTCGATGTCGTCGGGGAACCGGATCATCAGCCCGTCCTGCACGTCGTACAGGGCTTCCATCCAGTCCGGGATGGCAACCGTGTCAGGACTCCGCTGCGCGAGAGGATGACCCTCGACGCGGAGAAATCCAGCGACTCGGAAGCAGAGCTCGGCGGGGATTGTCTGCTCGTCGGCGAGGTTGAGCATCTCGAACTGGTTGAGCAGCTCGTCGATCTCACGGATCTTGTTGCGGCGTGCGTGCCGGACTCGGATCTCCGACGTCCAATAATCCTCGAGTTGCTCGATCCGCGTGCACGTTTCCTGGATCATTTCGCTTGCACCACAATGAGGATTGTTGTCGTGTCCGGCGCCTGCCGGTGGATTGGGACGGATGCTAACACCCTGTGCGAAAAGGTCAAGCGTTGACATTCGAGCCCGACCGTGAGTGACGACACTGCGCTCTTGGCAGGCTTGCAACGCGCCGGTGCAGAGGCATTCCCGGGCTTTCGCCTGAGGGCTGTGGCAACCACCTCGAGCACGCAGGACGTGGTGCGAGCCGCCGCCCGCGAGGGGGCGCAACCCGGGTTCAGCTGCCTGGCGGCTGCTCAGAGCGCGGGCAGAGGACGGCAGGACCGACAGTGGATCGCCACTGCCGGTTCAGCGCTGCTCTGCTCGGTGCTCGTCCGTGTCGACCAGGGGCTGCTCGGCGGCGTACCGCTGGCCGCTGGGCTGGCCGTGCGGGCGGCGATCGCGGCGACGTCCGGCTACCAGGCCCGCCTGAAGTGGCCCAACGACATTCTCGGCGACAACCTCAAGCTCGCCGGGGTGCTCTGCGAGCTGGAGCCTCTGGCCGCTGGTGGGTCCGCCGCCGGAGCGGATGCCGCCGTGGCCGTCGGGGTGGGCGTCAACCTGCGGGTTGCCGAGTTCCCCGCCGGTGTCCCCGGGGTCAGCCTGCACACGCTCTGCGCAGAGCCGCCACCTCCTGCGACGCTGTTCGGAGCCTTCCTCGCGGAGCTGGCCGACCGGCTCGACCGGCTGAAGCGCAGCGGCTCGGCGGAGCTGCACAGGGAGTGGTTGGAGCACGCCACCGGCATCGGCGAGACGGTGACTGTGCAGTCGGGCGCGGGCAGCGTCAGCGGTGTCGCCGAGGGACTCGACGATGACGGCGCGCTGCTGGTTCGCACCCGCGGTGGCGTGGTTCGACTGCTCGCCGGTGACGTGCACATCGGGCTCGGTGGTCGACCGCGTTGATCGGGACGCCTCCGAGCCCCCCGCCCTCAGCCTCCGACTGTGATCTGCCCGTCCATGCCGGGGTGGAAGGTGCAGTGGTAGGCGTACGTCCCGGCGGTGGTGAACTTGACCTGCCAGAGGTCGCCCTGCTGCATGGTCTGCGAGGTCAGCGTCTGATAGCTGTCGAAGGTCACGTTGTGGGGCACGCCACCGGTGTTGGTCCACTGGATGACATCGCCGCTCTTGACTGTGGTGGTGCCGGGATTGAACTTCAGGTCGGCGGTTGCCTGGACCTGCTTGGCAGGGGTGCCGAGCCCGCTGGCTGCCCCGCTGCCGACGGTGCCTCCCCCACCACCGCCCGCCACCGCGCCTGCGGGCGGGCCGTTGCCGCAGCCGCTGAGCAGGATCACCAGTGCCAAGCCTGCGCCGATCGCGATCGGGCGAATCCGGGTCATGCGCGAGGGTTCCTCCCAGCATCCGCTGCACCGCTCGACCATCTCGTCAAGCGCCGGCCACGATGCCATTCACCTGAATGTGTCCCTTTCGATGTTAGGGGATGGCGGCGGCGCGGTGCCCCCTGACGATCAACCCGACGCTTGCTGGGCGGCCTCCTCGTCGCGGGCGGGGTCGGCGAACATCCGCCAGAACACCGCAACCACTGCGGCGAAATAGATCAGGTTGCCAGCGCCGAACATCACCACCCCGGCGACCTGCTGATCGATCACCGGCGTCAGCCCCCACAGCCGCGGCGCGCGCACATAGAAGTCGTAGAACGCATGAGGCGCGACCGCGAAGATGAGCCCGAGCACAGTCGGCGGGATGCCCGACGCCACCAGCACGGCGATCTTGGGGAGGGCCCCCACCCAGTGACTACTGTCCTGGCCACGCATCGGGTCGACGATCGGCCACCAGAAGATCACGCCGACGGCGATGAAGCTCAGGTGCTCGACGACGTGGATGGGCTCGGTGGTGAGGGTGGCGTCGTAGAGCGCCGGAATGTGCCAGACCACGAGCACAGCACTGAAGATCAGCATCGCAGACCAGGGATTGACCATCGCCGCCCACACCCTGCGCATCCGCCCCGGGGGGCCCGCGACAGGACGACGCATGCCCACGATCCCCAGCAGGCACAGCGGAGGAGCCACCATCATCAGCAGCAGGTGCTGGACCATGTGCAGCGCGAAGAGGTACTGGTCACCACCCGTGTCGATCGGCGAGACCAGAGCCAGAAAACCCACCAGCACCCCGGCCGCGAAGAACCAGAGCCGGGCACGCGTCGACGTGAACCACGGTGAGACGTCGTCGTCGTCGGTCAACAGGCCGCGGCGCCGGGCGATCGCGTAGCCGGCGACCACCGCTGCGATGCCCAGCAGGACAGTCGGCTCCCACGTCCAGTCAGCCGGCCCGAGATGTGCGACCTCCACGACCCACCAGCCTACTGCGGGCGACGCTGGCCACGGCGCGGTGCTCCCGGCGCTCCGCGGGGGATCAATGTCCCTCAGCCGACTCCGGTAGCTCTCTGAACTCGCTGCGCGCCGCCAGGAACCAGACCACACAGCTGGCGATCAAACCGAGCAGTCCGATACCCCAGATCAGCGGTCCCACGGCGCCGCGCACCTGGTCGACGAACCCTACGAAGGTCAGGCACAGGGACAAGGCGACGCAGATGGGGACGAAGCTGTTGGGCGGCAGATGGATCTCGGCGTGCTCACCGTGGGTGGTGTCAGCCTCGTGGATGTGGGGAGCCTCGTCGGACACCTCGGCTCCTACTTGACAGCGTTGAGGTAGATGGCGGCCCACACGAAGGTGGCCCCGATCAAGGCCATCACCACCATGAACATGGAGATTCCGCTTCGTAGATTTCGGCGGGCCAGCTTCTTGTCCATGACTCCCTCCTCCTGCTCAGCCGACCACGCGGTCGACGGCCATGACCGCGAAGAGCAGCGCCAAGTACACCATCGAATAGTAGAAGACGCGGCGCGCGGTCCGTGCTGTGGGGCTGACCACGGCGATGGCGGTGGTGGCCAGGAATGCGGCGTCGAGGGTCCCGGCCCCGATCGCGTAGACCGGGCCGAACAGGTTGACCATCATCGGCAAAAAGGTCACCAGCACCAGCACCACGCTGTAGAGGAGGATCTGTCGCCTCGTCTCAGCCTCGCCCACCACCACCGGCAGCATCGGTATCGAGGCGCTCGCGTAATCGCGGCGGATCAACAGCGACAGCGCCCAGAAGTGCGGCGGCGTCCAGTAGAAGATGACGGCGAAGAGGAACAGTGCCGTCAGGGTGAGACGTCCCTGCACGGCGGCCCACCCGACCAGCGGCGGGATGGCCCCGGCGGCGCCCCCCACAACGATGTTCTGGACCGAGCTCCGCTTCAGCCACATCGTGTAGACGAGCACGTAGAACAGAAGGCCGGCAAGGGCCAGCGAGGCCGCCAGGACGTTGACCTCGAGGGCCAGCAGGGCGAAGCTCAGCGACCCGAGGACAACGCCGAACACGAGCGCGTTGGCCGGGTCGATGCGACCGGCCGGGATCGGCCGGGTCCGGGTGCGCCCCATGCTGGCGTCGATGTCGCGGTCGAACCAGCAGTTGATGGCGTGGGCGCCACCGGCGGCAAGCCAGCCGCCAACCACGGTGTCGATGGTCAGTCGCCAGCCGGGCCAGCCGCGTGCGGCCATGACCATGGCGAACACGGTGGTGACCTCGAGGAGGAGGACCACCCGAGGCTTGGTCAGCGCCACATAGTCCCGCAGCGTGCGGCCGAGACGGGCACTCGGGGCGAGGCCCTGGCTGTCGACCCGGACCGCCACGCTCATGACGCTGTGGCCCCGACGCGCAGGCCAGTCTCATGACGAGTGACGCCGGCCGGCAGCCTGTCGGGGGCTCCCCGGGCGATCGTCGCGGTGATCACCACGCACGCCCACAGCCCGCTGGCAAGGGCGAGATGCACAGCTCGCACCACTGCCGGCAGCCGCAACTCCACCACCAGCGCGCCGGCCACCACCTGGAGGACGAGAAGGAGCGTGACGCTCAGCGTTGCCAAACGCAGGGCACGGTCGTCAGGCCTCGACCTGCCCAGCTTCATCATCGCGTAGCCGAGCAGGAGCACCACCAGGCCCGCGATCACCCTGTGGAGCAGGTTGACCTCGGCCAGCTGAGCCGAGGCGAGCTGGAATCCGTTGCCACAGAGCGGCCATCCCGCACAGGCGTAGCCCGCGCCCTGGTCCACGACCAGAGCGCCGCTGAGCGCCAGCAGGTAGGTCGCGGCCGCGGCGATGCCGGCCAGGCGAACGGTGCCCGTCGGAGGCCGCAGTCGGTCGGTTCCGGCGGTGTTGGTGGCAACAGCTATCCAGGTGAGCGCTCCCAACAGCAGCAGCGCGTTGGCGAGGTGGATCATGACCACGCCGTTGGGGAGGTTGAACAGGACGGTGATCGCACCCAGCGCGATCTGCAGGATGTAGAGCAGAACCACTGCGCTGGCACCGATCCGGATGTGGCGCACGTGCCTGTAGCGCAGCCAGGCCCACGTCGCCAGCACGACGACCAGAATCCCCGCCACTGTGGCAATCCACCGGTGCGTGAACTCGATCAGAGCTGTTTGCTCGAGTGGCGGCAGCCACTGGCCGTGACAGAAGGGCCATTGATCCTTGTCACCGCAACCCAGCCCGCTGCCGCTGACCCTGACCACACCGCCGGCGACGATGAGCAGGTAGGTCGCGATCGCGGTGAGCGCGGTGAGGCGTCGGAAGGCCCGCGACGGGGTGAAGGTCACGGAGTCGCTGACGCGGCCTGACGAGCTCGGCGCGCATCGCGCACCGGGCGGGCGCTGGTGACAGGGGGAAGCTCGTCGAAGTTGTGTGCAGGAGGCGGCGAGGATGTCGCCCACTCGAGGGTGTTGGCCTGCCAAGGATCGGCAGGGGCTGTCTTGGGCCCGCGCATGGTCAGCACGAAGTTGATCAGGAAGATGGTGACGCTGATGGCGATGATGAATGAGCCGAATGTCTCCAGCGAGTTGAGGTCACCCCAGCCGCGGTTGTCCTCGTAGGTGGCGATGCGTCGTGGCATGCCAAGCACCCCGAGGATGTGCATCGGCAGGAAGGTGAGGTTGAGACCGGTGATCATCAGCCAGAAATGCAGCTTGCCGAGCTTCTCGCTCAGGAACCTGCCGGTCACCTTGGGGAACCAGTAGTAGAAGCCGGCGAAGACTCCCACCACACTGCCCCCGAACAGAACGTAGTGGATGTGCCCGACGATCCAGTAGGTCCCGTGGAGCTGGCGGTCGACGGCCAGGCTGCCGACGTACACGCCGTCGATCCCCCCGATCAGGAACATCAGCAGGAAACCCGCTGAGAAGAGCATCGGCGTGTCGTAGCGGATGCTGCCCCCCCACATGGTGGCCAGCCAGTTGAATATCTTGATCCCTGTGGGCACCCCGATGCAGAGGGTGGTGAAGGCGAAGAACTCCGTCACCACCAGGGGCAGCCCGGTGACGAACATGTGGTGCACGAACACAACGAAGCCGAGCACCGCGATGGCGACCATTGACGCCGCCATGGCGCGGTAGCCGAAGATCGGCTTGCGCGAGAACACCGGGATGATCTCGCTGATGATCCCGAACGCGGGCAGGACCATGATGTACACGGCGGGGTGTGAGTAGAACCAGAAGATCAACTGGTACAGGAGCGCGTTGCCGCCGTGGCTGACGCTGAAGAAGGTGGCACCCACCTGGCGATCGAGCAGCACCATCGACAGCACAGCGGCGAAGAACGGTGATGCCAGAACGATGAGACCCTGGGTCACCTCCATCGACCACACGAACAGTGGCAGCCGCGTCCAGGTCATCCCCGGGGCACGCATGTTGTGGATGGTCGCCAGGAAGTTGATGCCACCCAACATCGAGCCCACCCCGAGGAGGTGGAGGCCGATGATCCAGAGGTCCTGACCGACCTGCGGCGAGTACGCCTTCTCGGTGAGCGGGACGTAGCCGGTCCAACCAGCCGCACCGGTCCCACCGAAGAGGAAGCCCGAGTACATCACCAGGCCCCCGAGCGGGATCAGCCAGAACGACAGCGCGTTGACGCGCGGGAATGCCATGTCGCGGGCGCCGATCATCAGGGGCACGAAATAGTTGCCGAAGCCGGAGAGGACCGGGATGATCCAGAGGAAGATCATCGTCGTCCCGTGCATCGTGAAGATCTGGTTGTACTGGGCCGGCGTGAGGAACTTGTTCTGCGGTTCCGCCAGCTGGATGCGCACCAGCAGCGCCAGCACTCCGCCCACCAGGAAGAAGAAGAAGGTGGTGTAGAGGTACATGATCGCGATCTTCTTGTGGTCGACTGTGGTGATCCAGCCGAGCACGCCCCGGTTCTTGTCCCACCGCGTCGAAAAACGAGCCCGCGGCAGGGGCGCACTAATCGCCGCCATCAGTTGTTCCCTTCAGTTGTGAACCGCGCCAACGTGATCGTCACTTGGAGACCTGCTTCTGCAGCCACTGGTTGAAGTCGGCCTGCGACAGCGAGACCACCTCGAGCAGCATGCTGGCGTGACCGTTGCCGCACAGCTCGGTGCACTGCCCGTAGTAGTGGCCGGGACGCGCCTGGAGCCACAGGTGGTTGGTCTGTCCCGGCATCGCGTTCATCTGACCGGCGAGCGTGGGCACGAAGAAGCTGTGGATGACCCCGCAACCCTGATCGGAGATCGCGTCCGCAAGGCTCGCGCCGCTGCTGAGCTTGTTGTTGAGCTGGCTGATGCGCGCACCCTGCTCCGCGTTCACCGGTCCCACCGCGTTGGGCCGAGTTACACACGGGACATCGGTGGACACGATCTGGAGGTTGACCGGGGTGTCGGCCGGAACGTACAGGGTGGTGACACTCTGCACGTCGTTGCCCTTCTTGTTGTGCTGGCCAGCGTAGTCGAAGGTCCAGCTGAACTGCTGGCCGATGACTGTCACGTTCATCACCGGTTGGCTGGCCGTGCTGGCCGGGGCGTCGTTGATGAACCCCATCTGCGAGACGGTGAGGCCGAAGAGTGAGAGGAAGACCCCCAGCGGCACCATGGTCCAGAAGATCTCGAGACGGGTGTTGCCGTGGAACTGCGAGGGCTCGTCCTCGTCGCTCTTGCGACGGAACCTGAACATGCTGTAGACCAGCATCACGGAGGTGAAGATGCCGAGGATGAGGGATGCGATCAGCACCCAGTTAAAGACGAAATGCATGCTGTCGGCAACCGGGCCGCCGGGGTGGTACGACGAGGAATCGACGATATCGGTGGCGAGTAGGTTCACCGCTACCTGATCTCCGGTTCCCATCGGTTGGCGACAACAACGCGAGCTGCCCCCGTCCCGCTGGACGGTGGGCGGCAGGTCGTGAGGCGGAGGCCCGAGCAGCCCCAGTCACCGCCGCGAGCCCGACCGATACGGATGATCGCACAGGCATCGCGCAGGCGGCAAACCGCCGTGCCGATCACTTCTGCCAGGGCCGGGTGACCGTATGGATCTGCCGCTTGACCAGCTCGGTGATCTCGACATTGGTGAGGGCGGCATGATCCCATTCACCGCGGTTGCTCGGCGGCTGAGCGGGGTCGGGAAGTGCGTCGGCCGCCCGGGCCGGGCGCCGCAGGCGCAGGGCTCTGATGGAGTCGAGCAGTCCCATCTCAGCCTCTCACAGGTGGAAGAACCACCAACGGTTGTCCGCGCCGGGGACGCCTGCGCTCAGCTCTCGCGCGCTGTACCTGGCGTCGACCACCGCGCTGGCCCAGAAGTACAGGCCGAGCACGAAGACCAGGAGGAAGAGCAGTACAGAGCCCAGGGCCACGAGCAGGAACGGGGCGAACGACCTCTGCTGGAGCAGGCCGGAGCCAAGCCGTTCGCCGACGGTGATCAGGAGCACCGCCGGACCCAGCGTCAGCACGGTGGTGAGGAAGTAGAACACCGCCTTCCGCGGTTGCCCGTTGTACACCTGGCCCCCACCCGGAAGGATGGAGAGGGCGGCCGCGATTCGCCAGTCACGGGGGCGCCCGGCGGCCACTGCGCTCAACCCACCTCGTCAGCGGGTGAAGAATGACCGGTAGCAGTAATAGGCGGCGAGCAGCAGCGACGCGAAGGCCCAGATGCTCACGAAGATGACGTCGCCCCAGCCGGCGTCGCCGGGATCCCAGTCAGCGAGCATGGCGTGGATGGTGGCTGTCATCAGTGCGACTTGAAGTTCTCGAGGAAGTGCTCGGTCAGGACGATGATCACGCACAGGCCGATGAGCAGCATGAAGACCGTGATCGTGCCGAGCAGGTCGCGGGCGAAGGTGCGTCGTTTCATGGCTGCTGTGGCCCTACGGCAGGGTGGTGTAGCTCTCCCAGTGGCGGATGAATTGGGTGAGGACGTGGATCTGGTCTTCGCTTAGGACGCGGCTTCCCGGCTTCTGCTTGTCCCGCGCCGGGTCGTAGGTGTAGTCAGAGGCGACCCCACCCCAGTTGGGCATGATGCTGCCGATGTGCTCGAAGTCGGTGAACCCGTACTCGACACACCGGTAGTAATAGTCCTCGTTGAAGTAGCCGAGGCGGTCCTGGTTGCTCAGAGGCGGCCCCTTGCCGCCCTCACCCTGGACGCCGTGGCAGCTCACGCAGTAGGTGTAATACAGCTTGGCCCCCTGGGTGAAGTCGAACTGCGGGTTGACGATCAGGTTCTGATGGGCATCGGTCTGGTTGAGGCCCAGGCGGCCACCGTTGTGGCAGACGATGCAGCCCACCTGGTCGATGCCCACCTTCTGCTGTGCGGGGTTGGTCTGGCTGGCGTTCAGCACCTTGGGGTCGACTGACGCAGGCAACGGCCCGGGCAGGACGGTGGTCTTGTCGACCTGGTAGCCCTGCTTGGCGTTGGTGGCGTTCCCCGTCACCGAGTAGGGAGCGAACCCGGTGCCGGTGAACCCGTAGACGGTGTAGTCCATCGCCGGGGCCGTGCCCTTTCCGGTCGAGCTCGGGACCTGGGTGCCGTTGGCGATGTATGCCGGGTGAACCCCGGTCAGATGGTTCTGGGAGATGATCGATTGGGCGTGGGGCTCGTACTTGAGGAAATCCTGCGCGAGACGTTGCGCGGCGATCTCCGGGCCCACCGTGCCGAGGTCTGGGACGTGGCACGAGATGCATCGCTCCACCCGGAACGTGTCCCCACGCTTGGCGTCGGCGAACTGCGGGAAGGCCTGCTGGATCTGGACGTTGAAGCCGGTGTCGTTGTAGTCGGACTGGTATCGCTGCTGGATCGACAGATAGTCGCGATCCGTGCTGTCGCGAACGGCTGCCCACCCCACCAGTGCGATCAGCATCGCCGACAGCGTGACGAACAGCCATCTCATACGGGTGGCTTCACCCCCGGATGGCCGAGGATTCGAGTCCAGTCCCAGTTGAAGGCAAGCCCGCGGAAGAACACGCCGATGACCACGAAGGAGACGGCCAAGCAGAGGTAGATGGTGAACAGGGCGATGGCGACCTTCCGGTCCTGCGGGCGGCGACTGGGATTGCGGTCGAGGTAGGGGGTGAGGATCATGAAGATGATCACGAAGCTGGGGAAGGCGACCCCGGCCATGACCGGCGGAAAGCGCTCGAGGAGCTCCTGAAGCCCCAGGAAGTACCACGGGGCCTTGGCCGGGTTGGGGGTGATCGCGGTGTTGGCACGCTGGAGAAGCGGGGCGTTGACCTGGATAGAGACCACCAGAAGGAAGATGAAGGCGCCGAGCCCGGCCAGGAACTCCTTCCACACCAGGGAGGGGAAGGTGACCACCGTCTCCTCCTCCTCGCGGCGGCGCACCACCAGCGGTGTCGAGGCAAGCTCCGGCCCGGTGCGGCG
Source organism: Candidatus Amunia macphersoniae (assembly GCA_016464795.1). Classification (GTDB taxonomy): domain Bacteria; phylum Chloroflexota; class Dormibacteria; order Aeolococcales; family Aeolococcaceae; genus Aeolococcus; species Aeolococcus macphersoniae. The sequence goes on along the minus strand of JAEKNN010000057.1, from coordinate 1,905 downwards.
GGGCCTGGGTGGCCGGGCGATCACCGGTTGCCTGATGGGCACCGACGATTGGTCGTCAGCGCCACCGGCATTGCCCGAGCCGCCCCCGCCAACCACAGTCGCCATCGCTCAGAGGCCTCCCGTGAACCCGTCTTTACGGACGCGCCAGAAGTGTATGACCATCAGGATGAACCCGATCAGGGGCAGGGCGACGACGTGTAACACGTAGAAGCGGATGAGCGCGCCCTGGCCGACGTTGCGGCCACCGAGCAGGAGGTACCTGGTGTAAGGACCGGCGATGGGGGCGTACTTGGCCATGTTGGTGCCCACGGTGATCGCCCACACCGCGAGCTGGTCCCAGGGCAGCAGGTACCCCGAGAAGGACAGCAGTAGCGTGATCAGCAGCAGGAAGGTGCCGATCGCCCAGTTGAACTCACGAGGCGGCTTGTAGGCGCCCTGGTAGAAGACGCGTGCCATGTGCAGCCAGACTGTGATGACCATTCCATGCGCCGCCCAGCGATGCAGGTTGCGGATCACCAGGCCGAACGTGGCCACGAACTGCAGGTCCTTGATGTTCTGGTACGCCTGGTCCACCGACGGGATGTAATAGAACATCAGGAACAGCCCGCTGATGGTCAGCAGGATGAAGAGGAAGAACGACAGGCCTCCCAGGCAGAGCGTGTAGCTGACCCTGATCGCCGACTTCTTGACGCGCACAGGATGGATGTGCAGGAAGAAGTTGGTGAGGGCGGTTCGGGCTGCCACCTTGTCGGTGGTGGGCAGCCCGTGGCGAAAGATCGAGCCCCACACCTGGGACGCGAACGCGCGCAGCGGGTTGCCCTCAGTCGGACGGGCGCTCACCGCACCTCCCCCATCGCTTCACTCTCTCCCATCCGTCAGCTCACACTCCGACGGTCTGGCCATTGGTCTTGCCGCTCTTCGGATCCAGCCGCCACTTCGGGATCGCGTTGTCGCCGGCCTGACGGTACACCGTGATGACCCCGCGATTGACAACGAAATGCTTGTCGGGCGCGAGCTGGATGTCCACCCAGTCCATCGGTCGCGGCGCGGGACCATAGAAGTTGGTCGAGTCGATGTAGTAGCGGCTGCCGTGACAGGGGCACGCCCAGCCGTTGCGTGTGGAGATGGCGCTGCCCTCCGCCTTGTAGTGCTGGTCGACCAAGGGTGACTTGTCGTCCACGCCGGTGCCGCTGGTCACGTCGCTGACATAGTTCGGGGTGCAGCCGAGGTGGGTGCACACCAAGTACACCGCGTAGACACCCGTGGAGTCGAGCACCACCGTGACCCGGTTGGCCGTGTCGCTGAGCACGTTGACCTTGAGGCTGTTGTTGCCGGTCAGGTCGTCGAGGGTGAAGGTTGTCTTGAACTCCGGCGGAGATTCCAGCGTGGCCGCCGGGAACATGAACTTGAGCAGCTCGATGCCGCCGAAGAGGGTCGCCCCCAGCGCTCCCACGGCGCCGATGAGCAACAGGAACTGCCGGCGCGTCGTCTCCACGCGCGAGCGCAGCCTGCCGCGGGGCGAGTCGTACGGGTTCAGCGCCATGGGGCCTCAGGACGGTGAGCAGCGATCTGACGGAATTCTAGCGAGCGAGGCGAAACCGATCGCGGTCATACGAACGGGTTGTTCGACGGCGGGGTGATGATGTTGGCGAAGACAATGGTCGAGATCATGATCACGACGAAGGCGACGATGATGACCAGGCATCCGAAGTCCGAACGGAGGGCGAGGATGAGACGTTCGACCATTTCTTCCTAACACAGCCGCCAACGCTGCCGACCCCCGGCGCGACCGCCACAGGATAAGCGACGGTCGCGCCGGCATGCCTCTTGCCCCCAGTCGAGGGTGCACCTGGCCACCCCTGCTACCGTCAGCGCGCCATGAGCGACTGGCGCACCCTCGAGATC
>JAEKNN010000055.1 GCA_016464795.1 Candidatus Amunia macphersoniae | reverse complement strand
AGAGGCGCTGTCCTCGCCACGGCTGCGGAGGCTTCCTTCGCGACGCTGCCGTCCCGTCCCCCTCTCGTCGTCGCCTCGCTTGCGGCCCGATGAGAGGCGCTGTCCTCGCCACGGCTGCGGAGGCTTCCTGCGTGACGACGCTGTCCGCGCGAGATCATTGAACGTCGTGTGGGATCCGGTGACCTATCTGCAGTACGACCACGAGCGGGGGCGGTCATTCGACGAGCTGATCGCCAGAGTCCACGTCGATGCTCCCATGACGGTCGTCGACCTCGGCTGCGGGCCTGGCGGGCGAACCGCAGCCCTGCTCGAGCGGTGGCCGATGGCCAGGGTGGTGGGAGTCGACAGCTCGGTCGAGATGGTCGAAGCTGCTCAGAGACACGTCGTGGACGGCCGCCTGTCGTTCGTGACGGCGGATCTTCGTGAGTGGGAGCCGGTGTGCCCCGTCGACGTGCTGGTTGCCAACGCGACCCTGCAGTGGGTGCCGGACCACCTGGAGCTGTTGCCTCGCCTGGTCGACTGGTTGGCTCCAGACGGCTGGCTCGCCTTCCAGGTGCCCGGTAACTTCGCTGAGCCGAGCCATCGCCTGCTGCAGGAGATGCGGGAGAGCTCCCGCTGGCGCGGTCGGGTGGGCGTTGGAGCGTCGGGGCGCTCGGCCGTGCACCAGCCCGCCGCCTATCTGGCTGTCCTTGCCGGGCTCGGTCTCGACGTCGATGCCTGGGAGACCACCTACCTGCACGTCCTGAGCGGCGACGACGCCGTCCTGGAGTGGACGAAGGGCACCGCCTTGCGTCCGGTGCTGATGAAGCTCGACCAAGCGGAGCGGGAAGAATTCTTCGCGGAGTACGGCGCCCTGTTGCGGTCCGCGTATCCACAACAGGAGTGCGGCACTCTCTTCCCCTTCCGGCGCATCTTCATCGTGGCGCACCTTCCCCGACCGGCCGGCGGCGTCAGTACAAGAGCTCGTGACGCAGTCGGCGGGTGAGGCGGTCGGCGCTCGTCTCGCCGAAGAGCTGCCAGGCAGCGTATGCGCGAGGGCGCAGCGGGAGGTCCCAGGTGCCGACGAAGTCGGTGATCGTCTCGCTGAAGCCGGACTTGAAGCGGTAGAGGCCGTACAGGGGGTGGTCCTCATTGAGCTGTGACGAGGGCGGGACCGACACCAGGTCATAGCTGCGAACCCCTCGTGAGCGCAGCCAGCGCATCACCTCCCACTGCAAGAGGTGCGGCGCCATCATGGCGCTGTGCTCCTTGGTCGAACCACCTTCCTTGTACCAGCCGTGGACGCCCAGGTAGGTCGCGAAGAGTCCGGCGAGCACAGCGCCCTGATAGGTGGCGAAGAAGAGCTGACCCTGGCCGCTGGCGGCCTGCAACGCCCAGCACTGGGTGAAGTAGCGTTGGCTGCGCAGGAAGAAGCCTGCTCGCTCACGGGTCGAGGCCATCAACGCGTACATGATCGCGAGGTTGGCGTCAGTCGGCGGCACCGGTGTCACCTCGACCCCGCGGCGGCCGGCGAGGCGGATGTTGTACCTGGTCTTCGGCTTGAATGACGCCAGCAACTCATCGTCGTCGCGGTCGATGTCGATGATGATGGTGGCGCGGCTGAGCTGGACGTCGGCGGGCGACTTCCGAAGGCCGGCTCGTCGCCAGGACGCTCGATCCGCGACAGATTCCTCGATCTCCGGCTCGACCTTGACAAGGAACGCACCGCGCATCGCTCGACGGTCGCTGAGGACCTCCACCACATCCGCTGGGTCGAGAACGCCAGGACCCTTGGGGGCGTACCAGAGGGTGCCGAACCCGGGGAGGAGGCGGCGCAGGAAGAGAACGGCCACGTCGCGGCCGCCCGCTCCCGCGATCCAGTAGGTTGGGCGCCATCCCCAGCGGCGCTTGAACTCTCCCCACGCCCGCGTCTGGAGGACGTGGCCGCCGTCTGGATTGGCCGCGATCAACGCGTCCCAGGTGACGATCTCGCGGTCCGAAGCGAGCCTCATCAGCGCTGAGATGTCAACGGTGCACACACGACAAGCGTGCGCGTGTGGGGGCCACAGCGTCACCGTAGCACAGCCTCGATGAGATCCGGCATGCATTTGATACGGTTGGCAAAACCCTTTGCGGTTCCTTACACTTCCGCGCGTTCGTGGCAGACCCAATGGAGAACGACGATGGCCAATGTAGTCACCCGTGACGTGCTCGCAGAGCAACTTGCAGAGCGAGCCGAGATCACCATGAGCGCGGCCCGCGACGAGGTGCGCTGGTTCTTCGACACTCTGTCGAGCGCGCTGGAGAGCGGTGACGAGGTGCGCATCCATGGTTTCGGGTCCTTCAGGACAGCGCAGCGCGCCGCGCGCATGGGCCGCAATCCACGCACCGGCGAGGCGGTCAAGGTCGCTGCCCGTCGCGTGGTCCGGTTCGCGCCCAGCACCACTCTGAGCAGCGCCCTCAAGGCGCCCAAAGGCGGTAAGCGGGGTGGTCGCTCCTAGCGCAGGCCCTGAGGGCGACGCCGCCGCCGCGTGTGATCCTGCTCACGCGAGCGCGTCGTCGCCACATCCGCCGACCCCGTGAAGCTGGCCTTCCGGCTCGTCGCCGTAGCCCTTGTCCTCATCGTCGGCGTCGCGACGTGGGTCGGCGTGGCTCGAGTGGAGGCGGCGGCGCCACCTGCCCAGCTGGCGATCACCTCGTCGAGCACGTGGATCCCGGCGTCGGGATCGCCCCCTGCGGTCACTCCCCCGTCCAGCGGAAGCCTCGCTGTCGACGGTGTGATCGGAGCCTCCCCCGCCAACCTGGCGCGCGCGGATGCAGCCTCGGCGCGCCCGATCGCGTCGATCGCCAAGGCGATGACCGCGCTGGTCATCCTCGAGACCCATCCGCTGTCGACCGCGGAGCCGGGACCGGTGCTCACGATCACCCAGCTCGACGTCAACGACTATCTGCGCATCGCAGCCCACGATGGGTCGGTGGTTCCGGTGTTCCTCGGCGAGCGCTTCAGCGAGCGCGAACTCCTCCTCGGGCTGATGCTGCCCTCGGCCAACAACCTGGCTCTGACCGCGTCCCGCTGGATTGATGGAACCCTCGACGCATTCGTGGCCCACCTCAACGCGCGTGCCACGGCCCTCGGCATGGCCCACACCCACTTCGCCGACCCCGACGGTCTCGACGCGGGCACCACCTCGACGGCTGCCGACCTGGTGTTGCTCGCCGAGGCGGTGGTTGCCAACAACTCGCTGGTGGAGGTGGTGTCCACCGCCACCGCCACCATGCCAGACGGCACAGTGGTCGGCAACCTCGACCAGCTCCTCGGCTCTGAGCCCGGCTGGATTGGCATCAAGACGGGGTGGACGCCGGAGGCGGGGGGCTGCCTGCTCTTTGCGGCGCGCCGTCCGGGCCCGCTCGGCGCCGCCACCGTCACCGTGGTGGGGGCGGTCCTCGCCCAGCCGCCGGATTCGACGTTTGACCCCCAGCATCCTGAGCTGGGCGGGGCGTTCCAGACCGCCCGCACGGCGGTCGAGACGAGCTTCGCCGGCTACTCCCTGGTCAGGGTCGCGAGCAGCACGATTCCGATCGACGGGGAGGTGGCCACCCCGTGGGGGGAGGCCAGCGGCGTTGCCCTGGACGGAGCCGACCAGCAGGTGCTGGTGAGGCTCGGGGAGCCGCTGGAGGTCAGCACCACGCCGGACCCTCTGATGACGCCTGCCGGCGATGGGGCGCATGCCGGTCGGGTCAGGGTGTCGCGCCACGGCGAGGCGCTGGGCACCTGGTCAGTGGTGACCACCAGCTCCTTCGGCGGCCCCTCCGTGTGGTGGAAGCTGCTCCACAACTGACTGCGCCACTCACCAGGCCGTGTCGGTGCGTTCCGCGGCCGCGCGCAGGGCGGCCACCGCCTCGTCGGCGCGAGGCCCGAGGTCGTGTGCCAGCCTGACCGACTCCAAGCGGTCACGGGCGGTCACCAGCTCGATCTCATGGAGCCCGAGGTGCGGCTTGTCGGCCGGGCGGCCCGAATAGCTGAGCAGCGGATCCCGCCACTTCTGGCGCAGGGCGTGGGGAGACAGCTCACCCGCACGCACCACCAACCCGGTGCCGTCCCGGCGCGGCCCGAGGCGGAAGCGAAAGGCGATGCGTCCATTTGCGGCACAACTCTCGCATCGGCCGTACCGTTCGTCCGGAATCTCGGGGCGCTTGAGGCAGACGCGGCACACGCCACGAGTGTACGCAAGGGCTCCGCACGGCCTCATCAGCCTCGTCCGCCAGGCCATTCCGCGTTGACAAAAACACCTTTTCGTCATACCCTCGGCCGGTCATGAACGTCGAGGTGCGCGCCACCGGATTGCGTGCCATGCGTGACCGCCACAAGCTGACCCAGCGAGAGCTGGCGCGGCGCCTGAACGTCACCCAGAACTACATCCCCGCTCTTGAGGCCGGCACCCGCAACCCCGGCCCCAAGTTGCGCGTGTCGATGATGAAGCTCTTCCAGTGCGACTTCGAGGATCTCTTCCAGGTGGTCATGGTCAACCCTGCCAACAAGCACGAGCAGGTGTTGCGGCCGGAGCCGCCAGGGGAGAGGGTGCCGCCGGCACAACCGCCGGACGAGCAGGTGCCGCCGCCGGCGTCCCGCTGACGACGGCCGATCAGAGGTCGGCTGATCGGCTTCATCCGGTCCGTACAATCGCGTTGTGGCGGATGACCTGTTGCTCCTCGAGGGACTCCAGTTCTTCGGTCACCACGGCGACGTGGAGGCCGAGCGCAGCCTTGGTGGCCGTGTCGACGTCGATGTCGAGATCCGCGCCGACCTCAAAGCGGCCGGCCACAGTGATCAACTCACTGACTCTGTCGACTACGTGCGCTGCTATGAGATGGTGCGCCAGGTTGTCGAGGACGGCCGCCACAACCTGCTCGAGGCCGTCGCGGAGGAGATCGCGGAGGCGCTGCTCGCCGAGGAGAGAATCCGCTCGGTGCTGGTTCGCGTCGCCAAGCAACCGCCGCTGCCGGGTGTCTTCTCCCGCTTTGGGGTGACCATCGAGCGTGATCGGGGAGGAGCGGGGTGAGCGCGACCATCATCGATGGCAAGGTGATGGCCGCCGCGGTTCGTGACGAGGTGGCGGCCCGCGTGAGCGAGCTGACCGCTGCAGGCATCAAGCCCGGCCTCGGCGCCGTGCTCTGCGGTGACAACCCGGGGTCGGCGACCTACGTGCGCAGCAAGGGGCGGCTCGCCCAGGAGCTCGGCATCCATTTCGACCTGCGCACGCCAGCTGCTGACAGCAGCACAGCTGACATCCTCGGACTGGTGCGCGATCTGAACGAGGACGACAGCATCGACGGGATCCTGGTGCAGCTCCCGCTGCCCGCGCAGATCGACACCGACCTGGTGCTCGATGCCACCCGACCCGACAAGGATGCAGACGGGCTGCACCCCTTCAACTTCGGCAGGCTGGCCCAGGGAGCTCCGTCGCCCGTCGTCCCCTGCACGCCCTCGGGGTGCATGGAGCTGCTGCGACGGCACCACGTCCCCCTTCGCGGCGCACGCGCGGTCGTGGTGGGTCGGAGCGCCTTGGTGGGACGCCCGATGGCCATGCTCCTGCTCAACGCCGACTGCACGGTGACCATCTGCCACTCGCGCACGTCGGATCTCGCCGGTGTCTGCGCGGAGGCTGACATCCTCGTCGCCGCGATCGGCCGGCCGGGGATGATCACCGCCGCGCACGTCAAGCCCGGGGCATGCGTCATCGACGTCGGCATCAACCGGGTGGACGGAGCCCTGCGCGGCGATGTCGATCGCGCGTCGGTCGAGCCGGTGGCGGGCTGGCTGACCCCAGTCCCGGGCGGCGTCGGCCCCATGACGGTCGCCATGCTCATGCACAACACAGTCGCGCTCTGCGCGGCGCGGCGCGGATCGGGCGTCCCCGCCGGCTCGCACTGAGCCGCCGTGCCCAGCCTTCAGCTGCGCTGGTCGGAACACGAAGCGCGCAAGCCGTATGCACGAGCCTTCATGGTCACCTTTGTCGACGCCGACGGCGAGCAGCTCGGCAGCGTCGCCCTGAGCGGGTCCGACCTCCTGTACTGGCGTCAGTTCGTCGTCGCCGTGGCAGCGCTGACCGGGGAGCTGTTCATCCACGACCAGGTCGACTCCGCTGCCGATCCGCAGCGGGCCTGGCTGCAGAAGCTCACCCAGATGATGCCCGCCGCGGAGAACATCGCGGTCAGGCCACGATCCAGCTTCGACCATGAGCACGGCCGAGTGTTCGGGTTCGAGGTTTCGTGCGGCGACGACCGCAGCGCCGTCGTCGATTCCCGCACCCTGCTCGAGTACCAGGACTTCCAGGCGGCGATCGCCCACCAGTGCGGCCGGCTGCTTCGCATCTCCCCGGTCGAGGACCTCGACGATCGCGCGCAGCGCCAGCGAGCGTGGCTGGCCTGGTTGAGCGACGCGGTCGCCCGCCCCGGGGTGGAGGAGGCGATGTCTCGGACATGGCCCTGGCGGTGACTGCCTACGAGCGGGCCACGGCTGCGCTGGGGGCTCTCGAGGGCCGGGGCATGAAGCTCGGCCTGGAGCGCATCGAGGCGCTCCTCACCCAGCTCGGCAATCCTCACGCTGGGCTGGTCGGCGTGCTCGTGGCCGGCACCAACGGCAAGGGGTCGGTGTGCGCGTTGCTCGACGCCGTCGCCACCACCGCAGGCTTGAGCACGGTGATGATGACCAAGCCACACCTGGTGTCCTGGCGCGAGCGCATCGCCGTCGACGGCGCCCCCATCGCTGAGGATGACTTTGCCGGGCTGATATTCGGGGTTTTGGACGCGGCGGCGGCAATCCCCGGTGAGCTCGGGTCGCCGACGGTGACCGAGGTGGTCACCGCCGCGGGCATCGTGGCCGCGCGTGAGCACGCGCCCGACCTGCTCATCACCGAGGTCGGCCTGGGCGGCCGGCTGGACAGCACCAACGTCCTCGACCTCGGCGTGGCCGTGGTCACCGGCATCGCCATCGACCACCGGGCCGAGCTGGGTGACGACATCGCCGGCATCGCCGCCGAGAAGGCGGCGATCATCAAGCCTGGCAACGACGTGGTCACGGGAGCCACCGGCGTGGCCCTGGACGTGATTCGCGACGCCGCGGAACGCGCCGGCGCAGCCTCATTGGCGGCGGTGGGCACGGACATCCCCTGGCGGGGCGAGGACCTGGGCCGCGAAGGTGTGGGTGTGGAGATCGGCGCGCCGGTCATGCGCGTGCGCACCCCGCTCATCGGGAGATTCCAGGAGCGCAACCTCGCCGTCGCGGCGCAGGTGTGTCGGGTGCTCGAGCGCCGAGGGATGGCCACCTCGGACGACGCCATTCGCCGCGGTGCGGCAGCGGTGCGCTGGCCGGGACGCATGCAGTGGCTTGACGGCACCCCGCCGCTGCTGGTCGACGGCTGCCACAACCCCGAAGCGGTCGCGGCCATGGTCACGGCCGCGCTCCCCCTCTGCGCCGGTCGGCGCACGGTGATCGTCTTCGGAGCCATGGCCGACAAGGACCTCGATGGCATGATGGCGGCATTGCGGCCACTCAGCGGCGAGGTGGTGTTCACAAGGCCGAGCACAGTGCGCGGGGCGCAGCCCGGGGTGCTGGCCGCGCAGTGGGGAGGCGGAGCTCTGACCGCCGCCGACGTCCCGGCAGCGCTGCTCGCCGCCCGCCGGCTGGCCGGCGAGCAGGGAGTGGTGGTTGCCTGCGGCTCGCTCTACATCGCCGGCGAGGCGCTGGCGGCCGCCGGGGTGACGACCACCGGCGGCCTCGCCGCACAGCTCTGAACGGGGCTCTCAGCCGACCAGGACTGCGTCCAGCTTGGCCTTGAGCGACTGCTTGGGCTGGTAGCCAACGATCCGCTCCTCCGCCTTGCCGCCTCGAAAGACCATCAGCGTGGGGATGCTCATGATCCCGAACATCCCGGGGGTGACGGGGTTGGCGTCGACGTCGACCTTGGCGACCTTGACGCGGCCCTCGTACTCACCGGCGAGCTCTTCGACGATGGGGGCGATCATCTTGCAGGGTGAGCACCACGAGGCCCAGAAGTCGACGAGCACCGGCACGTCGGACTCGAGCACCTCCTGCTTGAAACTGGTGTCGGTGACAACGAGGGGGCTGGACATCGGTCTCTCCTGGTGAGGCGCCGCGCAAGCGGTCGCCGCGGTGATGGGCGCGGGTGACTGACGCCGGTCAGTCTGAGGTGGAGGCGGCCTTGGCTGAGCTGCCCTTGGGCTGACTGGTGGGGGTCGGTGTCGACGCTGGAGTTGATTCCTTGGCCGGCTTGCTGCCCGAGTCCGGCGACGCGGGGGTGGACTTGCCGGTTCCATCGCCAGGCTTCTTGTCGGTCTTGTCGGTCTTGGCGCCGTCGCCTGACGACGATGCGCTCGCCGGTGCCGGAGCCCGGCTGTCGGTCTTGTAGAAGCCGCTTCCCTTGAACAGGATCCCGGCCGGAAAGAAGAGACGGGTGCCGGGGCCGCCGCAATCTGGGCAGGCTGCTCCGGCAGGGTCGCTCATCCGCTGCGTCACCTCGAACTCGTGGGCACATGACCGGCAGCGGTAACCGTAGATGGGCACTTTGTCTCCTGAGTCGTCCTGACACTGTGCTACCCGGGCGTGGCCCTCTCCAAACGGGTGCTCAATTCTCCCAGGGGCCGCGAGGAAGCCGGAGCAGATGACCCTCCAGGCGATGCGAGGGGATTGCTCCGCTGGCGATGCGCCGCGCCTGTTCGGCCCCGTCGACATGGAGGCGGGCAGCGCGGCGCTCGGCACGGAGGAAGCGGCGAAGAGCCACATTGACCAGCTCGCTGCGGCTCAGCGGTGAGCCCCGGGTATGCGCGTTGAGAGCGTCGACAACATCCTCGTCGAGGGAGACGGCGATGCGACGGGCCATGCGGGGATCGTACGCGTCCGAGGCAGCCGCTCATCGTCGCCGGCTCAGAGCGGCGAGAGCACCAGCCCGGTCGGCACCTTGGGATAGAAGTACGTCGACTTCTGGGGCATCACCTCGCCGGCGTCGGCGACGGCGATCATCTGCGCGGTCGTGGCCGGGTTGAGGGCGAAGCCGAGGACGGCCTGCCTCGCCGTCACCACCCGGTCGAGCTCATCGACGGATCGGGTGTAGTCGAGCCCGCCCTCACGGATGGCATCCGCGTCCACACCCGCCGGGGCGAGCACCTCGTCCTGGAGCACCACCACGTCCAGCGCCTCACGAGGGGAGGCGGCCTGGCCGAGCGGGCGTGAGAGCAGCGCACTGCCCTCGTGCGAGCGCACCGCAACCGCATGGCGCTGGCTGCGGACCGCGGCCGCGGCCGCCACCGCGCTGGCCAGATCGTCGGCGGCCTCCAGCTCCCAACCATCCTCCAGCCGCATCCAGAGATCGTCGAGGCTGTATGCCGTGTGCGGGGCGGGCCGGAGCAAGCGATGGGTGGGCAGCAGGCTGAGCCCGCGGTCGTCGGCGTCGCCGAGGTAGACCAGGGCGAACTGGGAGTCTGCGTCCGGGCCGTCGCCGGCGGCCGCGCGCTCCGCCGCGTAGGCGGCCGCCGTCTCATAGCGGTGGTGACCGTCGGCGATGTACAGCCGGGCACCTGCCAGCGCGTCGGCAAACGCCGCCAGCCGGCTGGGATCCTCGACCACCCAGAGCAGGTGCTTCTCGGGACCGATCTCGCCGCTGGTGCGGCCCCCGGCCAGAGCCGGGCGGGAGATCGCCTCCGCGAGCAACTCAGCCATTGCCGGCGCATCCTTCCACACAGCGAAGACCGCGCTGGTCTGGGTGTGGGTGGCCCGCATCAGGGCCAGACGGTCCTCCTTGGGCCCACGCATGGTGCGTTCGTGTGGCCTCAGCACGCTCTGTTCCCAGGGACGCGCGCGCACCCGTGCGTAGATGCCGCGTCGAACCTGTTTGGCCCCGTTCGGCATGGTGTAGTGGTGCTCGCTGATGTAGAACGCCGGTGCCGAATCCTGGATCAGCACGCCCAAGCGCAGCCAGGCCTGGAGATGGCCGGCGGCGCGCGTGTAGCGGTCGTCGGAGCCGGGGACGTCGCCGGCGTGCTCCTGCCCGTAGTCGACGCGCACGATGTTGCGCAGGTCGCGGCCGTAGAGCTCTGTCTGCTGGGCAGAGCTGATGACGTCGTAGGGTGGCGCCAGGACGCTCCCCAGCTGGACGGCCTCCTGGTTGAAGCGGATTCCACGCAGGGGCACGACCTCAGTCATGCCCGCGAGTCTGCGGCAAGCGACGCGGCCCGCGACGGCTGCGGGGTGGGCCGGCGGAGCCCAGCGCGAACCGGCGGGGAGGCGATCCTCCCGTAGGCTGGTTGCGGGCTGTGGGCGGGCGGCGTGATCTTCGCCGCTCCTGCTCCGGCCAGCCACATGGGGGCGACAGGGGAGGCGACCGCCGAGGCGGGGGGCATGCTCAGGACCAGCGCCGGGCCGGCGGCAAGGACGAGCATCCATGAGCGCCCTCGCCCTCCCTTCCTGAGCATGACGGGGGGATCGTAGCCCACCGGTTCTGGCCTCGATCGGCTGGTTTCTGCCGTCGCCTGCTTGGGCAATCCGACATCCACGAGAAGCGCGGCTTGGGCGGCCCGAACAGATGACCCTAGTGGGTATACGCTAACCTAGCAGCGTGACTGTCATGTCCGAGGCGCCGGTCGCCACCGGGTGCCCGGATGCTGCAGCCTCGGCACAGCTCCGGCAACTGGTTGGAGACGCCTTCGCCGGCTTCGCGGGAAGCACCGCCTACCCGTGCCTCGGTGCCCGGTCGGTGATCCACCGCCAAGCCTTCCAACTGGGGGTCTACGGCCGGCTGGGGAGCGCTGAGGCAGCGGGTGAGCTCCACACCGACCTCGTACGGTTTGGTCAGGACGTCGGCGATGCCGAGCTGGCCTCCTTCGTGGCGGTGTTCACTGACCCCTTGGCGATGACCGAAGCACACTTCAGCGAGCTGCTGTGGCGGCAGTTGCAGCACCTGCACGACGTCGATGCCACCGAGCACCACTGGGATGCCCGGGTGAGCGACGACCCCGAGGACCCTCACTTCTCATTCAGCGTCGGAGGCAGCGCCTTCTTCATCGTCGGCCTGCACCCGGGTAGCTCCCGATGGGCGCGGCGGTTCGCGTGGCCGGCGCTGGTCTTCAATCCCCACCAGCAGTTCGAGGCGATGCGCCAGGCTGGCAAGTACCAGCGCGTGCGCTCGGCTATCCGGGAGCGCGACGCCCTGCTTCAGGGCACCATCAACCCGGTCCTCCGGGATCACGGATGCATGTCCGAGGCCAGGCAGTACGCCGGCGACGCCGTGAGTGAGTCCTGGCGCTGCCCATTGGTCGTCCATCCGCGCTCATGACGCCGATGCGCCGGCGCATCCCACCGCAGAGCGGCACGGGTTTGAAGCTGGCTGCCGGCGACCTGCTGGTGATCATCGACCCCGACGGTGAGCAGGTTGCCGATCTCACCTGTTTTTCCGACGACGACCACACTGACGGCCTCAGTTCGGGGCGCACCATCGACTACAACGAGACGCTTCGCCTGACCACGGGGAACGTGCTCTGGTCGCGACGCAGCCGGCGCCTGATGACCATCGTCGACGACACCTGTGGTGTTCACGACATCCTGCTCACGCCCTGCAGCCTCGAGATGTTCGCCATCCTCCACGGCCAGCAGGGCCACCATCCCAGCTGCCTGGAGAACCTGGTCGTCGGGCTCCGGCCGTTCGGGGTCGAGGAGCGCGACATCGCGGCGACCCTCAACGTCTTCATGAACGTCGCTGTCGATCCTGCCGGCCCCATCGCGGTGCTGCCGCCGCTGTCGACACCGGGGACCAGGACTGTGTTGCGCGCGGAGATTGCCCTGGTGGTTGGAGTGACCGCCTGCTCCGCCGAACAGTCCAACAACGGCTCCTTCAAGCCCATCGATCTCGAGGTGATCCCTGCCCAGTGAGGCCGACGTACCTCCTGCCGCTGCGCCGTGAGATCGCCGAGCAGGCCGATGGAGAGCTGGCCCGGTACGTGCGCGACCTGGCCGGGAGCTGCGACGTCCTGGTCGTGGACGGCTCGACGCCGGCGGTGGCGCAGGCGAACGCAGCGGCGTTCGGCTCAACCGTGACGCTGATCACGCCTGCGGAGGACCTGCGCTGCGCCAACGGCAAGACGTGGGGGGTCCACACGGGCCTGCGGCATGGCGGTGAGGTGGTGGTCATCGCCGACGACGACGTACGCTGGGACCCCGCCGCGCTGGCGCGTGCCCTGGCCATGCTCGACAGCTGTGACCTGGTGCTGCCCCAGAACTACTTCAGCCCGCTGGTCTGGCACGCCGCTTGGGACACCGGCCGCACCCTGCTCAATCGCGCTGTCGCCCACGATTGGCCGGGAACGCTGGTGCTGCGCAGCTCCGCGCTGCCCGAAACGCCGCCGTACCGCGGCGACGCCCTGTTCGAGAACTGCGAGCTGCTGAGAACGGTGCGGGCCGACGGCGGCCGGGTTCGCGTCGCCGGCGATCTCTTCGTGGCCCGGCGGCCACCCAGCGTGCGGCAATTCCTCTCCCAACGACCTCGCCAGGCGTATGACGACCTCAGCCAGCCGGCGCGCATGACGCTGATGCTGCTGGTGCTGCCGGTGGCACTCCGCGTTCGTGGCCGCGGGCTGGCGCTGGCGATCGCGGTGTGTGTGGCGGTGGCTGAGACAGGCCGTCGCCGTCACCGCGGTGGCCACGTCTTCCCCTGGTACACCTCGCTGTGCGCGCCGCTGTGGATGTGCGAGCGCAGCCTCACAGCCTGGTGGGCAATGTGGCTGCGCATCAGCGGGCGCGGCGCCATGTACGGCGGCAGGCGCCTGCTTCTCGCCGCCACGCCTGGGCGGGTCCTGCGGCGGCGTGCGGCCACGCGCGGACGGCGTCCTGCCTGAGCGGATCCGGGCGGCCACTGCCCTCGACCTCGAGATGCTCGGTCACGTACGTGCACATCGGCTCACCTCGCTGACAGATGCCGGCTGAAGAAGTCGCTGACCAGCGCCCAGCCCTCGGTGGCCGCTTCGACCGAGTAGCTGGGTCGATCGGTGGCAAAGAACGCATGCCCGACGCCGTCGAAGACGTGAAACTCATGATCCTTGCCGGCGGCGTCGAGCATCCTGTCGAGCTCGCCGACCTCGCCCGGCGAGGGGTGGATATCGTTGGCGCCGAACAGGCCGAGCAGGGGGCACGAGAGATCGTTGACGAGGTGGGCCACCGGCCCAACCCGAAGCGGGGATCCCTCCGGTGGCGGGCTGATCACAAAGGCTCCGTAGCAGTCCACGGCGGCGTCGACCCGCAGAGTGCAGGCAGCGAGGAAGGCCTGCCTGCCTCCTGAGCAGAAGCCGATCAGGCCGACCCGGCCGTTGGCGCTGCTCAGGCCCCGGAGATGCGCGGCCGCGCACCCGACGTCAGCGACCAACCGATCGTCAGGCACCCCGCCGGCGGCGCGGACGGCCGCGGCGGCGGCGTCGGGGCTCGCACCAGGGCCCTCGCGGCTGTGGAGATTGGGGCAGATTGCGTTGTAGCCCATCACCGCGCACCGTCGGGTGATCTCCTTGGTGGCGGCGTCGAAACCAGGATTGTGGTGGATGACGACGACACCGCCCAGCGGCCCCTGCCGCAGCGGACGGGCGAGGTATGCCTCGATGTCGACGCCACCCGCGCCGGAGATCGCCACCGTCTCCGCGAGCATGCCGTCGTCGACCACCTCTACAGGCGCACCTGCCGCAGCTGTTCGAGATGAGCCTCGGAGGCCAGGCGCGCGAGCAGGTCACTGTCGATCGCGTCGTCGATCTCCATCAGCATCACCGCCCGGCCGCGCGGATGGTCGCGGCCAAGCTCGATGCGGGCGATGTTGATGTCGTGGCTCGCCAGCAATGTCGACACCGCGGCGATGACGCCTGGCCGATCCTCGTGCTGCACCACCAGGAAGGTGCCGGCGGGATGCATGTCGACTCGGAAATCGTCGATCCGGGTGACTCGGGGGACGCCCTCGAAGTGGGTTCCCGCCACCAGCAGGCGCTGCTCGCCGACCACCTCGACAAACATCGAGTTGGCGTGGTCGACACTGCGCGTGGTGGTGTGCTCGTCGATGTCGACGCCCATGGAGCGGGCCACCGTCTTGGCGTTCACGGCATTGACGCGCGCGTCCGAGAAGTGGCCCAGCAGGCCGCGAAGCACCTCGGCGGTGAGCAGCGTGGTGTCAACGTCGGCGAGCTCTCCGGCATAGCTGCAGATCAGCCGGCGCACCCCGCCACTGCTGAGCTGGGCGGCGAGCGAGCCCATCTTGCGGCCGAGCTCGAGATATGGGCGCAGCCGCGCCAGCTCCTCGGGATTGATCGCCGGAGCGTTGACTGCGTACCGCGGCGACCCGCCCCGCAGATATTCGGCGATCTGGTCGGCGACATCGGCGGCGACATTGACCTGTGCCTCCGCGGTGCTGGCACCGAGGTGCGGTGTGACCACGATCCCCTCCACGCCGATGAGTGGATGGCCTTCAGGCACAGGCTCGGCGGTGAACACGTCGACAGCGGCCCCGGCGATCACGCCGTCTCGCACCGCCTCGGCCAGCGCGCTCTCGTCGATGATCCCGCCACGAGCCACATTGATGACTCGCGCTCCACGACGCATCTGGCGCAGCTGGCTGGCTCCGATGACACCACGAGTGTGCTCGTTGAGGGGTACGTGGACGCTGATCACATCACTCTCGGCGAGGAGCGTCTCGATGTCGACGAGCTCGGCGCCCGCCTGCTCCGCACGCTCCTGGCTGACCAGCGGATCGTGGGCCAGGACACGCATGCGCAGGCCTTCCCCGGCGATGCGCGCGACCTCGAAGCCGATCTTGCCAAGCCCCAGCAGACCGAGGGTGCGATCGCGCAGCTCCACGCCCATCAGTCGCGAGCGCTCCCAGCGGCCGGCCCGCAGGGAAGCGTCGGCGGCCGGGATGTTGCGGGCAAGAGCGAGCATCATGGCGACGGCGTGCTCGGCGGCGGCGATGGTGTTGCCGGTGGGCGCGTTGAGCACCAGCACGCCGTGGCGAGTGGCCGCGTCGATGTCGATGTTGTCGACGCCGACGCCGGCACGACCCACCACCCGCAAACGCGTGGCGGCCGCCAGCACGTCGGCGGTCACCTTGGTCTCGCTGCGCACCACCAGGGCGTCGTACTCAGGGATGCGCACCAGCAACTGCTGGGGCGACAGTCCGGTGTCGACATCGACAGCACCCACAGCCCGCAGCCTGTCGACACCATCGGCGGCGATCGGGTCGGCAACGAGGATGCGCAGGATGCCGCTGTCCTGCCCGGTGGCTGACGTGTCCCCGGAGAGGGGCGTCCGAGCCTGGATGCTCACCCGACCCCGGCCGGCTGCTCGCTCACCTGCACGCTCCGCACCACCGCCTGTGCAGCCGGCACCGCGAGGCCGACGCGACTGCGCATGCCCGTCTCGTGCAGCCCCTGTTCGAGCGTCGCCAGGATGCTGTACACGTCGGACTCGTCGACCATCCCCAGGTGGCCGATTCGGAAGATCTTGCCCACCAGGTCGCCCTGGCCGCCGGCGAGCACAAGTCCATGTCGCGTGCGCAGCGTGGTGAGCAGCTCCTTGAGCTCGTCTGGTCCAGCAAGGGGGTTGCGCATCGCGGTCACCGTGTCGCTGCGATGCCCTTCTGGGGCAAGGAACTTGAGTCCCAGCGCGTCGATGCCGGCCCGGATCATCTCGGCGACGCGCTTGTGCCGCGCCCAGACGTTGTCGATGCCCTCTTCGCGCATGATAGCCAGGCCTTCCTGGATGGCGTACAACACCGATATGGCAGGCGTCGTGTAGGTCTGGCCCTTCTGCTGAAACTTGCGCTCGCGCGCGAAATCGAGGTACCAGCGGGGCGTCGTGGTGGTCTCTGCGCGGGCCAGGGCGGCCTTGCTGACGGCCACCATGGCCACTCCGGGCGGGGCCATCCAGCCCTTCTGCGAACCCGTCACCAGCACGTCGATCTGCCAGGCGTCGGTCTCCAGCGGTATGCAACCCGCTCCGCTGACTGAGTCCACAGCGAGCAGCTTGCCGCGCCCCTTGACCACCGCGGCGATGGCGGGGAGGTCGTTGACCACACCGGTGCTGGTCTCGTTGTGGGTCACGAACACCGTGCTGATGTCCCCGTTCTCAGCCAGGATTCGCTCCACGTCCTCAGGGTCGATCGGCTCGCCGGCGGGCACGCGCAGTCTGTGCACGTCGGCGCCGTACGCGGCTCCGATGTCGGCCCAGCGGTCGCCGAAGGAGCCCATGCTGCAGAACAGCGCACTCTCTCCGGGGCTGAGCGTGTTCACCACGCCCGCCTCGAGGCCGCCGGTGCCGCTGCACGGGTAGATGAGCACGTCGTTGTCGGTGTGGAGTGCCCAGCGCAGCCCCTCCTCGACGTCGCGGATGAGGACTGCGAACTCCGGCCCGCGGTGGTTGATCATCGGCCGGGACGCCGACCTGACGACGCGGTCGGGCAGGGGCGTGGGTCCGGGAACACGAAGCTGCTGTGCGAAGGCCATGTGTGCTCCTGCGAGAACGTGGACGCCTGCGGTCAGTCTACCAAGCGTCGTCCGCAATCCAGCCACGCCGTCGCCCGCAAGGGTCCGCGTCAGTACAGCTCGTCGTAGATGTGGTGGGGCCGCACCAACGCCTGCGCGCGCAGCGAGGTGCTGCGCACTGCCAGTGCACGGCGCCGGCGTCGGCCCGCGGCGCGGCGGATCAGGATGTGCTCGACGGTCATCAGCGCCAGCCGGTACAGCGCCCGCACAGTCCGCCAGGCGATGTGCGGCCAGCGCACCACCGCCGCCAGCAGGGCCAAGAGCAGCACGTCGCGGATCACAGTGCTCAGCCAGCCTGAACCGGGTTGATGCGGAGCAGGCGTGGCCACCACTGTGGCCGGCACCACCGGCCGTTCGGGATGCGCGTTGTTCCAGGCCGTGATCTGCGCCTTGCGCTGCAGCACCTGCGGGTCGTAGGTCTCGATCCCGGCCCGGATCGACATGGCGAGCGCCTGCTGGAAGTCCGGGCTGGCGATCAACGATGCCTCCCGCGCGTTGCTAAGAAATGCCGGCTCGACGGTGACCGTGGGCATCTGTGTGCTGACCCACCAGTTGTCGCGCAACTGCACACCGTCGTCAGCGACGCCCAGCGGACCCAAATACGTGTTCATGGCGTCACTCATGCGGTTGGCGAAGGTGATGTCGGTGTCCTTCGGGTACAGCACCAGCGAGCCGCCGGGGCCGCCGTCGGGATAGGAGTTGAAGTGAATGCTGACGAAGACGGCGGCTTGGTTGCTGTTGGCGGTGTCGGTGCGCTGCTGGATGCTCATCGCCCGGTCGTCGCTGCGCGTGAGGACGACATGGACGGCGTCCTGCTCGAGCAGGGCCTGGACGCGCTTCGACACCGCCAGGGTGGCGTCCTTCTCCTGCAGCCCGTTACTGGGGGCGATCGCCCCCGGGTCGAACGGCATGTCCGGCTGGGCCGGGTTGACAGCGCCGCCGTGACCGGGATCGATGACGATCACCAGCGGGGCGGGACTGGGCTGCGACTGGGCGCGCGCGGTCGGCGAGGCGGTGATCACCATTGCGATGAGGACCGGGACGCTGAGCAGGACGTGGAGAAGACGGGTCGCCGGATGGCGCATGGCCACCCGCAGTATATGGCGTAAACGAAGGGGGAACTGCGTTCCCCCCTCGGGCACCCCCCAGCCAGCGGTGTCAGCTCCGGCGACATGAAGTCGCCTGCGCCGACGAGCTTGACGGGATCTGCGGTCTGGGGTCTGTAGGCGAAAGGGGAACTGCGTCCCCCCTCGGGCACCCCCCAGCCAGTGGTGTCCGCTCCGGCGACATGAAGTCGCCTGCGCCGACGAGCTGGACGGGGTCGGTTGTCTAGCGAACCTCGGCCTGATAGGGGAGCAGGGCGATGTGCCGCGCGCGGTTGAGGGCGGTGGTGAGCCGGCGCTGGTGGCGTGCACAGGTTCCGGTCATGCGCCGCGGCAGGATCTTGCCGCGATCGCTCAGGTAGCGGCGCAGGCGGGCCACCTCCTTGTAGTCGATGACCTCGACGTGCTCCAAGCAGAAGGTGCAGACCTTGCGGCGGCGGCGGTCGTAATCGGGCATCTCGTGTGTCTTGCCTCAGTCAGAAGGGGATGTCGTCGGGGTCGACGTCACCACCCTGGTTGGATCCCATCGCGGGTGTCGCTGCAGCACCGGCCGGCTGCCCGACGAAGTCCCCGCCGCGGCCGCTGTCACCGTCCTGACGGCTGTCGAGGAACTGGACGTCGTTGGCGTTGACCTCGGTCTTGTAGCGCTTGGCTCCGGTGTCCTTGTCGTCCCACGAGCGGGTCTGCAGGCGGCCTTCGATGTAGACCATACGACCCTTCTGCAGGTATTGACCGCACAGCTCGGCGAGCTTGCGGTTGCCCTGGTTCCAGACCACGATGTCGTGGTAATCGGTGTACTCACGACGCTCCCCGCTCGGATCCTGCCCGTAGCGATTGGTCGCCAGCGCCAGGTTGCAGACGGCGGTGCCACTCGGGGTGAAGCGCAGTTCGGGATCGCGAGTGAGCCTGCCGATCAGCATCACACGGTTGAGGGATCCGGCCATCAGTTCTCCTCCTCGGTGGCTGCGGGGACGGCCGCGGCATTGTCGTCCGCGTCATCGCCGTCCTCGTCGTCATCATCCTCTGCGGCCCCGGCGACAGCTGTCTGACGCTCCGGACGGCCATCGTCGTCACCGGCCGCGCGCGCCGGCGCGGCCGCGAGTCCGGCAACGTGGTCGGGATCCACCGCGTCGACCTCCGCTCCGGCCCCGTGGAGCACCAGCAGGTGGCGGAAGACGGTCTCGTGGATGGTCAGAGCGCGCTCGATGTCGGGCACCCGGGCGCCATCCGCGCGAATGTGCAGCAGCATGTAGTGGCCGTCGCGGAGGTGTTCAACCTCGTAGGCGAGCCGGCGCCGGCCCCAGCTGGTCGACCGGACCACCGACCCACCGACCCCGTTGATCATCTGCTCGACTGACTGGACGGCACCCTGCAGCGCCTCGTCATCCAGCTCTGGCCGGACGATGTACATCAACTCGTAGTCGCGCACCATGCGCGCACCTCCTTTCCCGTGGGCTTGCGGCATCCGGA